>CBJMVH010000024.1:0-56535 GCA_966433195.1 uncultured Ralstonia sp.
TTTCGTTTCGGCGCTGTCGTCTGCAGCGAGGGGCGAACTATAGGCACCTTTGACGAACTTGGCAACACCTTTGTCATGACGGACTGATGACGGGTTCATGAAGAATGCCTACAAACCCAGTCTGCGCCTGGGATTGCGCGGCAAAAGCCACCTCAAAACGGCCCTGCAGATACCCGAGACAGTTACTCGGGTATTCCCTAAATCACTTCGCCCGCGCGCTCTTACTGGTGCTTGAACGCCGGAGCACGCTTCTCCAGGAAGGCGTGCATGCCCTCTTTTTGATCTTCCGTGGCAAAGGTGGCGTGGAACAGGCGGCGCTCCAGATGCACGCCCTGGCTGAGCGAGGTTTCGTAGGCGGCGTTGATGGACTCTTTAATCATCATGACCGCGGGCAGGGAGAAGCCGGCGATGGTTTCTGCGGCCTGGATCGCTTCGTCGAGCAGCTTGTCGGCGGGGATCACGCGGGAGACCAAGCCGGCGCGCTCGGCTTCTTCGGCGCCCATCATGCGGGCGGTCAGGCAGAGGTCCATGGCCTTGGCTTTGGAGACGGCGCGCGGCAGGCGCTGTGTGCCGCCGGCGCCGGGCATGGTGCCGAGCTTGATTTCGGGCTGGCCGAACTTGGCGGTATCCGCGGCCAGGATGATGTCGCACATCATGGCCAGCTCGCAGCCGCCGCCCAACGCGTAGCCGGCCACTGCCGCGATCACAGGCTTGCGGATGCGGCGGATGGTTTCCCAGTTGCGCGTGATGTATTCGTTCTTATAGACGGTGGCGAAGTCGTAGTCGGCCATGGCGCCGATGTCTGCGCCCGCGGCGAACGCCTTTTCGCTGCCGGTGATGACGATGGCGCCGATGTTGGCGTCGGCATCGAAGGCGAGCAACGCGGCGCCCAGTTCATCCATCAGTGCATCGTTGAGGGCGTTCAGTGCCTTCGGGCGGTTCAACGTAACAAGACCAACTCGACCGCGCGTTTCGACCAGAATGTTTTCGTAGGACATGGAAGCTCCAGTTGGAATGGATGTAATATTAGCCGACCAACCGGTCGGTTAATGAATTAGCCGATGACCGAGGAGGAGACAAGATGACTAGCCCGACCATTCTGCTTGACTGGCACGATCACGTGGCGACCATCACGCTGAACCGGCCCGACCAGCTCAACAGTTTCACCGCCGGCATGCATCGCGAACTGCGCGACGCGTTGGACAAGGTGGAACGCCAGCGGGCCCGTGCGCTGATCTTGACGGGCGCGGGACGTGGTTTCTGTGCAGGGCAGGATCTCTCCGAACTTAACTTCACGCCGGGGCAGATGACGGACCTGGGTCAGCTTATCGACGAGCAGTTCAACCCGCTGGTGCGCCGTTTGCGCGCCCTCCCCCTGCCGGTGATTGCCGCAGTGAACGGCGTGGCGGCCGGTGCGGGCGCCAACTTGGCGCTGGCCTGCGACATCGTGATGGCGGCGGAAAGCGCCTGCTTCTTGCAGGCATTCGTGAAGATCGGGCTGCTGCCAGATTCGGGCGGCACGTGGTTCCTGCCGCAGCGCATCGGCGTGGCACGCGCGATGGGCTTGGCGATGCTGGGCGAGAGGCTCGATGCCAAGACCGCGCTGAGCTGGGGCCTGATCTGGGGCGTTTATCACGACGCCAAGATCCTGATGACCGAAGTGCAGGCGATGGCCGAGCACCTAGCCAAGCAGCCGACGCGGGCGCTGGCCGCCATCAAGCGGGCCATGCACGCGGCGCCCACGCAATCGCTCGATGCTCAGCTCGATCTGGAGCGCGACCTGCAGCGCGAGCTGGGCAATTCGCACGACTACGCCGAGGGCGTGGACGCCTTTCTCCACAAGCGCGTGGCGCACTTCACCGGCGAATAGGGAATCCGGATGACCGAGACCGCCCTCCACGATGCCCAGGCGCTGGCCGAAGCCGCTTGCAAAAGCATGTTTGACGCCGATGCCTGCTCCCGTTGGCTTGGCATGCGCGTGGAGGCGGTCGCGCCCGGCTACGCCCGTCTTTCCATGACCGTGCGGCCCGAGTTTCTCAACGGGCATCACACCTGCCATGGCGGGTTGATCTTCACGCTGGCGGATTCGGCGTTCGCGTTTGCCTGCAACAGCCACAACCACAACACGGTGGCGGCCGGCTGCAGCGTCGAATTCCTGCGCCCGGCGCATGGCGGCGATGTGCTCGTCGCTGAGGCAACCGAACAGGTCCTGTCCGGCCGGCACGGGGTGTACGACGTGCGCGTGTCCAATCAAACCGGCGAGGTGGTCGCTATGTTCCGCGGCAAGTCTGCGCAGATTCGCGGCCAGGTCATCCCCAGCCCTGACAGCCCTGAGCCGTAGTTCGCCCTCTGTATAGAGCCCCCGATTGCGCCACAAGAGGACGCCGCACGACGGCGCCCCGAAGAGGAGACCCGCATGCGCCCCCGCTCGACCGACCTACCGCTCGACCCGATCGAGACCGCCAGCCGTGACGCCATCCAGGCGCTGCAGCTCGAGCGGCTGAAATACAGCCTGGCCCACGCGTATGAGAACGTGCCGGCGTATCGGGCCAAGTTCGATGCGGCGGGCGTCCATCCGTCGGATCTGACGTCACTCGCCGATCTGGCGAAGTTTCCGTTCACCACCAAGAGCGATCTGCGCGACAACTATCCATTCGGCATGTTTGCGGTGCCGCAGGATCGGATCGCGCGTATCCATGCGTCCTCTGGCACGACGGGCAAACCCACGGTGGTGGGCTACACCTTGGCCGATATCGACACGTGGGCTGGGCTGGTGGCGCGCTCCATTCGCGCGGCGGGGGCACGGCGCGGCGACAAGGTCCACGTGAGCTACGGCTACGGGCTCTTCACGGGCGGCCTGGGCGCGCACTATGGCGCCGAGCGCGCTGGGCTGACAGTGATCCCGTTCGGCGGCGGCCAGACCGAGCGCCAGGTGCAGCTGATCCGCGATTTTGCACCGCAGATCATCATGGTCACGCCCAGCTACATGCTGGCGATTGCGGATGAATTCGAGCGCCAAGGCATGGACCCGGCCGCATCGAGCCTGCAGATCGGCATCTTCGGCGCCGAGCCATGGACGCCGGAGATGCGCACGGCCATCGAAGCGCGCATGGGGTTGTCTGCGGTGGACATCTACGGCCTGTCAGAAGTGATGGGCCCGGGCGTCGCCAGTGAATGCGCCGAAACCAAGGATGGCCCGACCATCTGGGAAGACCACTTCTACCCCGAGATCATCGACCCGAACACCGGCGAAGTGCTGCCCGACGGCGAGTTCGGCGAACTGGTGTTCACATCGCTGACCAAGGAAGCCATGCCCGTGGTGCGCTATCGCACGCGCGACCTGACGCGCCTGCTGCCCGGCACGGCACGCCCGGGTTTTCGCCGCATGGAAAAGATCACCGGCCGCTGCGACGACATGATGATCGTGCGCGGCGTAAACGTGTTCCCTTCGCAGATCGAGGAATTGATCCTGAAGCACGCTGCGCTGTCACCGCACTACCAGTGCGTGCTGGGCAAGGAGGGCCCGCTGGACACGCTGACCGTTCGGATCGAGGCCGCGCTGGGCGCCCCCACCGACGCCGCCAACGCGGCAAGCCGCCATTTGGCGCACGACATCAAATCGATGATCGGCGTGACAGCCGCGATTGAGATTTTGCCGACCGGCGGGATTGAGCGCTCGGTCGGCAAGGCGCGCCGCGTGGTGGATTTGCGGCGCGGCTAGCCCATGCGGTTAGCGGGTGGCAACGCCGATGCTGCCACCCTTTGGCACCAGCACCCACAGCCGGCCAGCCTGCTTCATACGACCCGCCAGATCGCCGGCGTTATCGCCATGGCCGAAGTAATAGTCGGCGCGCACGGCACCGCGAATGGCCGAGCCCACGTCTTGCGCGAACACCAGCTTCTGGATCGGCTCGGTGGACAGCGGCTTGGTCGTCGAGAGGAACACCGGTGAGCCGAGCGGGATGTATGTCGGGTCCACTGCAATCGAGCGCTCATCGGTCAGTGGCACGCCGAGCTTGCCGATGGGGCCGCCCGTGTTGCCGGGCGTTTCGGCAAAGAAGACGTAACGCGGGTTGATGTTGAGCATCTCTTCCACGCGGCTGGGGTTGGCGCGCGCCCACGCCTTGATGCCCTGCATGGTGGCCTGCACGGGCGTGATCTCGCCCATGTCGAGCAGCCAACGTGCGAACGAGCGGAACGGCTGGTTGTTCGTGCCGCCCACGCCCAGGCGCATGATGCCGCCCTCTTCCAGCTGAACCTGGCCCGAGCCCTGGATCTGCAGGAACGCGGCCTCAACCGGATCATCCACCCAGACAATCTCTTGGCCCTGCAGCGCGGGGCTGCGGATCAACTGCGCACGCGCCGGCAGCGTCTTGCCGCGCCATGCGGCAGGCATGCGATAGAGCGGGGTCTGATAGATGCCGTGACGGGTGCGCGAACCACGCAGCAGCGGCTCGTAGTAGCCCGTGATCAGGCCACTGTCGGTGCCGTCGTCCTTGACCACGCGGTAGGGCGTGAAGTTGTCTTCAAAGAAGACGCGCATGGCGATCGGGTCGCCTGCGTCGACCATCAGGCCGGCAGAACAGACGCGCGACCAGTCGGCGCGGCGCTTCATCGCTTGGCAGTTCGACTGCAGCGCGGGCCAGGCGGATGCGAGGTCATCGGCGGTCCAGCCGGTCACGTCGGCCCAGGTGGCCGGGGCCAGGTGGCCGCCCAGCGTTGCCGTCGGCGGTTGCGACGTTTCGACGCGCGGCGGCGGGCCGCTCGTACACGCAGCGAGCAAGGCGGCAACCAGGGCCGTCGCCAGCCCCGCCCATCGACGGAAATTGGCGGTACGAGCGTGTGTCAATGCGTCCAAGGTTGCTGCTGTCATGCCTGTTCCATCCTGTCCGAAGAGGCGGCGGGCTTGGCTACAATGCCCCGCATCCGCGCACTCCGTCGTCGACCATGAGCGAATTCTTTGAAAACCATCCGATGATGCTGTTCGGCCTGGAGGCCGGCGTGGCGCTGTTCCTGCTGATCTTCATCGTGGTGTGGACGATGTCGGGGGCCAAGAAACACCCGCGCCCGCTGCGCGCTCCGCCCGACCACCCTTCGCGCCAGGCAGAGACCGCCAAGCCTTCGGAATCGACCGGGACAGCGCCAAAAGATTCGCAGCCGCCGAAGGCCTCATCGTAATCAGTGCAGCATACGCGGCATCACCAGCGCAAATTCGGGGATGGGCGCCTCAAAGCGGTGACCATCTTCTGCCACGCAAAAATATTCGCCGCGCATCGTGCCCACGGGCGTGTTGATGGTCGCCCAGCTCGTGTATTCAAACGATTCGCCCGGCGGCAGCAGCGGCTGGTGGCCGACCACGCCCAGGCCGCTGACTTCCTGCACTTGCTCCTCGGCATCGGTGATCACCCAATGGCGCGAGATGAGTTGGCTCGGCACATCGCCGGTGTTGCGGATGGTGATGGTGTAGGCGAAGGCGTAGTTGCCTTGCTCGGGCTCGGATTGCTCCGGCAGATAGCGCGTCCGGACCTGGACGGTGAGTTCGTAGCGCGGCATGTCGATCCACAATAAGAATGGCGCCCATTGTGCGGCATGGCTGGGGCAGCCACAAGGGACGAACACGGGGACGAACGGCCACGGCCGACCGGCTGATCCCGGCTAAAATAGCGGCCTTCTTCGCGTACTTGCGCCTATTCGCGCGCCTTATTCGCCTCTCATCATGCCCGCAGCCATCGATCCGTCCGGTTTCCGCATCGCCCCCTCCATCCTGTCCGCCGACTTTGCCCGCCTGGGCGAAGAAGTGCGCCGCGTGCTCGAATCCGGGGCCGATTGGATCCACTTTGACGTGATGGACAATCACTACGTGCCGAACCTGACCGTCGGCCCGCTGGTCTGCGAGGCCATCCGTCCGCACGCGCAAAAAGACGGCAAGCCGGTGCCGATCGACGTGCACCTGATGGTGCGCCCGGTCGACCGCATCATCCCCGACTTCGCCAAGGCCGGCGCTGATGTGATCACCTTCCACCCGGAAGCGTCCGAGCACATCGACCGCTCGCTGGCGTTGATCCGCGACAACGGCTGCAAGGCCGGCCTCGTGTTCAACCCGGCCACGCCGCTGCATTACCTCGACCACGTGATGGATCGCCTGGACATGGTGCTGATCATGTCGGTCAACCCTGGTTTCGGCGGCCAGTCGTTCATTCCGGAAGCGCTGAACAAGCTGCGCGCCGTGCGCCAGAAGCTCGACGCGTATCAGGAAAAGACCGGCCGCAAGATCCTGCTGGAGATCGACGGCGGCGTGAAGGCGGACAACATTGCCGAGATTGCCAAGGCTGGCGCGGATACGTTCGTTGCCGGTTCGGCCGTGTTCGGCAAGCCGGATGCGGACGGCGGCTACCGTGGCTCGGTCGGCGCGCTGCGCCAGGCGCTGGCCGGCATCGGCGCGTGATGAACACCCCCATCCGCGCCGTCATCATCGACCTGGACGGGACGATGGTCGACACGGCGGGCGATTTCCACGCCGCCATCAACGCGATGCTGGAGGCGCTCGGCGCCACGGGGGACATGTCCGCCGAGGAAATCGTAAGCTACGTCGGCAAAGGCTCGGAGAACCTCGTGCGGCGCGTGCTCGACGCGCGCCTGCCGCCCGCGCAGGCCAACAGCCGCTTCGCCGAGGCGCTCGATGCGTACCAACGCGCCTACATGGCCATCAACGGCCAATATGTGAACGTGTATGACGGCGTGCGCGAAGGGCTGACGGCCCTGCGCGACATGGGCCTCGCCCTGGCCTGCGTGACGAATAAGCCACACGATTTCACGCAGCCGCTGCTGGCACAGCTCGGCCTAGACACGTATTTCGACCTCGTCTACCCGGGCGACGCCTTCCCGTACCGCAAGCCTGATCCGTACCCCATGCTGCGGGTGGCGGAGGCGTTTGACGTGCAGCCGGCCGAAGTCGTGGCAATTGGTGACTCAGAGAATGACGCCCGCGCCGCCCGCGCCGCCGGCATGCGCGTGCTGGCGGTCCCGTATGGCTACAACCACGGCCAGCCTATACAGCACGCGGGAGCCGATGCTATAGTCGACACACTTTTTGCGGCAGCCGAGTGGATCCGGCCCTTTGCAGAGCCCCACAACACCATGTCTGCCGCGTCCAACTGACGATCCATGTTTCTGAATCGCAAACGCATCTTCGCTCGTGGTGACCGGGGGGCTTGGCCCTGGCGACCCTGGCACGCCCTCTCTCGGGCGTAAGCGTTTGCACGGCTGCTGATCGTTTCTCCCCGGTTTTGGCGCACTCTGCCTGAACCACCGCTGTATCTCCCGCCCCAAACGCTGACCGCCCGCCGGTTTTCCGTTGGCCTTCGGCTCGCGGACGACCCTTGCGGGACCGCACGGTTTTTCGCGTTCCCACCGCTGATGTTCTGCTAACGTTCCGACGGCGCAACTGCGTTTGCCGTGGAGCGAGCGCATGCCGATGGGCGCACACCTATTCGGCGCACTGACCTGACCGCTCATGACCGAACTCGAATTCAAATCGCTGGCCGACCAGGGCTACAACCGCATCCCGCTGATTGCCGAGGCACTGGCTGATCTGGAGACGCCGCTTTCGCTGTACCTCAAGCTGGCGCAGTCGCACGACCGTGGCACGAACACCTTCCTGCTGGAATCGGTGGTGGGCGGCGAGCGCTTTGGGCGCTATTCCTTCATCGGCCTGCATGCGCACACACTGCTGCGCGTGAAGGGCAACCATACGGAAGTCGTGACCGACGGCAAAGTCGTCGAGACGCACGACGGCAATCCGCTGGACTTCATCGCCGCGTTCGAGCGCCGCCAGAAGGTGGCGCTGCGCCCGGGCCTGCCGCGCTTCTGCGGCGGGCTGGCCGGTTACTTCGGCTACGACGCCGTGCGCTTCATTGAGCCGCGTCTCGCCGAGACCACCCCGCCCGACGACCTGCACCTGCCCGACATCCAGCTCATGCTGTGCGAAGAGCTGGCCGTGATCGACAACCTGTCGGGCAAGCTCTACCTGATCGTCTACGCCGATCCGTCCAAGCCCGAGGCGTACTCGCGTGCCAAGCAACGACTGCGTGCATTGCGCACCAAGCTGCACCAGCCGGTGGATGTGCCGGTGACGTCGCCATCGGTACGCACCGACACCATCCGCGAGTTCGACAAGGCAGACTACATCACCGCGGTGCTCAAGGCCAAGGAGTACATCGCCGCCGGCGACATGATGCAGGTGCAGATCGGCCAGCGCCTGGTCAAGCCGTTCCGCGATGCACCGCTGTCGCTGTACCGCGCGCTGCGCTCGCTGAACCCGTCGCCGTACATGTACTTCTACAACTTCGGCGACATGCAGATCGTCGGGGCCTCGCCGGAAATTTTGGTGCGGCAGGAAGAACGCCGTGTACCAGCCTCCACGAATGGCAATGGCGCGGACGAATCCGCCCGCATCGTGACCATCCGCCCGCTGGCCGGCACCCGCCCGCGTGGCAACACGCCCGAGCGCGACGCCGAACTCGCCACCGAACTGCTCAACGATCCGAAGGAGATCGCCGAGCACGTCATGCTGATCGACCTGGCGCGCAACGATATCGGCCGCATCGCCGAGATCGGCTCCGTCAAGGTGACCGACCAGATGGTCATCGAGAAGTACTCCCACGTGCAGCACATCGTCAGCTCGGTGGAAGGTCGCCTGAAGCCCGGCATGACGAACATGGACGTACTGCGCGCGACCTTCCCCGCCGGCACGCTGTCGGGCGCGCCCAAGGTGCGTGCGATGGAGATCATCGACGAGCTGGAGCCGGTCAAGCGCGGCATCTACGGCGGGGCGGTGGGGTATCTCTCGTTCTCAGGTGAGATGGATCTGGCCATCGCCATTCGCACCGGCATCATCAAGGACGGCAACCTGTACGTGCAGGCCGCCGCCGGTGTCGTCGCCGATTCGGACCCGGACGCCGAATGGAGAGAGACCGAACACAAGGCCCGCGCCGTGCTGCGCGCCGCCGAGCAAGTGCAAGACGGCCTCGACGCCGATTTCTGAGAGGGAAGGAGACCACCATGCTGTTGATGCTCGATAACTACGACTCCTTCACCTACAACATCGTCCAGTACTTCGGCGAGTTGGGTCAGGACGTGCACACCGTGCGCAATGACGAGATCACGATCGAAGAGATCGAGAAGCTCAACCCGGAACGCATCTGCCTCTCCCCGGGGCCGTGCACGCCGACGGAAGCCGGCATTCTCGTGCCGGCGCTCAAGCACTTTGCGGGGCGCGTGCCCATCCTGGGCGTGTGCCTGGGGCACCAGGCGATTGCCGATGCGTTTGGCGGCCGCGTGATCCGCGCGCAGAAGGTGATGCACGGCAAGGTCGACACCATTGAAAACACCGGCGTGGGCGTGTTCGCCAACCTGCCGCGGCACTTCAAGGTCACGCGCTATCACTCGCTGGCGATTGAGCGCGAAACCCTGCCCGACTGCCTGGAAGTGACCGCCTGGACGGCCGACGGCGAAATCATGGGCGTGCGCCACAAGACGCTGCCTGTGGAAGGCGTGCAGTTCCACCCGGAATCGATCCTGTCGGAGCACGGCCACGCGCTGCTCGGCAACTTCCTGAAGGAACGCGTCTGATGCGCCGCGCATGTGCGGTGGCGCTGGCGATGATGGCAAGCCTCCCGGCGATGGCCGGTACGCTCGAAGCCTGCCGTGCTGCCCAGCCCGAGGCGCGCGACGTCCCCCAATGCGTGCAGACTGCCCGCAAGGCGGCGCTGGCTGAACTGGCCTGGGCCGAATCAACGCGCCGCAACGCACTGCGCGCCCGCATCGCCGCCAACAGCGGCACGGACAAGGGCGCCGCCATGGCCTTCGACCGCACCGTGCGCGCCCACCAACTCTATCGGCAGGCCGAATGCGACCTGCACCGCCGCCTGGCCCGCAACACGCCTGATGCCGACCTGGCTGAAGCCGCGTGCGAGGCCGATCTCTTGCGCGAGCGCATCGGCGCTCTGCGTGAAGCAGGGCCGGCAACCCCGGCCCCGGCGACCACCCACTGAATACGGAACGACCATGCCCATCACCCCACAAGAAGCGCTCGTCCGCTGCATCGAGCACCGCGAAATCTTCCACGACGAAATGCTCCACCTGATGCGGCTCATCATGCGTGGCGAGATGTCGCCCGTCATGGCGGCCGCCCTCACCATGGGGCTGCGCGTCAAAAAAGAGACCATTGGCGAAATCGCGGCCGCTGCCACCGTCATGCGCGAGTTCGCCACCAAGGTTGACGTGCCCGCCGAGGTGTCGGACCACTTTGTCGACATCGTCGGCACGGGCGGCGACGGCGCCAACACGTTCAACATCTCCACCGCGTCGATGTTCGTGGCCGCCGCTGCGGGCGCGCGCATCGCCAAGCACGGCGGACGCGGCGTCAGTTCCAAGTCGGGCAGCGCGGATGTGCTCGAAGCGCTGGGCGTGAACATCATGCTCACGCCCGAGCAGGTGGCCGAATCGATTGAGACGGCGGGCATCGGCTTCATGTTCGCGCCCAACCATCACCCGGCCATGAAGAACGTCGCGCCGATCCGCAAGGAGTTGGGCGTGCGCACCATCTTCAACATCCTCGGGCCGCTGACCAACCCCGCTGGCGCGCCGAACATCCTGATGGGCGTATTCCACCCCGACCTCGTCGGCATTCAGGTGCGCGTGATGCAGCGCCTGGGCGCGAAGCACGCCGTGGTGGTCTACGGCAAGGACGGCATGGACGAGGTGTCACTCGGTGCCGCCACGCTGGTCGGTGAGCTGAAAGACGGCGTGGTGACCGAATACGAAATCCACCCGGAAGACTACGGCCTGCAAATGGTCTCCAACCGCAGCCTGAAAGTGGCCGATGCGGAGGAATCCAAAGCCATGCTGATCGACGCGCTGGAAAACAAGCCCGGCACGCCGCGCGAGATCGTCTCTCTCAACGCTGGCGCGGCGCTGTATGCGGCCAACATTGCCGGCTCCATCGGCGACGGCATGAAGCTTGCGCGTGAAGCCATCGCCAGCGGCGCGGCGCGTGCGAAGCTCGATGAGCTCGTGCGCGTCACCAACAAGTTCAAAGCCTAAGCCTGTTCACTTATGTCCGACATCCTGAACAAAATCCTGGCCGTGAAGGCCGAAGAAGTCGCCGCGGCGCGCAAGCACCGTGATCTGGCCAGCGTGCGCGCCGAGGCCGAAGCCAACCGCACCGACAGCGCGCTGGCCCCGCGCGGCTTTGCCAAGGCCATGCGCGACAAGATCGCCGCCGGCCACGCCGCCGTCATCGCCGAGGTGAAAAAGGCCTCGCCGTCCAAGGGCCTGCTGCGCCCCAACTTCAAGCCCGCCGACATCGCGCGCAGCTATGCCGAGCACGGCGCCGCGTGCCTGTCCGTCCTGACCGACGAGCAGTTCTTCCAGGGCCACGCCGATTACCTGCGCGAAGCCCGCGCCGCCTGCACGCTGCCGGTGCTGCGCAAGGACTTCATGGTCGACCTGTACCAGGTGTACGAAGCGCGCTCGTGGGGCGCGGACTGCATCCTGCTGATCGTGGCCGCACTGGACCAGGGCCTGATGGTCGAACTCGAAGCCTGCGCGCTCGAACTCGGCCTGGACGTGCTGGTGGAAGTGCACGACGGCCACGAACTCGATCGCGCGCTGCGCCTGCAAACCCCGCTGGTGGGTGTGAACAACCGCAACCTGCGCACGTTCGAAACGTCGCTCGACACCACGCTCGGCCTGCTCAAGCACATGCCGGACGACCGCATCGTCGTCACCGAATCGGGCATCCTCACGCAGGACGACGTGCGCAAGATGCGCGCGGCTGCCGTCAACGCCTTCCTCGTCGGCGAGGCGTTCATGCGCGCCGACGACCCGGGTGCCGAACTCGCCCGCCTGTTTGCCTGAGCGCCGAGCACAATGGCCCGCGAAATTGAACTGAAGCTGGCCGTACCGGCTGGCGCGCACGATGCGCTGGTCGGCTGGCTGGATGCGAACGCCCAAGCGGCAGGCGCCGTAGAACTGGCCAACGTCTATTACGACACGCCCGACCAGGCACTGGCGCGCAACCGCGCCGCCTTGCGCGTACGCCGCCAGGGCACGCAGTGGCTGCAAACGCTCAAGACGGCCGGCAACGGCGGCGAGGGCGGCCTGTCTGCACGGCACGAATGGGAAGTGCCGCTGCCAAGCGATGCGCTCTCCGTTGACGCCTTCACCGCCAACAACGCTGCGGAAGCCGCCGACTACGTGCGCCCGCACGCCGACCGCCTCGCCCCGCTGTTCCGTACCGACTTCACCCGTCGCCTGTGGCACGTCGCGGCGGATGGCGGCGACATCGAGGTCGCGCTGGATGCCGGCGCCATCCTCATCCCGGGCACGCCAGCACGCGAGCCGATCGACGAGCTGGAACTCGAGTGGAAGCCGGCCGCCGGCAGCACGCTCAGCGAAGACGCCATCGCCGAACGTCTACACGCCTGGACGCACACGCTGCGCACGGCCGTGCCCGGCTTGGCTCCGCTCGATATCAGCAAGGCCCAACGCGGCTATCAATTGCGCGCGAAAGCCACCGGAGGCCAGGCATGAGCCGCCGTGCCAACCCGACACAAGCCGCCCTCTTCGACGAGCCCACGGCCGAGACCGCCGACGCTGCCAACAGTGCCTTCGCCCCCCTGGCCGAGCAGTTCAACGCCCTGCCCGCCGACTGGAAAGCGCTCCTCACGCCCTGCCTCGCGCAGACCGACTGGCCTGCGCTGTGCGCCTTTGTCGATGGCGAGCGCGCGGCGGGCAAGCCGATCTTCCCGACGGATGTGTTCCGCGCGCTGCACCTGACGTCGGTGGACAACGTGCGCGTGGTCATCCTCGGGCAAGACCCGTATCACGGCACCGGCACCGTGGAGGGCCGCGAGATTCCGCAGGCGCATGGGCTGGCGTTTTCGGTGCCGCACGGCGTGCGCGTGCCGCCGAGCCTGCGCAACATCTACAAGGAAATCGAAGCCGAGTTTGGCTGCAAGCTGCCGGGCACGTCCGGCAACCTCGAAGGGTGGTCACAGCAAGGCGTGCTGCTGCTCAACACCGTGCTGACCGTCGAACAAGGCCAGGCCGCCAGCCACGCCAAGCGCGGCTGGGAACGCATCACCGATTGCCTGCTGGAACAGTTGGCGCGTGTTGGGCACAAGCGCGTGTTCATGCTGTGGGGCAGCCATGCACAGGCCAAGCGGGCGTTGCTGCCGGAGGGGCATCTGGTGCTGGAGGCGCCGCACCCTTCGCCGTTGTCTGCGCATCGGGGGTTTTTGGGGTGCGGGCATTTCAAGGCGGCGAGTGACTGGCTGGCGGCGCAAAACCAGCCGGCGATTGATTGGTTGAGGCCGCAGGCGGGTTGAGGTTGCGCGCAGCCTAATCCCGCGCCACCCGCAACGCCCGCCCCAGCGCCCCGCACCGCAGCGCAATCTTCGCCGTATCCGCCCGCAGCGCCTGCAGCCGCCGCTCTAGCAGATGCATGGCGGACAGCGAATCCGCTTCGGTCGCTGCATCGACCATGCGCGAGCGCGCGGCTTGGTCGGCAAAGTCGGCGGCGCCCAGTTCTTGCGTATCGCGTGGACGCACGCCCCAGCCGCCTTCGTGCACGGCCTGGTCGAAACGCTCCTTGGCGCGGGTGAGGCTCTCAAGCGCCGCCTCGGCGGTCTGCTCTACCAACGCGCGCGTGTCCGCTTCGTCCAGTTCCTGCGCGCGCTGGCGCACCAGGATGCGCACCGCCGCCACATGCGCCGCCACCAAATAGTTCTGGACGATGAAGCGGTTGAGGTTGTCCACCGCACGGTGCCGGCTCTTGGGCTCGTCCAGCATGCGCGCGAAAGCGGAGATCAGCCCCGTGAGCGATTCCATGTACTGCTTGCGCTGCACGCGGTAGGCAAAATCATCCTTGAGGGTGCCAAGCAACAGGTCGCGCGCGGCTTCGATAAAGCGCCGGTTGGTCCGCAGCACGTCGTCCACCAGCTTGGGCAGGTTGCGGTATTCCCAGCTCGGCAGCACGTAGCTGAAGACGGTGGCGATGGCCGCGCCGATCAGCGTATCGACCAGCCGTTCGCCAATGGCGTCTTTGCTGCCTGGCAGCAGCAGATTGATCTGAATGAGCACCTGCACGCACGCCGCAATGGCCGTGTAGCGATAGCGCACCGTGACGAACGCCGCACTGGCCGCCGTCGACAGATACAGCACGCCCATCAGAATCCACGTGGAATGGATGAAGCGCAGAATCACCGCCGCAATCACGCAGCCGATCAGCGTGCCCAGCACCCGGTCGAAATTGCGCTGGCGCGTCATGCTGAACGTCGGCTTGAGGATCACGACGATGGTCAGCAATACCCAGTAGCCGTGCGAGGCATACGGCAAGTGGTCGGCAATCCATAGCCCGGCGGCCACCGCCATCGAGATGCGCAGCGCAAACCGCAGCACCGGCGAGCGCCATGTCAGTTCCTCCAACACCAGCCGCAGCTCGTACTTCTGGCGCGTCAGGAACGGCGTCATGTCGGGGCGCAGCAGCACCTGCGACAGCTCAACCGGCGTGGCCGTCGCGGCATGCAGTTGCGCCAGCAGCCGAATCGCGCCGCGCACGGTGGCGACCGATTCTTCCAGCGCTGCGAACGCCTCGAGCGGCACGGCATGGTGGCCGTGCTGCAGCTCGTCCAGCGCTGCATCGATGGCGGCGAGTTCCTGCTCGTACGACATCGGCGTGGGCGATGGGCGGTCGCGCCCGACGGCATAGGCCACCGCTTCGATGTCCAAGCGCATCTTCTCGATCACGCCGTGCAGCAGGCGCAGGATCTCGGCGTCGGCCAGGTATTGGCGCAGCAGGGGGTAGTCGGTGTTGGACGACAGCAGGTACTCATAGATGTCGAGCATCCGCATGTGGATCTGCACGAGGCGCCCGTCGCTGGCGGTGCGGTTGTCGCGGAAGACAAAATCGCGCGCCACCTGCTGCTTATCGGCCACCGAAATCTGCTGCCGCACGAGCGCGTTGAACTGTTCGTCAAAATCCTTCGAGGCATCGTAGAAGCCGGCCTTGCGCTCGACGTACACGGCCAGCTCGTACAGGCACTCAGCCAGCACCTGCTCCTTGATGCGGCGGCGCTGCATCCACGCCACCGCCAGCGCAAAGGCCATGTAGCCGATGGCGCCGAGGAAGAACTGCAGCGTGTGCTCGACCGCCTCGCGGAAGGCGAATTCCTCGGTAAAGGTGAGCGTCATGACGAACAACGCCGCGAACTGCAGCGGCATCGTCTTGTTGCCGTAGGCCACCATCATGCCGGCCAGGAAGGTGACCAGCACGATCACCACCGGCAGGATCGAATACGGCGTGACCACCGCCACGATAAACGTGACGACCGTGGTCAACAGCACGCACGCCATCATCTCGTTGAACTTGTGCCGCAAGGGGCTGGGCAAGTCCATCTGGCTGGTACACAGCGCACCGATCGACACCACCATCGCGCCCTGCAGGTCCATCACCAGCAGCGCGAGCAGCGTCAGGCCGATCACGCCGGTGGCAGTACGGATGCCGCGCGAGACGTAATGGCTGTAGAGGAAGGTGCGTGGATCGTGGACGTAGTCCATTGGCTACGTGCGCAGGTCAGGCCGACTTGCCGCGCGCAACCTTGCGCGCCGCCGCACGCTTGCCCAGCCACGCCGAGCGCAGCGTGGACGGCTCCGAGGCCAGCGCCAGCGTGAACTGCGGCGTGGTGTCGGTGGCGAGCGTCACGTCCAGTTGCATCAGCTCGTCGCGGCGGAATACGTGCACGGGCACGGTATCGCCCGCGCGATGGCGTGTGAGCGTCTTGTCGAGTTGACCGGCCGGCACGCGCAAGCCATCCACCGCGACGATCAAGTCCCCGGCAGACAGGCCGGCACGCTGCGCCGAGCTACCATCGAACACCTGCTGCAGCTTGACGAAGCCGTTCTCCGCACCGGTCTTGACGCCCAGGGCGAGCGCAGCATCGGCGGCTTTGCGGGTGGCACTCACGCCCATCGCCTTGAACAGGGCCGGCAGCGGCAAGTCATCGCGCCCTTCGGTCAACTGGCGCACCAGCGTGCGCAGGCGCACACCGGTGGTGTCTTCCATCAGGGTGATCAGGCCGGCTTCGGTCACGCCACGCTGCGTATGGCCGGCGGCGTAGAAATCGCGGCCGTACGTGGCCCACAGGGCGCGCATCACGTCATCCAGCGAGCGTTCGCCGTCGGTCTGCGTGCGGATCGTCAGGTCCAGCGCCAGCGCCACCAGCGAGCCTTTGGTGTAGTAGCTGACGATGGCGTTGGGGGCGTTCTCGTCCTGGCGGTAGTACTTCGTCCACGCGTCGAACGAGCTTTCGGCCACGCTCTGCTTCAGGCGGCCGCTGCCGCGCAGCACGCCGTTCCACGTCTTCGCGAGCATCTCCAGATACTGCGCCTCGGAGATCAACCCCGAGCGCACGAGCATCAAGTCGTCGTAATAGCTGGTAAAGCCCTCGAACAGCCACAGCAGCGGCGTGTGCACCTCGCGGTCTAGCGCGTACGGCACGAAGGTGGCCGGCTTGATGCGCTTGACGTTCCAGGTGTGGAAATACTCGTGGCTGACGAGGCCGAGGAAGGTGCGGTAGCCCTCGCTGGTCTCGTCGCGGCCGGTGACGGGCAGGTCATTGCGCGCGCACATGAGTGCCGTGCTGGCGCGGTGCTCCAGGCCGCCGTAGCCGTCGCTGGTCACCATCGTCATGAAGACGTAGCGGCGGTTGCTGTCGAGGAACGGGGCGGTGGCCGTCTGCGGCTCGAACAAGCGGATCTGCGCTTCGCAGATGCGTTTGAAATCCCGCGCGATGCGTTCCAGATCGAGGTTCGGCACGCGGCCGGTGAATACGGCATCGTGCTGCGCACCGCAGGCCTCGAACGAGACCATCTCGAAGGTGCCCATTTCGACGGGATGGTCGATCAGCTCGTCGTAGTCGGCCGCCTCATACCAGCCGAAGCCGTAGCGCTTGGCGCCCGCCTTGCCGTTGATGCGGCCAGTCGCTTCGCGCAGCGCAGTGGCCACGCGCCAGCCTTTGTACGCGTCGCCGGCGGGTGGCTGGATGTCGACCAGGCAACGCTGGTCGTCCGCGCCTTCCACGCGCAGGAACACGGACGTGCCGTTGAAGAAGCCGTGCGTGGCGTCCAGATGCGCGGCGCGCACCGACAAGTCCCACGCATAGACGTCATACGAAACCGTGAGCGGCCCGGTGCACGGCGCGGCCCACCACGTGTGCTTGTCGACCTTGGTCAGGCGCACAGGCCGATCGGCGGACGACGCTTCGATGCGCACGATGTTGCGTGCGAACTCGCGGATCATGTAGCTGCCCGGAATCCACGCCGGCAGCGAGAAACGCTGGCCCTGCGGGTCCGGCGCATCGACCGTGACGGTGACAGTGAAGACGTGCGCCTCTGGCGCGCTCGGGACGATGGTGTAGCGGATCGGCTTCATGGCGGACATTGTAGCGTTGCCGTCGCACGATGCCGCAGGCAAATCGGGCCACCCATCGAGGGATTGAGGTCAGCGCCCCAAGAAAAAAGCGCCGGATGAACCGGCGCTTGGTGCGTGTGACTGGCGACTTCTGATTTACGACTTCTTGAGCGCGGCGAACTTGCGCTCCAGGGTGGCCGCATCGATCAAGCCCGGGGCCCGCGAACCATCCGGGAAGATGATGGCGGGCGTGCCCGTCACGTTGAGCTGCTGGCCGAGCTTCAGGTTGGCTTCCAGCGGGGTGTCGCAGGTGCCGGCGCCGCCCGGGGCGGTCTTGGCGGTCATCCAGTCGCGCCAGGCCTTGGCACGGTCAGCCGAGCACCAGATCTGCTTGGCCTTGGTGTTGGAGTCTTCCGACAGGATCGGGAACAGGAAGGTGTAGACCGTGATGTTGTCGACCTGAGTGAGCATCTGCTCCAGCTTGTGGCAGTACGGGCAGTTCGGGTCGGAGAACACGGCGATCTTGCGTGCGCCGTTGCCCTTGACCCACTTCACGGCGCGGTCCAGCGGCAGGTCGGACCACTTCACGCGGTTGATCTCGGCCAGGCGCTCTTGCGTGAGGTTGGTGGCGGTCTGCGTGTCGAGCAGGTCGCCGTTGAGGACGTAGCGGCCGGTGGCATCGGTATAGACGACCTGGCTGCCGAGGTTGATCTCGTACAGGCCGGCCAGCGGGGACTTGGCCACGCCTTTGATGTCGACATTGGGGCCCAGGGCCTTCTGCACGCTGGCCTTGACCTTCTCCAGCGCGGGTTCGGCGGCGCCGGCGCTCAATACATACCCCGCGCCAATCGCTGCCACGGCCACCGCAGAGGCGATGGCCGCCACCCGAATACGAAACGACATAAAAGCTCCTGATACCCCGAAAGCGCCGATGATGCCTCAACCGAGCGCGTGCTTAATCAATAAGCGTTTGATAAATGGCGTCATGCCCACCATGCGCATCCCCGCGTTGCGTACCGTGCGGGGCAGCGCGCCCGGCAGGGCAAACAGCTTGTGCAGGCCATCCGTGGCGGCCGTGAGCGAAAGCAGATCTTCGCGGCGGGCGCGCTCGTAACGGCGCAACAGCCTCAGATCGCCATGATCGCGCATGGTTTCACGTTCTGCCATCACCTTGCCAATTTCGGACACATCCCTAAGACCGAGGTTCATGCCCTGACCGGCCAGCGGATGGATCACATGGGCCGCGTCGCCCACTAGCGCCACGCGCGGCCCCACGACACGGCTGGCGTGCTGCAGCACCAGCGGAAACCCCTGCGCGGGGGTGATGTTCGACAGCCGCCCAAACCGCGCGGCGATTGCACCACCCGCTGCGGCTTCCACCGCCCGGCACAGCGCCTCGGGCGACAGGGCCAGCAGTTCGCGCGCGTGATCTTCGCTGGCAGACCACACCATCGAGACACGGCGATCGGGCAGCGGCAGCATGGCGAGGATCTCGCCACGTGCGGGGGTGGTGTCATCGGCGGCAGCGAGGTCTGCAGCGGAGGTACCGAGAAACCACTGCCATGCGGTGTCCTGGTGCCAGTGCTCGGCCTGGAAGTTGGCGACCACGCCCAGCTGTCGATATGGCTTCGCTTCGGCCTGGATGCCGGCCTGCTCGCGCACCCACGAGTGCTTGCCGTCGGCGCCGATCACGCATTCAGCGCGGATCACCTGCCCATCGGCCAGTGTGAGGCGCACAGCCTCGGCCTCCATCTCAAAGCCGGTGGCGGCGTGCGGAAAGGTCTGCACGGTGTGGGCGAAACGCAGGGCGGTTTCCAGCGCGCGTTCAACCAGCGACGATTCAGCAATCCACGCCAATTGCGGCGCGCCGGCGGCGTAGGCGGAGAAATGCAGGTCGGGGTGAGCATGCTCGCCGCGCGCGGCTGCGTCGTCGCCGAAGATGCGCATGTCGTGCACTGGCTGCACGCGGGTCATGTCGAGCGCGGGCCAGATGCGCAATTGCTCCAGCAGCGCCTGCGAGCTGGACGAAAAGGCGTAGACGCGCGCATCCCAGGCATCCGGCCCGGTCGGTGCTGACGCTGCCGGCGCGGGCGGCGCAATGTGCGCGACGCGCAAGCCGATCTGGGCCAGCCGCAGTGCGCAGGCACGCCCGACGATACCGCCGCCCACCACGGCCACGTGGTACGCCGGGGCTGCCTTGGAAGAGGAAAACGCGGGTGTATTCATGGTGCGCCGATTATAGCGGCGGGGGGTGTTGCGGCCTTGTGGCCGCGCAAATGTGGCGCGACAGGCCCGTGGCACCTATTGGAGTCGCTCGGTGTTTACGCGGACATGCAGGCGTGGGGGATGTATTCGTCACCCGGGCGCATTGCTACGCTCAGCGCATATTTGGCCCGTCGATGTGGTAGATGCATCGCACAAGTGCCGCCTGCTCCGCCTGACCGCAAACCCGCGGAGTGACGCCGTTTCCACCTGGCGGCGGGCGCTCAAGTCATCCCGCGGGATGGACGATAAAAATGCGGTAATTCGACGTTTTGACCGGGCCGGCCCACCGATACAGTGCGGGTCCGATCCACGCATTTTCCATCGTCATGTGGACCTTTTCTGAACGCGTCGGCGCGTCGCTCACGCTGGTTGCGCTGCTCGCTGTGACGGGCTGTGCGCAATTGCCGGCACAAGCGCCCGCCGCCACCGCCCGCACCGCGCCCACCGGCGAGGTGCTGAGCTTCACCATCCCGCCCGACGCGCTGGGCGCCCACGACCCGCAACTGACGAGCGTGCTGACCAAGGCCGGCGCGCTGGCCGCCGCGCAAAAGCGCCCGGCAACGATCCAGGTGGCGGCGCTGGCGCAGGATTTCCGCTATCTGAACCAGGCGCTATGGAACGGCGTACCCGCGCAGCGTGCCAACTACGTCCGCCTGGAAAACCTGACCGTCAGCGCCAGCCAGCCGTACAGCGTGACGATCCGCACGCAGGATTAAGAGGAACGTCATGCGTATGACCCATCTGCTCTTCCCACTCACCGTTGGCCTGCTGGGGATACCCGCCGCCTCGGCGTTCGCCGCACCGCCCGATGCACTGATGCCGGCGACGGCCGCTGCGCCCGACAAGGTCTATCCGCCCTTGCCCTCGCTGGCGATGCTGCCACCGGGGGGCGGCGCGGAAGTGGAAGCTGCACCTGCCGCCCGCGCACGTGGCAGCAAGCGCAAGGTCGTGACCACCCAATGGCGCAAGGCGACCGAGCCGGTGCCGCGCATGGTGGTGTCGGAGGCCTCGCACACGTATTTGGCCGGCATCGAGCGCCAGCTCGAAGTGGCCATGCAGAAGTAACCCCGCAACTTTTGTCAGCTGGAACCGCCATGCCCATCGCCCACGTCCACCGCAACTGGCGCCAACTCGGCGTGGCACTGATGCTGGCGCTAGGTAGCCTGGCTGCGCATGCGACCGGCGATTGCTTCGAGCAGGCCGGCAGCTACCAAGGCGTGAATCCGACCGTGCTGCGCGCCATCGTGTGGTTTGAATCCAAAGGCAATGCCAGCGCGGTGCACCGTAATGCCGACGGGTCCGTCGATATCGGCCAGGCGCAGATCAACTCGATCCATTTCAGCACGCTGGCGCGCTACGGCGTGCCGCGCCATGCGCTGACCGACGCCTGCGTGAACGTGTTCGTGGCGGCGTGGCTGCTCAAGCAAAAGATGGTGCGTCATGGAAACACGTGGCGGGCCATTGGCGCCTACCACTCCGAGACGCCGGCGCACCGCGATGCCTATGCGCGCAGCATCCAGCGTGTGCTGCTGTCGTGGGGAGAATTACAGGCCGACCGCTGAATCGGGTCCACCCCGCGGGCGCGGATCAGTAGTACGAAACGGTCGCGTACGCCTGGCGCGCACCAATGGAGCGGCGCGGGCCGCTTGCCAGGCGCGTCAGCGCATCCTGGCGCGGGCAGACCAGCGCACGCACACGGGCGTCGTTGGCCAGAATGCGCATCATCAGATCGCGCTTGCGCTGCAGTTCGTCTTGCGACAAAGCCGAACGCTGGCCGTGGCCCAGGCGCTCCATGTAGACCGCGCATTCGCGTTCCAGCGCGCTCACGCCATCCCAGTCGCCCATCTCCGCAGCGTCGACCATCTCTTCAGACAAGCTGGCGATCGCCTCGTAGCAGGCGAACAGGCCGGCGTTGTCAGAAACCGCGTCGGTCTGGCGGGCAGTAGCAACGGTGGCGACGGTCCAGGACATGCTGTGCTCCAGAATCTTGTTGTTTGCCAGACTTCTGCAATAGGCATGCCCGGCTTGCACGCCGCCGCTCCGCTCTCTCGCAAAACGGCCGCCAAGCCTTTCCCGGCTTGGGTTGGCAGAATACGGAGCGGCTCGGCAAGGCCCGGCCACACGCCCGAAAAAACGCCCCCGCAACCGAAGTTGTTACGTTCCTGGAACGTAACGCGTAACGTGCCCGTTACGGGTTTCCGCTCGTTGCAGACCCGGCCCGACAAGCCCATCGGCCCGCCACCCGGACCGGTTACAATCACGCCTTTCCGTGAACGACGCGCACAGCCCCGGATTCCGTTGTGCTGCCGCCACCCACGCGTCACGCAACCCCTTGATTTAGAGCCTTTTTCACCATGAGCCTCCAATGCGGCATCGTCGGTCTGCCGAACGTCGGCAAGTCGACCCTGTTCAATGCCCTGACCAAAGCCGGCATCGCCGCCGAGAACTACCCGTTCTGCACGATCGAGCCCAATGTGGGCGTGGTGGAAGTGCCGGACCCGCGCCTCGCCGCGCTGGCCGAGATCGTCAAGCCCGAGCGCGTGCTGCCGGCCGTGGTCGAGTTCGTCGACATTGCGGGCCTGGTGGCGGGTGCCTCCAAGGGCGAAGGGCTGGGCAACCAGTTTCTGGCCAACATCCGTGAGACGGACGCCATCACCCACGTCGTACGGTGTTTCGAAGATGAAAACGTGATCCACGTGGCCGGCAAGGTCGACCCGATCGCCGACATCGAAGTCATCAACACCGAACTCGCCCTCGCTGACCTGGGTACGGTCGAAAAGGCGCTGCAGCGCTACACCAAGGCCGCCAAGTCGGGCAACGACAAGGAAGCGGCCAAGCTGGTCGCCGTGCTGGAAAAGGCGCAGAAGGTGCTGGACGAAGCCAAGCCGGTGCGCGGCCTGAACCTGACCGACGACGAATGGGCGACGCTCAAGCCGCTGTGCCTGATCACCGCCAAGCCGACCATGTACGTCGCCAACGTGCGCGAAGACGGCTTCGAGAACAACCCGCACCTGGACGCCGTGCGCGCCTACGCTGCGCAGACGAATTCGCCGGTGGTGGCCGTGTGCGCCGCCATCGAAGCGGAAATTGCCGACCTGGACGACGCCGACAAGGCGGAATTCCTGGCCGACATCGGCATGGAAGAGCCGGGCCTGAACCGCGTGATCCGCGCCGCGTTCAAGCTGCTCGGTCTGCAGACGTACTTCACCGCCGGCGTGAAGGAAGTGCGCGCCTGGACGATCCACATCGGCGACACGGCCCCACGCGCCGCGGCGGCCATCCACACCGACTTTGAGCGCGGCTTCATCCGCGCCCAGACCATCTCGTACGACGATTTCATCCAGTACAAGGGCGAACAAGGCGCTAAGGAAGCCGGCAAGATGCGCGCGGAAGGCAAGGAATACATCGTCAAGGATGGCGATGTGTTGCATTTCCTGTTCAATGTCTAATTAGGCAAGCGCAACGAAGAAGCCCCGCACAGCGGGGCTTTTTTCATGGGCGGCCGACCAGTCGAACGCCGCTCAGGACCCACGTCGAGCCCGGCGGACGCCGTTGCAACATGGAAGCCGGCGCACGTCACTTTTTTACACGCAGGGTCGGTCGGCCAGAGTGACGGATCCGGCCGGCCGCATGCGCCCCTGCGCCAATCGCACGGGGGCGGGCACGCCGCTTGCTGCCAAAGGGGAGATGCCTGCGCCGCCCCGTCAAGTGCGGCGCGCCAGTTCGGCGCCTCCCGCCTTCAACCATGAGTCTGTTTCCGCCCATGATCGCCGACGTCGATGCCTCCGCCGAGCTCGACCGCGATGCCGCTATCCAATCGCGCGGCGTGCTGCTGTGCCTGTCTGAGCCTGACCTGTGCATCCGCCAGGCCAGCGAAAACCTCCAGACCGCACTCGGCACGCCGCTCACGCAGGCATTGCAGGCACCTGTCGAACAGGTGATCGGCGCAGTGGGCCGCCAAGTGCTGGAGCGCGCGCTGGGCGCCCACCGGATCGACAATCTCCCCTTGTATTTCGGCACGCTGCACACACCGCGCGGCCACGCACTCGATGCTGTCGTCCACCGGCACCGAGGGGCGCTGATTCTGGAACTGGAACCCGCCACGCAAGCGACGGACGGCGCCTTCGCCTCGATCTATCCGCTGGTACGGACCTTTGTCGGCAGCTTGCAGGCTGTCAGCCGGGTCGACACGCTGGCGGAACTGGCCGCCCGCGAGGTGCACCGGCTGACTGGCTTCGGCCGTGTGGCGGTCTATCGCTTTGACGGCGATGGCTCGGTACGTGTGCTGGCCGAGGCCCGCGACGCACCGTACGAGTCGCTGCTGGGCACGCATTTGCCGGGCACGGATCTGACGCCTGAGATCCGCGACATGTACGGGCGCAATCCGTTGCGCCTCATCGCCGACATCGACGACGTGCCGGTGCGGCTTGTCCCCACCGTGGAGTCTGTGTCTGGGCGGACCACCGATCTGTCCTATGCCGGCCTCCGCGCCGCCTCCGATACCCAGCGTGAAACGATGCGCCGCATGGGCGCCAGGGCCTCGCTCACCTTGGCGCTGACCGTGCGCGGCCGGCTCTGGGGCCTGGTGGCGTGCCATCACGCCACGCCGAGCACGCTGCCGTTCGAGGTGCGCATGGCATGCGAGCACTTGGCGCAGATCCTGTCTTTGCAGATCGAAGCCAAGGAAGACCGGGAGGAGATCGCCCACCGGCTAGAGCTGCGGCGGATTCTGGTGCGGCTGCTCGCCGCCATGGCGGATCGCGACAACTTTCAGGATGGCCTGCTCGAGCATCCGGCCGATCTGTTGCGCTTTGCGTCGGCCAGCGGCGTGGCCATCGTGCGGCGCAGCGAATGCACACGGGTGGGCGCAACGCCCGACGCCGACAGTATCCTCCGCCTGACCGAATGGCTGGCGCAGGAACACCCGCGCGAGGTCTTCCATACCGACCGGTTGGCTGCCGTGTATCCCGCCGGTGCGGCGCTGTTGCCGCAGGCCGGGGGCGTGCTGGCCGTGCAGGTGTCGCAGCTGCATCGGCACTACATCCTGTGGTTCCGCCCCGAAAGCCCGCACACGGTGCGCTGGGCGGGTGGCTCGCTCGCGCCCGCACTCGACGCCCACACCGCACCCGTGCTCGGGCGCACGCATCACTGGCAAGAGCACGTCGCGCACACCTCGCGTCCGTGGCGACCGAGCGAGCTGGAGACCGCCGCCGAATTCCGCTACGCCGTCCTCAATATCGTGCTGCGCCGCGCCGAGGAAGCCGCAGAACTCGCCGGCGAACTACGCCGCGCCAACCACGAACTGGAGGCCTTCTCGTATTCCGTCTCGCACGATCTACGCGCACCGCTACGCCACATCGCCGGGTATGCAGAGCTGCTGGGCGAAATGGAAGGCGACCACGTGTCTGCGCGCGGACGACATTTCTTGCAAACGATTTCGGACTCATCACGCTTTGCCGGCAAGCTGGTGGATGACCTGCTCAACTTCTCGCAAATGGGTCGAGGGGCCTTGCGTCTGACGGATGTCGACCTGACCCAACTGGTACGTGGCATCGCACGTGACCTTTCCGCCGATGCGCCGGACCGACAGATCGAGTGGGACATCGCCACGCTGCCGGTGGTGCGCGCCGACGCGACCTTTTTGCAGCTGGCGGTGCGCAACCTGCTTTCCAACGCCGTCAAATACACGCGCGACCGCGTGCCGGCGCATATCCGCGTCGATGCCGAGCAAAGCCCCAGCGAAACCATCGTGCGCATTGCCGACAACGGTGTGGGATTCTCGATGGAATACGTCGGCAAGCTGTTCGGCGTATTCCAGCGGCTGCACCGCATGGAGGAATTCGAGGGCACCGGTATCGGCCTGGCCAATGTACGGCGCATTGTCGAGCGCCACGGCGGCCGCGCCTGGGCCGAGGGCGAGCTTGGCCGCGGTGCCACGTTCTACTTTGCCCTCCCACGCACGCCTACGCTACGAGGGGCCATCGATACCGGTGCCCGCGCACCCGTCACCCGCGACGCCTGATCGCTCTTTCCATGCCCGAAGCCATCATGCTCAAACCCATCCTGCTCGTTGAAGACAACCCGAACGACCTCGAGCTGACCTTGCTGGCGCTGGAACGCAGCCAGCTTGCCAACGATGTGGTCGTCACCCGCGACGGCGCCGAGGCGCTGGACTATCTGCATGCACGCGCCACCTACGCGGGCCGCGTCCCCGGCAACCCCGCCGTGGTCCTGCTGGACTTGAAGCTGCCCAAGGTGGACGGCCTGGAGGTGCTGGCCAACATCCGCACCACACCCTCACTCAAGAGCCTGCCGGTGGTCATGCTGACCTCGTCCCGCGAAGAAACCGACCTGCTGCGCAGCTACGAACTGGGCGTCAACGCCTACGTGGTCAAACCCGTAGAATTCCGGGCGTTTGTGGACGCGATTGCCGACCTCGGCGTGTTCTGGGCGGTGCTCAACGAACCGCCGCCGGGGTCCACACGCACCCGCCGCGCCATGCAGGCCGCGGGCTAGCCCTGCTCTTCCGGAGTCCCTGCGCCCCCATGCCCAACCTGCAATTGCTGCTGGTCGAAGACAACCCGCTTGATGCGGAGCTCACCCGCGCGCGGCTGGAAACCGCCAACCTGCCGGCGGACACGGTTCTCGTCGACAACGAAACCGACTTCATCGCGCAGCTCAGCGGGCGCACGTTCGACGCCATCCTGGCCGACTACATGCTGCCGCAGTTCACTGGCGCGGAGGCGCTGGACATTGCACGGCGCATGGCACCGCAGACGCCGTTCATCTTTGTGTCCGGCGCGCTCGGTGAGGAACACGCCGTCGACATGCTCAAGCGCGGCGCCACCGATTACGTGATCAAGCAACGCCTGCAACGCCTGCCGGTGGTGCTGCTGCGCGCCTTGGCCGAAGCCGCCGAACGCCGCCAGCGCATTGCCGCCGAAGCCGCGCTGCGCGAGACGGAAACGCACTTCCGCCTGCTGATCAACGCGCTCAAGGAGCACGCCGTGCTCTCGCTCGACCCGCAGGGCATCGTGCGCACCTGGAACGCGGCGTCGCACAGCATCCTCGGGTATGCGCGCGAAGACATCCTGGGCAAATCGGCCGAGATCCTGTATCCGCAAGCGGCGCGCGAGGCCGGCGATTTCCAGCGCAAGCTCGAGCGCGTGCGCCAGGAAGGCAGCATCAGCGACGACCGTTGGATGCTGCACAAGGACGGCACACCGTTCTTTGCGTCGAGCGTGGTCACCGCCATCCACAACGAGGCGGGACAGCTCATCGGCTTCTCCAAGATCATCCGGGACGCCACCGAAGAGCGCATGGCCGCCGACGCCCTGCGCCGTGCCAAGGAAGAAGCCGAGACCGCCAACCACGCCAAGGATCACTTCCTCGCGGTGCTGTCGCACGAACTGCGTACGCCACTAACGCCCATCCTAACCGCCGTGCATCTGCTCGAGCTGCGTCAGGATCTGCCGGCGACCGTGGTGGCGCAACTGGAAGTCGTCCGCCGCAACGCGGAGCTGGAAGCGCGCCTGATCGACGATCTGCTCGACATCACCGGCATTGCGCGCGGCAAGCTGGCGGTGAGCTTTGCACCGGTTGACCTGTACCCGCTCCTGGAAAGCACGCTGGAGATGTCGCGCACCGACATGGAGATCAAACGCCTGTCACTCAAAACGCGCTTCGAGGCGCGGCGCAGTCGGCTGTTTGCGGATGGCGCGCGCATCCAGCAGGTGATCTGGAACCTCGTGCGCAATGCGGTCAAGTTCACACCGGCGGGCGGCGCCATCGAAGTACGGGTGTGGAACCCGGGGCCCGCCACCGTGGCGGTGGCCGTCAAGGACACGGGCATCGGCATCGAGCCTGAAGCGCTGCCGCGGATTTTCTCGGCGTTCGAGCAGGCCGATGCTTCGATCACGCAACGCTTTGGTGGGCTGGGATTGGGCCTGGCAATTGCCCATGCGCTGGTGCAGAAACACGATGGCACGCTCACCGCCGAAAGCGCGGGCCGGCACCAGGGCGCCACGTTCACGCTCATGCTGCCGGTGGCGGCCGAGCTGACGCAGCAGGAAGCCCCGCCTGCGCCGCCCATGCCACCCACGCAAACCACGCGGGGGCTGCACGTATTGCTGGTGGAAGACAACGCCGACACAGCAGAAGCCATGGGGCAGGTACTGGAACTGCTCGGCCACACCGTCACCGTGGCCAATGGCGCGCGAACCGCCCTGCAAGCGGCCGAATCCGGCAGCTTCGACCTGCTCATCAGCGATATCGGCCTGCCGGACGGCAGCGGCCTGGACGTGGTGCGCGTATTTGCCGAGCGGCAGGCGGCACCGTCGATTGCCATTACGGGCTATGGCATGGAAGAAGACATCGCACGCTGTCGGGAGGCGGGCTTCACGGATCATCTGACGAAACCCGTGGACTTCAAGCGGCTTGAGCGGCTCCTGGCCGGCTACCTGGCCGCCCGCGATGCCGGCGCGGCCCAGGCAAGTACCGGCTGACACGGCGCGCCAGATTGCCGCACCGCACACGCTGGCGCTATCGACGCAACAAACCCCAGGCGGCGGGCACCAGCATGGCGCCCACCACGGCGGCGGTCCACGCCATGATCTGCCCGTCGGCATAGAGGTGCGCAAACTGGCCAGCGTAGTAGCCGGCCAACGCCCCAATCCCGCCCGTCAGCAGGGCGGCAAGCCACCCCAGGCGCCTGCCGGTCGGATGTAGCCAACGTGCTGCCACGCCCACCGCCAGCCCGATCCAAAGCGGCGCGATCCACCCCATTGCATTCTCCGTAGTGCCGTGTCCGTTCTATTGGACGCGTACCTTAGCGCAAGGCGGCGCGGAAGGCCACGGCATGGCGCCGCCTTCTACGTGATGCATAACCTACATTTGCCCGCTCACCCTCTCGGCGTTTGACCTGCATCCTGTCGAGGTGAAGGGCCGGCGTTATAATTCACACGGCTCAAAATTCGTGCCGTCCCCATCCAACCGGCCGCCCCACATGCAGTTGCTGACCCTCGGAATCAACCACCACACGGCGCCGCTTTCCCTGCGCGAGAAGGTGGCGTTTCCGCTTGAGCAAGTGGGGCCCGCGCTGAGCACGCTGCGCCAACACCTGCCGCAGCGCAAGAGCACGGCCGAAGCCGCCATCCTGTCCACCTGCAATCGCACGGAAATCTACTGCGCCACCGACGGCAACCTGCCCGAAGACACCGCGCACGAGCACGCGATCCGCTGGCTTGCGCAGCATCACAACATCGACGCTGGCGAACTCGCGCCCCATGTGTACGCCCTGGGCCAATCGCTGGCCGTACGCCATGCATTTCGCGTGGCCAGCGGACTCGATTCGATGGTGCTGGGCGAGACGCAGATCCTCGGCCAGATGAAAGACGCCGTGCGCACCGCAACGGAAGCGGGGGCGCTGGGCACGTACCTGAATCAGCTATTCCAGCGCACCTTTGCGGTCGCCAAGGAAGTCCGCGGCACGACGGAAATCGGCGCGCACTCCGTGTCGATGGCTGCCGCAGCCGTGCGTCTGGCACAACGCATCTTTGAATCGATCGCCGAGCAGCGCGTGCTGTTCATCGGCGCCGGCGAGATGATCGAGCTATGCGCCACGCACTTCGCCGCGCAGCAACCGCGCGAAGTCGTCATCGCCAACCGCACACTCGAGCGCGGCGAAAAGCTCGCTGAAGCGCTGTCGAACCAGGGCCTGAACGCCCGCGCCGTGCGCTTGGCCGAACTGCCGACCAAGCTGGCCGACTTCGACATCGTCGTCTCGTGCACCGCCAGCACGCTGCCCATCATTGGCCTGGGCGCCGTGGAGCGCGCCATCAAGCAGCGCCGCCACCGCCCGATGTTCATGGTCGACCTGGCCGTGCCGCGCGATATCGAGCCGGAGGTCGCGCGCCTGTCCGACGTGTTCCTCTACACCGTGGACGATCTCGGCGCCATCGTGCGCGAGGGCAATGCGCTGCGGCAGGCCGCTGTCGCGCAGGCCGAGGCCATCATCGAGACGCGCGTGCAGAACTTCATGCACTGGCTCGATGCGCGCAGCGTGGTGCCGGTGATCCGCGACTTGCACGCGCAAGCCGAAACGCTGCGCCAAGGCGAGCTGGAACGTGCGCAACGCATGCTCGCGCGCGGCGACGATCCGGCGCTGGTGCTTGAAGCGCTGTCGCAGGCGCTCACCAAGAAATTCCTCCATGGCCCGACGCATGCGCTGAACCACGCGCAGGGCGAAGGCCGTGAACAGCTCATCGACTTGCTGCCGGCGCTGTTCCGCCAGTCCAGCCACTCTGAGCGCTAGCGGCGCGGTGTCCGCATGCGCCCGTCCGTGGCGCACCATCCGGCGCAGCGCTTCTGCGCCGCCCCGCCTCCAGCCGCCTTTGGTATCCACTTCTGCCGCCCCCTAATGAAGCCCAGCATGCTGTCCAAGCTCGACCAACTGGCCGAGCGCATCATCGAAATCAACGCGCTGCTTGCGCGTGAAGACGCCACCGCCAACCTCGACCAGTACCGCAAGCTCACGCGCGAACACGCCGAGCTGGAGCCCGTGGTGGCGCAATTCGCCGCGTGGAAGCAGGCCGAGGAAGACATCGCCACCGCGCAGGAACTGGCGGCCGACCCCGACATGAAGGCGTTTGCCGAAGACGAACTGCGCGCCGCGCGCGAGCGCATGGAAGTGCTCGAAGGCGACCTGCAGCGCCTGCTGCTGCCGAAAGACCCCAACGACCACCGCAACATCTTCGTGGAAATCCGCGCCGGCACGGGTGGGGATGAATCCGCCCTCTTCGCGGGCGACCTGCTGCGCATGTACACGCGTTTTGCCGAGCGCCAGCGCTGGCAGGTGGAGATCGTGAGCGAGTCGCCGTCAGACCTGGGCGGCTATAAGGAAGTGATTGCGCGGCTGGTGGGCGAAGGCGCGTATTCGCGGCTGAAGTTCGAATCGGGCGGCCACCGCGTGCAGCGCGTGCCGGCCACCGAGGCGCAGGGGCGCATCCATACGTCGGCCTGCACCGTGGCGATCATGCCCGAGGCCGATGCGCTGGCCGACATCCAGATCAACCCGGCGGACCTGCGTATCGATACCTTCCGGGCCTCGGGCGCGGGCGGTCAGCACATCAACAAGACGGATTCGGCCGTGCGCATCACCCACCTGCCGACCGGCCTGGTGGTGGAATGCCAGGACGACCGCAGCCAGCACCGCAACAAAGACCGCGCCATGCAGGTCCTGGCCGCGCGCCTGAAAGACCGCCAGGAGCGCGAAGCCCAGGCCAAGGAAGCCAGCGCGCGCAAGAGCCTGATCGGCTCGGGCGACCGCTCCGACCGCATCCGCACGTACAACTTCCCGCAGGGCCGCGTGACCGATCACCGCATCAACCTGACGCTGTACAAGATCGACGCGATCATGGACGGCGACCTGGACGAACTGGTGGGCGCGCTGGCTGCTGAACACCAGGCGGAACAACTCGCCGCGCTGGGCGAGGACGCCTGATTGTTAAAAAGCGCCGGCACCGTAACATCCGCTTGCGTTTGATACAGCTTTGCGCGGTGGCGGGCCGGCCACCCGTTCCTATAATCGTTCTCGATCGCGCCGAGTGCGCCGCCGGTCGCATCCGGTGGCTCGCCTTCCCCGAGAGGCGCGGCGACCACCATGACGATTAGGAGAATCGCAATGCGTACCCAACTGCTGGCCATCACCGTCGCTACCACGCTTGCCCTGGGCTTGGCCGCCTGCGGCAAGAAGGATGAAGCCGCCGACCAGGCCGCGAAGAGCGCAATGGAACAATCGAAGGACGCCGCCAAGCAGGCCCTCGACAACGCCGGCACGGCTGTGACCAAGGCCGCCGACGCCGCCAAGGTGGAGCTCTCGCAAGCCGCGTCAGATGCACAGGTCTCCGCTTCGGGCGTGTTGTCGCAAGCCAAGGACGCTGCCAAGGAAGCCGCAGACAAGACCGCCGACGCCGCCAAGGTTGCCGCAGACAAGACGGCCGCCGCCACCAAGGAGGCGGCCAACAAGGTCAAGGACGCAACGAAGCAGTAAGCGCCCGACCGCACTGCCCCACATCGACCCGCTCGCGGGCCCGCGCCATATCGGCCGGGCCCGTGTTATTTTGTGCGCCCCATCTTCGCTGCCGAGCCGCTGCTGTGTCGTCTGCTCCTGTCATACCGCCCGAAACCTTGGCTCGCGTGGCCGATGCATTGACTGTGCTAGCACGCGCCGGCCTGCCTGCGCTGGAAGCACGCATGCTGGTCTCGCACGTGACCGGCCTGTCGCGCGTGCAGCTCATCACGCAAGACGCGTACGCCATCGACGAAGCCGCCCGCGCGCAGATCAGCAACCTCGCCACGCGCCGCCTGGCGGGCGAGCCGATGGCCTATCTGCTGGGCGAGCGTGAATTCTTCGGGCGCACGTTCAAGGTGACACCTGCGGTGCTGATTCCCCGGCCAGATACCGAACTGCTGGTCGAGCAGGCGCTGGACCGCCTCGAAGAGCGCGACGCGCCCGCCGTGCTCGACATGGGCACCGGCAGCGGGATCATCGCCATCACCATTGCACTGGCACGCTCCGATGCACGGGTGTGGGCGACGGACGCCTCCGCCGATGCGCTGGCCGTGGCGATGGACAACGCCCAGACGCTGCGCGCCACCAACGTGCAGGGGGCGCTGGGGGACTGGTACGGCGCACTAGCCGAAGGCGACGCCCCGCCCGTGTTCGACCTCATCGCCAGCAACCCGCCCTACATCGCAGGCGCGGACGAACATCTGGCCCAAGGCGATTTGCGCTTCGAGCCGGCCGGCGCCCTCACGGACCACGGCGATGGCCTGCGGCATTTGCGCACCATCATTTCCGGCGCGCCGGCCCGACTGACCTCAGGCGGATGGCTGCTGCTCGAACACGGCTATGACCAGGGCGAGGCCGTACGTGCATTGCTCGCAGACGCGGGTTTCGCCAACGTGTTCACCGCGCAGGACCTCGGCGGCAATGATCGCTGCAGCGGCGGCCAGTGGCTGGATCAAAACGCCGGCGAGCGTTCCTCGCTAAAATAGACAGGTTTTCCAATGCGGATGCGGCGCCCGCTGCTCCTCAATCGCACTCCCAATCGAATCGAGTTCCCCATGAGCACCACGCACGAAAAAATCGACCAGATCGTCAAAGGTCACCCTGTCGTCCTCTTCATGAAGGGCACGGCGCAATTTCCGATGTGCGGCTTCTCGGGCCGCGCCATCCAGATCCTGAAGGCCTGCGGTGTGGACAAGCCGCACACCGTCAACGTGCTGGAAGACGATGAAATCCGCCAGGGCATCAAGGAATACGCCAACTGGCCGACCATTCCGCAGCTCTATATCAAGGGCGAATTCATCGGCGGCTCGGACATCATGATGGAGATGTACCAGAGCGGCGAACTGCAGCCGTTGCTGGTAGCCTGATCGTCGATCACTGATCGCCAAACGCGTTCGCGTTTCAGCGTGACCGGCCCCTCGATCGCCCCCCCCGAAGCACAACGTGCGCGCCGCATCATCGTGGCGATCACGGGAGCGTCGGGCGCCATCTATGGCGTGCGCCTGCTGCAGGTGTTGCAGGACCTTCGTGAATCGGCGGGGGTGGAATCGCACCTGCTGATGTCGCCTGCAGGGCTGATGAACGTGCAGCACGAGCTGCACATGGCACGCGAGGAAGTGGAAGCGCTGGCGCACGTGGTGCACAACGTGCGCGACATCGGCGCGACGATCGCCAGCGGCTCGTTTGCGGCGGAAGCGATGGTGGTGGCGCCCTGCTCGATGAAGACGCTGGCCGCCGTCGCGCACGGCCTGTCGGACAACCTCATCGCCCGCGCGGCGGATGTCACGCTCAAGGAGCGCCGCCGCCTGATCCTGATGGTGCGCGAAACGCCGCTCAACTTGGCACATCTGCGCAACATGACCGCCGTGACCGAGATGGGCGGCATCATCTTCCCGCCCGTGCCGGGCTTCTACCAGCGCCCCAAGACGATCGACGACCTGGTCGACCATACGGTGGGGCGCGTGCTTGATCTGCTCGGTTTGCCGCAGACGCTGGCTCCTGGCTGGCCGGGGCTGCGCTCAGCGGACTAAGCCGTCAGGTCTTCAGCGGTGGTGGTAGTTGAAGTACACCGACGGTCCGCCCCAATACCCGCCGTAGTAAGCCGGATAGGCCGGTGCCGCATAGACCGGTGCAGGCGCAACCGCCACCGGTGCCGGATACACCGCACAACCCCCAAGCGTCGCGGCCGACAGTGCGAGAAGCGAGGCCAGAGCAACGATTTTCATGATTCACGTCCTTTGACCCCTCCAATGGGGCCATGGGCACGTTATAAGCGCCGCCAGGCGACGCCGGGGTCATGCGTCTGTAAGGGATGTAACGGAAGGCTACGAACGTGTGTCCGTAAGCTCACTGTTGTGACGGCAACTTCCCAGCGCTAGGCTTGCTGCCCGTGGCAGGCGCAGAAGCCGCCACGCCGGAAGCCGGCTTGGGCGCGTTCGGGTCCACCTCGGCGCGCATCTGGTCCATCACGGCACCGGCACGCGGCGCCCAGAGAAACTCCACCGTGCCGTTCTGCGGTTCTTCGGGAATCGCATACATCGTCACAATGGTTTGGTGACCGGCCCAACGCGCGCGCAGCGAGTCGACGGTCTTCCCGGACTTCAGCTTCAGTGGCGCCTTGCCCTCTTGCGCGGGCTTACCGTAACGGTCGGACAGCGCCTGGAAGACGCGCTGTTCGGTATCCACGCCGCGCGTCGGCACAAACAGGCCGGCGACCTTGCCCTGGTCGATCAGCAGCACCGCTTGTGGGCCATCCATCAGTGCGGGCCGCTTGGCCGACGGCACGCCCAGCGAGCGCGTGCGGCCGTGGGATTCCAGCGCATCGGAGCAGTATTCGGCGACATCCTTGCCGCCGTTCGCGCGTACGTCCTGACACGAAGGCAGCTTGGGCAACGGTTTGCCCAACGGGAAGGCATCGAGCAGCGCAGCTACATCACCGGGGTCAGACTCGGCCTTGGCAGGGGCCGCGGCCTTAGGTGCATCTTTGGCGGCAGTGGCGGCAAACGTCGCAGGCGCCAGTAGCACGGTCGAAACAGCCAGCGCTACGGTGCGGCGCGTCCAGCAAGTCATGCGAACTCCAAGGAGGATAAGAGCCGAGAGTGTGCCACGCAGGCACGAACGAAGCGGTTCTGACTCGGCCACAGCGCGGGCGTTCCCCTCCGCCGGACGATGGATGCACCAAAACGGCAAAAAAAGGGCAGGTTTACACGTCGATTGACGTGGTTTGTTGAGGAATGCTGACCGGAAACATTATCAAAATGTTGCCGGTTTTGATCTCGCAAAGGTCAGGCGGGTAGAATCTCCGCGGCACAGACGAATGACCGGCGGGCCCAAAGCATCACCTTCCTCGGGTGCGCCGCCTAGATGCGATCTCATTTTGAACATCCCCTACGCTGTTCCTCCCCATTCCCCCGCCACCCAACGCGCACCCCGCGCGCGATCGGTGGCCGGCCTCGCGCGGCTGGCCGTGGGCCTGCTGGCACTGGCGTCCGCGCATGCGGCATTCGCTTTCGGCTTCAACGATGTGGCGGTGCGCGCCAAGCAGCTGGCGACCAAGCCCTACCAAGCGCCGGGTGAAACCCTGCCACGCCAGCTGCGTGAACTGCGCTACGACCAGTACCGCGAGATCCGCTTCAAGTCCGACCAGGCCTACTGGCGCAAAGACAAGCTGCCGTTCGAACTCGGCTTCTTCCATGAGGGCTCGTATTACGACCAGCCAGTGAAGATCAACGAGGTGTCGCCGGCCGGCGTGCGCGAAATCCGTTTCGACCCGCGCCTGTTCGACTACGGCCCCGTCAAGCTGGACCCGAAGCAGTTGCAGAAGCTCGGCTTTGCCGGCTTCCGCGTGCATTACCCGATGAACACGCCCAAGTACAAGGACGAAGTCATCGTCTTCCTGGGTGCGTCGTACTTCCGCGCCATCGGCAAAAACCAGGTCTACGGCCTCTCGGCGCGCGGGCTAGCGATCGACACGGCGCTCAACTCGGGCGAAGAATTCCCCCGCTTTACCGATTTCTGGATCGAACGCCCCGCCGCCAACGCGAAGGAACTGACGATCTACGCGTTGCTGAATTCGCGCCGCGCCACGGGGGCGTATCGCTTCGTCATCAAGCCGGGCACCGATACGGTGGTCGACGTGAAGGCGCAGGTCTACATGCGCGAGAACGTGAGCAAGCTGGCCATTGCGCCGCTCACGAGCATGTTCTTCTTTGGTGAGAACCAGCCGGCCACCAACCTCGACTTCCGCCCCGAGGTGCACGATTCCGACGGCCTGTCGGTGCTGTCGGGCACGGGCGAGTGGATCTGGCGCCCGCTCACCAACCCGAAGCGCCTGCTGGTCAGCTCGTTCTCCACCACCAACCCGGGCGGCTTTGGGCTGATGCAGCGCGATCGCGCGTTCTCGAGCTACGAAGAGATCGGCGACCGTTATGAAATGCGTCCCAGCGCCTGGGTGGAGCCCGTCGGCAAATGGGGCGCCGGCCGCGTGGAGCTCGTGCAGATTCCGACGCCCGACGAAACCAACGACAACGTGGTCGCCTATTGGGTGCCGGAGAATCCGCCCAAGCCGCAGCAGCCGTTCAACCTCGAATACCGCATGCTGTGGCAGAAGGAAGGCGACAAGAAGCCGGCGCTGGCCTGGGTCACGCAGACGCGCCGCTCGCACGGCTGGACGACCAAGCGCCCGGATGAGCGCAAGCCCGACGACACGATCGCCTTCGTGGTCGACTTTGAAGGCCCCGCGCTGGCCAAGCTGGCACCCAATGCACCGGTTGAGCCGGTGTTCTCGGCGGATGCCAACGGCAAGATCGAATCGATCTTCGGCCAACCCAACACCGCGACCGGCGGCTGGCGCGTGACCGTGCGCCTCAAGCGGGTCGACGACGACAAACCAGTCGAACTGCGCGGTTACCTGCGCAGCGGCGGTACCGGACTTTCTGAGACGTGGAGCTATCTGCTACCTCCGGGCTGAACGCCCAGGCTGGCGGCGCTGCTAACGCTGCCGCCTCCACCGGCTCGGCCTCGGCGCAGGCCGTTGCCGAGCGCTACCTTGAAGCGCTGCCTCTGGCGGCCGACGCGCGTGCCGCGCTGCTGCGTAACGCTGGCGTGACGGCCGGTGACGACGATGCCGCCGCGCTCGCCAAGCTGCACCGCGCGCTCGCGCAGCTGGACCCGGCACAAACGCATTCACTCGCAGCCGACGCCCCCGCTTATGCGTCCGTCGGGTCGCGCCTGGATGCCGCGTACGGCACCGCGCGTGTCGATACGGTGTCGACCACCCCGGCGACAGAACCCGCGCCGCCAATCGAGCACGACAGCGAAGGCCGTATCCACCTGGACACCGGCCCCACGCCCGCGCGCCGCTCAATGGTGCCCTGGCCATGGGTGCTCGGGCCGATCTGGCGCATGCGCAATGCCTTCGACCGCTGGATGCACGGCGGCAAGAAGCCTGTGCCGTACGAAGCGCCCGACTCGCCGGACCCAAAGGGCATCTGGCGTTTCGTCGGCGCACGCAGACGCCTGACGCTGCTGGCGCTGATGATTGCGCAGACCGCCGCCGCCACATGGGCGATGAGCACGGTGCTGCCGTACCACGGCGCCGACTGGCTCGAAGCCATCATCATCGTGCTGTTTGCGGTGCTGTTCTGCTGGGTGTCGGCGGGCTTCTGGACGGCCATCACGGGCTTCCTGCTGCTGGCCTTCCATGGGGATCGCTTCGTCATCTCGCGCCGTGCAGCGCCCGATGCGGTGATTCCGGACGATGCGCGCACCGCCATCGTCATGCCGATCTGCAACGAGGATGTGCAGCGCGTGTTCGCCGGCCTGCGTGCAACGTATGAATCGCTGCAGCGCACGGGGCATCTGGAGCACTTCGATTTCTTCGTGCTGTCCGACTCCGGCGACCCGGACATCCGCACGGCAGAAGCCGATGCGTGGCTGCACATCTGCCGCGCGCTCGATGGGTTCGGACGCATTTTCTACCGCTGGCGCCGCCACCGCGTGAAGCGCAAGAGCGGCAACATTGACGATTTCTGTCGGCGCTGGGGCGGCAAGTACCGCTACATGATCGTGCTCGACGCCGACAGCGTGATGAGCGGTGATTGCCTGACGCGCCTGGTGCAGCTGATGGAAGGCGCGCCTTCGGCCGGCATCATCCAGACCGCGCCGCGTGCGGCCGGCCGCGACACGCTGTATGCGCGCATCCAGCAGTTCGCCACGCGCGTCTACGGGCCGCTGTTCACCGCCGGCCTGCACTACTGGCAGTTGGGCGAATCGCACTACTGGGGCCACAACGCCATCATCCGGCTGGATCCGTTCATCAAGCACTGCGCGCTCGCGCCGATTCCGGGCAAGGGGTCGTTGTCGGGCGAGATCATGTCGCACGACTTTGTCGAAGCCGCGCTGATGCGCCGCGCCGGCTGGGCCGTGTGGATCGCCTACGACCTGGACGGCAGCTACGAAGAGATGCCGCCCAACCTGCTCGATGAGCTGGGCCGCGACCGCCGCTGGTGCCACGGCAACCTGATGAACTTCCGCCTGTTTGGCGCGCCGGGCTTCCACCGCGTGCACCGCGCGGTGTTCATCACGGGGGTAATGGCGTATCTGTCGGCACCGCTGTGGTTTCTGTTTCTGTTGCTGTCGACGGCGCTGCTGGCCAAGCACACACTGATCGCGCCGCAGTATTTCACCCAGCCGCACCAGATCTTTCCGATCTGGCCGGAGTGGCATCCCGAGAAGGCCGCCGCACTCTTCTCTGCCACGGCCACCGTGCTGTTCTTGCCGAAGATTCTGAGCGTGCTGGTGCTGTGGGCGCAGGGGCCGAAGCGCTTCGGTGGCGCCATTCACCTGGCGCTATCGATGGCGATGGAAGCGGCGTTCTCGGTGCTGGCGGCACCGGTACGTATGCTGTTCCACACGCGCTTCGTGACGGCCGCGTTCCTCGGCTGGAAGGTGCATTGGAAATCGCCGCCGCGTGAAGATGCGCAGACGCACTGGGGCGACGCCGTGCGCCGCCATGGCGTGCATACGCTCATCGGCATCGTGTGGGCTGCGGTCGTGTATTGGCTGAACCCGAGCTTCCTGTGGTGGCTGTCGCCGGTGGTGGGCGCGCTGATCGTGTCGATTCCGTTGTCTGTGCTGTCCAGCCGTGTGAGCCTGGGCCGACGCATGCGTCGCCTGCGCCTGTTCATGATCCCCGAGGAAGTGCGCCCCCCGCGCGAGCTGCGTGCCACGCGCAAGCACCTGCGCAACGCACCGCCGATGCCGGACTTCCGCCAAGCCGTCGTGGACCCTGTCACCAACGCGCTGATGTGCGCGATCGGCACGACGCGCTTTCCGCACGACAAGCGTCTGGTAGCGGTGCGTGAGGCGCATGTGCGCCGTGCGCTGGAAGTTGGCCCGGACAAGCTCACGGGCAAGCAGAAGCTGGTGCTGCTGTCTGACCCGCTGGCGTTGTCGGCACTGCACCTGGCGGTGTGGTCGTCACCCGAGCAGCGTGCCGCCTGGCAACCGGCAGACGCCTGAAACCCACCGGAGCCGCAACATCGCGCCCCATCTGGCTTTGGCCGCATGGGGCGTTTTAACTTTCCGTTACATCGGTAGGATTTGCGTATCACCTGATGCGCCTTCTGGTTCGTAGAATGGCTTCACGAACCTGAGATACGAAGTCGTCGGCACCCTGCCCTGGCCTCGCAACCTGTCAAGGAGAAGCATCATGAAACGCACACTGCTCGCATTCGCTCTGGGTGGCGCCGCGCTGTGCGCATCGACGGCAGCGCTGGCCCATGTGGATGTCGGCGTGGCGATCGGCGTGCCTGCGCCGGTCTACGTGGCCCCTGCGCCGGTCTATGCCCCGCCGCCTGTGGTGTATCGCCCCGCTCCGGTGTACGCACCGGCACCGGTCGTCTATGGCGGCTACTACCGTGACGACTGGCGCGAACGCGAATGGCGCCGCCACGAGTGGCGCGAGCATGAATGGCGCGAGCGCGAGTGGCGCCATGACCATGGCTGGCATCGTGGGTGGGATCGCTGATCCACACACAAAACGCTCCCATCCCTCGCACCCGGGCCGCTCATAAGAGCGGCCCGTTGCTTTTGTACGCGGCCTGCCTGCATGCGCCGCAAACCGACCTATGCTGGAGCGTAGCGGCCATATGCAGTCTGGCAATCCCGCCGCCGGCCGCACTCCACACGGGAGGACGCCATGTCGATCGCCAGCACCCTCGACGGCTGCCTGCGCAACAAAGGCTGCCTGTACGAGGTGATTCGTCATCCGCATACCAACACCAGCACCGAAACGGCGCAGTCGGCGCATGTCCCGGGCGATCGTCTGGCCAAGACGCTCTTGCTCGAAGACAAACTCGGCTACGTGGCGGCCGTGCTGCCATCCACCTACCACCTGCATCTTTCTGAACTGCAACGGGAATCGGGCCGCTTCGACCTCACACTGGCCGACGAGTCTGAACTGCGTGAAGTCTTCAAGGATTGCGACGCGGGCGCTGTACCGCCAGTGGGCATGGCCTACGGCATGCCCACCTACATCGACAGCAGCCTGATGACGCACGGCGATGTCTACTTTGAAGCCGGCGACCACGAAAACGTCGTGCACATGGACATGGACCAATTCATGGCCCTCATGCGCGACGCCAAGCCCGCACGCTTCGCTTACCGGATGCAGGGCATCCTGTTCTGAAACGCGGCATGCGTGGAGGCCATCATGGCCGATGTAGTGGATGGCGTCGTAATTACGGCCCGCAACAACGGGCCGTATCACATCAAGGGAAGCTTTCGCATCGTCACCCAGGGCGGGCGCGAGTTGACGGTCGAGGGCGACCAGGTGTGGCTATGCCGCTGCGGGCACTCGCTGAACAAACCGTTCTGCGATGGTTCGCACAAGCGCGCCGAGTTCGATAACGATCTCGACGCGCCTGCGCCTGACGCGCCCGCTTAGCGGACGACCGGCTTGTAGCGGATACGCTTGGGCTTGGCGCCTTCCTCGCCCAGGCGCTTCTTCTTGTCGGCTTCGTATTCCTGGTAGTTACCCGGGAAGAATTCGACGTGCGAATCGCCTTCGAAGGCGATGATGTGCGTGGCGATGCGGTCGAGGAACCAGCGATCGTGCGAGATCACCATCACGCAGCCGGCAAACTCGAGCAGCGCGTCTTCCAGCGCACGCAGCGTTTCCACATCGAGGTCGTTCGACGGTTCGTCCAGCAGCAGCACGTTGCCGCCCGAGATGAGCGTCTTGGCCAGGTGCAGGCGCCCGCGCTCACCACCCGAGAGCGTACCGACGTGCTTCTGCTGATCACCGCCCTTGAAGTTGAAGCGGCCGATGTACGCGCGCGACGGCGTTTCGTACTTGCCCACCGTCAGGATGTCCGCGCCGCCCGAGATTTCTTCGAACACGGTCTTGTCGGCGGACAGCGCATCGCGGCTCTGGTCCACATAGGCCAGCTTGACCGTCGGCCCGATCTTGATCTCGCCCGAATCCGGCTGTTCCTTGCCCGTGAGCATGCGGAACAGCGTCGACTTACCGGCACCGTTCGGGCCAATAATGCCGACGATGGCGCCGGGCGGAATCGTAAAGCTGAGATTGTCGATCAGCAGGCGATCGCCATAGCTCTTGCTGACGTTCTCGAACGTGATGACTTCGTTGCCCAGACGCTCGCCGGCCGGGATGAAGATTTCCTGCGTTTCGTTGCGCTTTTGATATTCCTGGCTGTTCAGTTCATCAAAGCGGGCCAGACGCGCCTTCGACTTGGCCTGACGGCCCTTCGGGTTCTGGCGCACCCACTCCAGTTCCTTCTTCAGCGCTTTCTGGCGGGCCGATTCGCTCGACTCTTCCTGCTTCAGACGGGTCTCTTTCTGATCCAGCCAGGAGCTGTAGTTGCCCTTCCAGGGAATACCGTGGCCGCGGTCGAGTTCGAGAATCCACTCGGCGGCGTTGTCGAGGAAGTAGCGATCGTGGGTCACCGCCACCACGGTACCCGGGAAGCGCGTGAGGAACTGTTCGAGCCAGTCCACCGATTCCGCATCCAAGTGGTTGGTGGGCTCGTCCAGCAGCAGCATGTCGGGGCGCGAGAGCAGCAGCTTGCACAGCGCCACGCGGCGCTTTTCACCGCCCGAGAGGTGTTCGATCTTGGCATCCCACGACGGCAAACGCAGCGCGTCGGCAGCGATTTCCAACTGCAACTCGACGTTGTCACCCGCACCGGCGGCGATGATGGCTTCCAGACGTGCCTGCTCTTCGGCCAGCTTGTCGAAGTCGGCATCCGGCTCGGCGTAAGCCGCGTAGATGGCTTCGAGTTGCTTCTGTGCGTCCATCACCTCGCCCATGCCGGACTCGACTTCCTCACGCACGGTCTTGGCGGGATCGAGTTGCGGCTCCTGCGGCAAGTAGCCGATGTTCAGGTTGGGCATCGGCGTGGCTTCGCCTTCGATGTCCTTGTCGAGGCCAGCCATGATCTTGAGCAGCGTCGACTTGCCCGAGCCGTTCAGACCGAGCACGCCGATCTTGGCGCCCGGAAAGAACGACAGCGAAATGTCCTTGAGAATCTGGCGCTTGGGCGGAACGATCTTGCCCACGCGGTTCATGGTGAAAACGTACTGTGACATGGCGTAAAAGCGGGGGAACGCGCGTGAAATTAGGAACCCGCGGAGTGTAGCAAAGGCACGACCCGCAGCGGGCGCGAACGCGCGGCGTTTGCGGCACAATCGGCGCAGTCGGCCCAATCTGGCTCAGAACAACGGCATGTCTCGCTCATCGCTCCCCGCCCCGCTGCTGACCCGCCGCGCACTCAACCGCGCGCTGCTCGATCGCCAGTTGCTTCTACGCCGCACTCGCATGACACCGCTGGCGGCCGTCGAACGGCTGGTGGCGATGCAATCGCAGATTCCGCAGGCCCCGCACTACGGGCTGTGGTCACGGCTGGAAGGGTTTCGCACCGAGACGCTCGACAAGCTGTTGACGACGCGCCGTACCGTGCGCGGCGCGATGATGCGCTGCACGTTGCATCTCGCGAGCGCACGTGACTACCTGGCGCTACGTCCGCTGCTGGATACGCTGATGCTGCGCCAGGCCTTCAGCAACGGCAGTAAAAGCGTCGCCGATATCGATCCGGCAGCCTTACGCGCGGCGGCCCGAGCAGCGCTCGCCAGTGGCCCGCTCACCGCCGTCCAGCTTGGCGAGCACCTCCAGCGACTGTGGCCAAAGCACGATGCAGCCGCACTCGCACGCGCGATTCCGTTCCTAGAGCCGCTGGTACAGGTTCCGCCGCGTGGCCTGTGGCGCGGGGCCGGACAGGCGACGCTAGCCACCGTCGCCGACTGGCTGGGCGAGTCCATCGAACCTGCCGCCACGACCGAGGCCTTAGTGCTGCGCTATCTCGCCGGCTATGGCCCCGCCTCGGTGGCAGATGCGCAGGCGTGGTCAGGACTCACGCGATTGTCGGCGGTGTTCGAGGTGTTACGCCCCCGGCTGAAGACCTTCACCGACGAGCATGGCGTCGAGTTGTTTGACCTGCCGCGCGCCCCACGGCCCGCTGCCGACACGCCGGCGCCGGTACGCTTCCTTCCCCAGCTTGATTGCGCGCTGCTGGCACACGCCGACCGTGCGCGCATTCTCGACGATGGCCATCGCAAGGCGATCTACACCAAGAACGGCATCCTGCCACCGACGCTGCTGATCGACGGCTTTGTTGCCGGCACCTGGAAGTTGGACGTGGCAGGCGAACAGGCGACGCTCACGCTGCGGCCTTTTGCAAAGCTGGCCAAGGCCGACACGAAGGCACTGGAGGAGGAAGGCGCGCAACTGCTGGCCTTCGCCGGGGCTGACTGCTCCGCACACGCCATCCGCTTCGGGCAATAAAAAAGGCGCCCACCAGGGGCGCCCTTCCGATGCAGCGAGAAGCCATCCTCGTTACATCGTCATCATGTTGGCGTTCATGTTGTGCATGACCCACAGCGAACCGACGATCACGATCGCCAGGATCAGCAGCGTGAACAGGAAGGCCATCACGTTCCAGCGCTGGGCGGACGAGCCATCCAAGTGCAGGAAGTAGATCAGGTGCACGAAGATCTGCACGACCGCCAGGGCCATCACCGTCACGAGCACCGTGCCGTGGGAGTAGCCACCGTCCATCACCATCTTGAATGGGATGGCCGTCAGGATCACCGCCAGCACGAAGCCGATCACGTAACCCTTGACGGTGGCATGGCCGGCGCCGCCGGCAGCGTGGCCGTGCGCGTCGCCGTGGGCGACAGCGGCCGTTGCGTTGGTCTGTTCCATTTACATCGCTCCCAGCAGATACACGACGGTAAACACGCCGATCCACACCACGTCCAAGAAGTGCCAGAACAGCGAGAGGCACGCCAGGCGGGTCGATTGCGTCGGGGTCAGGCCCTTGCGGCTGATCTGCCACATCAGGACGGCGATCCACAGCAGGCCGCTCGCCACGTGCAGGCCGTGGGTGCCGACCAGCGTGAAAAACGACGAGAGGAACGCGCTGCGGTTCGGGCCCGCACCTTCCACGATCAGGTGGTGGAATTCATAGAGTTCCATGCCGACAAACGCGGCGCCCAGCAGGAAGGTGATGCCCAGCCACGTCAGGACCAGGTCCTTGCGGCCGTTCTGCAGGCTGACCATGACCATGCCGTAGGTGATGGACGACACCAGCAGGATGCCGGTTTCCACCGCCACGAACGACAGATCGAACAGTTCCTTGCCCGTGGGACCACCTGCGGTCGCGTTGCGCAGCACGCAGAACGTGGCGAACAGCGACGCGAAGATGATCAAGTCGCTCATCAGGTACACCCAGAAGCCGAAGACCTTGGTGTCTGCGGCATCGTGGTGGTGCGCATGGTCATGCGCGTGGTCGTGGCCGTGCGCGTGAGCGTGCGCGGCGTGACCGTCTAGAACATTGGTAGCCATTGTTTAAGCCTGCGAACCGATACGTTGGAAGTAGGCCGACTCGGTCTCGTGGACCTCGTGAGCGGGCACGTAGTAATCGACGTCGTCGTCGTTGCTGCGGAAGATGAAGCTGACGATCATGCCCGCCAGACCCAGCGCAGCCAGCCAGAAGATGTGCCAGATCAAGGCGAAGCCCAGCACCAGCGAGAACGCGCTGATGATGAAGCCCGCGCCGGTGTTCTTCGGCATGTGGATCTTCTCGTAGCTCGGCGCCGCTTGCGTCGGCACTTCACCGCGCGCCTTCATGTCGGTCAGGGCGTCGATGTCGCGGATCACCGGCAGGCTTGCAAAGTTGTAGTGCGCCGGCGGCGACGAGGTGGCCCACTCCAGCGTGCGGCCATCCCAGGGGTCGCCAGTCACGTCAGCCAGTGCGCGGCGGTTGCGGATGCTGACCACCAGCTGGATGGCTTGCGATGCGATACCGCAGGCAATCAGCGCTGCGCCAGCCACGGCGAGCAGCAGCCACGGTTGCCAGGCCGGATTGTCGGTGTGGTTCAGACGGCGCGTCATGCCCATGAAGCCCAGCACGTACAGCGGCATGAAGGCCAGATAGAAGCCCACGAACCAGCACCAGAACGCGCGCTTGCCCCACTTTTCATCCAGCTTGAAGCCGAACGCCTTCGGGAACCAGTACGTCACGCCCGCCAGATAACCGAACAGCACGCCACCGATGATGGTGTTGTGGAAGTGGGCGATCAGGAACAGGCTGTTGTGCAGCAGGAAGTCGGCGCCCGGCACGGCCAGCAGCACGCCGGTCATGCCGCCGATCACGAAGGTGATCATGAAGCCGATCGTCCACAGCATCATCGAGTTCAGCTCGACGCGGCCGCGGTACATCGTGAACAGCCAGTTGAAGATCTTCACGCCCGTCGGGATCGAGATGATCATCGTCGCGATACCGAAGAACGCGTTGACGTTCGCACCCGAGCCCATGGTGAAGAAGTGGTGCAGCCACACCAGGAACGAGAGCACGGTAATACCGGCCGTTGCCCACACCATCGACGTGTAGCCGAACAGCTTCTTGCGCGAGAACGTGGCAACGATTTCCGAGAACATGCCGAACGCCGGCAGGACCAGGATGTACACCTCGGGGTGGCCCCAGATCCAGATCAGGTTCACGTACAGCATGGCGTTGCCGCCCAGCTCGTTCGTGAAGAAGTGCATGTCCAGATAGCGGTCAGCACCCAGCAGCGCCAGCACCACGGTCAGCACCGGGAAGGCGGCGACCACCAGGATCATCGAGCACAGCGACGTCCAGGTGAAGATCGGCATGCGCATGAGCGTCATGCCCGGCGCGCGCATCTTGAAGATGGTCGCGACGAAGTTCACGCCGGTGAGCAAGGTGCCCAAGCCGGATATCTGTAGCGCCCAGATGTAGTAATCGACCCCCACGTCAGGGCTGTAGGCCAGCTCCGACAGCGGCGGATACGCCAGCCAGCCGGTGCGTGCGAAGTTGCCCAGGCCCAGCGACAGGTTGACGAGCAGCGCGCCCGCCACCGCCAGCCAGAACGACAGCGTGTTCAGGAACGGGAAGGCCACATCGCGCGCACCGATCTGCAGCGGCACGATCAGGTTGATCAGGCCCGTCATCAGCGGCATCGCCACGAAGAAGATCATGATCACGCCGTGTGCCGTGAAGATCTGGTCGTAGTGATCCGGCGGCAGGTAACCTGCGCCGCCGCCCGAAGCCAGCGCCAGTTGCGAGCGCATCATGATGGCGTCGGCAAAGCCGCGCAGCAGCATCACGAACGCCAGAATGCAGTACATCACGCCGATCTTCTTGTGATCGACGGACGTGACCCACTCATTCCACAGGTACGCCCACTTCTTGAGGTAGGTGATCAGGCCAAACAGGCCCGCGCCACCCAGCAGAATGGCCGACACCGTCACGACCACGATGGGCTCGTGCAGCGGAATGGCCTCCAGACTCAACTTGCCAAACATCGTCAACTCCTAGGAATTCGTGCGCACTGCGTTGGCAGCGGCGGGTACCGGCAGAGCGGATTGCACCGGGGCCGGGCTGGCGCTCGGGTTCGACAGCGCCTCGGCCGTCTCAACGGTGCAGTTGGCGCCACCGAGCGCCTCATCGAGCGTCAGGACCTTGTCCGAATCGCCCATGTATTTGTGCAGGATGCTGTGGTACAGCGTCGGGTCCACGTTGGCGTACACCGCCGGCGGCACCTTCTCGCTCGGCTTGGCCAGCTCGGCGTAACCTTCCTTGGTCAGGTTCTGCGACGAAGCGCGGACCTGCTTGACCCAGGCGTCGAACTCTTCGTTGGTCATGGCCGTGGCCTTGAACTTCATGCCCGTGAAGCCTTCGCCGCTGTAGTTCGACGACATGCCGTCAAACACGCCGGTTTCGTTGGCGATCAGGTGCAGCTTGGTCTGCATGCCCGCCATGGCGTACACCTGGCTGCCCAGTTGCGGGATGAAGAACGCGTTCATCACCGTGTCGGACGTGATCTTGAAGTTGACCGGCGTGTTGGCCGGGAACGCAAGCTGATTGACCGTCGCGATCTTCAGTTCCGGATAGATGAACAGCCACTTCCAGTCGAGCGAAACGGCCTCGACGGTGATCGGTTTCACGTCCGATTCGATCGGCTTGTACGGATCGAGCGCGTGCGTGGACTTGTAGGTGATCCAGCCCAGAACGACGATGATCAGGCACGGCACCAGCCACACCACCGCCTCGATGGCGTTGGAGTGCGACCAGTTCGGCTCGTAGCGGGCCTTGGTGTTGGTGGAGCGGTATTTCCACGCAAACACCAGCGTCATGACGATCACGGGGATGACGACCAGCAGCATCAGGCCGGTTGCCACCAGGATCAGCGTCTTCTCCTCCGCTGCGATCAGCCCCTTCGGGTCAAGGACCGTCAGGTTGCAGCCCGCAAGCAGGAGCGGGAGGCTTGCGGCCAAGAGCCGCTTCATATGTGGAACGAGTGTGTTCTTCATGTCTTGCACAGTTGCGCCGGCGATGCTTCCGGCCATCACGAGAGCCACGCGGCCCGGATGGCAGCCGCAGGCGGAAAAACGCAGGAAATGAGAAAGACCGTGCTACTGGCACCTCGGGGCTTGCCGGGATGCTGCAGCGGATCTTTGATCACATCAGGCGCCGGTCAGGGAGAAGCTGAAACCAGCGCGCCTCTATGGCGAGGCGGGCTGCGCTCATGGCTGGCATGGGCGAAGCCGAACGCCGCCGCATCGCACAAAGCGATGGACGACCGAAGGGGCGCGGATGGAGTCGGAGCAGGCACTACGTCATGCGCCCGTTGGGGCGAGCGCGGTTGGAGTGGAATGCGGGCGCGATCTTACCGCCAGACGGCGCTTGGGAACGCGCAATTTGCTCAGGCAAATAGAAATCCGGGCCGATTGACAAGTGACGCCCGCGCTGTCCGACAAGGGTTTACGCGGCTTTGCGGGTAAGCAAATCGAAAGTGCCTGTTGTTGCACTGCGACAATCAGCCACAGTGGCGCGCACCCGACGGCGGCCCCAAATGTGCGCCCCAGTTCGGCATGAAGAGACGCCTCGCGCTCATCTTTGCCGACTGTTGCGGAGAATGGGCCGTCTGGGCGGCCCTTCATTCAGTTATTGCGTCAATAACCCCGCAATCCGCACCAAAACCAGCCCGGCCGCCACTACGAGATAACCCCGCAGCACAAACATCCACGTGCGCTTGAGCGGCGTCCACCGGGCGGGCGTCAATTGCTCCAGCGGCGGCATCGTCCAGCGATCACGGTCCAGCACGCTCACGCGCTGCGGGTGGTGGGGGCGGCGCGATTGTTGACCTCGCCGCTCGATGCGCCAAAGCACCGACGACATGACGATGGCGATCAGCGAACCGCCGATCAGGATCGCGCCGATCTCGAACTCGCCAATGCCGGGAAACAGCACGGCCGCCGTCAAGATCACGGACAGCATCACGAGCACCGCCACCACGCCGCCCGTGAAGATGTTCATGGCCCGACCGTTCGTCCATGGGCCGAGCACGGCCTTGTCGTTACACAACAGCAACAGAAACACCGTCGCGCTCGGCAGTAGCACACCAGCCAGCGACTGCACCGCATTGGTCAGCAGCCCGAGCGGCACGCCCGGGGTCAGCACCAATCCGGCTGCCAACAAGGTCAGCCCGAAGTAGATCGCGTAGAAGCCCTTGGCCTCGGTCGGCTTGCGATGCAGGGAGTGCCGCACGGCAAACACATCGCCAATCGCATACGCCGTGGACAGTGACACCGCGCACGCGCCGATGATGCTGGCGTCCAGCAGCGCAATGGCAAACAGCACGCCGGCCCAGTGGCCCGAATGGGCTTCCAACCCCTTCGCCGTACCGAGTGCATCGGTGTAGTTGCCGAACTCGGGTGTGCCGTGGAAGGCTTGCGCGCTGAAGGCGATCATCGCCACCGCACCGGCAATCACCAGCACAATGCCCAGCCACAAATCGGCCCGCTCATAGCGGATGAACCGCGCGGTGATGCGTTTGTCGATCACGTAACTCTGCTGGAAGAACAACTGCCACGGCGCCACCGTCGTCCCGACGATGGCGATGATCAGCAACATCACCTCTGCCAGCGGCGCACCGGCCGGTAGCGCGGGCACGAAGAAGTCGCGCGCCACCTGCCCCATCGGCGGATGCACCATCACGAACACCGGAATCAGGGTTAGGCTGCCTGCCACGAGCGCCAGCGCAAAACGCTCGAAGCGGCGGAAATCGCCCGTGGAGGCCGCCAGCATCACCAGCGCTGCGGCAGCGCACACCCCCCAATAGCGCGGAATACCGAGGTACTCGAGCGCCAGGCTGATGCCGATGAACTCCGTCACCAGCGTCAGCGCATTCGCCAGAAACAGATCGATGACGGAGAAGCTGCCCCAGAACCTGCCAAAGCGCGCAAAGATGAGCCGCGCATGGCCCACGCGCGTGACGGCGCCAAGCCGCAGCACCATCTCCTGGTTCACGTACAGCACGGGAATGAGCAACAGCAACGTCCATAGCAGCGTGGTGCCGTAGTTCTGCCCCGCCTGCGTGTAGGTGCCGAAGGCGCCGGCATCGTTGTCGCCGACCATGACGATCAGGCCAGGGCCGAGAATGGCGAGCAACGTCCGCAGGCGCGCGCGCCAGCTATCCCGTGCGCCCGTGTCATGGTGGGCGATGGTGCCGAGCGCACCACGAATATCCCCGACGTGGGCGTCGTCGAGCGCGGCATGACGTGGCGGTGCGTCGATGCCCGAAGCGAATTGGGTCATATCGACCTCCGTTTGTTGGTGTTGTTGGATGACGCTCGTTGGCCTACCAGTAGGTGCGCGACAGCCGGATGGCAGCCGCTGCGTAACCGTGGTTGGAGAGCGGTTGGCCGTCGCCCGCGCGCCGATTGGGCGTGGCGGCCACGTCGTTGCCGCGTTCGGGCGCACCGGCCCGGGCCTGCACGAACGGCGAGCTGAACGGCAGTGCAATCGACGAGAAACGACGGGCGGGGATGTTGAATTTGCGCATGGGTCACTCCTTGCCGCACAGGCACCACCGGTGCACGGCATGCGGCAATCGCCACGACTGCGCGTGGCGTGTTCAAAGATTCAAGGAGCGATGCAGACACCGCTGCCTTGCCTGGGCGGCAAGTCAGCAGCAGGGAACAACCGTGCGGCGGACTCGCCTAGTGGGATACCGAAAAAGGTGTCGGATAAGGTCGACTCGGACTGTCCATATGGGTCCTCCGTAAGTCTTAGAACGCCGCGTGGGCACGAATGCCAAAGAACTTGGCAGGCCCGCGGTCCCGGTTGTAGCCGGGGTTCTGGATCCACTGAAAATCGGGGCTGAGCGTGATGCTCTTGGCCGGTTGAAAGCTGTAAAACACTTCGAGAATGCGCTCGTGGCCGTAGTTCAACGCGCCATCCCCCAGGAATGCGCCGCTGCCGCCGGCCGCCAGATAGGCACGGTGGTCGGGCCCCAGCATGTTCAACGAGAACGCTGTTCCCACCACATCGTTAGGCCGCCCCCACGACATGCCCTTGAGCAGGCCCCCGAACGACACATTGCGACCGGCCTCCGTAAAAGCATAGGTCTCCGTCTTGTCGTCCGACCAGTTCAAACGGGTGAACAGGCCCAGGTTGTCACCCACCTTTTGCTCGAGGGACAAACCCACACCCACCTTGGCATGCTCCCGGCGCACCAGGCTCAAATCGGGCGTGCTTCCCGTCGACTGACCGAGCGCCATCGCATCGTCAAAGCGACCCATGCGTGCGACATTGCGCCAACCCAGCAAACGCACCTTGCCCTCGTTGCCGAACAGCGTGTAGCTCTTTTCCAGCTCCAGCATGTCGCCGTAATGCTTGAGAAAGCGCGTATCCAGCGGCAGGCCGTTGGACTCCAGCGGTTGCAGGAACCTGCCCCCGCGCACGGCCCAACCGAGTTCGCTATCGATGTACTCCAGCGCAACGCCCCAGCTGTAGCCCCGCGCATCGGCCGGATAGTCGAACGAAGGATGCGTCATGAACGACCAGTTCAGGAACTGCGCGCGCGGGTCGTGCGCATACTGCACGGCATCGAACACATCGAGCACCGGCAGGTTGCCCACAGTCAGCACCACACGGCGTTTGTCGACCACGTTTGCGAATTGGTTGAAGTCGGCGTCGATCTTTTCCCCGCCGTCACCGCTGCCACCCAGCCCCCACGTCTGGCGCATGAAGAGGCGAGCGCGGTATAGCGTCGGGTCGGAACCCGTCACCTTGGCGAGTTCGCCGTTGGGCGGGCCACCGAGGCCATGCAGGTCCGAAAACGCCTTGCCCATCACCACTTCTGGGTTGAAGTGGAACTCCGCCCCCTTCCACAGCCGCATCCCAAGGTCCAGCGTCGTACTGAAGGAATAGCTCGTGGCGCGATCCGGCGTGAGGCTGTTGCCGCCGCTGTATGCCGCATTGAACGCGGGCTTGGCCTGCCAGACCCACGTGGACTGGCCATGGAACCCGAAGCGATCGCCAAGCTCACCCGCGGCGATGATGCGCGGCGCATCGGCAACCGCGGCAGGAGCGCGGTCATCTTCCGCGCGGGCAGCCTGTGGGCAAACCAACAGCAGCGTGATCACAGCCGACAAAGCCGGACCGCCAAGCGCAACAGCGCGCACCAGAATCAGCGGGCGCACCACAACCCAGACGTATTGCAGCATCGAGAAAAACAGCATGGGACCTCCCCCGTTCGCTTCTATGACGAACGTAGGCATGAGCCGACCACAGCCCTCCCAGGAAACCGCGCACGCAAACGCGCACGCAGCCATGCGGCCGTGTCGGTAAAGCGATGAAATTCAGGGAAGAGACTTGCGCGGAGAACCCACGCAAGTGCCACTACCCGCCGTGCAATGCGGCTAGGCAGTGGTGAGGCGCGCAAGCGACGCGCCGAGACTGTCTAGCCGTTCAATGTGCGATCGAAGATCGACTAGAACAACTGTCCATGGAGAACACTCCGTAGCGATGACGGGGCGCAGAGTAGCAAAGTGTGGTTGGAATCGGCAAGCGCTTTTTTGGTGGCACGAATGGATGGCACAACAGCCACTACACAAGCGCGCGGCAAAAAGAAAACGGCCTCCGCAAGGGAGGCCGTTTCGTGATGCTGGTGCCGGCTGCAGGACTCGAACCCGCCACCTGATGATTACAAATCAGGAAAAGTCTAAATTCCCCTGCGTTGATCGACGCTTATCAGCGTCGACAATCCCTTGAAAAATAAGGGAAAACCTTCCTCCTCACATTCCCAATGTGTTGACCAAGGTGTATAGATTACGCCACACTCTGGTTACACGCAGCTTACACGAAACCGACTCCCATGGAGCCGTGTAACCCGTCCCGCGAGAAACGAGATGGCAAAGATCAATTTCACCACTGCGCGCGTGGACGCGCACCATTGCCCGCCGGGCGAACTCACCGAAAAGGGGAACCCCGTAACACAGGCGTTCCTTTGGGACAGCAAAACTCCAGGACTCGGCTTACGCGCCACTATCGCCGGCGCGAAGTCATATATCTTCCAAGGCAAGATCCATGGGCAAACCGTGCGTTTGACCATTGGAGACCCACGCAGTTGGACGATCAGCAAGGCTCAGGAAGAAGCGCGACGCCTACAAACGCTGATCGACTCCGGCCAAGATCCGCGCGAAGTCAAGGAGGAACAGCGAGCCCGCCACCAAGCAAGACAAGCCGCTGCGCTTCGGGAAAGCGCGAAGGTTTCCGACGCCTGGGCGGACTACCTAAACGACCTACGCACCAAAATTTCCCCGAAAACCAAGCAGCCGAGGTCCGCTACCTATATCAACGACCACATCAAGTTAGCAGCCAAAGGCGGAGCACCGACCAAGCGCGGCGGCAAGCAGACTGAGCGCGGCCCGCTATACCCGCTGATGGGGCTGAGGCTTTCCGAACTGACGACCAAGACCATCTGCACATGGCTGGAATCGGAAGTGCCATCTCGGCCAACGAGTGCAGCCTATGCATTCAGGATGCTCAAAGCGTTTGTGCGGTGGTGCGAAGGTCACGACAAATACGCCGGCATCGCCGCCGCTGATTGCTGCACATCGCCTAAGGTGACGGGAATATTGCCGCGCAACAATACGAAAGACGGGGACAGCCTACAACGCGAGCAACTGGCGGCTTGGTTTGCGGCAGTACGCGGCCTCCCCAATCCCGTTCAGTCAGCCTATTTGCAAGGGCTGTTGATTACCGGCGCCCGACGCGAAGAATTGGCAGCCCTTCGGTGGGAGGATGTGGACTTTCAATGGCGAAGCCTGCACATCGCCGACAAGATAGAGACGGAAGCTGGCCGCGTCATTCCGCTCACGCCCTACCTGGCAAGCCAGTTGCTCAATCTGAAGCACATCAACGAAACTCCTCCGAGCACCCGACGACTGCGCACGTTGGAAGCTCGCGGAAAAAAGTGGGAGCCGTCGCCCTGGGTATTCAGCAGCCTCAACGCCGAAGAGGGTCACATTGCGGAGCCGCGATATGCGCACAATCAGGCGACTGAAGCCGCCGGGCTCCCGCACATTACCCTGCACGGACTGCGCCGCTCGTTCGGTACGTTGTCTGAATGGATCGAAGTACCGGTTGGAGTTGTAGCCCAGATCCAGGGTCATAAACCTAGTGCGCTGGCAGAAAAGCATTACCGACGCCGACCGCTCGATATGCTGCGGATGTGGCATGACAAGATCGAAGCGTGGCTGCTGGAACAGGCTGGAGTCAAATTCCAATAGCTGGGTAAATCGTAGCCGGCCGCTATCAACCGCCATGAAGCGGGCTAGCGCCGGTCACCGCCAGAAAGACCAAAAGCAAAACCGTCTGCACACCATGCTTGATGTCAACTAAGGGCTTCAGCCGGGCATTCATCCGTTGGTTATGCTTGAGCCGATCGGGATTGTCCGCGACAACGGTGATGTCGAAATCTAGGCGGTCCTGAAGCGATGGTCCCCAATCGTCTCCCCGGCTGTTCGGGGGATACTGCAGCCCGTCAATATCGCCCCTCCACTCCATGTAGAGCGGCGGTTCAATGTTGCCGGTACTATTTCCGTTGGACGGGGAGAAACCCAGCGCCTTCAAATGAGCGCGTTCGCGTTCGGACAGAATCGATCTTGGAGTTGCTGCACGAGAATCATAGCCACCAAATACTGCATTGACGCTGGCTGCTACCTCTCCGCTTGGCTTGAGGCGCAGCCCTTCCAGGGAGACTGCGCCTCGGTCAGGCCTGTCCGCCCAACCCACCATCGCCTCATCTTTCGGAGGCACAGCGAATGCGTCGTTGAGCCGATTTGGCGGCAGTGCAAATTCATAGTCGTGTTCTACCGATCGCACCAGCAGCCGGTCACCTCGTGGGCTCACATTGATTGACACAAGCTTTTCGACGGACCTTTCTGGGGAATCCGGGTACTCCGGCACCAGCAAAAGTAGACAGGCAACAGCAAGGAGCCCGAAGATGCTCCATGCAATGGTCTTGAGTGCTTTCACAGATCGTTCTTCTTGTTCACAGTTGGGCGGCCTGTGGTGACGGACAACGTGCCAAGCGCCAGGCTCCGCATCGCCGATCAATCGGGCATCAGCGTAGCCGCCTCGTATCGACGCCTGCGCCGGGTCTGCGGAAGTCTGATCAGAGACTGGAAATGGCATTGGGCGCACCAGTGACCATTGCGGATCGTGCTGGGGGCCGCACGCCAGCGATGGCCGCGTGCACATTCCCATTCCAACTTGGTCGCATTGTTGACATAGGTGTCGGACACGCACAGCCCGCCACGCTGCGCCGCCAGCTCATGCATGGTCTCGATACCAAGGCGCCGGTCCTCATATGCACAGCTCGGGCACCAAGCACCTCGGAAGATGCGGGCGGCGGTGGTCCGCCACTCGTGCCCTGCCCTACAACGAAACCGGTAGAAGGCTTTGGCACCGCCGTACTGGTCCGACAGGCATTCGCCACCGTGATCTTGTGCGAGCCGGTGTAGTTCGGCCAGCCCGTCCTTGCGGAGGTAGGCTTCACTGCGTGCCTTGTAAGCGCAAAGCCCACACCAGGCGCCACGCGTAATTTCCTGCCCGGACGTGTTCCACTCATGGCCGTCAGCACAGCGAAAACGGTACGCATCAGCGAGTCGCGTGTAGGTGCGCGACAAACACTCACCGCCGCGCTGACGAGCAGTCTCCTGTAGGCGAGCCAGCCCATTCGGGTCGCGGATGGTCTGGCTGTGCTTCAACCGCGCGCAATGCCTGCACCAGCTTCCTTCGATGACTTTGGAGGCACGCGCCTCGAATTCGTGGCCGTGCCCGCAGCGGAACCGATGCATCGCCGAGCGGCCGACATAGATGCTGGACAAGCATTCACCACCAGCTTGTCGAGCGACTTGTTGCAGCCGGGCAAGTTTCTCCGCGTCGCGGCACGTTGGGCACTCGATCAAAAAACGGCTGGCGTGGCTGCCAGTGCGGGACGTCTCATGTCCGTGGGCGCAGCGAAACCGATATGGTGCGTTCCAACCACGCCACTCGGTGTCGAGCAGTTCGTGGCCTCTCTCCGAAAGGCGTTCGCGAACCCGCGCCAGGAATACCCTTGGCCCACCCTCAATGTTCGCCATTGATCGCCGTATCCCTGAGCCCCCAGTGCTCGACATAGCTACCACTGAAATCCACGTCTTATCCTTTGCGCTCTTGATCTTTCCGAATGCGAGTCATGCGACCGTGAGAGACAAGATTCAATGTGTGAAGTCAGGAGGCGCACCCACATCACAAAGCGAGCTAGCGCTACCGACAGCGCTGCTGAGAACGATTGTGCGTGCGTGCTCAACTTCATCCCAAGGAATTTGAGCGGAGAAATGCGACCGCCGAGGGTATGCAACAGGAGGATCACTGACGCAGGCGGTAGCAGCTTCAATCCGGAGCATGTCAGCGTAGCGGACTGTCAGGGATTGCTCTCCCTTTGCATCCACTCGCCCGCGGAAAATCGGGACATCCTTGTACTTCGTACAATTCCGCCCCCCGCTGCCGAACGTGGGAATGCTGACGCACAACAATTTCGTTCCGATATCGATGGCCTGCGTTACCTGAACTTCTGCATGTGGAATAGGCGCTCCCTTCTCATCAACCACGCGTAGCACTACAAGCAGTGGCGGAATCGTCGGCACAGAGTATTCGTCCCATAAGGACTTCAAAGCGTAGCCCGCAATAGCAACGGTGATCACCCAACGGGACAGTGGGAAAGGTCGACGAGTGGAGCGGCCCCACGTATCTGAGGACACAAGGACACTCTTAAAATAAGGGATAGT
>CBJMVH010000025.1:0-55562 GCA_966433195.1 uncultured Ralstonia sp.
GAGCGCAACCTTGCCAAGGTTGAGGTCGCGAGTTCGAGCCTCGTTTCCCGCTCCAATCCCGAAGGGAAGCCTTGCTTCCCTTTTTCTTTATCGGCACGGTAAAGACGCGGTTCGCTACGAATTGCTACAATGCGGTGCTGAACCCCTGGCGGGGTAGCAAAGTGGTTATGCAGCGGCCTGCAAAGCCGTGTACGCCGGTTCGATTCCGGCCTCCGCCTCCAGAATGCAAAGCCAAAAGCCCCGACGTGTTCGGGGCTTTTTGTTTGCTGCTCGCCCAGCCGGTGTCTCCGGCAACGTTCCTCGCTTAGTGTTCCCCGGCCATGCATACGGCGCTTGAATGGCGCCCGCACTTGTTCTGTCGTAACAAAAAGTGATAGAACGACACCCATATCCGGCGCCGAGCGTGCTTTTTACATTTGTTTTGAGTGCGGCGGGGCCAGGCTTCTAGGATGACCTCGGTTCAAGCTAGCAGTTGGACCGCGCAGGAGAGGGTGGGCACTCGTACAACAATGTACCGGCGGTAAGCCGATCACAACGACAGAGACCCATAACGGTGGCCGGTGCCGACAGCGCGGCCAGGTCAGAAACGGGGAAAAAGGGCAGTCCAGATGGCGATACGAATTGCCTCGGTGGAAGACAATCAGGCGCAATCGGAGCTGATCCGAGAGATTCTGGTGTCATCCGGATACGAATGCGAGAGTTTCAGTAGCGGGGATGCCTTCGTCAAAGCGCTGCGGGATCGCACGTTCGACCTGCTGCTGCTGGACTGGCAGTTGCCCGACATCAGCGGCATCCAACTGGTGAGCTGGGTGCGGCAGACCGTCGGCCCGGCGTTGCCGGTGCTGTTCCTGACCAACCGCTCGCTGGAAGACGATGTGGTGCGCGGGCTGGCAGCGGGTGCCGATGATTACGTCATCAAACCGGTGCGCCGCGCTGAGTTGGTGGCGCGTGTGGGGGCGCTCCTGCGCCGCGCCGCGCCGCGTACGGGCGAGTCGCTGGAACGCATTCATGTGGGGCCGTACGCGGTGGACCCGCTCGGGCGCGTGCTGACGCTGCATGGTTCGCAAGTCGAATTGTCGCCGCGTGAGTTTGATTTGGCGCTCTATCTGTTCCGCAATATCGGCAAGCTGGTGCCGCGCGAGTTGATCGAGCAGGCGGTCTGGGGTCGCAGCATTGGCCCGGATTCGCGCACGCTGGCGACGCATGTTTCCAAGTTGCGGCTCAAGCTCGATCTCAATCAGAAGAATGGTGTGCGGCTGGTGTCGGTGTATTCGCATGGCTATCGGCTCGAAACCACGCAGGAAGAGAGTGAAGCCCACTGACGCAAAACTGAAGGTTCGGATGGGGCGCGCCGCGTTTGTCGGCGCGTTCGTTATTTTTGGGGGTGCATGGCAATCAGTCATGGCCCAGCCCTCGGGCGCCGATGGGGCGGAGTTTCTCTATCGGGTGCAGCAGGGCGACACGCTCATCAGCCTGGCCGACCGCTATATGGATAGCGTGGAAGGCTGGCGCCTGCTGCAGCAACGCAATCACGTGGCCGACCCGTACCACCTGAAGCCCGGTTCGGTGCTGCGTATTCCGTTCGACCGCATTCCCGTAGTGCCGGCCACAGCGCAGGTGGTGTTTGCGCGGGATGCCACCACGGGCGGTGGCAAGCCGCTGCAAGCCGGCATGAAGCTGGCTGAAGACGCGCAGATCGATACCGGTGACAAAGGCGCCGTCACGCTCGCGTTTGATGACGGCACGCGGGTGACCGTGCCACCGGGTAGCCATGTCGCGCTGTCACGCGTGCGTGCATTTGCGCGTGCAGGGCTGATTGATGTGCGCATGCATGTGAAGCAGGGCGAGGCCGAATCGACGGTGTCACCCAAAAAGCGCGGCGTGGGCCGTTATGAGATTTCCACGCCTGCGCTGGTGACGGGCGTGCGCGGAACGCGATTCCGCGTGCAGGCCAGTGAGTCCGTATCGACCAGTTCCGTGCTCGAAGGTGAAGTGGCCACCAAGGCGGGCCGCCAATCGCAGGCGGTGAAAGCGGGGTTTGGTGTGCAGGCCGCCGACGGCCACCTCAAGCGTGCGGCGCTGCCCGCTGCGCCCAAGCTCAATGCGATGCCGGATCTGGTGCAGACGCCGTGCTTGCGGGCAACGTGGCAGCCGGTTCGTGGCGCGGTGTCCTACCGTGCGGCCGTGGCGCGTGATGCTGCATTGACCGAACTGAGCGCCTATCAACTCAGCAAGACACCCGGCGCAACGCTGTGCGGCAGCGAAGACGGCAATTACACCCTGGTCGTACAGAGTGTCGATGCACTCGGGCTGACGAGCGTGTCGGCAACGCACGCCTTTACCGTGCGCCTGCATCCGGAGGCGCCGTACACGATTCAGCCGAGCAACGGCAAGGCCTACCGCAGCGGCGATGTGGCCTTCGCCTGGGCGGCCGTTTCCGACGCGCGCAGCTATGACCTGGAGGTGGCAGATGCGCAGACTTTTGCGTCGCCGACCGTTCAGCAGCACGGACAGGATGTCCGCGTGATCACACCGCTGGCTGCCGGCACGTGGTGGTGGCGCGTGCGCTCGGTGGCCGAAGATGGCAAGACGGGCCCTTGGAGTGATGCATTGAAGTTCCGGGTGCTCGACGTGTCGTCCGATGCGGCACCCCAGGCTTCCGTTGATGCCGCGGACGACGGCAAGCTGCACGCCCACTGGCCCGCGCTGGCGCCTGAGTTGTCGGCGTCTGGCGCCCATACGCGCCTGCAGCTGGCTGCGGACCCGACCTTCGCCAAGCCCATCGCCGATATCGTGAGCGACGGCAACGAGGCAGTTATCCCGCAGCCGCCGGCCGGCGTGTATTACTTGCGCACGGGCGTGGACCTGGGCGACGAGGCGTCGGTGGTCTATGCCAAGCCGCAGCGCATCGACGTCGGCAGCTTTGTTGGTGATTCGGCGCGCAGCCCCGTGCAAAGCGGGGGCGGCAATCTCTTGCTCAATGACTGGTCCCGTTGATCAGGCACCGGTGAGCCCCGACGCGGGGCGTCCGGCGCTGCGCTCTCTGGTGGAGTGGGTCCTGTTGGTGGCGCTGGCTGCGCTGCTGACCGTGGGCGCGGTGCGCTGGAGCGTTGTGGCGCGGCTGGATGCGGCACTGTATGACGCCGTTGCCGTGCTGCATGGGCATGCGCCGCGTGACGACATCGTCATCGTGGCCATTGACGATCAAAGTCTGGATGCGGTGGGCCGCTGGCCCTGGCCCCGCAGCCGACTGGCGGAACTCATCGCACGGGTGGGGCAGGCGCGGCCGCGCGGGATCGGCATCGATATTCTGCTGATCGAGCCCGATCTTGCGCACCCGGAAGGCGACCGCGCCTTGACGGCGGCCATCGCGCAAGCAGGGCACGTGATCTTGCCCGCGTTGCCCGAGCGCACCGAGCAGGCGCGCGTCTATCACTATCCGTTCCTGGGTATCGGTGCCAGCGTCGCGCATATCAATGCGGCGCCGGATGCCGACAGCGTGGTGCGCGGTGTCTATCTGGCGGAGGGGCCGCGTGGGCATGTACTCGACCATCTGGCGGTGCAGCTTGCTCGGCAGGCTGCGCGGCCTCCGGTTTCGACGCCGGCGCCCTCGGATGCGGAAACCGATGCCGAGGGCTGGACGCGTCGCGCGCCGATTCGTTTGAATTTTGCGGGCCCGGCCGGTACATTCCGCCACGTGCCGGCGCTGGACGTGCTCAACGGCCGTGTCAGTCCAGAGGCATTTGCGGGCAAGCTGGTATTGATCGGGGCGACGGCGTCCGGCGTGTCGGATATTTTCGCGACACCCACCTCGCGCACGATGAGCGGCGTGGAAGTGCTGGCCAATGCGACGCAGACGGTGCTCGACGGGAGTGCGATCCTGCCGGTCGCGCCCGAGCTGTTCTGGGTGATGACGCTGCTGCCATTGCTGATGGCGGCCTGGGCGGTGCGGTGGCTTACGCCTCGCATGGCGCTCGCTGTGTCGTTGGCTGGCGCCGCTTTGGTATTGCTCGGCGCTGTCTTCGCCTTGGTGGGGCTGCATCGCTGGCTGCCGCCGTTCGCTGCGCTGGTCGGGCCACTCGTGCTGTATCCGCTGTGGAGTTGGCGCCAGCAGGAGGCGGCGTTGCGTTTTCTGCGCGAAGAGATGCAGCGCCTGGCGCGCGAGCCTGGCGTACTGGCAGATGCCACACCGTTGGCCCGTACCGGCCGCACGCTGGGTGCGCACATGGATGCCGTAGCCGCGCTCACCGATAAGCTGCGCGGCCTGCGCCGCTTTCTGGCCGATGCGCTGGAGAGCCTGCCCGATGCCACCGTCATCTGTGCGCCCGATGGTGCGATCCGCCTGGCCAATGGCCGCAGTGCCGATCTGGCTGGACAGTCGCACACATCGGCCACGAGCCGCGCCGCGGCGCTCCGGGATTTGCCCACGCTACTGGCGCTCGCGTTTCCCGACCCGGCCCCCGGCCAGCATTATTGGAGGCGCTGGCAGGCCGACCCGGACGTCACGCTGGAGCCCATCGAGTTGCGCACCCATGACGGCCGCTCGATGCTGATGCACGCAGCTGCCCTGCGCGACGACGCGGGCCAGCCCATCGACATCATCGTCAGCTTTGCCGACATCACGCCGGTGCGCCAGGCGGAGCGCCACCGCGAAGAAGCGCTGCGCTTCATCTCGCACGACATGCGCTCGCCGCAGAGCGCCATCCTCGCGCTCATCGAATTGCAGCGGGATTCGTCTCGCGCGTTGGACCGTGAAGCGCTGCTGTCGCGTATCGAGCAGTTGTCTTCGCGCACGCTTGATCTGGCCGACACCTTTATTGAGCTGGCGCGGGCGGAATCGCAGGTGCTCAGGTTGCAGGATGTCGATCTGGTGGGGCTGGTGCTCGACGCCGCCGATGAAGTGTGGGCACTGGCGAATCGCCATCAGGTAGAAGTGCGCGTCTTGGCCGACATCGAGGCGCCCGTGCGTGGTGATCCACACCTATTGGTGCGGGCGCTGGTGAATCTGCTCAACAACGCCATCAAGTTCAGTGCCGAGGGTTCGGTCGTCACCGTATCGCTGGGCGAGGACGAGGCGATGTTCACCGTGGCGGTCGCGGATCAGGGGGCCGGCATTGCGCTGATTGATCAGCCGCGGCTGTTCCAGCCGTTTCATCGACTGCATGAAGGGGTGGTCAACGCACCTGCCGGCAGCGGGCTCGGGCTTGTGTTTGTGAAGACGGTCGTTGACCGTCACGGCGGGCGCATTGCTGTGCAAAGCGCGCCGGGCCTGGGTTCCACCTTCACCGTGTCGCTGCCGCGCGCGCCGCAACACCGCGACGCCTGACAGCCGGCGAGCGCGGCACCTTCCACTGTGGCGTTCGCCACGATCCCTTTTCAATCATTTGCATTCCGGGGCACTGGCGGCCCTACAGTGCATTGGCCGACCGGCACAGCGTACGCGGGCAATACGCCCGAACGAGAGATGGCGGCACCTGGGCGAGAACCGGCAGCACAGGCATAGCAACCGATGCATCACCGGCCACCCAAGGCGCCACGTATGTTGAGCAAGACCGCAACCGATGTGCTGAGCGAATGCGACTACGAACGCGTTCGCACGCAACTGCACCACGCCCTGCATGGCGACGGGAACCCATCGCGGGGTGTGCGCGTCTGGCAGGCCGGTCGGCTTTTATCCAATCCGTGTGCCGCAGACCAGGAGAGGGCCGATGCATACCATGACCATCACGCCTAGGCTTGAACGCGCGACGCACGGGCATTCAAGACTGCGAGCCATGAAAATCGGCCTGATCGACACACACATCAGCCGCCAGCAGGCGATTCATTCCGCGCTGCAGCCGACGCGCTTTGAGTGCGTTCCGCTGTTTCTTTCCCGCCAAGTGTTCGAAGCGATCGGCGAGCATGGCATCAATCTGCTGATGGTGGGCGCGCATGCGCACGACATGCCGGGCCTGTCGCTGGTGCGCAGCGTGCGCGAGCGCGTCGGTCCAAGCATGGCCATCGTCTACCTTGGCGATGGACACGCCGACACCGAAACCGCCGATGCGCTCAACCACGGCGCCGACCTGTGCTTCCAGGGCGAGATTCGTCCGTCCGAGTTGCTGGCACGGCTCGATGCGCTGATCCGCCGCTTTGCGGTCAGCCGTGCCGTTCGCGCATCGGAAATCCAACTGGGGCCGTACACGATTGATCGCCAGAACCGGTCGATCCGCGTGCACGATACCGCCGTGTCCGTGCATGCGCGCGAGTTCGAATTGGCGCTGCTGCTGTTCGCCAACGCGGGGCGGGTGCTGTCACGCGCGGATATCGAACTGGCGCTGTGGGGCCGAGAACTGAGCCCCTATTCGCGGACGCTCGATACCCATGCCTCGCGGCTGCGCAAGAAGCTGGCGCTGGGTGCGGAAAACGGCCTGCGCCTGCGCGCGATCTACGGGCAGGGTTTCTGCCTGGAGCGCATCATGGAACGCGCGATCGCCTGCTGACCTGACCGCGTTCTCCGTAGATGCAAGGGCCCCGATTGTCGGGGCCTTTTTCATTGCCGCAGCGGTATGAGGAGGGCCGGCCCCAAAAGAAGCGCCCTGATACTCAAGACAGCAGCATCAGGGCCAAGTAGGCCGCAGCTCTCTCTTCTGCGGCCGGAGCGCACCCACGAGGGGTCGGTGCAGGCTCAGATTACGTGGCTGGCTGCGGGCGAATGCAAACCTTTATCAACGTCACCCGGATGGAGCGAGCGCGAAGTCGCCTCTCGCCATAAGACATCGTACAACTACGTGACTTTTCGGATGCCCATTCAGGCCGAGGCCGATTGCATCAGCTTGCCAGCCGTCTCGTGTGCATGGCGCAGGCGCTCCCGGCTGTTGGACAGGTGCATGCGCATCGCCGCGCGGGCGGCCTCCGGGTCCTTGCGGGCAATGGCGTCGAAGATGCTGTGGTGCTCGCGGTTGACCGTGGCGCGAAGCTCCGGGGCGTTCAGGTAGCCCACTTGGGCAAGGCTCATCCGCGTGCGAGGGATCAGCGTTTTGCCAAGCTGGGCGAGGGCACCCACGAAGTGTTCGTTGCCGGTCGCGCGCGCGATGCTGAGGTGAAACTGCAGATCCGAGGTGGCGCTGTCGTTGCCGTCGACCTGGTCTTGTTCGATGGCTTCCAGCGCGGCACGCAAGCCGTCGATCTCGTCCGCAGTGATGCGCTGTGCGGCCAGCCCGGCGCATTCCGTTTCAATGGCCACCCGGAGTTCAAGCATGGACAGGATGTCGTGCAGCGTCGAGGCGTCGCCCAGCTGGATGCTGTTATCGGCGCGCGGCGGCAACACAAAGCTACCGATTCCGTGGCGCGTTTCGATCAAACTCTTGGCCTGCAGACGGGAGATGGCTTCGCGCACCACCGTGCGGCTGACACCCAGCGCTTCCATCAACGCCGATTCCGTCGGCAGCTTGTCGCCGGGGCGCAGCGATTCCGTCGCGATGCGTCCCTTGATATGGTCCACCACCACGTCGGCCAGGCTTTGGGTGCGGCGCACGAGCGTTGCGGGGGAGCTGCCGGGCATGCGATCTCCGATCGTGGGGACTTGAATTTCGGGTTTACCAGGGGTGGCCCTGTGGGAATGCGTCAATTATAGTCCCCTTCCATGTTGTACGACGACTGATGACATACGTGACGACCATGAATCACCTCTCCGCCGAAACCCGCACGCCCCGCATCACCCGCCTACAAGTCATCCCGGTTGCCGGGCGCGACAGCATGCTGCTGAACCTGAGCGGGGCGCACGGCCCGTTCTTCACCCGCAACATCGCCATCCTGGAAGATTCCGAGGGCCACATCGGCGTGGGCGAAGTCCCGGGCGGCGAGGCGATTCGCAAGACCATCGAAGACGCAACCCCGCTGGTTGTCGGACAACCCATCGGCGCGTACAACAACGTGCTCAACACGGTGCGCCGCCAGTTTGCCGATCGCGATGCCGGTGGCCGCGGCCTGCAGACCTTCGACTTGCGCACCACAGTGCATGCGGTGACCGCGTTGGAAAGCGCGTTGCTCGATCTGCTGGGCCAGCACCTGGGTGTGCCCGTGGCGGCGCTGCTGGGGCAGGGCCAACAACGCGCGAAGGTGCCGGTGCTGGGTTACCTGTTCTTCGTGGGGGACCGCAAGCGCACCAACCTGGATTACGCCGACGGCAGCGACGCCACCGACGATTGGACGCGCCTGCGCCATGAGGAAGCGCTCACGCCGGAAACGGTGGTGCGCTTGGCCAAGGCTGCATATGCACGCTACGGCTTCAAGGATTTCAAGCTCAAGGGCGGCGTGCTCAGCGGTGATGACGAGATGGTTGTGACCACCGCGCTGGCCGAGGCGTTTCCCGATGCCCGTGTCACGCTGGACCCGAACGGCGCGTGGTCGCTGGCCGAGGCCATCCGCCTGTGCCGCGACAAGCACGACGTGCTGGCCTATGCCGAAGACCCCTGCGGCGCCGAGGGCGGCTACTCCGGCCGCGAGGTGATGGCCGAATTCCGCCGTGCCACCGGTCTGCCGACGGCCACCAACATGATTGCCACCGACTGGCGCCAGATGGGCCACGCCATTCAATTGCACTCGGTCGATATTCCGCTGGCCGATCCGCACTTCTGGACGATGCAAGGTTCGGTGCGCGTGGCGCAGATGTGCGATGACTGGGGCCTGACGTGGGGCTCGCACTCCAACAACCACTTCGATATTTCGCTGGCGATGTTCACGCACGTGGCCGCAGCGGCGCCGGGCAACATCACCGCCATCGACACGCACTGGATCTGGCAGGACGGTCAGCGCCTGACGCGCGAGCCGTTCCAGATCGTTGGTGGTGAGATCGATGTGCCGACCAAGCCGGGCCTGGGTGTGTCGATCGACATGGAGCAGATCGAAAAGGCACACGCGCTGTACAAGCAGCACGGCCTTGGCGCGCGTGACGATGCGATTGCCATGGGCCAACTGATTCCCAACTGGAAGTTCGATAACAAGCGCCCGTGCATGGTGCGCTGACGCTGTGTGATGTCTGGGCGGTCCACCGCCGCCCTTCAAAACTACAAAGATAATCGGAGGCAAATCTTGAAGACCATCAAGGGCTTGCGCTGGTGGATCATCGTGCTGGTGTGTCTGGGCACGATCATGAACTACCTGGCGCGCAATTCACTGGGCGTACTGGCGCCTACGCTCAAGCAAGAGCTCTCCATGACCACGCAGCAGTATGGCTACGTGGTCATGGCGTTTCAGTTCGGCTACACGCTCATGCAGCCGGTGTGCGGCTTTATCGTCGACTTGATCGGCTTGCGTATCGGCTTTGCGCTGTTTGCCGTGTTGTGGTCATTTGCCGGTGTGCTGCATGCCGGTGCGACGGGATGGCTGTCGCTGGCCGGCTTCCGCACGTTCATGGGTTTGACGGAAGCCGCTGCCATTCCTTCCGGCATGAAAGCTGTGGCGGAGTGGTTCCCGGATAAGGAAAAATCCGTGGCCACGGGCTGGTTCAACGTGGGCACGTCGTTTGGGGCCATGCTGGCGCCGCCGCTGGTGTTGTTCTTGTCGATGCAGCATGGCTGGCAGTCCGCGTTTGTGGTGACGGGTGCGCTGGGTTTCTTCTGGGCGGCGCTGTGGTTTGCGTTCTACCGTTCGCCGAAGCAGCATCCCCGGTTGTCCAAGGAAGAGCTGACGAAGATTACCGACGGGCAATTGCGTTCGGCGGGCGACAAGCCTGCTGAGAAGCGTTCGATCGGCAAGATCATCGGTGCGCGCCGTTTCTGGGCGATTGCGCTGGCGCGCTTCTTTACGGAGCCCGCATGGCAGACGTTGAGCTTTTGGATTCCGCTGTACTTCTTCAAGGAGCGCGGCATGGATCTGAAGCAGATCGCCATGTTTGCGTGGCTGCCGTTCCTGGCGGCAGACTTGGGCGGGATGGCTGGCGGCTATCTGTCGCCGTTCCTGATGAAGTTCGGCAAGCTGCCGCTGATCTGGTCGCGCGTGGGCGGTGTGGTGCTCGGCGCGTTGATGATGATCGGCCCGGCGTGCGTGGGCTTGGTGGCGTCGCCGTACACGGCCATTGCGCTGTTCTGCGTGGGCGGCTTTGCGCACCAGATGATCTCGGTGTCGGTCAACACCCTGAGCGCAGACGTGTTTGACCCGCAGGAAGTCGGCACCGCCAATGGCTTTACCGGTATGTCCGGCTGGATTGGCGGCTTGGCCTTCACCGCAGTGGTGGGTGCCCTGGCCGATACGGTCGGCTATGGCCCGCTGTTCGGCCTGCTGGGTGCGTTTGACGTGATTGCAGCCGTGCTGCTGATCGTGCTGATTCGCGGTCAGTCGGCGGAAGAGCGTGCTGCGCGCAAGATGAATTTGTCCGCTTCAAATTGAGCTGAAAACGATGTCCATGTTGCATCCTCCCCGTTTTGAACTTCAAGCGCGCGAAGGCAACCGCCTGCGCCTGGCCAGCAGCGCAGGCGCTGCGATTGAACTCTTCGTGCTGGAGGAGGACATCGTTCGCGTACTGGTGCTGCCGCAGGGCGACCTGCGCGGCCCAGCCACGTGGTCGATCGCGCCGGGCGGCGACGATACGGCGCTCGAAGGGCGCGACCGTCGCGACCTCAGCGGTTTCTCGCTGCCGGCGTTTGAACTGCAGTCCGATGCTGACACGCTACGCATCGAAACCAGCAAGATCCGTTTGACGATCGCTTTGGCCGGCGGCTTCTGCAACTGGGAAATCCGCCGCGCCGGGCAATGGCAGGCTGTGCTGCACGATCGTTCCACGCAGGCCTATAACTTTGGCTACTGGGACGAGCAGGTCTACCACTACGTGCGCCGCGAGCCCGGCGAAATGTACTTCGGCCTGGGCGAGCGCGCCGGCGACACGAACCGTGCACACCAGCGCTACGAGATGCGCAACATCGACGCGATGGGCTACAGCGCGCGCACGACCGATCCGCTGTACAAGCACATCCCGTTCTACGTGACGTGGCATCCGGAAAACGCCACCGGCTTCGGGCTGTTCTACGATACGCTGTCCGATTGCAGCTTCGACATGGGCCGCGAGCTGGATAACTACCACGGCCTCTATCGCTACTTTGTCGCGCCACATGGGGATCTGGACTACTACTTCATCGCCTCGCCCGATACGCCGCTCGATGCCACCCGCCGCTTCACGTGGATGACTGGCCGCCCGGCATGGATGCCGAAGTGGGGGCTGGGCTATTCCGGCTCGACGATGACGTACACCGACGCACCGAACGCGCAGGAACAGATGGGCGAGTTCATTAAGGGCTGCCGTGAACACGACATCCTGTGCGATTCGTTCCACCTGTCGTCGGGTTACACCTCCATCGGGCCGAAGCGCTACGTGTTCAACTGGAATACGGACAAATTCCCCGATGCGCGCGGCTTCGTTCAAAGCTATCTGGATGCGGGCATTCGCCTGTGCCCGAACATCAAGCCTTGCCTGCTGCAGGACCACCCCAAGTTTGCCGAGGCCAAGGAAGCCGGCCTGCTGATCTGCGACGACAAGGGCGAGCCGGCCTGGGTGCAGTTCTGGGACGAGGTGGGCGCGTATCTCGATTTCACCAACCCGAAGACGCTGGACTGGTGGAAGGCCAACGTCAAGAGCACGTTGCTCGACTACGGCATGGCGTCCACCTGGAACGACAACAACGAGTTCGAGGTCTGGACCCCCAACGCTTTCGCGCATGGCTTTGGCAAGAAAACGCCGATCCGCGAAGCCAAGGTGCTGCACACCATGCTGATGATGCGTGCATCCCGCGAAGCGCAGTTGGAATACGCGCCGCAGCGTCGGCCGTTCCTGGTGTCGCGCTCGGGCGGTGTTGGCATGCAGCGCTATGTACAGACGTGGTCCGGCGACAACTACACGTCGTGGGAAACGCTGCGCTACAACCTGAAGATGGGTCTGGGGCTGGCGTTGTCGGGCGTGTCGAACATCGGCCACGACATTGGCGGGTTTGCCGGCCCGGCGCCGTCCCCGGAACTGCTGGTGCGCTGGGTGGCGTTTGGCGTGTTCATGCCGCGTTTCTCCATCCACTCGTGGAACGACGACAAGACCGTCAACGAGCCGTGGATGTACCCGCAGGTCACGTCGCAAATCGCGTCGTTGATCAAGCTTCGCTATCGCCTGATTCCGTATTTGTATGAGCTGCTGTGGCAGTCCACACAGGCGTATGAGCCGGTGCTGCGCCCGACGTTTGCCGAATTCCCTGGCGACCGCCGCTGTTACGCGGAATGCGACGATTTCATGCTCGGTACGTCGCTGCTGGTGGCGCCGACGGTGGAAGAAGGTCAGACCGAACGCACCGTGTATCTGCCGGCCGGACAGCGCTGGGTGTCGTATTGGAGCGGCGAGGTGTTTGACGGCGGCCAGACCGTGACCTTGCCTGCGCCGTGGGACCAGCCGGCCATGCTGATCCGCGAGGGTGGTGTGATCGCGCTGAACGTGGCCGAGCAGCATTTCGATCAACGTGCTGACCAACGCGGCTTCCTGGTTGTGCCGATGGTCGGCAACGGCGAGGCCGCCGGCGGCAGCATCGAAGACGACGGCGAAACGGAAGCCTGGCGCCATGGTGAGCATGGCCGCTGGAACGTGCGTGCCGTGTCGGATGCCCAGACAGTGACACTGCATGTATCGCGCGAAGGCCAGATGCCCACGCAGGCGGATACCGTTGAAGTTCATCTGCCTGCAGCCGAAACGCGGCAGTTGCAGACTCCGCAGGCCCGCGTTGTCGGGCAGGCTGTTTCGGGCGGATGGCGTCGGCTGACCTTGCAGTTGCAGCCGTAACCACACCGCCTACCTGTGCGCAATGGCGGGGCGAGGAGAGCCCGGCCAATGCGCGATTCCCTGGTGCTGGAGACCACCACAGAGAACGATGAAAGCCATGAAAACCACACGAGCCATGTTCACCATCAAGCCGGTTTGCGCGTGCGTCGCGCTGTTGTCCGCAGGACTGTCGATGCATGCCTCGGCGCAAAGCGCCGTGACGCTGTACGGCACAGTCGATAACGCCATCGCCTATTCGAGCAACCAGGGCGGGCATTCCAACGTCTACATGAACTCCGGCGCGCTGGCCGCCAGTAAGTTCGGCCTGTTCGGCACGGAAGACCTCGGTGGCGGCACGCAAGCGCTGTTCCGCCTGGAGAACGGCTTCGCAGCCGACACGGGCGCGCAAAGCAAGTCGAACTTCATCTTCAATCGCCAGGCCTATGTTGGCTTGAGCAACAAGGCCTACGGCCAGGTCACGATGGGTCGTCAGTACACGCCGTACTTCCAGTACGTTGCCGCGCTGGGTCCGACCAATGTGCTGACGGGTGCCGTCGGCGCTCACCCGGGCGATATCGACGCGATGGATACCACGCTGCGTGTGCCGAATTCGGTCATGTACACCACGCCCACCTTTGGTGGTTTCCAGGCGGGTCTGCAATACGGCATGGGCGAGCAGGCGGGCAGCATGTCCAACGGCAGCGCCTTCAGCGCGGCGTTGCGTTATGACTATCAGGCGTTTGCGTGGTCGGCTGGCTATGTCCGCTTGAAGAACGTTCCGACCTTCCAGAGCAACAGCGGTGACTTCGCCAACAACGCGCCCATCAACAAGGGCTACGCAACGGCGGATAGCGCGCAGATCATCGGTACCGCGGCACGCTACACCGTCGGCAACCTGATGATGGGGCTCAACTATTCCAACGTGCAGTACAAGCCGGGTGCGAACTCGCCAGCAGGGTTTGCCCAGACGGCCAGCTTCAACACGTTCGGCGCCATTGCGACCTATGCACTCACGCCCGCGCTGACCGTGGCGGCCGGCTATAGCTACACCGCCGAGAATAAACGCAACGGCGTCGACAAGGCGGCGCGCTATCACCAGTTCTCGATGGAGCAGGTGTACTCGTTCTCCAAGCGCACTGCGCTGTACGCGGTCGAGGCCTATCAGAAGGCGAGCGGTCAGACGCTGAGTTCGACGGGTGGCATCGTCAATGCCGTGGCGTCGGTGGGTGACTCGCAGAACGGCACGCCGTCGAATGGCCCGAGCCAGTTCGTCGGTATGGTCGGCATTCGCCACTTCTTCTGATGACGCCGGCAGCGTGGCTGGCGCCCGGCCCGGTGCATCGGCTACAGGCGGGCGGGCTGACGATGGATGTCGCGCCGGCCGCCGGTGGCCGGATCGCCTCGCTGGCTTCGGTCAGCGAGGGCGGCCAGCGCATCAACTGGCTGGCCCCGATGTCCGAGGCCTGCCTGCGTGATGGCTTCGATGGGCTCGCGTGGCCCAAGGCGGGCTGCTATCCGCTGCTGCCGTTCTCCAACCGGATCCGTGACGGCCGCTTCCAGTGGGGTGGGCGCGAGATCCGTCTTGCACCGCATCCGGGGCAGCCGCACGCCATGCACGGTCTGGCGCATGCGCGTGCGTGGACGGTAGAACAGTGCACAGCGTCGTCGATCGTGTTGGGCCTGCGTTACGCGCCCCAGGCCGATAATTGGCCGTGGCCGTTCACTGCCGCGCAGACGCTGGTGCTCAGGCCCGAAGGTTTGGAGGCCATCATGACGCTACGTAACGACGGCGATAGCGACATGCCTGCGGGCGGCGGTTTCCACCCGTACTTCACGCGCACGGTCGACACACGCGTGCAGTTTGATGCGCCCATCATGTGGCCAACTGACGCCGGTGAGGTCGCCATCCGTTGTGAGCCGATTACCGCGCGCGAAGACTTCCACCTCGCGCGAGCATTGCCGGATGACGCGCTCAGCGTGTATTACAGCCATTGGCATCAGCGCGCGGTCGTTTGGCAGGGTGGGGCAACGCTCACGCTGAGCGCGGCCGATCCGCTGGATCATTTCATCCTGCATGCGCCACAGGCGCAGCCGTACTTCTGTCTGGAGCCCGTTTCGCATGTGGCGGACGCCGTCAACCTCGCTGCGCATGGCTGGGAGGGCACCGGGCTGCGTGTCTTGCCGCCGGGCAAGACGTTGCACTTGCGGATGCGGATGCAAATCGATCAACCCGCCTGAACGGCGCAAGGTTAAACACGCGGACGGCTCGAGCAACTCGAGCCGTTTTTTTTTACGCAAGCTCAAGAAAATATCGCAGCTGATTTCCGATGCGGGTGATATTCAACGCATTACTGGTAGTCCATTAGTCGATCGAGCCAGGATTATGTGGCGTCCATCATATTCGTGCCCATCTCATTGAATTGAGATAAAAGTACGGCGCATTTGCAAACGAACAAACGTTTGCAAATAATGCCAAGGCAGTCAACCGAGAGGATGAGACGCCGCAAATGAGATACCCCCAACGTATCTAGTTCGATCGGCGCATGAATCAAGCCACTCGTATCCAATTGAAGTTCGCCTTGGATTTGTATTGCCATGCAGTTCGCCGCCCCCGCGTCACCTATCTTTGATATCCGCATGCCAGGCACTATGTCTGGCCGGCATGCGCGATTGCATTTTCAGTCCTCCAGCCCCGCGCCGCGGGTTGGCTTGTTGCTTACCGGCGTGACCGCATCGCGCCGCCAATCTCCGCATACCCGGCATCGACGGCGTCGCTAGCGGAAGACCTCGCATTATTTGCCGTCCGTCGGTTTGTCGGCAATGCACCCGATCCAATTCTGAGTAATCGCTTAGGCCGCGAATGAATGGCGTCATGGGGTAATGGCGCATTTTCTAGGCTGCCTCGGGCGGACCGCTCTCGCGCGTCTTTTTGTGGCCGAGATGGATTATTGGGAGTCGCAGGTCTAGTGATTATGGCGTGGTAATAATTACACCAATGCATTGGTGTAAGGGGCTCTGTTTTTCAAAAATAAAAGATTTGGGGGGATTTTCCTTTGATCTATTCACGGAGAGCTCAGGATGACTAATCCAGTCGTCATTGGACAAACATTTACGGTATTCGACCGCGATGGCGCCGAGTTTGGGCGAGGCTGTTTCAGCTATCGCGGCGAGCCCGGCGCGGTCACCCTGTCTCACCCCGCCGGCGGCGGTGCGGGGGCGATCAAGCTGGAGAACTTCTGGTACCACGACTCGGTGGTCGGCACGCTCGGCTTGCTGGATCTGAAGGCGCTGGAGTTCCGCGTGGGGGATGCCCCCCACTTCTCGTTCGAGGCAACACGCTCCGACGAGATCGGCATTGCCGCGCAAGCGACATCGAAGGGCGCCCCCGGTGCGGTGTTGGCCCACCATGGCGTGGCCGGAGACTTTGCCAACCAGGGTCGTACCGTGATGTTCCCGCGCGAGAACATCGTGCCGGAAGGCGAACTCATCGTGCCGGCAGTTGACCTCGTGGTGCTGATCGATACCAGCTACTCGATGATGGACGAGGCGCAATACCTGAGCAATGCCGTCAGCGTTGCCATTGAGACGGCCAAGAGCACCTGCCCATCGGACTTGCGCGTGACCTATCTCGGTGTGGAGGGCTGGTTTACCGACACGAAGTTCGATCAGTCTGCCCGTGCTTATCTGACCACCAAGGGCCACGCCAAGGGGAAGGAGGGCGAACTCCTGCAGCGCACGAAGGAGCAGGTGGAAAAAGCCGGGCTGTTCCAAGGCTCGCAGCGCGAGGACGGTGCACGTGCCATGCAAGATGTGGTGCGGTTCTACGATTGGCGTCCCAATGCGCAAAAGGCCATCTTCTACCTGACCGACGAGGCGCTGGAAGGCGGCAGCGGCATCAAGGACGATGAAGCCGTCGACGCCGAGGATATCGCCGCAGCCAACAATGCCATCAAAGTGGCAAAGGAGGCCAAGGTTCGCCTCCACACGTATATGGGCAAGACGTGGCTGAAGAAGGCTGGCGCAGAAAAGCTGCGTGCCGAGCTGGCCCGCGTTGCCAACGAAACCGGCGGCCAGGCGTTCGCCTACGCTGGGCCGGATGCCTACAACACGGGCAGCGGGCCTGCGAAGGAATCCGACGTGAAGAACCTGAGCGCAGACGATCCCAAGACGCTGGCCGACTTCCAAAGCATGCTGCAGAAGGTGATCTGCGGCAGCCGCGCCCCGGCTCCGGAGCCCGTGGTGGAAGAGCGCGAAGAGTTGATCGTGCCGAAGGTTGACCTGGTCATCGGCATCGATACCAGCGCATCGATGAAGGACGAAGCGCAGGATCTGAGCGACGCCGTGAGCGCTGCCATCGAGGCGGCCAGCAAGCATTGCCCGTCGGACTTGCGCGTGGTGTACCTCGGGCTCGAGGGCACGTTCAAGGGCACCAAATTCGACAAGACGGCGCGCGACTACCTCACCAAGACCGTCAAGGTGGACGCTACCAAGCTGCGTCAGCGCGTGCGCGGCACGGTGGGGGAAGGCGGTGCTCAGGAAGACGGCGCACGTCTGATTGAAGACATCGCGACGCACTTCGATTGGCGGCCCGACGCACGCCGCGCCATGCTTTATCTCAGCGATGAGGGCCTGGAAGGCGGTGGCCGCGTGGATGATGAAGACGTTGCTGCCGCCAGCCAGGCGATTATCGTGGCCCAGCGCAACAACATGCGCGTGCATACCTACCTCGGCGACGTGGCCTACAAGAAGGCCGATAAGGACAAGCTCGCAGCCGAGTTCAAGCGGGTTGCCGAAGAGACCGGCGGACAGGCCTTCACGAAGGAATCTGCGCTGTCGGGTCTGAAGGATGTGCTGGAAAAGGTCATCTGCGGCAGCAAGCAGAAGTACACCATCACCACGCCGTGCTGCCCGTGCTGCCAGGAACTGGTGACGGGCTTCAAGGCGAACCCCGCCACGCCCAACGCAGCGAAGTAATCAATGTGCCCCGCATGTCATGGGGCATGCGGGGCGCTTCTCGAGTCGAATTAGGAGAGGGAAAACATGGCTGAAACCCAAGCAGGCGCGGTGTCGATTCCTGCCGTCGACCTTGTCGTGGTGATCGATACCAGTGCATCGATGCGCCGCCAAGCCGTCGCGCTGAGCGAGGCGGTGAGCGCGGCCATTGCCGCTGCCAAGGATCACTGCCCGTCGGATTTGCGGGTCGAATATCTGGGCGTGGAAGGCACGTTCGGCAGCACGAAGTTCACGACGACCGTGCGCAAGTACCTGACGGGCAAGGCGAAGGCCGATGAGTCCACGCTGAAAGGGCGACTCAAGGGCTCGGTGGCTGAAGGCGGTGCGCAGGAAGACGGCGCGCTGGCCATTGAAGATGTCACCAACCACTTTGATTGGCGCAGCGGTGCCAAGAAAGCCATCCTGTATCTGAGCGATGAAGCGCTCTTCGGTGGTGGTCTGGTTGATCAGGAAGACATCGACGCGGCAACGAACGCCATCAAAGTCGCAAAAGCCGGTGACGTGCGTGTGCATACGTACCTGGGCCCAAGCCCGGCCAAGACCAAGGCGGCGGACCGCAAGAAGCTCGAGTCGGAATTCGCGCGCGTGGCGAGCGAAACCGGCGGCCAGGCATTCACCGACAAGGATGCGCTGGGCGGTTTCAAGGAGATGCTGGAAAAGGTGATCTGCGGAAGCCGGACGACGCCGGGTAGCGAAGAAGACGCACCCTGCAAAGACTGCGGCAAGCCCGAGGCACCGGCCAAAACGGATCCGCCGGCCGCGAAGGAACCGCCCGTCGCGCCGCCGCCCGAGAAGAAAGAGCCCGTGCGCATGAACGACGATCTCTATGCGATCGTGCTGAGTGAGCCGGTCTGGTGGGCTGCCAACAACTACGACGACAACAGCGATATCTACATCCACGACCCCAAGACGGGCTCCATCAAGCGCAAGGTGGTGGATAACAATCGCGCCATGGGCCAGAGCAACGCCATCACCTCGGACGGCTGGAATTACTACGTCTGGAACCTGACCGACGTGTACCGCGAGAAGAATGGCGTGAAGCAGCACATGCCGGGCCTCTCGGTGAAGATGGGCTATTCGACGGACGGGTTCGCTTTCCGGCAAGACAACCGCGGGTTCACGCTGTATGCGCAGAATCCGCAGATCACCCATTTCCTGCACGATCCGAACAATCCGAACATCCCTGCCCAGCGCCTGACTGTCCGGTCGGCGGGCGGCGGCGGACCGGTGCCGTTCGGCCCCAACGAAAACCAATGGGTGACCGACCTTGCCTTCGATGGAAACGATCGCGCGTACTTCATCAACACCCTCGGCCATCTGTGGGTGGTCGACGATACGAAGTCGCTGACCGAATGGAAGGCGCGCTATCTGTGCCAGGTCCCAGGCGTGGGCTTGCCGGGCCATACGCGCTACATCGGCATTGCGTTCGATGCGGATGGTGCCGTGTACCTGTGCGGCGGCGTTGTTGAAAGCCCGAATCCGCCGAGGACGCTGTTCAGGATGGGTTCCCGCTGGTCGCGCCGCTTTATCTCGCGCTTCCGGCTGGACAACCCCAGCAAGATGGAACTCGTCTATGACGGTGGCCCGCGCTCGGGCTCGTACGGCGATCTGGCATCACAGGCGTTCCCGAAGATCACCAAGGTGTGATTGACGTGCATCGCGCGCCGCCATGTTGCGGTGCGCGATGCCGTATGCGCTTGTTTTCCGATCAGGCTGGCGCGACGCACCACCACAGAAGGAGGTATTGGCGATGAGCACGACAACTTACTCGACCGCTCAGGAAGCTGCGCAAGCCATGCGCGCTGCGATGACGCAGCAAAAAGGCAAGGATGGCAAGGAGAAGACGCGTCTGGCTGACCAGGCGCCGCAGTGGATGCGCGACACGGTTCGCAAGATCCACGACGTTCGCGAGTTCGATGATCCGGACGACCTGAAATGCGAGTTGATCGCGTATTACCTCGACGTTCTGGCGGATTACGAAGAGTCGGAATGGGATGGTTACGACCTCGAAGCCATTTACGACTCGTTTGGCGACGAGGGCTCCTATCATTGGCTCCGCACGTCGTGGTATCGCCTGAGCTATCTGGATGAGACGCGCAAGGGAGCTGACAGCATGCTGTCCGCGCTCAATCGCGCTCAATTCCTGGAGCATCGCGAGGTATTCGACCACCTCAAGGCCGCGTTGCGCGCGCAACTCCAAGCGAAGGCACCTGCAAAGGCGCCCGCTACGAAGCGCACCACCAAGAAAACCAAGGCCGCAGCCACCGCGTAGCCTGTCAACACGGTCCGCCACTCCCCTCCGGGTGTCATTCATCGCAGTGGAGTGGCCGATTTCGCGCGAGCCCACGCGCTTCCATCCCGAAGTTCATGAAGCAGATTGCAGTCTCTTTTGCCCTGAGTTGCCTGGTGGCCTCCAGTGCGGTGCACAGCGCCACGATTGCCGCCTATGGCGACAACACCATCAACCCCTCAGACCTCGTCGCCGATCTGATTTCGCCAGACTTCAGTCAGGTGCTCGATACCGCGGGCCTGGTGGTGGTCGTGCAATACGACACGACAATGCTGGGTAGCGACCGTGTGTGCCACGCCGTCACCGGTGTCAGCCGACGGCCCGACCCGGATGTCACTGCGAGGGTGCCGGCACTTAGAGCCGCGCATACCACGCTGATGCGCAATGTCACGGCAGAAGATGCCGCGTCTCAACGCAGGTGCATGACGGAAGCCGTGCGTGGCGCGATCAAGATCCTCACGGGCATTCCGGTGGATGTGCTGCTGCAGGGAAGCAAGGCGTCGGTGTCGGATCGGGTGCAGCGGCAATGGGGTAAGCCGGCGCTGACTATTTGAACGCGAGGAGGGTGCTCCCGGTGAGCGATCCTTGCGAGCTTTTTTGAGCGCGCAAAGCAAAAAGCCCAGTCGGTGAGGACTGGGCTTTCTACGCGAGTTCTGGTGGGGCGTGAGTGACTCGAACACTCGACCTACGGATTAAGAGTCCGCTGCTCTACCAACTGAGCTAACGCCCCGCGAAGAAATGAGACTATATCAACCTTTTTCAGATCGCGCTAGTCCCTTGTGCAATTTTTTTCGAGTCGCGTGCATGAGCGTGTAGCGCGTCGATGAATTGGGCGAGGCCGTGCGTCGGATGTTTGTCCCGGTGGCGCACGATGAGCAGTGGCCGGGCGATGCGGGGCAGGCCGCTGTCGACCTCCACGAGGCGGCCGTCGCGCAGCCCATCGGCCACCACGTGGCGCGACAGGCAGCTGATGCCGTAGCCTGCGGCCACCGTGCGCTGGATGGCCTCGGAGTGGCCGAGTTCCAGTGCCACATGCAATGGCCCCACGACCGACGCGATGCGGCTGTCCACGAGCTCTCGCGTGCCCGAGCCTGGCTCGCGCATCAGCCAGCCGGCTTCGCGCAGTGCGGCGTGTGAGACCGGCCCGCGCACCAGCGGATGCCCCGGCGCGGCGACGATGACCATCTCATCATCGAGCCACGTTTCGATTTCCAGCGCCTCGCCGCGACAGGTGCCCTCGATCAGGCCGATGTCGACTTCGAAGCGCTGCACGGCGTCGACCACATCCTGCGTGTTGCCGATCAAGACGTCGAGCTGGCTCTCAGGCGCGATCTGCTGCCGAAAGCTGGCGAGCAGGGCGGGCAATACATAGTTGCCGATCGTGCTGCTTGCCGCGAGCTTGAGGCGTACGTTGGCGTGCTGCGTGGCGTGTTCGAGTGCATCAGCATGGTCGAGCAGCGCTTGCGCCTGCGGCAGCAGCTGGCGGCCGAGCGCATTCAGGTGCAGACGGCGCGCGTGCCGGTCAAACAGGGGCTGCCCCAGCGTGGTTTCCAGCTCTGCCAACGCAGCACTCACCGCGGACTGGGACAAGCCGAGCTGCTCCCCGGCCGCGGAAGTCGTCTCGCACTGGGCGATGGCCGCAAAAGTGGCCCATTGACGGAGGGTGACGCGCGGGGCTTTTGTATCCATAAAACTGCTTGGTATTAGAAAAATTACCTGTTTTACATGTTATCACGCGCCGCATATCGTTATGCGCATAGCGAATAAGCAAGGCGGATGTGATGACAATTGCACAGAAACAGTTGGCACCCCAAGGCGTAGTCGCCCCGTGGTGGGATGGTCGTGCGCTGCTTGGTGTGGGCGTGCTGTTCGGATTCGCCGGGGTGGCGGTTGCGCTGGGTGGGATGGCATGGGCGGCGCGGCTGGGCTTGAGTGCGCTCACGCTGGCCATCCTGCTCGGGATGGCGGTCGGGCATATGCCGGGGCATCAGCGCTGGCTCACGCCCGGCGCCATCCAGTTTGCGCGCCACACGTTGCTGCGCGCCGGGGTGGTCCTCTACGGGGCGCGGCTGACGCTCACACAGATCCATGACTTGGGCGCCTCTGGTGTGGCGATCCCCTTGATGGTGTTGGTGCTGACCATGGTGGTCGGCTCGTGGATCGGCATGCGCTGGTTTGGCCTTGCTCGCTCGCAGGCGATGCTCGTGGCGGCCGGGAGTGCGGTGTGTGGCGCGGCCGCGGTGTTGGCCGTGGCGCCCGCCGTCAAGGCGCAGTCACGTGAAACCGCTGTGGCGATTGCAAGTGTGGTGCTGTTCGGCACCGTGGGCATCTTCCTGTATCCGTGGCTGTACGGGCTGCTATCGCATGCCGGCATGGCCATCGCGCCCGAGCACTTTGGTGTCTATATCGGCTCGACCGTGCATGAGGTTGCGCAGGTCATCGCGGCAGCGCGGCCGCTGGGTGATGACGCCACCAATGCGGCCGTCGTTAGCAAGATGGTGCGTGTGCTGGCGTTGGCGCCACTGCTGGTGGTCTTGGCGTGCACCACGCCGGCTGATGTGGGTACTGGGCCGATCGGTGAGCAGCGCGTGTCGCGTCAGGCTGCACTGCGCAAGGCAGCCGGCCACGCATGGAAGGCGATGCCCTGGTTTGCGGTCGGTTTGCTGTTGGTGACGCTGCTGAACTCGGCAGGTGCCATTCCCGCCGCATGGCATGGCCCCATCGACGCCGTCGACACCGCCATGCTCGCTTGCGCGATGTTCGCCATCGGCACGCAGACGCATGTGCCGATGCTGCTGAAGTCCGGCGTGCGTCCGCTGTTGTGCGCCGCAGTGTTGTGGATCGGCCTTGTGGGTGGCGGCGCGCTCATCAACCTGGGCATGCGCTGGCTGCTGGGTTGATCCTGCACATGCCCCGCGCACGCGGCGACGGCAAATGCTCTTAGAAGATGAGTAAGTCGCTTGGCGGCACGCGATGCTGATGTTTTCCCAGGATGCGACCTAGTATGAAAGCCTCGCAGAGAAACGGAGGCCCACCATGCCGCAGCATCCCGTGGTTTCAAGAGACGAATGGCTCATCAAGCGCCGGGCGCTGCTGGCCCGCGAAAAGGAAGCGATTCACCTGCGCGACGCGATCAACGCCGAGCGCCAGGCGCTGCCCTGGGTGAAGGTCGATACGGGCTACGTGTTCGACACGCCCGATGGCCAGAAAACGCTCGCCCAATTGTTTGATGGTCGCAGTCAGTTGGTCGTCTATCACTTCATGCTCGGCCCGGGCTGGGAAGCCGGGTGCCCTGGGTGCTCGTTCCTGTCGGATCATCTCGGCGGAATGCTCCCGCACCTGAATCATCATGACGTGACCTTGGTCGCCGTTTCGCGTGCGCCGATGGCCGAGATCGCGGCCTACAAAAAACGGATGGGCTGGCAGTTCCCTTGGGTGTCATCGTTCGGCACAACCTTCAACCGTGACTACCGCGTGAGCTTCTCGCCGGAAGAACTCGCCAGCGGCGCAGTCGACTACAACTACACCGCCACGCCGCGCGAACAAGCACACGACGAGCTCCCCGGCATGAGTGCGTTCTACAAAGACGAGGCGGGCAACGTGTTCCACACGTATTCGACGTACGCGCGCGGCCTGGAGGACATGGCTGGCACCTTGCTGCTGCTCGATCGCGCGCCCCTCGGCCGTAATGAGACCGGCCCCATGTCATGGGTGCGCCGTCACGACGAATACGAAGACGCACCGAAGGTGCATGCGTGCCACGCGTCGTAAAGCAAAACAGGTAGGGAAGGGAAGTAGAGAGATGGTGCCCGGAGCCGGGATCGAACCGGCACGCGCCGATGAGGGCGCAGCGGATTTTAAGTCCGCGGTGTCTACCAATTTCACCATCCGGGCATGGCAGTCGGTACGAGACAATACACGCACCGATGCCACAAAAGAAAACGCCCCGCACGAAGCGAGGCGTTTTCTTGTATTTGGCTCCCCGACCTGGGCTCGAACCAGGGACCTACGGATTAACAGTCCGGCGCTCTACCGACTGAGCTATCGGGGAATCGCTGTAGCAGCGAAGAAATGAATTCTAACTAGTTTCTGATCTCGCCGTCAACACCTTTTTTGCGGTGACGGTAAAAATTTGGAGATCAGCGTTGGAGGTACTGCTCCTTGTCCTTCACGTCCTTCCAATCATCGGCGTCGGGCAAGGGTTGCTTGGTCTTGGTGATGGACGGCCAGCCTTGTGCAAGCTCGGCATTGAGGGCGATCCACTTCTGCTGATCTCCGGGAACGTCTTCTTCAGCGTAGATGGCGTTGACCGGGCACTCTGCCACGCAGACGGCGCAGTCGATGCATTCGTCCGGATCGATGGTCAGGAAGTTCGGGCCTTCGCGGAAGCAGTCGACGGGGCAGACGTCCACGCAGTCGGTGTACTTGCAGCGGACACAGCTTTCGGTAACGACGTGAGTCATTTCGCTTGGAGGTTGAAGCTAGGAATTCGTGGGGGCACGGTCATGGCGGGCGCCAAGCCGGCAAAGACGCATTGTAACGCAGCCGCCGTGGCTGACGGCTGCGTCATCGGCGCGCCGTCAGACAGTTTTGGCATGTGTTTATGCGCTGGCGCAAGGTTCGGCGCGGCTACTGCGCATGCTCGATCACCATCTGCACGCGTGTGATGCCGTTGAAGGTGTTGTTGTCGAGCCGGTACGCCACATAGGCCGAGGCGCCCAGTGGCTCGGCGTGGTTGAACCAGATGGCGTCGAACTGCTGCTTGCCGCGACCGAGCTTGAGCTTGAGGTGCTTGTCCTTCAGCACGGCCTGCGACAGCACATCAAATTCGCCGCAGAAGCTTGGCGCCGGAAAGCCCTGACCCCAGACGTGGGTTTCAAGCAGCTCGACGAACTGCGGCGTGAAGCATTCCGGGTCGGCCTCGCCATCGGTTTCGAGCACGCGTGAGAGTAGCGCCTCGGTCAGCCATTCACGGCCGACGGTTTCAAACGTGGCAACGAAATCGTCGAAGCCGTCTTCGCGCAGCGTGAGGCCGGCCGCCATGGCGTGGCCGCCAAATTTGACGATTAGACCCGGGCAGCGCTTGTGCACAGCGTCCAACGCATCACGCAGGTGGAAGCCGGGAATCGAGCGGCCCGAGCCCTTGATGACGCCATCGTCGCCGGGCGCGAAGGTGAAGACGGGGCGATGGAATTTGTCCTTGATGCGCGAGGCGACGATGCCGATCACGCCTTGGTGCCAGGTCTCGTTATAGACGGCGATGGTGTGGCGGGCCGCGCCGTCGAGCGTGCTCATGCTGTCGAGGATGGCTAGCGCTTCCTGCTGCATGCCGGCTTCGATTTCGCGGCGCTCGCGGTTCATGCCGTCGAGTTCGGCGGCGATGGCCATGGCGCGATCGTAGTCGTCGGTGATCAGGCATTCGATGCCGAGCGTCATGTCAGCCAAGCGGCCCGCGGCGTTCAGGCGCGGGCCCAAGCCGAAGCCGAGGTCGAACGTCGATGCGCGTCGTGCCTCACGACCAGCCACGCGGAAGAGCGCGGCGATACCCGGGCACATGCGCCCCGCGCGCATGCGCTTGAGCCCCTGCGCGACCAGCCGGCGGTTGTTGGCATCGAGCTTGACCACGTCGGCCACGGTGCCGAGCGCCACGAGATCGAGCAGGGCATCCAGGCGCGGCTGATCCTGCGGCGTGAACACGCCCCGGTTGCGCAGCTCAGCCCGCAGCGCCAGCAGCACGTAGAACATCACGCCCACGCCCGCCAGGTTCTTGCTCGGGAAGCCGCAGCCCGGCTGGTTCGGGTTGACGATCACGCGCGCGTCGGGCAACTGCGCGCCCGGCATGTGGTGATCGGTGACGACCACGTCGATACCCAGCGCATTGGCCGCCGCCACGCCCGCCACATCGGCGATGCCGTTGTCGACGGTCACCAGCACGTCCGGCTTCTCGCGCGAGGCGAGTGCCACGATCTCGGGCGACAGGCCGTAGCCGTATTCAAAGCGGTTGGGGACGATGTAGCTCACCTGTGCGCCCAGCATGCGCAGCCCGCGCACGCCCACAGCGCAGGCGGTGGCGCCGTCGCAGTCGTAGTCGGCGATGATCAGCAGGCGCTTGTTGGCGGCGATGGCGTCGGCCAGATAGCGCGCCGCTTCGTCGATGCCCTTGAGTTGCGAGGGGGGCAGCAGGTCGACCAGCTCGGTCGACAGCTCATCGGGCCGGGCGACGCCGCGTGCGGAAAGGATGCGGGCCAGTACGGGGTGGATGCCGTGGCCGGCCAGTGTGTTGGCGGCCTCGGGGGAGTGCGAACGGACTGCGATACGGGTCATTCAGGCGGACATCGAAAGGGGGGACAGCGCATCGCGCAGGGTGCGGGCACGGCTAAAGCGCCGCAGCCAGCCGGTCAGGTCTTTACGGGTGGTGCGGTAGTGGGCGTAGTGCGAATCGCCGGTCAGCACGAGGGAGACGGCATCGATACGGCCATCGGCCAGGGCGTCGGCGGCGGGGGTGAACCAGTCGCGGTCGAAAGCGCGCAGGGTTTCGATCCAGTCGTACCAGTCGGCCGAAAGATACGGGCGGGTGGCCGCGTCGAGCAACACGGCCGCGTTCGTGCCATCGGCGGGCAGGGCGGCGAGCGTTTCGGCGCACAGCTCGGTGGCGTTGGCGGCGTGGCACAGGCCGGCAAAGAAGGCGTCGTTGCCGATCATGCGGTCGGCAATCGGGCGGGCATCGACCAGCGCGCCTTGGCCGAACAGCCACACGGAGTTGACGGGCAGCAGGCCGCGCGCTTCGCGTGCCTGGTTGACGGGGTGGTCGTACCACGTCATCTGGATCTCGTTCTGGAACTTGCGCCAGGCGCGTTCTTGCTCGCCCTTGTGCATCCAGATGTCGATGTTGTGGCCGGTGGCGCGCTGCGGGGCGGCGGCAATCAGGTCACCGAAGGGCGAATCGGCGACGTACCAGCGGGCGGCGTGCGTGGCGTCGAGTGTGATGCCCATCTCGGCCACTAGCGGGGCGATGGCGGCGCGCAGCGCGTCGGCATCGGCGGCCTCCAGCCTGAGTTGGGCGGGGTCGAGCATCACCAGATGGTCCCGCGCGGCATGGATATGCACCGGCTGCAGGCAGGCCCAGACGCGCGTGTCGGCGGTGCCGCCGTCCGCCAGGCGCATGTAGGGCGCCGACGGCAGCGGAGAAATCGGTAGACCGGCATGCTTAGCCAGCCAGCGCTCGTGCGGCAGCGTGGGCAGGTAGGCGTCGTCGTGGCGCTCGCGTTCGGCTTCTCTGGCGCGGGCAAGCAACCTTTCCAGGCCCGGCAAGGTCAATTGACGGTAAGCGTCGTCCGCCACCTCGGCAGCGGGCGCGCAAAACGGGACAATCAGGGTGAGTTCAGGAATCATGGCTCCGAGATTGTAAACTTCCGGCTCGCTGGCCAGTGAGCCGGCAGAATCACATCAAATTGCACCCACGGGGAATCCCCTTTGAAATTTCCATACGAATGGCAGATCGGCTGGCGGTACACGCGTGCAAGCAAGCGCGCCAGCCGCAACAGCTTCATCTCTTTCATCTCTCTCATCTCGATGCTCGGCATTGCGCTGGGGGTGGCGGCGCTGATCATCGTGCTGTCGGTCATGAACGGCTTCCAGAAGGAAGTGCGCGACCGCATGCTGTCGGTGCTGGCGCATATCGAGGTGATGGCGCCGAATAGCCTGCCCGACTGGCAGCGCACCGCCAACGAGGCCATGCAGAACAAGGAAGTCATCGGCGCGGCGCCGTACGTGGGCGCGCAGGCCATGATCACGCGCGACGACGCGGTGCGTGGCGTGCTGCTGCGCGGCGTATCGCCGGCCGATGAGCCGAAGGTGTCGGATATCGGCAAAGACTTCAAAGCCGGCAGCATGGACGACCTGAAACCCGGCGAATTCGGCATCGCGCTGGGCCGGGAACTGGCGCGCGGCTTGGGCGTGCAACTGGGCGACAAGGTCACGCTGCTGGCGCCGCAGGGCACGATCACCCCGGCCGGCGTGCTGCCGCGCCTGAAGCAGTTCACAGTGGTGGGCGTATTCGAGTCGGGCCACTATGAGTTCGACAGCTCGCTGGCACTGGTCAATATGGAAGACGCGGAACGCCTGTTCCGCCTGGAAGGCCCGACCGGCGTGCGTCTGAAACTGGTCGACATGGACCGCGCACCGCAGGTGGCCGAGGCACTGTCGCGCACGCTGACGGGCGAGCTGTACATCCGCGACTGGTCGCGCCAGAACCGCAACTGGTTCGCCGCCGTGAAGACCGAGAAGAAGATGATGTTCATCATCCTCACGCTGATCATTGCGGTGGCGGCATTCAACCTCGTGTCCACGCTGGTGATGACGGTGACGGACAAGCAGGCCGACATCGCCATCCTGCGCACCATGGGCGCGCAGCCGAGCTCCATCATGAAGATCTTCATCGTGCAGGGCGTGGCGATCGGTTTTATCGGCACGCTGCTGGGCGTGGGCTTCGGCACGCTCATCGCTTACAACATCGACGTGATCGTGCCGTTTATTGAGCGGCTCTTCCACGTGCAATTCCTGCCGCGTGACATCTATTTCATCAGCGAACTGCCCTCGGACCCCCGCGTGAACGACATTGCAACCATCGGCATCATTTCCTTCATCCTCGCGTCGGTGGCGACGCTGTATCCGAGCTGGCACGCCTCGCGCGTGAACCCGGCAGAGGCGCTGCGTTATGAGTGAGGCCGTTATGACATCCATGGAAGCGCCGGCCGCGGCAACCGGTGCGGTGGTGCAGGCCGAGGGCTTGTCCAAGTCGTTCAAGCAGGGCGGCTTGAATGTCGACGTGCTCAAGGGCGTGGACATCCGCATCGGCGTGGGCGAGAAGGTCGCCATTGTCGGTGCGTCGGGTTCGGGCAAGAGCACGCTGCTACATGTGCTGGGTGGGCTGGATGAGCCGACCTCGGGCCGCGTCTCGCTGCTCGGCAAGCCGTTTACCGCCATGAAGGAGCGCGAGCGCAACACGCTGCGCAACCAGGCGCTGGGCTTCGTCTACCAGTTCCACCATCTGCTGCCGGAATTCACCGCGCTGGACAATGTGGCGATGCCGTTGCGCATTCGCGGCGTGGAAGAGGCGCAGGCGCGCCATACCGCGCAGGCGATGCTTGAGCGTGTGGGCCTGGGCCCGCGCACGGCGCATCGCCCGGGTGAGCTGTCTGGCGGCGAGCGTCAGCGCGTGGCCATTGCGCGGGCGCTGGTCGGGTCTCCCGCTTGCGTGCTGGCTGATGAGCCTACCGGCAACCTGGATGATCACACCGCCGGCGACGTCTTCGACCTGATGCTGGAGCTAACGCGCACGCTTGGCACCAGCTTTGTCATCGTCACGCACGATGTCGACTTGGCTGGCCGCTGCGACCGCGTCTTGCGCCTGCGCGACGGCCATCTGCACCAGGAGCGCTGATCGAAACAGCACTATCGGAATTGGCGGATTCCACCGCGGCCGCCTTTCCGGTACGTTGCCGGTTTTTCCAACGCAGGATCGACCATGTGGATCGACACCCATTGCCATCTCGACGCCCGTGAGTTTGATGCCGACCGCGACACCGCGGTGGCGCAGGCGCATGCGGCGGGGGTGAGCCACATTGTCGTGCCGGCGGTGGCGCGCTGGAATTTCGATACCGTGCGGGCGCTGGCGCACCAGCATGCCGGCTGCAGCTATGCGCTCGGCATTCACCCGATCCACGCCGCGCAGGCCAGTGACGATGATCTTGTCGACCTGCGCCGGCAGGTGGCGGCATCGATGGACGATCCGCGCTTTGTGGCCATCGGCGAGATCGGGCTCGATTTCTTCATCCCCGATCCGAATGTCGAGCGGCAGAACGCCGTGTTCCAGGCGCAATTGCGCATCGCGCGCGAGTTCGATCTGCCGGTGTTGATGCACGTGCGCAAATCGCAGGATCAGGTGGGCAGCGCGGCCATCAAGGCCGGCGTGCGCGGCATTGCGCATGCCTTCAACGGCAGCCCGGAGCAGGCCCGGCGCTTTGTCGGCGCCGGCTTGAAACTCGGGTTTGGCGGCGTGTTCACCTTCTCGCGTGCTAACCGTGTGCGCCGGCTTGCAGCGGACATGCCAATCGAGGCAATCGTGCTAGAAACCGACGCGCCGGACCTCGCGCCCGCGTGGCTGTCTGACGACCAGTTCGGTGAGCAGGCCGGGGTGCGCAATGCCCCCGCAGAAGTGGCGCGCATTGCCGAGGCGCTGGCCGAGCTGCGTGGCATTTCCATCGAGGCGCTGGCCGAACAGGCGCGCCGCAATAGTCTCGAGGCCATTCCTCGCCTGGCACCGCTGCTGCAAGCCTGACGCGCTCCTATGCGCTTGGTTTTGATCGGCTTTGTGGCCGGCTGCATGGTGCTGCAGACGCAAGCCGCGCTTGTGCCCACGTGGCAGCCGACGGTTCTGTTGGCGCTGTGTTTGGCGTTGGCACTCCGGGCGCGGCGCCGGACACGTCTTTTGCCGGTATTGCTCGTGGCGGGCGCCATGGCCGCTGGCTTTGGCTGGGCCGACTGGCGTGCGCAACAACGTCTAGCTGTTGTGCTCAGCCCGGCGTGGGAAGGCAAGGACATCCTCGCGACGGGCGTGGTGGCGGATTTGCCGCAAGTCGATGACGACGCTACGCGCTTTCTCTTTCAGATTGAATCCAGCAATGCCGGCGACGCCTTGCCGCCACGCGTGCGGCTGTCCTGGTATGGCGCACGCGGTTGGAGCAAGACAGACGAAGAGGGCGCCGAGCCCGATCGGCGTGCCGGCATTCCGGACCTGCAACCCGGCCAACGCTGGCAGTTGAGCTTGCGCGTCAAGCGCCCGCACAGCCTCATCAACCCTGGCGGCTTTGACGGTGAATACGCTCTGCTCGCCAACAATATCCGCGCCACGGGCTACGTACGCACCGGCAAGCGCGCCCAGAACACGCCGCTGGAAGACGCTGACGGCGACTTCTGGCTGGGCGTTGAACGCTGGCGTGCAGCGGTGCGTCGCCACATTCTGGACGCCTTGCCTGATGCACGTTACGCACCGGTGATCGTCGCGCTGGTGGTGGGCGACCAAGGCGGCATCGCCCGCGAAGACTGGGAGCTGTTCCGCCGCACGGGCATCAGCCACCTCGTTTCGATTTCGGGCCTGCACATCACGATGATTGCGGGGCTGTTCGCCACGTTTGGGATGGCCTTGTGGCGCCGCTCGTTCGGTCTGGCGCGCTGGGTGCGCACACCTCTGCCGCTGCGCATGGCCACTCCGCGTGCGGGCGCCATCGCGGCGATGCTGGCGGCGTTTGGCTACTGCTTGCTCGCCGGGATGGGCGTGCCGGCGCAGCGCACGTTGCTCATGCTGTCGACGATTGCCATTGCCCGGCTGACCGACCGTCATGTGCCGGTCAGCCTGTCGCTGTGCTGGGCGGCAGCCGTAGTGGCGGTGGTGGACCCGTGGGCGGTCATGTCGGCTGGGTTCTGGCTGTCTTTTGGCGCGGTGGCGATCATCTTTCTGGCGGCGCAGATGGTGCTGGATGGTCCGCGCGGCCATGAGGCCCAGCCGTGGTGGGGCCGCGTGCAACGCGGTTTCTCGGGCGCAACACGCATTCAATTTGCCGTGACGTTCGGTTTGCTGCCGTTGACGTTGCTGTTGTTTCAGCAGACGTCGGTGGTGTCGGCGGCCGCCAATGGGCTCGCCATTCCGGTGGTGAGCTTTGTGACCACACCATTGGCCCTGATTGGCGCAGCCCTGCCGGATCCACTGGCGCAGCCAGTGCTCGCGTTGTCGGAAGCGAGCTTCGCGTGGCTGGTCAGCTGGCTGGAGTGGTTGGCGCGGCCAATCTGGTCGGTGTGGGTCGCGCCGATTGCGCCTCCATGGGCGTTGGTTCTGGCGACGGGCGGCGTTGCGCTGTTGCTGGTGCCCGGCGGGCTCCGCGCGTGGGCTTGGCGAGCACAGGGCGCTGTGTTGCTGGTGCCGCTGGTGCTGGCGCGCGTGCCGCAGCCGTCGCCGGGCGAATTCCGCGTGGTGGCGTTCGACATCGGCCAGGGGGCCGCCGCGCTTGTCGAAACCGCGAGCCACAGCCTCCTGTTCGATACCGGCCCGCGCTATGGCGATGCCGCCGACGCCGCGGCGCGCGTCATCACCCCGTACTTCCGTGGGCATGGCGTGGAGGAACTCGACGCACTCATCATCAGCCACGAAGACAGCGACCATGCCGGCGGCACCGAAACGGTGATGGATGCGATGCCGGTCCGCACCATGTTGGCGTCTTTGCCCGAGAAACATGCCCTGCATGACCTGGCGGACGCCCATGGCATCGGGCTGGAGGCCTGCCGGGCCGGGCAAACCTGGACGTGGGACGGCGTGGACTTCGAAGTACTACACCCGGTGCGGCCGCCTGCTGATGGCGCGGTCGTCTCCAGCAATGCCCGCAGTTGCGTGCTGCGCGTCAGCAATGGCCACCATGCCGCCTTGCTGACGGGCGATATCGAGAGCGCCCAGGAGGCGGCGCTGGTCTCCGCCGAGCCGGAGCGGCTGATGGCAGACATCTTGCTTGTACCGCATCACGGCAGCAAGACAAGCTCCAGCGGCGCGTTCTTGGACGCGGTTTCTCCGCAGGTGGCGATTTTCCAGGTCGGCTACCGCAACCGGTACGGACATCCGCACCCGCAGGTATGGCAGCGCTACGTGGCGCGCGACATCGAGCGGCTGCGCACGGACAACGCCGGTGCCGTCGTCATCCAGACGCACGGCGATGCACTGGAGGTGCAGACAGCGCGGTCGATGCGGCCACGCTATTGGTCCTCCGCGCAAGAAGTGGAAGCCCTGGCGACAGCCGCAGATGAAATTGGTGCGCTGCCGTAAAACTTGGTTGCACAGCGGGTTGGCCCCATTGTGGCGCGCAAAACCGCCGTGCTATAAAAACCGCATGTTGCGCAACCGCGTGGCATGGCAGTCCGTCAGGGGAGAAAAGCATGGCAGTCCGGTTCTACGATGAAATGCTTAACTGGCACGGGGACCCCAGCCCCCACGCCGCCGAACCGGCTCCGGCTGCGCTCGTCCAGCAGGGCGAGGTACGTGGCCACTACGGGCGCTTCGCCGAATGGCTGGGCGCGCAATCGGCTTCCACGCTGCAAAACAAGAGGGCCGAGGCCGACCTGATCTTCCGCCGCGTCGGTATCACCTTTGCCGTGTATGGCGACAAGGATGAATCGAACAGCGGTACCGAACGCACGATCCCGTTCGACATCATCCCGCGCATCTTTCCGGCCAGCGAATGGGCCACGCTCGAGCGCGGCCTGCGCCAGCGTGTCGACGCACTCAACCGCTTCCTGCGCGACATCTATCACGAGCAGGACATCCTGCGCGCTGGCGTCATCCCACCCGAACAGATCTACAACAACGCGCAATATCGCCCCGACATGCTGGGCGTGAACGTGCCGCGTGACATCTACGCGCACGTTGCCGGCATCGACATCGTGCGGGCGGGCGAGGGCGAGTTCTACGTGCTGGAAGACAACCTGCGCGTGCCATCTGGCGTGTCGTACATGCTGGAAAACCGCAAGATGATGATGCGGCTGTTTCCGGAACTGTTTGCGCGCAATCGTGTGGCGCCGGTCGCGCACTACCCCGACTTGCTGCTCGACATGCTGCGCAGTGTGTCGCCACAGAACATTGCCGACCCGACCGTGGTCGTGCTCACGCCGGGGATGTACAACTCAGCGTATTTCGAGCACGCGTTCCTGGCCCAGCAGATGGGCGTGGAACTGGTGGAAGGGCATGACCTCTTCGTGCAGGACGATCACCTGTACATGCGTACCACGCAGGGGCCGCAGCGCATCGATGTCATCTACCGTCGGGTGGACGACGACTTCCTTGATCCGCTGGTGTTCCGCCCGGATTCCTCGCTCGGAGCGGCCGGGCTGCTGTCGGTCTATCGCGCGGGCAACGTCACCATCTGCAATGCGATCGGGACGGGCGTGGCGGACGACAAGTCGATCTACCCGTATGTGCCCGACATGATCCGCTTCTACCTGGGCGAGGAGCCGATCCTCAACAACGTGCCGACTTACATGTGCCGCCGTCCGGACGACCTGCAGTACGTGCTCGACCACATGGGCGAGCTGGTGGTCAAGGAAACGCACGGCGCGGGCGGCTACGGCATGCTCGTCGGCCCGGCGGCCACCAAGGAGGAGATTGCGGCGTTCCGCGAGGTGGTGAAGGCGCACCCCGACCAGTACATCGCGCAGCCGACGCTGGCGCTGTCCACGTGCCCGACCTTTGTAGAGGCCGGCATCGCGCCGCGCCATATTGATCTGCGGCCATTCGTGCTGTCCGGCAAGGATGTCCGCATGGTGCCTGGCGGCCTGACACGCGTCGCGCTGCGGGCAGGCTCGCTGGTGGTCAACTCGTCGCAGGGCGGCGGGACGAAAGACACGTGGGTGCTGGAGCGCTGAGTGCTCGCACGCACGCATTGTCGTAACCGGCGACCTCGCAGTCGACCCATCGCGATTTACCAAGATACGTACAAGGGAACGCCATGCTCAGCCGCACCGCAGACCACCTTTTCTGGATGGCGCGCTACACCGAACGGGCCGAGAACACTGCCCGCATGCTCGACGTCAACTATCAGACCTCGCTGCTGCCGCAATCGGCGGAAGTGGCGGAGCAGGGCTGGTGGGCGATGCTCGATATCTCCGAACTCACGCGCGTCTTTGACGAGCGTTACGGTTTGCTCTCACGCGATGACGTGATCGACTTCATGGTCCGCGACATGACCAACCCGTCTTCGATCATGAGTTGCTTGCGCGGCGCACGCGAGAATGCCCGCGCCGTGCGTGGCTCCATCACCACCGAGGTGTGGGAGACCATCAATACGACGTGGCTGGAGGTACAGCGGCTGATCAGCGAAGGCATGCTGCGCGATGATCCGTCGCAGTTCTTCGAGTGGGTGAAATTCCGCTCGCACCTGTCGCGCGGCGTGCAGCTCGGCACCATGCTCAAGGACGATGCGTTCTACTTCATGCGCCTGGGGACGTTCCTGGAGCGCGCCGACAACACTGCGCGGATTCTCGACGTCAAGTTTCAATCCACGCCCACGCGCGATGAGAGCGCTGCGGAGCACGCAGATTTCTACCACTGGGCGGCGATTCTCCGCTCCGTGTCCGGCTTCGAGGTCTACCGCAAGATCTACCGCAACGTGATCACGCCCACGCGGGTGGCCGAGCTGTTGATCTTGCGCAGCGACATGCCGCGCTCGCTGCTGGCGAGCATGGACGAGGTGGTCGGCATCCTCTCCACCGTGCGCAACAGTCAGTCTGCCGAGACCGAGCGCCGCGCTGGTAAACTCCACGCCGACCTGCGGTATGCCCGCATCGAAGATATTTTTGCGGTTGGCTTGCACGCATGGCTGACCAATTTCCTGGAGCGCATCAACGATCTGGGCAACGGTATCAGCCAGGACTTCTTGGTGCCTCTCGATGTGGTGTGACGCGCGGGGCATTTTGTCTTTATCAGGGCGCGGCTTTCGGGCGGCGCCCGTGCCATCGTGAAATACCAAATTCGACATACGACGGTCTACCGTTATGCCGAGCCGCTGCGCCATAGCGTGCACGAACTGCGCTTGACGCCTCGCAGCGGCCCCTTGCAGCAAGTGGATAGCTGGCAGATCCACGCCCCGGGCAACCTCACCCGCGCCACCGACGGTTTTGGCAATGTGGTGCACCATTTCACGCTCGGCGGCCGCGCTGACGACGTGACAATCGAAGCACACGGCATTGTCGAGGCATTCCCTGCGCACGCATCGGGTGGCCATCGCTTTGTGGACGCCCCCGGCCAGGGCCGCTACTGTGTCTCGCCGCTGTACTTTCTCAGCACGACGCCGTTAACCTCCGCAGCGCCGGAAATGCGGGCCTTTGCCCACGAGCATGGGCTCGTGCCGGGCGATGCGGAGTCGGCATTGAACCTGGCCCGCGCCATCGCCCAGCGTGTGCGTTACAAGCCCAATGCCACCGACGTTGGTACAACGGCTGCCGAGGCATTTAATCTGGGCGCGGGCGTCTGCCAAGACCAAGCGCAGGTGATGGTGGCGTGCTGCCGGGCGGCGGGCGTGCCCGCACGCTACGTGAGCGGTTATTTTCACGCCGCTGGCGAAGAAGACCTGGCCAGCCACGCATGGGCCGATATCTGCGTCGATGCTGAATCGCATACCTGGTGCAGCATCGACGTGACGCATCAATGCTTTACCGACGGCCGCCACATCCGCCTGGCGGTGGGCCGCGATTACCAATCGGCCGCGCCCATTCGCGGTATCCGCGAGGGTGGCGGGGCGGAGACGCTGGATGTCAGCATCTCGATCGAACCCCTGCCCGCCGAAGCCGCCTGAGTGAATTGAACACCCCTTCCAAGCGCGACAAACAGCTCTGATTGGCGCGCTAGAATCCTCCCAACCCGATTTTGTCTGTTGCTTCGCCATGACTTATTGCGTTGCCATGCGCCTGGACGCTGGCCTGGTCTTCCTGTCGGACTCGCGCACCAATGCGGGCGTCGATGCCATTTCCACCTTCCGCAAGATGACGGTATTCGAGCGCGAAGGTGATCGGGTCATGGTGCTGTTGACTGCCGGCAATCTGGCCATTAGCCAAGCGGTGCGTCAGGTGCTGACCGAGGCGCGCGACAAGCCTCGCTCGCTGTGGACGGCGCGCGATATGTTCGAAGCCGCCACCATCGTCGGCGATGCCGTGCGCGAAGTGTATGACCGCGACGCTGCCGCCCTGGCCAAGGCCAAGATCGATTTCAACGTCAGCATCATCTTTGGCGGGCAGATCGCCGCCGAGCGACCGCGTCTGTTCAACGTGTATGCGGCCGGCAACTTCATCGAGGCCACGCCGGAGAACTGCTACTTCCAGATCGGCGAGGCCAAGTACGGCAAGCCTATCATCGACCGTGTGGTCACCCCAGCCATGCCGCTCGATGAGGCCGCAAAATGCGCGCTGATCTCGATGGATTCGACGCTGAAATCGAATATTTCGGTGGGCTTGCCGCTCGACCTGCTGGTCTACGAGACGGATTCGCTGAACGTCACGCGCTTCGTTGCCATTGACGAAGAGAATCCGTATTTCGCGATGATCCGCAGCACGTGGGGCAAGCGCCTGCGCCAAGTGTTTACTGAAATCGAAGATCCGGATTGGGAGACGCACACCGAGCCGGCACACCCGCTGCGCCGCGAGGGGCATCCGTCAACCCAGGTCGAGCCCGTCCGCATCGCGCCGCCGTTTGCCGATGCGCCGCCGGTGCCGCAGCGCGCGCCCGGGCCGGTGCTGGAGCAAGTCACGACGGTGCAACGCGTAGCAGGCGGTACGCAGGAATCCCACTGATCCGCGTACAAACACCAGCACAGGAGCGATTCGATGCGCGACGTGATGCTCTTTTCGCATGCCAACGGGTTTCCGGTCGGCACGTATCGCAAGATGCTGGGCGTGTTGCGCGACGAGTTCGACATCCGCGCGGTGGAGCGTTTTGGGCATGACCCGCGCTTTCCGGTCACGCGTGCGTGGCCCGGGTTGGTCAAGGAACTGCTCGCGGAGATCGACGCGCAGCCCGAGCCGGTCTGGCTGGTGGGCCATTCGCTCGGAGGTTTTCTGAGCCTGATGGCGGCGCTGCGCCGGCCCGAACGCGTGCGCGGCGTGCTGATGCTCGATTCGCCCGTGATTGCCGGGTGGCGCGCCAAGCTGCTACGCGTGGCGCAATGGCTCGATATTGACGACCGCCAGTCTCCGGCGGCATCCACCAAGAACCGGCGCAACCTGTGGCCAGATCTCGATTCGGTCTGGAGCCACTTCAAAGCCAAGAAAAAATTCGACCGCTGGGACGAAGACGTGCTGCGCGATTACGTTCAGCACGGCACCGAATCCACCGGCCGTGATCGCGAGCGCACGCTGCGTTTTTCGCGCGAGGTCGAATACCAGATCTACCGCACGTTGCCGACCAACATGGGGCACAAGGTCGCAGGCGGTACGCCGTTTCCGGTGAGCTTTGTGGCCGGCACGCGCTCACGGGAAATTCGCCAGGTTGGACTGGGTGCAACCCGACGGCTGGTCGGCAGCCGATTGCGCTGGATCGAAGGCAGCCATCTCTACCCGATGGAAAAGCCCGTGGAAACGGCCGAGTTGATCCGCGAGTCGATCAACGAAATGCGCGCCAATACAGGCCTGATGCGGCACGCCGCCTGATCCGCTGAAATCCACCGATCTGTCACGGATCGGGCAGGGCACCTTTGGTATAATCCGGCTTTCCCCGGCAAGCTAGGTCATGACCAAGTTCGTATTCGTTACCGGTGGCGTAGTGTCCTCACTCGGCAAGGGCATCGCCGCCGCCTCGCTCGCGGCCATTCTCGAGTCGCGCGGCCTCAAAGTCACCCTCCTCAAACTCGATCCCTACATCAACGTCGACCCGGGCACGATGAGCCCGCTGCAGCACGGCGAGGTGTTTGTGACCGAAGACGGCGCAGAAACCGACCTCGATCTTGGCCACTACGAGCGCTTCGTCTCGGCCAAGATGCGCAAGTCGAACAACTTCACCACCGGCCAGGTGTATGAGTCCGTGATCCGCAAGGAGCGTCGCGGCGAGTATCTGGGCAAGACGGTGCAGGTCATTCCGCACATCACCAACGAAATTCAAGCCTTTATCGAGCGTGGCGCCGCAGCGTCGCACGACGGCAAGGCCGACGTGGCGATCGTTGAGATTGGCGGCACGGTGGGCGACATTGAATCGCTGCCGTTCCTTGAAGCCGCGCGTCAGATGAGCCTGCGTCTGGGCCGCAACCAGGCTGCGTTCATCCACCTGACGCTGGTGCCGTTCATCGCCAGCGCTGGCGAACTGAAGACCAAGCCGACCCAGCACTCGGTGCAGAAGCTGCGTGAGATTGGCGTGCAGCCGACCGCGCTGCTGTGCCGCGCCGACCGCCCGATCCCCGACGATGAGCGCGCGAAGATTTCGCTCTTCGCCAACATGCCGCAAGACGCGGTCATCTCGGTGTGGGATGTCGACACCATCTACAAGATCCCGCAAATGCTCAATGAGCAGGGGCTGGATCGCATCATCTGCGAAGAGCTGCGCATCGATGCACCGCCGGCGGACCTGTCGGTGTGGGCACACATGGTGCACACGCTGGAAAATCCGCAGCACGAAATCACCATCGGCATGGTCGGCAAGTATGTCGATCTGACCGAGTCGTACAAGTCGCTCATTGAAGCGCTGCGCCACGCCGGCCTGCACACTTCGACGCGCGTCAACATCGAATACATCGATTCCGAAGAGCTGGAATCGGGCCACATGGAAGTGCTCAAGTCGCTGGACGCCATCCTGGTGCCGGGCGGTTTCGGCAAGCGCGGCACGGAAGGCAAGATTCGCGCGATTCAATACGCCCGTGAAAACGGCGTGCCGTACCTGGGCATCTGCCTCGGGATGCAGCTGGCTGTGATCGAATTCGCTCGCCATCTGGCTGGCATGACCGACGCGAACAGCACGGAATTCAACGACGCAACTGAACACCCGGTGGTGGCGCTCATCACCGAATGGCTGGATCGCGACGGTGCCGTGGAAAAGCGTTCGGCCGATTCCGACCTGGGCGGCACGATGCGCCTGGGCTCGCAGCGCGTGCCGGTGCAATCGGGCACCAAGGCTGCGCAGATCTACGGTGCGGAAGTCAACGAGCGCCATCGTCACCGCTACGAGGTGAACAACCACTACGTGCCGCAGCTGGAAAAGGCCGGGATGATCATCTCCGCCCGCACGCCGTCGGAAAACCTGCCGGAAATGATGGAGCTGCCGAGCTCGATGCACCCGTGGTTCGTCGGCGTGCAGTTCCACCCGGAATTCACCTCCACGCCGCGTGACGGCCATCCGCTCTTCAAGGCCTACGTGGAAGCCGCACTGGCGCACCACAACCAGAACGCGCAACGCGCCGTGGCCTAAGGGCTGGCGCACAGGAACTACGATGAAACTCTGCGATTTCGAAGTCGGCCTCGACAAACCGTTCTTCCTGATTGCCGGCACTTGCGTGATCGAATCCGAGCAGATGGCGATCGACACCGCCGGCACGCTCAAGGAGATCACGCGCGAGCTGGGCATTCCGTTCATCTACAAGTCGTCGTTTGACAAGGCGAACCGCTCGTCCGATACGTCGTTCCGTGGCCTGGGCATGGAAGAGGGCCTGCGCATCCTGGCGGAAGTGCGTCGCCAAGTGGGCGTGCCGGTGCTGACCGACATCCACGAGATCGATGAGATCAAGCCGGTGGCGGAAGTGGTGGACGTGCTGCAAACGCCGGCCTTCCTGTGCCGCCAGACGGATTTCATTCGCGCCTGCGCGCAGAGCGGCAAGCCCGTCAACATCAAAAAGGGCCAGTTCCTCGCGCCTCACGACATGAAGAACGTCATCGACAAGGCGCGCCACGCTGCCCGCGATGCCGGCCTGTCGGAAGACAACTTCATGGCGTGCGAACGTGGTGTTTCGTTCGGCTACAACAACCTCGTGTCGGACATGCGCTCGCTGGCGATCATGCGCGAGACGGGGGCACCGGTTGTGTTTGACGCGACGCACTCGGTGCAGTTGCCGGGCGGCCAGGGCACCAGCTCGGGTGGCCAGCGCGAATTCGTGCCGGTGCTGGCCCGCGCGGCGATTGCCACGGGCGTGTCGGGCGTTTTCATGGAAACCCACCCGGACCCCGCATGCGCAAAATCAGACGGCCCGAATGCCGTGCCGCTGCGCCGCATGAAAGACTTGCTGTCAGTACTGAAAGAACTGGATGCGCTCACCAAGCGCAGCGGTTTCCTGGAAAATCAGTTCGACTGATTGACTGATCCCACCTCGACCGGCGGCAGCGTATGCTGCCGTCGTCGTTTGTTGCTGCTTCCGGAGAGAGACACATGGCCGCTGGCTACATCCTCGCGTACGTGGACGTGACCGACCCCGTGCAATACGAGCAATACAAGGTGCTGTCGACCAGGGCCATGCAGGCCCACGGCGCCGAGCCGCTGGTGCGTGGCGGCAAGACAGAGCAACTGGAAGGCGAGTGGAACCCCACGCGCATCGTCGTGCTCAAGTTCCCGAGCTACGATGCGGCCAAGTCGTTTTACGACAGCGAGGAATATCGCGCCGCCCGCGAAGCGCGTGCCAACGCTGCCAAGATGAACATGATCGTGGTCGAAGGCCTCTGAGCCTTCGCGCCACCGATCGCTGCATTACCTGCTTTAAAGACCAAGAGGGATTTTCATGAGTGCCATCGTAGATATCATCGGTCGCGAAGTGCTGGACTCGCGCGGCAACCCCACCGTCGAATGCGACGTGCTGCTGGAATCGGGCGTGATGGGTCGCGCCGCAGTGCCGTCGGGCGCCTCCACCGGCTCGCGCGAAGCCATCGAACTGCGTGACGGCGACAAGTCGCGCTACCTGGGCAAGGGCGTCCTCAAGGCCGTCGAGCACATCAACACCGAAATCTCTGAGGCCATCATGGGCCTGGATGCGTCGGAACAGGCGTTCCTGGACCGCACCCTGATCGACCTGGACGGCACCGAGAACAAGAGCCGCCTGGGCGCCAACGCCATGCTGGCTGTGTCGATGGCTGTGGCCAAGGCTGCTGCAGAAGAAGCCGGCCTGCCGCTGTACCGCTACTTTGGCGGTTCGGGCGCGATGCAGATGCCGGTGCCGATGATGAACATCGTCAACGGTGGCGCACACGCCAACAACAGCCTGGACATCCAGGAATTCATGGTGATGCCGGTCGGCCAGCCGAGCTTCCGTGAAGCGCTGCGCTGCGGCGCCGAAATCTTCCACGCACTGAAGAAGATCCTGGCAGACAAGGGCATGAGCACGGCTGTGGGCGACGAAGGCGGTTTCGCACCGAACTTCGCCAGCAACGAAGAATGCCTGAACACCATTCTGTCGGCCATCGAGCAGGCTGGCTACAAGGCCGGTGAAGACGTGCTGCTGGCGCTGGATTGCGCTGCTTCCGAGTTCTACAAGGACGGCAAGTACCACCTGGAAGGCGAAGGCCTGCAACTGTCGTCGGAAGATTTCGCCAACTACCTGGCAAACCTGGCCGACAAGTTCCCGATCGTGTCGATCGAAGACGGCATGCACGAAAGCGATTGGGCTGGCTGGAAGGCGCTCACCGAGAAGCTCGGCAAGAAGGTGCAACTGGTGGGCGACGACCTGTTCGTCACCAACACCAAGATCCTGAAGGAAGGCATCGAGAAGGGCATCGCCAACTCGATCCTCATCAAGATCAACCAGATCGGTACGCTGACCGAAACCTTCGCCGCCATCGAGATGGCCAAGCGCGCCGGTTACACCGCCGTGATCTCGCACCGCTCGGGCGAAACCGAAGACAGCACCATTGCCGACATCGCCGTTGGCACGAATGCTGGTCAGATCAAGACGGGCTCGCTGTCGCGCTCGGACCGCATGGCCAAGTACAACCAACTGCTGCGCATCGAAGAAGACCTTGGTGATATCGCCAGCTACCCGGGCAAGTCGGCGTTCTATAACCTGCGATAATCCCTCGCAGTTTCGCCTCATGTGACTGTGCGACCGCCGCTCTGGCGGTCGCGTGGCATTTGGGGCCTGAGCACCGCCAACGCTTGTCCTTATGCGCCTGATTACGCTGTTTCTGCTGCTGTTATTGCTTGCCATCCAGTACCCGCTCTGGCTGGGTAAGGGCGGCTGGCTGCGCGTGTGGGACATGCAGAAACAAGTGACGGTGCAGAATCAGCGCAATACCGAGTTGAAGCAACGCAACACCAAGCTCGAAGGCGAGGTGAAGGATCTGAAGGAAGGCACGGGCGCCATCGAAGAGCGCGCGCGCTACGAACTAGGGATGGTGAAGGACGACGAAGGCTTCGTGCAGTTTGTCGCGCCGGCGCCGAAGACCAGCCAGACTCCGCCGCCACCGCCGCCTCCTGCGGGCCAGCAGGGCCATCACTGAGCCTGCTGGGCGAACGCGCCGTCGATGACGCGCTCGCCTTCAAGACAAATTCCCGGATTTACCAGTAATACGGATAGCCCCAGACAGGCGCACCGTAGCTCACGCCCCAGCCGCCATGGCGGCGCCATCCGCTGCCGTAGTAGACCGAATAGCTGCCGTAGTACGGGTAGGGTGCGTAGTACGGGGTCGCTGCGTAGGCGCGAGCCTCGGCATCACGTTGAATCGCCTGATCCGATTCACGCAGCGCCTTGGCATTCAGTTCATCCAACTTTTTGCGTTCTTCTGCTGACAGCGGCGCGGGCGCCGGTGCGCTTTGCGCGTCCGCCGGCAGGCGCGCCGTGTAGGGTGTGCCGCCCGGGCCACGTGGCACTGCAACGCAGGCAGACGCCAGCACCGCCGCCACGATGGGCAACGCCAGCGCGCCCACTCGGGATGGGCGCAACGACGGGAAGATGGAGTCAGAAGAGTCAGACATGATGCGCTCCGCAGCAAGCGGCAGATGATGAAACTGGCGACTTAGAGCGCGGGCGGCACCCTGAAGTGCCGCGCGCCATGCATCTTCATACTATGTCGCCGGGTTCAATGGCGCTGTTCGGGTGCGCCCTGAATACCCTGTGCGACAGTGTCCTGCGCGAACAGCTGCGCACAATCCACGGCATCGAAGCTGTAGTGCTGGCCGCAGAACTCGCAGTCGATTTCTACCTTGCCGCGCTCTTCCAGGATGCTGTCAACTTCGGGCTGGCCCAGCGTGCGCAGCATGGCACCCACGCGAAGGCGCGAGCACGAGCAACGGAAATGCGGGTTCAGTGGCTCGAACATGCGGATGCCCGCAGCTTCCATCTCTTCCCAGTACAGGCGCTTGATGAGCGTGTCGATGGGCTGTTCGAGCAGCTCGTCGCGGCGCAGGGTCTGGCCGAGCTGGCAGACGCGTTCCCACGTGTCGAGGTCCTGCTCCTGCACGTCTTCATGCAGCGGCTGGCCGGTTTCGCCCACCTGCGCGGCATGGCCCGTACGGCCTTCCATGGCACCGCCATAGGAGGGCAGGCGCTGCAGCAACATGCCTGAAGCGACCTTGTCGTCGGCGGCGAGCCACAGGCGCGTGTCGAGCTGCTCGGACGTCAGCATGTAGTGCTCAAGCACCTCGGTCATGCTGGCGAGCGGCCCGTTCTCGTCCGATAGCGGCACGATACCCTGGTACGGTTGCTGGCCCGGCAGCTTGTCCTGCGGATCGAGCGTGATGGCGAAGCGGCCGTGGCCGTGCACGTTGACCAGCGAAGCCAGCGTGGCATCGTCGGCAATCTCGGCGCCTTCCGCAATCTTGGCGGTCGCGCGCATCGACAGATCGGAGTTGCACTCCACCACCAGCATGCGCACGGGGCCGTCGCCATGCAGTTGCATGATCAGCGCGCCGTTGAACTTGAGGTTGGCCGAGAGCAGCGCAGCCGCGGCCATCATCTCGCCCAGCAGCGTCTGCACCGGGGCGGGGTAGCGGCGACGGCGCAGCACCTCCTGCCAGGTGCTTTCCAGGCGCACCAGTTCACCGCGCACGGGCGCGGCGTCGAATACAAATTTCTTCAGCTCGTCAGTCATCCATCGATCCGTTTCAGTTGCTGCTTGTACATCGCCTGACGCACCGCGTATGTCTCGGTGTTCATGTGCATCTTGGCGATGTCGTCTTCCGTTAGTTTGCGCACGGCCTTGGCGGGCGCGCCCAGGATGAGCGTGCCGTCTTCGAAAACCTTGCCTTCGGTGACGATCGCACCCGCACCCACCAGGCAGTTCTTGCCGATCACCGCGCGGTTGAGCACCACCGCCTGGATGCCGATCAGCGATCCCTCGCCGATCGTGCAGCCGTGCAGCATGGCCTGGTGGCCGATCGTCACGCGGTCGCCGATATTCAGCGGGCAGCCCGGGTCGGTATGCAGCACGGCGCCTTCCTGCACGTTGCTGGCCTCGCCCACGGTGATCGGCTCGTTGTCGCCACGGATGACCGCGCCCGGCCACACGCTTGCGCGCGCCTTGAGCTCCACGCGGCCGATGACGGTCGCTTCAGGCGCCACATAGGCGTTGGCATCGATGGTCGGGGCAACATCGCCGAGTTGGTAGAGGGCCATGCGATCGGTCTCCAGAATCCGCGTAGATGGGGGAAATGGGCGCGACTTCAAGCCGCCCAGTCGCGTTGGATCGGGCTGGCGGGGCGCGTCGAATTAAAATGCCGGAAAGCCCGAATTGTACGCTGATGACTGTTTTCTCACCGCCCGCCGACACCCTGCGCCATGCCGCTCTGGCGGCCCTGCGCCTTACCGATCCTGCCAGCAAGGTGGACGCCACGTTGCGCCTGGGGGAGCGCGCCCAACATGCTGACGACGCCGACTGGGGCGCCGATGAGACGATTGCCGCACCGGCTGGCATCCCCGGCAGGCCCGCAGCACCGGAGTTGGTGCCACCGGCCAGCGTGCCGCGCCGCCGTGCGATCGATACGACGCATGGCCGCGCCGTGCTGTTGCATGCCCTCGCGCATATCGAATTCAACGCGATCAATTTGGCGCTCGATGCCGTGTGGCGTTTCGGTGGTATGCCGATCGCCTTTTACCAAGACTGGATGCGCGTGGCAGCGGAGGAGGCGACGCACTTTTCGCTGCTGTCTGCGCACTTGGCCACGCTCGGTTGCCGCTACGGCGATCACCCCGCCCACGACGGCCTCTGGCAGATGACCGAAAAGACCGCCGCCGACCCGCTTGCCCGCATGGCGCTGGTGCCGCGCACGCTGGAAGCGCGCGGGCTCGATGCCTCGCCGCCGATTCGCGCCAAGCTGGCGCAGGCGGGCGACATGGAGGCGGCGGGCATCCTCGACATCATCCTGCGCGACGAGATTGGCCACGTGGCCGTGGGCAACCGCTGGTACCGCTGGCTGTGCGAGCGCGCAGGGCTCGACCCGGTACCGACTTACCGCAAGCTCGCCGAGCAATACGGTGCCCCGCGCTTGCGTGGGCCGTTCAACGTCGATGCCCGTCGCCAGGCCGGTTTCGACGACGACGAAATCGCCGCCTTGGAAGCCTCGTTCTAAGCGCCACAGCGTTGCCCCTCCGTCGCTATAATCGCTGGAAAAAGAACGATCGTTCGATTTCTATTTGGTGACGGAAACCATGGACTCCAACTCCCAGCCGGCTACGCGCCAGGCTTCCCGCTCGGCCTATCTGCCTGTGCGCGGGCTGCGCTACCACATCCGCGAATGGGGCGAGCCCGGCGCGCCCATCCTGTTCTTGTTTCACGGGTGGATGGACGTGTCGGCATCGTTCCAGTTTCTCGTCGATGCGCTGCGCGAGCGTTGGCATATCGTGGCGCCGGACTGGCGCGGCTACGGCCAGTCTGCCCGGTCTACGGATGCACCGGGCGTCGAGAGCTACTGGTTTGCGGATTACGTGGCCGACCTTGAGGCGATCATCGATCACTATCAGCCGGAAGGGCAGGTCACGCTGGTTGGCTATAGCCTGGGCGCGAACGTCGTGTGCCTGTATGCGGGCATTCGGCCCGAGCGCGTGCGGCGCGTGGTGGATCTGGAGGGCTTCGGCATGTCGGCATCCAAGGCGTCGCAGGCGCCGCGCCGTTATGCGCGCTGGCTGGATGAGCTGAAGAACAAGCCACGCATGAACACCTACGCCTCTGTCGAAGATGTTGCCGCGCGCCTGCAGAAGACCAATCCGCGCTTGTCAGCCGACAAGGCGGCGTTCCTGGCGCAACATTGGTCCAGCCGGAACGCGGAAGGCCGCTGGGAGATCCTCGGCGATCCGGCGCATAAGATCATCAACCCGCAGCTATATCGGCTGGACGAAGTGATGGAGATCTGGCGCCGTGTCACCGCGCCGGTGCTGCATGTCGAGGCGGTCGATTCCCCCACGCTGAAGGCCATTGCGGGCGATGTGCCGATTCCCGAGTTCAAGGCGCGCTTTACGGCGTTTCCTGATTTCCGTGAGGTGCTGATTGCGGATGCTGGGCACATGCTGCATCACGACCAGCCCGAGCAGGTGGCTGCGCTGATTGAGGACTTCTGCCTGCAGCGCTAAGCGGCAAGTCAGTCAAGAAACCGCTGTGCCGCGCCGGGCGGCGGCAGGATGCAGGTGCCTGACCGCCCAAACCACCGATTGCGGTGGCGCGCGACGCAGCGGTAAAGCCCGTCGCGCAGCGGCACCGGGATCAACCAGCCGATCCACGCCAAGCGCCACGGCCAGCCGAGCACATCCAGGATGCGCAGCACGGCGGCACTTTCGCGCCACGCTTGGCCGTCTCGCACGAATAGCACGGTGTCGACGTCATCCGGATTCACGCCAGCTTGCGCGAGCAGTTGCCGCCCCGTCGGGCCTTGCATGGACGCAAAACGCAGAACGCCTTGGCGATCGTGCCGCAGCAGAAACTGGATGGAGCCGCTGCACAGCAGGCAGTGCGCATCGTAGACGACGATCATTCGCGCTCCAGCGTCGCCAGGTCCAGATAACCGCGATAGGCCGCGACGACGCCCAGCAGCGGCACGCTGGCGCGAACGTTGAAGTGGAAGCGGCTGCCGTCGCCGGTTTCCTCAGCCAACACGTCGGGCCGCAGCCATGCCGGGCAGGGGATGCCGAGGAAGCGCAGGCCTTCCAGGCGCATCTGCAACGCCCCGCCTTCCGCTTCCAATGCAAAGAACAGGCGCACTGCGCCCAGCCGTTCCATGATGCGCCCATGGCGCAGCGACAACGTCGAGCGCATCGTCTGGTGCGGGAAGTGGCGCGTCCAGATCTCTTGCCGTGGCGCGGCGTCGAGCGTGAAGCGGATCGGGCCGCGCGTTGGCGTACGGGGTGTGCGGATGCACCACGCAAGCCAGCGTGCCGCGCGCGATGCGGGCGGTTCGGTCTCGACCTCGCCGTGCAGGACGACGCGTCCTGTCATGCGGTGGAACGTCTGCACCGCCGGCGGCAGTTCTGCATACCGTGCGCCGAGGATGGTTTCGTAGAGCGATGCGGTCATGCACGCGCTTCTTGCATCGTGATCGCCAGGCCGTCGGTTTCGCGGGCAAAGTCGTCCAAGGTCAGCAAGCCGACGCAAGGCATGGCGCCGCGTTGTGGCAACGTGCCTGTCAGAAACCGGCGGACCAGTGCAGCGGCGGCCAGCGTCGGCACGTACGGCCCATCACCCCGAAGGGCGATCAGGTGCCACAAGCGTGCGCGCGATGTGCCATCCGCCAGTCGCCCTTCGACGCGCAGATGCATGCCACCCACGTCCGAGCCCCAATTCAGGAACCAGTCGGACGCGGCTTTCAACCAGCGGGTATGGCGTGCCCAGTTGGTGACCACCCCAGCCCGCGCGAGTGCGGCCATCACGTTCATGCCGCGATGCAGGAAACGCAGCTCCAGCCCAGCCCCAAAGCGGACATGCGGCGTCCCCGGATAACGTTGGGGAAACAGCGCCAGATCCGGCACGTCGCATGGCGACATCAACCGCTCGCCCACCGGCGCGGGGTAGGTATGGCGCCATGTGCCGCTCCAGCCGAAGACCGGTTCCCCAGCGCTCGCAGAGGGCAGCGGCTTGCCGCAATACGTCAGGATCGCCTCGATGGTCGACAGCCCGCGCTCCGTCCGGTTGCCAGGGCTGATGCCGATATCGATGGATTGCACCGTCGCCATGCCGCGCGTCAGGTCATCCACGGCCGCACCCGACAGCGCCGGCACCGAACTCGCGCCGCTGATGACGAATACGCCGGCTTGCTTGGCCGCCGCATCCAGCGCGGCAATGTCCTGCACGAAAGCACGGCCATCGGCCAGGTCGATGTAGTGCACGCCCGCGGCGATACACGCACGCGCCACGTGGTAGTCCTGTCCCTGGAACGGTCCACCGGTATGGATTAGCAAATCCGGCGCGAGCGTACGCAGATGCTGCTCGAAATTGGATGCATGGATGTCGATGGCCTCGGCGCGCAGCGTGGCGCGAGCCTTCGGTTGCAATGCAGTGACCAAGGCTTGCGCTTGTGTCAACGAGCGCCCGGCAATCGTCACTGTCAGCGTGTCGTGGGCCGACAGGCGCTCGACCAGCCGGCGCCCAAAAAAGCCATAGCCGCCGATAACAACGACGTGCGTTTCACGCAAGGGCGCGCTCATTCCGCCGCCACATGCAGCTTCGTCTGCAGCCCCGTGTCGTTGCTCGAATGGGTATGCACCAGCGTCTTGTCCGGATTTGCATAGCGATACGCCCGGCGCAACGCCATAGCCACTTCATGGAAGCCCGACAGAATCAGTTTTTGCTTGTTCGGATACAGCGCGATATCGCCCGCTGCGAACACGCCGGGGCGCGAGGTCTCATACGCCGTGGTTTCCACGGTGATGCGGCCGGCGCGCATCTCCACGCCCCAATTGGCGATCGGGCCCGGTTCCGATACCAGCCCGTATAGCGCGATCAATTCATCGCATGGCAAGGCGGTTTCGCCGTCGCGCCCGCGAATGGCCACGCCGGTGAGCGTGCCGTCGGGCGTGCTATCCAGGCGAGACAGCATGCCGAGCACGAAGTCCATCTCGCCCGCAGCAACGGCGGCACGCATTTCGGCGACGCTCGCATCGGCCGCGCGGAAGCCTTCTCGCCGGTGCACCAGCGTGACGCGCGCCGCGACCTTGCGCAATGCTAGGGCCCAGTCGAGCGCAGAATCGCCGCCGCCGGTAATGACGACACGCTTGCCTGCAAAGCGGGCCGTGTCGCGCACGGCGTAGTGGAGATGGCGGCCTTCCAGCGCGGCGGCCTCGGGCAGCGCCACACGTTGCGGCGTAAAGGCGCCGTTGCCGGCGGTGATGAGCACGGCGGCACAGTCGAACACATCACCGGCGCTCGTGGTCACGCGGAAGCGCTGGCCGTGTTCGGCGTCCAGCGTCTCCACGGTTTCGGCCCGGCGGTTGCACAGAATGGGGTAGTTGAACGGCGCGCACTGCGCGAGCAGCCGGTCGACGAGTTCCTGCGCCGTGCACGATACCAGCGCGGGGATGTCGTAGATCGGTTTTTCCGGATACAACTCGGTGCATTGGCCGCCGGGGCGGTCCAGCGCATCCACCAGTACGCACGACAGCCCCAGCACCCCCGCCTGGAACGCCGCGAACAGGCCGACAGGCCCCGCGCCCACGACAAGCACGTCGATGCGTTGCTCAATAGGCGGGGAGGATTCAGCAGGGAGGGTAGCGGCGGAAGTCATGACAAAGCGTGGGGAACAAAACAATGGGCGCACTATAGCGTGCAGCAACTGGCGCGCCGCGAACACCGGCACGGGCAGTCGGGTCTTCCGAGCGCCGTTCGGTCGTGGGGTGGGCACCCGGTGGCGCGCCGCAGCAGTAAAATAGCGGAATGCCAAACATCTCCATCGCCTCCGCCCGAAACGCCGATCTGCACTGCCATTCCACGGTGTCTGACGGCATGCTTGCACCGCATGAGGTGGCCGCGCGTGCCGCCGCTCACGGTGTGACGCTCTGGGCGCTGACCGATCATGACGAAGTGGGTGGCCAAGCTGCCGCGCGGGAGGCCGCTACATCGCTTGGCATGGCTTATCTGTCGGGCGTGGAAATCTCCGTCACATGGGCGGGCCGCACGCTGCACATCGTTGGCCTGGGCATTGACCCAGATAACGCCGATCTGGTGCAGGGCCTGGAGCGCACCCGCTCCGGCCGTTGCGCTCGCGCGGAGGACATCAGCGCCGCGCTCGCCAAACTCGGCATCGAGGGCGCTTACGAAGGCGCGCTGAGCTATGCCGGCAACCCCGACATGGTCTCGCGCACGCACTTCGCGCGCTTCCTGGTCGAGCACGGCCATTGCCGCGATATTTCGGAAGTATTCGACCGCTACCTGGGCGACGGCAAACCGGGCTACGTGCCGCACCGCTGGGCACGCCTGGCTGACGCAATCGGCTGGATCAAGGGCGCCGGCGGTATCGCCGTGATGGCGCATCCGGGCCGGTACACGCTCTCCCTTGTCGAGCACAGTGCGTTGTTCGACGAATTCAAGGACCTGGGCGGCGAGGGCGTCGAAGTCGTCACCGGCAGCCACACGCCCGATCAATACGCCTTGTATGCCGACGTGGCGCGGCGTTATGGTTTGCTGGCTTCGCGCGGCTCGGATTTTCACGGGCCAGGCGAGGGCCGCATCGAATTGGGCGAATTGCCACCGCTGCCTGACAACCTGACGCCGGTGTGGAGCCGGTGGATGTCGTAGGTTTTCGTACCCCATCCCCACCCGCGTCCCGCATGTCCCAGTTCTTCCAGATCCACCCAACTACGCCGCAAGGGCGCCTGATCCGCCAGGCGTCCGACATCATCCGTGCTGGCGGCCTGGTCGCGCTGCCCACCGATTCCTGCTACGCGCTCGCCTGCCACCTCGACGACAAAGCGGCCGTGGAACGGCTGCGCCGCGTGCGCGGCATCGACGAAAAGCACCACCTGACGCTGATGTGCCGGGATTTGTCCGAGCTGGCCACATTCGCGCGCGTCGACAACAAGCAATACCGCGTGCTGAAGGCGGCTACGCCTGGCCCCTTTGTGTTCCTTCTGGAAGCGACCAAGGAAGTCCCGCGTCGGCTCTCGCATCCGTCACGCAAGACCATCGGCCTGCGCGTGCCTGAGCACCCCATTCCGTTGGCGCTGATGGCCGAGCTGGGAGAGCCGCTGCTCTCCGCCACGCTGCAGTTGCCCGGCGATGACGAGCCGCTTAACGAGGCCGAGGCGATTCGCGAACGGCTGGAAAAACAGCTCGAACTCGTCATCGATGGCGGCCCGGCCCCGGCCGAACCCACCACCGTCATCGACCTGACCGGCGGGGAGCCCGAACTCGTGCGCCACGGGCGGGGCGATCCGGCCCGCGTCGGCTTGTAGACGCATGCTTCAGCAGCGGGCGTGCCGCGGCATGCGCTTGCTACAATAGCCCGCTTATGGACCCCACCCTGATCCAAAACATCGCGGTTTACGCGATTCCCGTCTTGTTTGCCATCACGCTGCACGAGGCGGCGCACGGCTATGTCGCCAAGCATTTTGGCGACGATACGGCCTATGTCATGGGCCGCATCAGCGTTAATCCGCTACGGCACATCGATCCCATTGGCACGATTGCGATGCCGCTGCTGCTGTATTTCGCCACCAACGGCGCCTTCGTTTTCGGCTATGCGAAGCCGGTGCCGGTGCGCTTCGGTCGCCTGCGGGATCCGCGCTGGCATGGCATGTGGGTGGCGCTGGCGGGGCCGGCCACGAACTTTGTCCAGGCGATCATCTGGGGCGTGCTGGCGGTATTGTTTGCCGTGGGGGGCGTGAATGAGCCGTTCCTGATCGGTATGGCGCGTGCAGGTATTTTGGTGAACATGGTGATGGCCGCGTTCAACATGTTCCCGCTGCCACCGCTCGACGGTGGGCGCGTGCTAGCGGCACTGCTGCCGCCGCGGGCCGCATTGGGCCTGTCGCGCATCGAGCCGTTCGGATTTTTTATCGTAATGGCGCTGATCATTTCCAACGTCATCACCAACGTCTGGATGCGCCCGATCATGGCGCTGCTGTTTCACATGCTGCAGTGGATTCTCAGTCCGTTGCAGATGCTGTTTTCTTGAGTCCTCAACACCATTTCCCACATGTTTCCTGACCGCGTTCTCTCCGGCATGCGTCCGACCGGTGCCCTGCACCTGGGGCACTACCACGGCGTTCTGAAAAACTGGGTCCGGCTGCAAGCCGAATACCCGTGCTACTTTTTCGTCGCCGATTGGCATGCGCTGACCACGCACTACGAATCGCCCGAGGTGATCGAGGAATCCGTGTGGGAAATGCTGATCGACTGGCTGGCTGCCGGCGTTGACCCGACGCAATCCACGCTGTTCATCCAGAGCCGTGTGCCCGAGCATGCCGAGCTGTTCCTGCTGCTCTCGATGGGCACGCCGCTGGGTTGGCTCGAGCGCGTGCCGACGTACAAAGATCAGATCGAGAAGCTCAAGGAGAAGGATCTCTCCACGTATGGCTTCCTCGGCTACCCGCTGCTGCAGGCCGCCGACATCCTGATCTACCGCGCCGGCTTTGTGCCCGTGGGCGAAGACCAGGTGCCGCACGTCGAAATGACGCGCGAGGTCGCCCGCCGCTTCAACTATCTGTATGGCCGCGAGCCCGGCTTCGAAGAGAAGGCGCTGGAAGCTGCCAAGAAGCTCGGCGGCAAGCGCGCCAAGCTGTATCTGGAACTGCGCACCGCCTATCAGGAGCGCGGCGAAGACGAAGCCCTGGAGCAAGCCCGCGCGCTGCTGGCCGAATCGCAAAGCCTGTCGATGGGTGACCGCGAACGCCTGTTCGGCTATCTGGAAGGCGCTCGCAAGATCATCCTGCCCGAGCCTCAGGTGCTGCTGACCGAGGCTTCGCGCATGCCCGGTCTCGATGGCCAGAAGATGTCCAAGTCGTACGGCAACACCATCCGCATGCGCGAGGACAAGGAAACCGTCGAGAAAAAGGTTCGCACCATGCCGACCGACCCGGCCCGCGTGCGCCGCACCGACCCGGGTGACCCGGACAAGTGCCCGGTGTGGCAGTTGCACCAGGTCTACTCCGATGCGGATACGAAGGAATGGGTGCAGAAGGGCTGCCGCAGCGCCGGCATCGGTTGCCTGGAGTGCAAGCAACCTGTGATCGAAGGCATCCTGCGCGAGCAGCAGCCGATGCTCGAACGCGCGCAAAAGTACATGGACGATCCGTCCCTGCTGCGTGCCATCATCGCCGACGGCTGCGACAACGCACGCAAGGTCACGCAAGAGACCATGCGCGAAGTACGCGAGGCGATGGGCCTGGCCTATAGCTGATGCGCCGTTGATGCCAGCTGCTGTGGTCGATCCGCATACGCCGCATAACCTCACAGCGCCGTCACCTTGGGTGGTGCGCTGGGCGGCCGAGCTGCCAGCCGGCGCATCCGTGCTGGATGTCGCTTGCGGCAGCGGCCGCCACGTGCGATGGCTGGCTGGACGCGGCTTGCGCGTCACCGGCATTGACCGCGATGCAGTGGCGCTGAACGGCTTGGCCGGCATCGCCGAAACCGTCGTCGCCGACATTGAGAACGGACCGTGGCCGTTGCCGGCCGGGGTGGCTTTCGATGCCGTCGTCGTCACGAATTACCTGCATCGACCGCTCTGGCCGCAGTTGCTAGCGGCTATCGCCCCGGGCGGACGGTTGATCTACGAAACCTTCGCCGCCGGAAACGAAACCGTGGGGAAACCGTCCAACCCGGCATTCCTGCTGGCGCCGGGTGAACTGCTCGATGCCGTACGGGGTCAATTGCGGGTGGTCGGCTACGAAGACGGTTTTCTTGCATCGCCCCGAAACGCTTACGTGCAGCGGATTTGCGCGGTGCGCGAGCGAGCCGGGGTGCAGGCGCCACGCTACGCACTTTGAACTTGCTGAGGACACGGGCTTACCCGTCTCTTGGCGGGTCTCAGATGTGGCGAATCCGTTCTGACGATCCGGTACAATCCGACTGTTTACGTTTACGCTTTTGCCTGCTTTCGAAACCATGACCCAGATTTCCGGCAGTCTCGTCGCCATCGTCACGCCCATGCACGAGGACGGCAGCCTTGATTTCCCGTCGCTGCGCAAGCTGATCGATTGGCACATCGCCGAGGGCACCGACGGCATCGTGATCGTCGGCACCAGCGGTGAATCGCCGACCGTGTCGGTGGAAGAGCACCGTGAACTGATCCGCGTGGCGGTCGAGCAGGCCAACAAGCGCGTCCCCATCATCGCGGGCACCGGCGGCAATTCCACCACCGAAGCGGTCGAACTGACGGCCTACGCCAAGCAGGTCGGCGCCGATGCGTCGCTGCAGGTTGTGCCGTACTACAACAAGCCGACGCAAGAAGGCATGTATCTGCATTTCCGCAAGGTTGCGGAATCGGTGGACCTGCCGGTCATTCTGTACAACGTGCCGGGCCGTACCGTGGCCGATATGTCGGTCGAAACCATGCTGCGTCTGGCCGATGTGCCGGGCATCATCGGCGTGAAGGAAGCCACCGGCAACATCGACCGCGCCGCGCAGCTTATCAAGGCGGCCCCCGCCTCGTTCAAGATCTACAGCGGGGATGACCCGACCGCCATCGCGCTGATGCTGCTGGGCGGCCACGGCAATATCTCCGTGACGGCCAACGTGGCACCGCGCGCCATGCACGAACTGTGCGCTGCCGCCATGCGCGGCGACGTGGAAACGGCTCGCCGCATCCATATGCAGCTGCTGTCGGTGCACAAGAACCTGTTCGTGGAATCGAACCCGATTCCCGTCAAGTGGGCCCTGCAGGCCATGGGCAAGATGGGAGGCGGTATCCGCCTGCCGTTGACCCCGCTGGCACCTCAGTATCACGAGGTCGTGCGCGCATCCTTGAAGGATGCCGGGCTGCTCTCCTGATGTTCAACGGCTCTTCCTTGGTTAACCAGGCCATCGTTCTCGTTTGAAGGATCGCAAGTCAATGAAACTGCACCAAACCCGTCGCGGGGCTGTGGCGAC
>CBJMVH010000026.1:0-55196 GCA_966433195.1 uncultured Ralstonia sp.
CCCTCTTCCTCCCCTCCGGTGGGGAGAGAAGGACCGCTCCTCTCTCCCCCCCCCACGGCGATACGAGATAGCTGTAGTCTCCGCGCGAACCGGGGATGACGACCACGCCCGCATCCGACGGTGTCGCGCCCTTGCGGTGCAGCCAGCCGCGTTCACCAAACACCGTGGCCGGCGTGACAAAGTTGTGATGCACGTCGAGCAGCGGTTCGCCGTGCGCGTGCAGGCGCTCCAGCATGCGCCGCGCGATCAGTTCGCGGTTGGCCTTGGCAAAGTGCAGCGCTGTGTCGTGCCGCGCCAGGTAAGCCGCGCAGGCAGCGTCTTCCTGTGCAAGCCCGGCGTGCCCATGCGCGCGCACCTGTTCTTCCAGGATGGCCTGGCCGAGACCGCGCGAGCCGCTGTGCACGAGCAGCAGAAGCTGGCGCGGGTCCAGCGGCAGCGCCTCCGCGTCGTAAATCTCGTCGATGCGCTGCAGTTCGGCAAAGTGGTTACCACCGCCGATGGTGCCAAGCGCAGCATCGAAGCCAGTGCCTGCAGGCGCCAGCGATGCCGCCAGTTCGCTCCAGTTTTCGTCGAGCGGCGTATCGATATTGCCGAGACGCTTTTCGAGCTTGTCCAGGCTGACCTTGTTGGCGTCGAGAGCCGTCGCCCACAGCGTCATGCCGCAGCCGATGTCATTACCGATCAGCGCCGGATACAGGCGGCCAACCGAGAAGAACGCAGCGCCAACGGGGTAGCCGCGACCGGGGTGCAGATCCGGCATGCCCGCCACATGGCGCATACCGTCGAGTGCTTTGGTGGTTTGAAGTTGTCGGATCGCATTGCCTTCGATCCAGGTGTCGTCCGAGGCGATCAAGGAGACGCCGTCGAACAACTGCAAGATGCAATTGCCCATGAAAATTCCATATCAAGTCTGAAGAAAGGACTGATGTGGCAGGCCGGTGGCCGGGGCAATGCGAAGACGCTGTGAGCTACAGCGCGGGAGATTCGATCAACCCAGGCAAGGGCCTGCAAAGGGGAAGGCTTGGTGACGCATGATGTTTTTCCTCCTATGCAAAATGGTTGATCGGTAAGCGGGGCGGATACTAGCACCGCACTTTGCACCGTCGCAAGTGCGGGCAAGCCTCAGTGTTGGATTGTTGAAACGCACAAGTGCTCAAGCGGCGGTCGCAGGCAAGGCCAACCGCGCGGCCGCCAGCGCTTCGCGCAGTACCGCCATGTCGCCGATATGGTTGGCGAGCAGCAGGATGAGCTGGGCATTGAGCATCGCGCTTTGCTCGTCGCTGAGGTTGCGGTGCGTATCGATCAGCGCTTCGTAAAAATCATCCGGGCGCGGCAGATTGGGTTGCGTGTTCAGCGGCATGGCAGTCAGGCCGTGGCAACGGCGTGCGATGGAGTGACAGTGGTGGCGTGTCCACCGGCACGCAGCAGAGCGGCCGCCAGCTTGGCCGCATCGAACGCGCGCCAGCGCGCGCAGACGTGCTGATCCGGGCGGATCAGATAAGCCGTACCGGGGTGCGCGTCATAGCGTTGTGCAACGAGTCCGTCCACGTCTTCGAGTGCTGTGACGTTGGCGGAAACCGTACCCACGCCGCCGGCCGGAAAGATGGCGACTGTTGGCAACGGCAGCGCATCGACGTGTTCTCCTGCACGACAGAAGCGCAGTGCCGTGAAGCCGCGGCACAGATGGCTGAGCAGCCAATCGGCGCGGCCATCGGCGGTGCGCACTGGCGCATCCAGCGCGACCGCACCCGGCACCAGCACACACGCGAAGGGCGCTTCGTCAGCGGTCGAAAGTGACGAGCCCTCCAGCACCGTCGGCATCGACAACCGCCCGCTGTTGACCAGCGTGCGCGCAAACGGGTAGTGCTTGGCCAGCCGCAGCGTCGCATCCCGAAAGAGCCGGCTGACGGCGCTCTTGGGCGTGATGAAATCGGTCGAGCGGGTGGAGTGGCGGATGTTGTCGTCGGCGGCGAATTCGCGTTCGCTCGCGTAGGTGTCGAGCAGCGTGTCGGGCGCGTCGCCGGCAAGCACCATGCGGAGTTTCCACGCGAGGTTTTCCGCATCCTGCAAACCGCTGTTCGCGCCACGTGCGCCAAAGGGTGACACGCGGTGTGCCGCATCACCGATGAACAGTACGCGGCCGTGGCGGAAGTGGTCCATGCGCTCGCACGAGAAGGTGTAGACGCTCACCCATTCGAGTTCAAAGTCGACGCCTTCCCCCAGCAGCGCACGCACGCGGGGGATAACGCGTTCGGGTTGCTTCTCGGCCACGGGATCGGCGTCCCAGCCGAGCTGGAAATCGATGCGCCAGACGTTGTCAGGCTGGTGGTGCAGCAGCACCGATTGGTTCGGGTGGAACGGCGGATCGAACCAGAACCACCGCTCGCTCGGGAAGGGCGCGTCCATGCGCACGTCGGCGATCAGGAAGCGGTCCTTGAAGGTCTGGCCGTGGGCTTCGAGGCCCATCATCTGGCGCACGGGGCTGCGCGAGCCATCGGCGGCCACCACGTATTGGGCACGCTGCGTGTAGGTGCCGTCGGGCGTTTCGACGGTGAGCGTGACACCCTCCGCATCCTGCACGAGACCTGTGACCTTGTTCTTCCAGCGCAGCTCGATGTTGGGCAGGGCCTGCGCGCGTTCCACGAGAAAGCCTTCCACGTAGTACTGCTGCAGGTTGATGAATGCCGGGCGTCGGTGGCCGGTTTCGGGTAGCAGGTCAAAGCTGTAGAGCAGTTCGTTCTTCAGGTAGACCTTGCCGACGTTCCAGCTCACACCTTTGTCGACCATGCTGTCGCCACAGCCGAGGCGGTCGAAGATCTCCAGCGAGCGCTTGGAGAAGCAGATCGCACGCGAGCCGCTGGACAAGGTGCAGTCGTCATCCACGACGACGACGGGCACGCCCTGTTGCGCCAGGTCGATGGCGGTGGCCAGGCCCACCGGCCCCGCGCCGACAATGACGACGGGGCGGGGTGCGGCTGCCGCGCCGGGCTGTTGCTCAACGCAGGGCCTGTAGGAAAAAATGCGATTCTGGAAATCGGGGTTCATGTCTCGCTCGCACCTGCGGCGGTCTTGGCCGCCGCTTTGTTGGTGGGTATCAGGTCGTTGACGCGCGTGGGGTCAGTCTTGCAACGCCGCCCACATTTCCTGATCGCGCTGTGCCGTCCAGATGCGAGGGTGTTTGATGCCGCTGGCTTCATCAAACGCGCGCGTCACGTCAAACGGCAGGCAGTGTTCGTAGATGAAGACATGGCCGAACTTCGGGTCCATCGCGGCACGGGTGTGCGCCATGGCGGCCTTGAGGTCCATCTTTTGCGCCACGGCTTCCTTGCCGCGTTGGAGTAGCGTCGAGACGAAATCGCGCGTGTACGCGAGGCCTTTGTCGACTTCGGCAGGATTGAGCAGCGCGGGGCCACGGCCGGGCACGAGCTTGTCGGCGCCCAGGGCGCGCAGCGCATCCAGCGTGGCGGGCCATTCTTCGAGTTGGGCATCGCCGCAGTAGCAGGCGGCGTCGTACTCGACCAGGTCGCCCGAGAACAGCACCTTCTGCGATGGAATCCACACCACCGTGTCGCCCTTGGTGTGGCCCGGACCCAAGTGCAGGATTTTCACTTCCAGCTTGCCGAGGAATAGCGTCAGCTCACGCTCGAACACCAGCGTCGGCCAGGTCAGGCCGGGCACGGTCTCCACGCCAGCGAACAGGCGCGGGAAGCGTTCGATTTCCGACTTCATATCGGCCTCGCCGCGCTCGACGATCATCTCGTACGTGCCACGGCTGGCGATGATGTTCTGTGCGCCCTCGGCAAAATAGGCCGATGCACCCAGCACGCGCACCGCGTGGTAGTGCGACAGCACCACATGCTTGATCGGCTTGTCCGTGATGGCGCGGATGCGGGCGATCAGGTCTTGTGCCATCGCCGGCGTGGCGGTGGTGTCGACGATCAGCACCGAGTCGTCGCCGATGATGACGCCCGAATTGGGGTCGCCCTCGGCGGTGTAGGCGTAAGCGTTGGGGGAGAGTTGGGTGAAGGTGACTTGTTTGGCCTCGAGGTCGGCTTGCGAGGCGAAGGCTTTGGCCATTCTGTCACTCCTGGTGTAGTGGATTACGGTTTGGGGAATTTGTGTGGGTGTCGCTTCGCCTGAAAGCGTGGTTGGAGACACGCTGCTACCAGGCGATGCACCTCGTCGCGAATGATAGACCGCACGGTTTTCTCATGCGCCTAGGGTATACGTTGATTATGATTAGATGCGTCATTTATACAATGCATAAAAACTAAATGCAGCTGCACTGACTGCGCAGCGTGCTACGCTCGCAGCACTTTGCCGGCCTGACCAACACGCCCCGAGTCATGGAGATCATAGAAGCCGAAGACGACCTGCCACCCGATGGCGATGCAGAAGACGGGCGCACCAGCCGCGACCGCTCGGGCATCCAGTCCATCGAAGTGGGCTCGCAATTGCTGGTGGCCTTGACGCGAGCCATGCGCGCCATGGCCCTGGGCGATCTGGCGCGCGCGGCAGGGATGCATCCGTCCAAGGCACACCGCTATCTGGTGAGCCTGCAGCGCGTGGGGGTGGTCTCGCAAGACCCGCTCACCGGTCGCTATGAGCTTGGCCCGTTTGCGCTTCGCCTGGGCCTGGCGAGCCTGAATCGCACCGATGCCATCGTCCGCACGCGGCCCTTGTTGGCCGGGCTGCGCGACCAAACCGGCCACACCATCGGCATTGCCGTTTGGAGCGACCGTGGCCCGACCGTTGTGCATTGGGAAAAGGCGGGCGGCGCCCCGGGCGTGAACCTGCGCATTGGCGATGTCATGCCGATGCTCAATTCCGCCACCGGCCGCTTGTTCGGCGCGTATCTGCCGATCGAACAGACGCTGCCATTGGTGGAGCGCGAATTGCACGCGCGCGCCAGTGATGATCTCCCGGGCCTGCCGAGGTCGCTCACTGATTACTATCGCCTGTGCGAGGACATCCGGACCGAAGGCGCATCGTGGGTGACGGGCAGCCTTTTGCCCGGGGTAAGCGCGCTGTCCCTGCCGGTGTTCGGGGCGCGTGGCCAACTGGCGCTGGTGCTGATCGCGTTGAATCTGCATCCGCTGTTCCATGCGGAACGCGGCGGCGAGTTGGAGACGACGTTGCGCACCTTCGTGACGCAGCTTTCGTCCATGCTGCAGGTCCCGGCGCCCGAACCACCCAAGGCGAACCGGCGTGGAAAGGCGGCCCGTTAGGGTTGTCGCCAATTTCATCCTGTCGTAAGAAATTTACCATCTCGTAAATCGTGGCGCCCCCTCGCGTTCCCGCGCGAACTCCACGATTACAAGAACGAGGAACTTCATGGACTTGTCGATTGCCGCCATCCTGGCGCAAGACGGCGTGACATCCGGCGCGATCTACGCGCTCCTGGCATTGGCGCTGGTGCTGGTGTTTTCTGTTACGCGCGTGATCTTCATCCCGCAGGGCGAGTTCGTGGCGTATGGCGCGCTCACGCTGGCGGCCATCCAGGCCAACAAGGCGCCGCTGTCGGCCAGCATGCTGCTGGTGCTGGGCGTGCTGACCTTCCTCGTGGAGATGGGCCGCACGCTGCTGCAGCCCGAACTGCGCCTGCATGCGTTGCGCACGGGGGCCATCTACGCCGGCAAATACCTAATCTTCCCGATTGCCGTGTATGCGGCGACCCGCATGCTTGCGCCCATGACCTTGCCGATGGCCGTGCAGGTGGCGCTTGCGCTGCTGATCGTTATTCCCATGGGCCCGATGATCTATCGACTGGCCTATGAACCGCTGGCCGAAGCGAGCACGCTGGTGCTGCTGATCGTCTCTGTGGGCGTGCACTTTGCGATGGTCGGGCTGGGCCTCGTGATGTTCGGCGCGGAAGGCTCTCGGACGGATGCGTTTTCCGATGCGCGCTTTGACCTGGGCGCGCTGACCGTGTCGGGCCAGAGCTTGTGGGTCGTGGCCGTGTCGGCGCTGATGATAGTCGCGCTGTACTTCTATTTTGGCCGCACCGTATCGGGCAAGGCGCTGCGTGCGACGGCGGTGAACCGCCTGGGTGCGCGGCTCGTCGGTATCGGCACCACGCAGGCGGGGCGCCTGGCCTTTACGCTGGCGGCGGCGCTGGGCGCACTGTGCGGCATCCTTATTGCGCCGATCACCACGGTGTATTACGAGTCGGGCTTCCTGATTGGCCTCAAGGGCTTCGTGGGCGCCATCGTGGGTGGGCTGGTGAGCTATCCGGTGGCGGCGCTGGGCGCGCTGCTGGTGGGGTTGCTGGAGTCGTATTCATCATTCTGGGCGTCGGCGTTCAAGGAGGTGATCGTGTTCACGCTCATCATTCCCGTGCTGCTGTGGCGATCGCTCACCACCAAGCATGTCGAGGAAGAGGAATAAGCCGATGAACACGCTCACCAAATCTTCCGAGAACACCGCGCAGCGCGGTTGGTTCTCACGCAACCGCGTGCTGACGGGGCTCTTCGTGGTCGTGCTGGCCCTGCTGCCGGTGCTGCCGACGCCTGAATTCTGGATCACGCTGCTCAACTACATCGGGCTCTATAGCCTTGTTGCGCTGGGGCTTGTGCTGCTCACGGGCGTGGGCGGGCTGACCTCGTTCGGGCAGGCGGCATTCGTTGGCCTGGGTGCATACAGCACGGCGTATCTGACGACGCAGTACGGCGTCTCCCCGTGGATTGGCCTGCTGGCCGGACTGGCGATTACGGTGGCGAGCGCGTACGTGATCGGCCTGATCACCATGCGCATGTCGGGCCACTATCTGCCGCTGGCGACGATTGCCTGGGGGCTGTCGCTGTTCTTCCTGTTCGGCAATCTGGAGTTCCTGGGCAAGTACGACGGCCTGAATGGCATTCCGGTGCTGAACGTGCTGGGCAAATCGCTGCAGACCGGGCGCGAGATGTTCTACCTGATCTGGGCCGTGGTGGTGGTGGCCGTGCTGGCGGTGCAGAACCTGCTGAATTCGCGCCCCGGCCGCGCCATTCGCGCGCTCAAGGGCGGCGGCACCATGGCCGAGGCGATGGGGGTGAACACCGCGTGGATGAAGGTGGTGATCTTCGTGTGCGCGGCGGTGCTGGCTTGCATCTCGGGCTTCCTCTATGCGCACTTGCAGCGCGCGGTGAACCCGACGCCGTTCGGCCTGAACTACGGCATCGAATATCTGTTCATGGCGGTGGTCGGTGGGGTGGGCCACGTGTGGGGTGCGGTGCTTGGGGCGGGGTTGCTGACCATCCTGAAGGACAGCCTGCAGAGCATCCTGCCCAAGCTGCTGGGCTCCAACGGCAACTTCGAGATCATCGTGTTTGGCGTGCTGCTGGTATTGCTGCTGCAGTACGCGCGCGATGGCGTTTGGCCGTTCATCCGCAAGCTGTTTCCCTCGGCGCCGACCGCGCGTGCGCCTGAGCAAGCGCCGGCGCTGCCGTTGCGCGAGAAACCGCAGGCCGGTGAGCTGATTCTCGACGTGCGCGCCGCGCGCAAGGAGTTTGGCGGCCTGGTGGCGGTGAATGACGTCAGCTTCCAGGTCAAGGCTGGCGAGATCATCGGCCTGATCGGCCCCAACGGCGCGGGCAAGTCCACCACGTTCAACCTCGTCACCGGCGTGCTACCGGTCACGCGCGGGGAGGTGCTCTACCGCGGAGAACGCATTAGCGGCAAGCCATCGCGCGAGATCGTTAAGCGCGGCATCGGCCGGACCTTCCAGCACGTGCAATTGCTGTCGGGCATGACGGTGCTGGAAAACGTGGCGCTCGGCGCCCACCTGCGCGGCGACTTTGCGGCGCAGGGCGGGGTGCTCGCCAGCGTGGTGCGCATGAATCAGGTCGAAGAGCAGAAGTTGCTGTTCGAAGCGCGCCGCCAGTTGGAGCGCGTGGGCTTGGCCGATTGCATGTACCAGGAAGCCGGCAGCTTGGCGCTAGGCCAGCAGCGGATTCTGGAAATCGCCCGTGCGCTGTGTTGCGACCCGGCGCTGCTGCTGCTGGACGAACCCGCCGCCGGCCTGCGCTACAAGGAGAAGCAGGCGCTGGCCGCGCTGCTCACCAAGCTGAAAGCCGAAGGCATGAGCGTGCTGCTGGTCGAACACGACATGGACTTCGTCATGAACCTGACCGACTGGCTGGTGGTGATGGAGTTCGGCACCAAGATCGCCGAAGGGCTGCCGCAGGAAGTGCAGCAGAACCCGGCGGTCTTGGAAGCCTATCTAGGCGGCGTCGAATAAGGAGAACGCGCATGTCAGTCATCCTCGAAGTGAAGGACCTGCACGTCCGCTACGGCAAGGTGGAGGCGCTGCACGGCGCCAACCTGAAGGTAGGTGCGGGCCAGATCGTGACCGTGATCGGCCCGAACGGCGCCGGCAAGTCGACCATGCTGGGCGCCATCATGGGCGCGCTGCCCACGACGGGTTCCGCCAGTGGTGTGGTCTCGTACCTCGACCATAACCTGACCGGTCTGCCGGTGGAAAAGCGCGTGGCGCGCGGCATGTGCCTCGTGCCGGAAAAGCGCGAGCTGTTCGCCACCATGAGCGTGGAAGACAACCTCGTGCTGGGCGCGTACCGCCGCAAGCGCGCGGGCGAGCGCAACTATCTGGATCAGATGGAAGTCGTCTACGACCTATTCCCGCGTCTGAAGGAACGCCGCATGCAGGAGGCCGGCACGCTTTCCGGCGGCGAGCGCCAGATGCTGGCTGTGGGCCGAGCGCTGATGGCCAAGCCGCAGTTGCTGATGCTCGACGAACCGAGCCTCGGCCTTGCGCCGCTGATCGTCAAAGAGATCTTCCACATCATCAGCGACCTGCGCAAAACCGGCGTGGCGACGCTGCTGATCGAGCAGAACGCGCGTGCCGCCCTGCAAGTGGCCGACTATGGCTATGTGCTGGAAACGGGCGATATGACGCTCGAAGGCCCGGCGCAGGAACTGGCCGGGAACCCGCGCGTGATCGAGACCTACCTGGGGCTGGCGAAAAAGGCCGCTTGACGATCAATCGTCGTCATCGTCGTGACGGCGATGCTTCCAGTATTCGCGCTCGCGTTTGCGCTGTTCGCGCCATTGCTTTTCTTGCCATTTGCGCTCGCGCCAGTCGTCGCCGTAGTAGCCCGGCGCGACGATCACCGGTTGTGGTTCGACATACACGGGCTGGGGTGCGTAGACCGGGGCAGGGGCATAAACAGGCGCCGGCGCATACACCGGGGCCGGTTCCACGTACACCGGCGCCACCGGAATACCAATACCGACATCCACATTGACCCGCGCCAGCGCGGGCTGGGACGACAGCGCTACGGCAGCGGCCAGCGCACATAGCGCCAAAATTTTCTGCATGGTGAAGCTCCTCGACGGAGCTGAACTGTAGTGGACTGGCGCCAGCGCGGTCTTACAAAAAATATACGGGCGTTACCAGATGTAACAAAGCGGCGTCAGAGCGCCGTCCGCTCCATCAATTCGGCGTCCTCGCCGTAGATGGCGTGCAGGGTCATCCGGTGCTCGCTGCCCATGGTGACGGGCTGATAGCCGAGGCGGCGCCAGAACACATCCGCGCCTTGCACAGCCACGAGGCGAAATTGATTCAGGCCCTGCGCCACGGCCGAGGCGTGCGCGGCGGCATACAGACGTTCGCCCAATCGCTGGCCGCGGCCGGTCGGGGCGATGGCCATGTCGTGCACAAACCAAAGCACGTCGGCCGCATCGGCCGCTGGCAACGGCACGTGCAACTTGGGCGGCGTCCATGCGTGCCATGCATGCGAGAGCAGGTAGCCGACCACCTCCGCGCCCCGCGCCGCCACCAGGCACATGGCCGGACTGCGTGCCCAGCGGCTGGCCAGCGCGTCGCCCGGTTCCAGGAACCCATCGCCATAGCAGGCCTGTTGCACGGCCAGAATGGCCGGCAGATCTGCATCAACTACGGGGCGGACGGTAAATTCGGACATGGCGGTGCGCGAACGGAAAACAGGCGAGTTTACCGGACGCCCTTGGCACATCATGCCGATTGCGCATAACGTCGGCGCACATCGCAATCCACGGTGCGGCACACGTATCCTGTCGATTCATTGGCAGGCGCGCTCTGCCATTCCACTTCACTCTTGCAAGCATGTCCCGAATCGTCTTCCTGAACGGCCAATACGTGCCCGCCGCCGAGGCCACCGTTTCCATCATGGATCGCGGCTTCACCTTTGCCGATGGCATCTATGAAGTCACCGCCGTGGCGCGCGGCAAGCTCGTCGACAACGACGCGCACTTGGCACGCCTGACGCGCTCGCTGTCCGAGATCGGCATCGACAACCCGTACACCGAAGCCGAATGGACGCGCGTGTGCGAAGAGCTGGTGGCGCGCAATGGGCTGGACGAGGGTGTGGTCTACATGCAGGTCACGCGCGGCGTGGCTGAGCGCGATTTCGGCATCCCCGCAGACATCACGCCGACAGCCGTCGCGTTTACGCAGGTCAAGACCATCGTCGACAGCCCGCTGGCCAAGAAGGGCGCGACTGTGGTGACGGTGCCCGACCTGCGCTGGAAGCGTTGCGATATCAAGAGCGTCGGCCTGCTGCCGCAGGTGATGGCCAAGCAGATTGCCGCCCGCGCCGGCGCCCACGAAGCCTGGATGACCGACGGCGACCGCGTGACCGAAGGAGCATCGTCCACCGCGTTCATCATTACGGCGGATAAGCGCCTGATTACGCGCCCGCTGTCGAACGCTGTGCTGCCGGGCATTACGCGCGTGTCGATCATGGCGCTGGCACGCGAGCATGGCCTGACGCTGGAAGAGCGCACCTTTACCGTGCAGGAAGCCCAGCAAGCGGCCGAGGCGTTCTACACCAGCGCGTCGACCTTCGTGATGCCAGTTGCCTCCATCGACGGCGTGAAGATCGGCAATGGCCAGCCTGGCCCGCTCACGCAGGCGCTGCGCACGCTGTACCTGCGCTTTGCCGGCGTGGAGACTGCCGAGCCCGCCGATCAGATGTGACGAAAGCGGTTGCGCCAGCACGGTAAAATCGCCGGCTACGTTTTCAGTAGCAAGGTGATATTCCCCATGAAACCAGGAGGCTGGCGCCGGCAAGGCGCCATTGCGGCGACCATGTTGGCCGTCGCGCTGTGGGCACCGATGCCCGTGTTTGCGCAAACCGTATCGGCGTCGAGCCCCGCATCGGCGGCAACTGTTGCGTCGGAACAGTCTGGCAGCGTCAGCAACTGGCGCCGCTTTGTGGGTGCGACGGGGGTCGTGTCCTACATCGACAAGCAATCGCTCCACGCCTCGGCAGACACCGGCTCCAGCACTGGGCACACCGTGCAGTTCCAACTGCTGCGCAACGTGCTGCCTGACTTCACGATCAAGACGGCAGACGGGCAGCCGATCCGTTCGTCGGTCAAGCAAGTGGTGCTCGACTGCGCGCAACGCACCTACACCGTGATTGCGCAAACGCTCTATCGTGCGCGCAACGCCAGCGGCAAACCGCTCTACCAGATCCGCTATGGTGACGACGCGCAAAGCCGTTCAGTGCGCGAGGGCAGCGTGTTCGAGTGGATGGCCGGGCGCTTCTGTTCGGTGTCGCACCCCTGACCCCTAAGGGCCGCTCAGACCTGGGCGGCTTCTTCCGAATAGCCAGTGTTGTCGTCGTCTTCGCGCCCGCGCGCGTAGGGCTGCCGCTCCTGCTCGAGCTCCGGATACCGGCGGGCGGCGAAGTTGACGGTGGCCTCGTAGGACTCGAACTGATTCGACTCGGCGGCCACGCCATCGTTGACGAGAATCGCGTACCACTTTCCGTACAGTGGTCCGTACACCACGACCTTGCTTTTCATTGTCCTGTCCCTGTCTTTTGTGTCGATGACCGGGCGTCGCGGTTCGCGCGACGCTGGCGGCTCGAACTGTCCGGGCGCCAGGTCGTGGCGCGCCGTCAGTTGGTTGGCGGACGATGATTGCAGCCAGATGCAATGGACGTCAACGTTTGCGTTGGACGCGATGTTCTAATGCGGCCAAGTGCCCGACACGCGTGCTTGTTGCAGTGCAGCGGGTTCGTGGCCCGACTCCACGTAGTCGGCAAAGCGGCGGATGCAATCGGCCACCCATTCGGGGCGACGCAATGGCAACCAATGGCCGGCGTCGACTTCATGACGCCAATAGTGGGAGACCCAGGCCTCCAGCGCGCGGGTAACGGCGGGGCTCACATAACGGTCGCGCGTCGGCACGATCAATTGCACAGGCGCATGCGGGGCACGTGGCTGTGGCCGCGCCAGCCGCTCGCGGAAATTGGCGCGATACATCCGCAGGCCGTTGCACGCGTCGCGCAGGAGCGACGGCCGTTGCGCTGTGCCGCGTATACCTTCCGTTTTGCGCAGCCACCAGGGCCACGCGCGCGCCATGCCCAGCCGCCAAGACCATTCCGCCACCACGGGCAACTGGAAGTAACCGATGTACCAGGACTGCAGGCGCTGCTTCCATACCGCGCGCCTGGCTGCCCACGAGCCCGCATCCAACTGAGCGCGTACCCAATGGCCGACGTGGTCCAAGCACGGCCCGGAGATTGATGTGTAAGACGCAATGCGCCCGCGCAGTCGGTCGGTGGTCACCGATTCCCAACTGTGGATGGAGCCCCAGTCGTGCCCGACCAGGTGAAAGCGCTCTTCTGGCAGCAGCGCATCGGCCACGGCGGCCAGGTCGTCGACGAACTGGGCGATGCGGTAAGCGGGGGTGTCCGCCGGCGCATCGGACAGGCCGGCGCCGCGCACATCAAAGGTGATGACCCGGCCATGGCTTGCCAGGGCATCGCGCACGCCATCCCAGACCGAGCTGTCGTCCGGATAACCGTGAACGAGAACGACGGCCGGACGCTGCCGTGCCGCTGCATCGTTGGGTTGCGTCAGGCGCGCATAGAGCCTGACGGCGCCGGAGCGCACCACATGCGACGAGCGGTCAAGCGTGGTCGGCGAGTGGCTGTTCACGGCGGAAGAAGCGGCAGGGGCTGACATCGGGGGGCTCCATGTCGATGCAAATGCGGCATCGGTGAATGGCATGCTAAGGAGCGCGTTTGCCGTTTACCAATGCGTGACTTTCCTAACGTTGCGTCTGCGCACTGCGTCACATCCGGGGCATCAGCTGGTCGATGCTGGGCTGCCCTGCAGCAAGGGCGTGGCGGCGGCGAATTCGGCAAGGTGTTCCAGCAAGGAGCGCACCTTGCGCGGTAACTGCTGTTGCGGCCAGACCGCATAGATAGGGCGCTGCGGCATACGCCACTCCGGCAACAGGCGCACCAGGTGGCCCCCCTGCAGCGCTTCATGGCAGAGCGTGTGTGGGCAATACAGCAACCCGAGCCCCGTTTCGGCCAGCGTCACGGCAAGCTCGATGTCGTTCAGATCGCACCGGCCCTGGGGCTGCAGCTCGACGGTCTCCGCGCCATCGGGCGAGGTGAAGCGCCACGTAGAAAGCGGTGACGACACCAGCAGCCGGTGCGCCTGCAGTTCATGCGGGTGCGCCGGCGCACCATGCTCGGCTACGTAAGCGGGGGATGCCACCAGCACCATCTCGATCACGCCCAGGCGGCGCTGCCGCAGCTTGGGGTCATCCTGCTGCCCGACACGGATGGCGAGATCGGCACCGTGCCGCCACACGTCTTCATTGCGGTTGCTGAGCAGCAACTCCAGGCGGATCTCTGGCCACGTCGCCATGAAGCTTGCATAGGCGGGCGCGAACAGCCCGCGCGACAGGTTGAGCGGTGCCAATACGCGCAGGGTGCCTTTGACTTGGTTGAGGTCGTCATCGAGCGTGGCGGTGGTTTGCGCAAGCGCGGTCAGCAGGGGGCGGCACTGCTCGTAATACAGCTGACCTTCGGGCGTGGGCTTCAGGCTACGTGCGCTACGCAATAGAAGCTGGCAGCCCAGCGCGGCTTCCAGCTTTTGCAGGCGCCGCGTGAGCGTGGCCGGGGGCAGATCGGCATGGCGTGCCGCAGCTTGCAGGCTGCCGTGGTCCACGATGGAAACGAAGAGGGCCAAATCGTCGAGCATGATTCCATTTTCGGAATTTAAGTTTCAATAAACGTCTATAGTTTCTTTAAACGCGGTTGTCTAGCATACCGTTCATCACATTGATGACTTTGCAGGAGAACCGCCATGTCCACGCTCGTTTCGACACCCACACGCCTTCGTGTCACGTTTGCCTGGTTGATGTCCGGCCTGATGTCGCTGTTGATGACAGGTTGGATTGGCTGGACCAGCGCGGGTTTGAGCGCGGGTTTTGGGGCGCGATGGGCACATGCCTTTGTGCTGGCGTGGCCGGCCGCATTCACCATCGTGCTCATCGCAGCGCCTGCTGTGCAACGTTTGACGCAGCGGCTGGTGGCACCCTGATGTGCCAAAAGAAAAAGCCCGCCAGGAGGGTGGCGGGCCGGAAGGTTGACAGCAGGAAAGACCGATCAAAAATCGGTGTGACGCTAAGTCGGCGGCGTGTGGAAGTCCCGTTCGCAACGTCGCCAACCCGATCACGCATGGCGGTGCAGACGCGGCAATCTTCGATTGGGCTCGTAGCGCGGATTCCCCAATCACGCCCCAGGCCCAGCCTTGCCGCGCATTACCGTCAAGCGCGTCTACCTGACACCCGACCGACTCCGCCTTGTCTTGCACGGAGATCATTCGCCAAGCAGTAGGTGCACTGTATGGTCTCTTGGCTTTCGTCAAACTTTCGCGGGCGATCAGGACTTACCCGCACGCAAGGGCGTCGCTGGCCCACTGGCAAAATGGCATTTCTCCAACGCGACAATGCCGCCATGCCTGCCGAGCTGCTGATCCGCCCCATCCGCCCAGATGACTTCGCCGCCTGGAAACCGCTCTGGGACGGTTACAACGCCTTCTACGGCCGCGCGGGCGACACCGCCTTGCCCGACGTCGTCACGCAGACGACATGGCAGCGCTTCTTTGACGAAAGCGAGCCCGTCTACGCGCTGGTGGCCGAGCGTGACGGTGAACTGCTGGGCATCGTGCATTTTCTCTACCACCGCAGCACCACGCAGATCGGCATGAGCTGCTATCTGCAAGACCTGTTCACCGTGCAGGCTGCGCGCGGGCAGGGTGTGGGCCGGGCATTGATCGAGGCCGTCTATCGTCGTGTGCAGGCGGACGGCCTGCCACGCGTCTACTGGCAGACGCACGAAACCAACACGACGGCCATGCGCCTGTATGACGCGGTGGCAGACAAGTCGGGCTTCGTGGTCTATCGCAAGTTGTTCTAGGCAGTTGCAGCGGATCGTGCGCTTCAGCAAAGCGCCGTGCGATCTCGATATCGCGATGTGGAGCGGGCCGGCAGACTGAATACATGCCGCCGTGCTGCCATGCAGGCGGCCAACCGAGCCCACAGGAGAGCTGCCGATGTCCACCAACGAAGTCCAATCGACGCGTCCCCCAGTCCCGCCGTTTACGCTGGAATCCGCCACCGAGAAAGTCCGCCTGGCCGAAGACGGCTGGAACAGCCGCAACCCCGAGAAGGTCGCGCTGGCCTACACGCCCGACAGCCAATGGCGCAACCGCGCTGAGTTTGTGACTGGCCGAGAGCAGATCGTCGCCTTTCTTACGCGTAAGTGGCAGAAGGAACTCGACTATCGCCTCATCAAAGAGCTGTGGGCCTTTGGCGGCAATCGCATCGGCGTGCGCTTTGCCTATGAGTGGCACGACGATTCCGGTAATTGGTATCGCTCGTATGGCAACGAGAACTGGGAGTTCGACGCGCACGGTGTGATGCAGCGTCGCTATGCCTGCATCAATGACGCGCCGATTCAGGCGCATGAGCGCAAGTTCTTCTGGCCGCTCGGCCGTCGGCCGGATGATCACCCGGGCCTCTCGGATCTTGGCTTGTGATGCAGCAATGCCCGGTCAGGTGCCGGGCGTTGTCGGCGTGCTGTCAGCCATGCAGCGCGTCGAGTGCGCGGCGGCGCCAGCTGGATGGGCTGGCGCCGGCCAGCCGCTTGAACACGGTCGAGAAGTGCGCCTGGTTCTGAAAGCCGACCTCCAGCGCGATGTCGGCCAGCGCGGCCTCGGCATGCATCAACAACGCCTTGGCCCGTTCGACGCGGCGGTGTAGCAGGTAGTCGTGCGGGCGCACGCCGGTGGCCGCACGGAACTGAGCGGCAAAGTGCATGCGTGTCAGGCCGGCAGCCCGTGCGACATCTTCCAACCGTACCGTCTGCCCCAGATTGGCTTCGATATACGCAGTGGCCAGCTTCAAGCGCCACAGCGGTAACGGCGAAAGCGCGGGCCGTGTACGCGCCAATACTGCGGGGCGGCAGTCGTTGGAGGGAGTCGGGGCAAGGCTTGGCACAGCGATGGGTGCGTTGATTCGCATGAGACAGGTCTGTCTACATCATTGAGTAGACAGGTCTGTCTGTCAAGACCATACTGCGCGAATCCCACGCAAGCAAAAGGCGCATCGACATGGCCAAGGCCGCTGAAATCCTCTCCGCCCGCGAACGCATCATGGAAACGGCCGAACGCCTGTTCCTGCAGGAGGGCTTTCGTGCCACGGGCATCGACCGGATCATCGCTGAGTCGGGTGTGGCAAAGATGTCGCTGTATCGGCATTTCCCGTCGAAGACCGACTTGATTGCTGCCTTTCTGGACGCCCGGCATGAAACCTGGATGGCGTGGTTCCGGGAAGAGGCCGAAGCCCGCATCGCCAAGCGCGCGAATCTGGATGTGCTGGCCGACGTGCTGGCGACATGGTTTGCCACCGATACCTACCGCGGCTGCGCCTTCATCAACCTGGTGGCCGAGTCCGGCACAGAAACCGGTGATGCGCAGTTGATTGAGAAAGCCGTGGCGCACAAGGCCGACCTGGGCGCCTATCTGGCTGAACTGGCGAAGCGCCTCGGCTACGCGCGTCCCAAGGCGATTGCCGAAGAAGCGTTGCTCTGCGTGGAGGGGATGATCGTCCGCTATCAGATGACGGGCGAGCGCTCGGTTGTGGATGCGGGGCGCCGTCTGCTCGCCCGGTTGAAGTAGGCACGGCGCCAAGAGTCGCGCCGGGCGCGCCTTCCGCCGGATCGGACGGGTTCAGGCGCATCATTTCTTCACAAAACCATAGGGTAATCCCGCATCTTCGATTTCGAAGACGCGGTCTATAGTTGCACCTGTGTTCCAGATATTAACAGACGTTTCATAGGTAAAACAAGCGAAACGTGATGGAGTCGACAGACATGCAGCTGCAATACAACCCCGACCTGGCTCCGTGGGAGCCGATTTCTCCGAACAACGTCGCTGGCAAGGGCCGTGTTGAGCGCCCGGGCCAGGTCGCCAATCTGGTGTGGCAGACGCGCGCCGCCGAGCCGACTCCGTATGAAAACCAGCTGGGCGATTCGCTTGAGGCCGCGTTCCTCGGTGGCGCCAAGACGCCGGCCGACATCGTCGCCGTGCTGAACGAACGCGGGCCGCGCAACCCTGCCGGCGGCGATGCTTGGACGGAAGACGCCTTCCTGGCCGAGATGCGCCGCCTGGGCGCCTGACCCCAATACGATTCGACGCCGCACCACCCATCGAGGCGGCCCGGCGCAACCCCATCAAGCGAGGCAAGCAATGGAAGGCAACAAGGAAGCGCAGAAGGAAGCGCGCATCAACACCGGTCTGCGCAATTACTGGTATCCGGTGGCCGCATCGTGGAACGTGAAGAACGCGCCGGTGGGCATCACCCGGCTGAGCCAGAACATCGTGCTGTGGCGCGATGCCGAAGGCCAGGTGCATGCGCTGGAAGACCGCTGCCCACACCGCGGCGCGCGCTTGTCGATGGGCTGGAACCTGGGCGACAAGGTGGCCTGCTGGTACCACGGCGTTGAAGTGAACGGCCAGGGTACGGTCACGAGCGTGCCGGCAGTGGATAGCTGCCCGATGGAAGGCAAGACCTGCGTGCGCAGCTACCCGGTGCAAGAGCGTGCCGGCGCCATCTTCCTGTGGTTTGGCGACAAGGCACCGTCTGAATACGACGACGCCGTCGGCACGCTGCGCCTGCCCGAAGAGCTGACCAGCGACGAGCACAGCCACTTCCTCTGCTTCGCGCACTGGAACGTCAACTACCGCTACGCCATCGACAACGTCATGGACCCGATGCACGGTGCATACCTACACGCGGTGTCGCACTCCATGGCCAGCGGCGAGAAAAAGGCCGTGATGGAAGTGCTCGAAACCGAGCACGGCATCATGTTCCAGAAGACCGGCCAGCGCGGCGTGAACTTCGATTGGACCGAGTTTGGCGAGACCGGAACGATGTGGCTGCGCCTGTCGATTCCGTATCAGCCCAAGGTGGGCCCGGGCGGGCCATTCACCATCATCGGCATCACCACGCCGGTGGATGAAGAACACTGCATCGTCTACTTCTGGCGCACCCGCCACGTGCAGGGCTGGGAGCGCGACGTGTGGCGCTTCCTGTATCGCAACCGCCTGGAAGGCCTGCACTGGGATGTGCTGGAGCAAGACCGCGTGGTGCTCGAATCGATGGCGCCCGAGGCGCGCGATCACGAAACGCTGTACCAGCACGACATCGGCATCACGCGCATCCGCCGCATTCTTGCGCGCCGCGCCGCCGCCGAGCTGGCCGATGCGCCGGTCGCCATGCTGAAACCCGTCACCGTGGAAACTCAACATGCCTGAGCGCAATCCCGCTACCGGGCTGCTGGCTGGGCGCAAGGTGCTCGTGACGGGCGCCGCGCGCGGGCTGGGGTTGGCCTTCGCCAAGTCCATAGCCGAGGCCGGCGGCGCCGTTGCCATGGCCGACATCCTGGGCGAACGCGTGCAGGAAGAGGCCGCCGCATTGCGCGCGGCTGGCTACAGCGCGCACGGCTTCGCGCTGGATCTTGCTGATCCGGCTTCGATCCAAGCCTGCGCTGCGTCGGCAGTTGACGCGCTCGGTGGCCTCGATGGTCTCGTCAACAACGCGGCCATCACCAACTCGGGCGGGCGCGATGCCTCGTCCATCGACATCGACACCTGGGACCGCGTGATGAACGTCAACGTGCGTGGCACCTGGCTGATGACGACGGCGTGCCTGCCGGCGCTCAAGGCGTCGGGCCATGGCGCCATCGTCAATCTGGCGTCGGACACGCCGCTGTGGGGCGCTCCCAACCTGCTGGCGTATGTGGCCAGCAAGAGCGCCATCATCGGCATGACCAAGTCTTTGGCGCGCGAATGCGGCGCAGACGGTATTACCGTCAACGCCATCGCGCCGGGCTTGACGCTGGTGGAAGCGACCGAATACGTGCCGGCGCACCGCCATGCGCTGTACCGCGATCAACGCGCCATTTCGCGCGACCAGCTGCCTGATGACGTGTGCGGCGCTGTGCTGTTCGCGCTGTCCGACCTTTCCCGATTCGTGACGGGCCAGACGCTGGCCGTCAACGGCGGCTTTGTCATGCAGTAACGCCCCCATCCCGCAACCACACACCATTCAGAAGAGGCATTCGATGAGCGATCTCTCCGAACAACAGCAAGTGCAACGCACGTGGGACCGTCCTGAAGGCGCGTCGTTTGAAGACTGGATGAGCAGCCGCGTGGCACGTTTCTCCACCCGCCGTTACGACTGGGATGCCCTCAAGTTCCAGGCCGACTACGACCCGAAATACCGCCGCGCGCAAATGCGTTACCTGGGCACGGGCGGCACGGGCGTGGCAGCAGACAGCAACACGGTGCCGGCCGAACACTTCACGTTCTCGACGATGGTGATTCCGGCCGGCCACGAAGGCCCGTCGCACCTCCACACGGATGTGGAAGAGGTGTTCTTCGTCATTCGCGGCAAGCTCAAGCTGGTGCTGGAGAAGGATGGCGAGCGCTTTGAGACCATCCTGACCGACCGCGACCTCGTCTCGGTGCCGCCCGGTGTGTACCGCGAAGAAATCAACATCGGCGATGAAGACGCGCTGATGTGTGTGATGCTCGGCGCCAAGAAGCCGATCACGCCGACGTATCCGCCCGAGCATCCGCTCAGCAAGATCAAGCGTTGATGCCATGTGTGCGCAGGCTGTCATGTCCTCTCATCCGTTTCGCGTTGCTGATGCGCTGGCGTTGCTCGGCACCGAGTTTGCCGAACGCGCCGTTGTGATCAGTGAGAAGGGCGAACGCGTTGGCTATCGGCAATGGGGCGAACGCGGGCCGGTGGTGGTGCTGTTGCATGGCATCAGCTCCAGTGCCGCGTCATGGCTGCCTTGCGCGCAATTGCTTTCGCGAAGCACGCGCGTGTTTGCATGGGATGCACCGGGCTACGGCAACTCCACGCCGCTGGAGCAGCACGAGCCGCGCGCGGCTCACTATGCGGCGAGGCTGCGTGCATGGTTGGCGGTGCTTCACATCAAGCCGGACGTGCTTGTCGGGCATTCCCTCGGCGCATTGATGGCATCAGCCTATGTGGCCGACGTGCCCACGGCGATGCAGCCGAAACACGTGTTGCTACTGAACCCGGCACAGGGTTACGGCCAGCCGGGGCAGGAAGCCAAGTCCCGTAGCGTGCGGACGCAGCGCCTGGCCACGCTTAACCAACTCGGTATCGAAGGGATGGCCGACGCGCGCCATGCACACCTGCTGCGCCCCGATGCCACCGGTGAAGAACGTGCCTGGGTGCGCTGGAACATGGCACGCCTGAACGATGGTGGCTATCGCCAAGCCGTGGCAATGCTCAGTGGAGACGACATCAACGCCTATCTGCGCAAGCGCCCGGCATCGACATCCGCGCAAATCGCCTGTGGTGATGTGGACGGCATCACGCCTCCGCAAGGCTGCCGGGCGCTGGCCGATGCGTTGGGTCTGCCGTTTGCGCTTGTGCCATCCGCCGGGCATGCGTCCTATATCGATGCGCCAGATGCGATTGCACGCTGGATCGAACACGCCGCTCTCTCTCAATTCCAAAACGCTTAAGCGCCCAGACCCGTAAAGGCCAACCCGTATGAGCAACGACCTCATCCCAGAAGACGTGCAGGAAAAATACATCGTGCCCGGGCTCGAACGTGGCCTGCGCCTGCTGTGCGAGTTCAGTCATAAAGACCGTGTGCTGTCCGCGCCCGAACTGGCCCGCCGGCTGAAGGTGCCGCGCTCAACAGTGTTTCGCCTGCTGACCACGCTTGAAGTGATGGGCTTTGTCGAACGCGTAGACGGCGGCCGCGATTTCCGTCTCGGCATGGCTGTGCTGCGCTTGGGCTTTGAATACCTTGCCTCGCTGGAACTGACCGAGCTGGGTCGCCCGTTGCTCGATCGCCTGCGCGATGACATTCACTACCCGTGCAACCTCGTCGTACGTGATGGCCGCTCGATCGTCTATGTGGCGAAGTCGATCGCTCCCACGCCGTTCACGAGCTCCGTCAACGTCGGTACGCGCCTACCGGCACATGCCACGGTGCTGGGCCGTGTGCTGCTGGCGGATATGTCGCTGGCCGAGTTGCGCCAACTCTATCCCGAGCCGCAGCTGGAAGTGTTCTCAAAGAGCACACCGCGCACGGTGGAAGACCTGTTCGAGATGGTGCAGCGTGACCGAGAACACGGCTACGTGCTGGAAGAGGGCTTCTTCGAGGCCAACATCTCCACCATCGCCGCGCCGGTGCTCGACCGTGCCGGCAAGGTTGTGGCTGCACTCGGTACGACGATTCCGTCGCCGCGCATCGAACCCGCGCAACTGGGCCCGATGATCGAGAAGGTGCGCGCTGCCGCTGGTGAGCTGTCGTACCTGCTCGACTACCGCCCGGCTGCTGGCAAGGTCGTCAACCTGTTCCGGGAATAGTCATGCCGATGATTGACCTGACCGGCAAGGTGGCCGTGGTGACCGGGGGCTCCTCGGGCATCGGCCTGGCCACCGTTGAGTTGCTGTTGGAAGCCGGCGCCGCCGTGGCACTGTGCGGCCGCAACGCCGAGCGTTTGGCCGCTGCGGAACAAGGGCTGCGCAGCCGCTTTCCGAGCGCCAAGCTGTTTACGGCCCCCTGCAACGTGCTCGATGCCGCGCAGATGAATGCGTTTGCCGCCGCCGTGGAAAAAGAACTGGGCCCCATCGACATGCTGGTGAACAACGCCGGCCAGGGCCGTGTTTCCACGTTCGCCAATACCGAAGATGCGGCGTGGACGGAAGAGCTGCATCTGAAGTTTTTCTCCGTCATTCACCCGACGCGGGCGTTTCTGCCGCAATTGGAGCGCTCTGCGCACGGCGCCATTGTCTGCGTGAATTCGCTGCTGGCGCAGCAGCCGGAACCGCACATGGTGGCGACGTCGGCAGCGCGCGCCGGTGTGCTGAACCTCGTGCGCTCCATGGCGACCGAGTTCGCGCCCAAGGGCGTACGCGTCAACGGCATCCTGATCGGGCTGGTGGAGTCCGGTCAATGGCGGCGCCGCTTTGATGCGCGCCCTGAAGAAGATTGCCATCTCGACTGGGCCGCGTGGACGCGCCGCCTGGCCGCGCAAAAGCATATTCCCCTTGGCCGCCTAGGCCTGCCGGAAGAGGCAGCCCGCGCCATTCTGTTCCTTGCCTCGCCGTTGTCTTCGTACACCACGGGCAGCCATATCGATATCTCCGGAGGACACTCCCGTCATGCTTAAACGACAACAACAGGAACAACAACTGGTCACGGTAGGCCACGCGATTGCGGCCTTTCTGGAAGCCTGCGAGGTCAAGGCCGCCTTTGGCGTGATCTCGATCCACAACATGCCCATCCTCGATGCGATGGGTGAGCGCAACAAGATCCGCTTCATCATGGCGCGCGGTGAGGCAGGCGGCACGAACATGGCCGATGCCTATGCGCGTACCACAGGCAGTCTGGGTGTGTGCTTCACCAGCACGGGCACGGCCGCAGGCAACGCCGCCGGCGCGATGGTTGAAGCGCTGACCGCCGGCACGCCGATGCTGCACATCACCGGGCAGATCGAAACACCGTACCTCGACCAGAGCCTGGCGTACATCCACGAAGCGCCGGACCAGCTCACGATGCTCAAGGCCGTGTCCAAGGCCGCCTTCCGCATCCGCAGCGCCGACACCGCCATCAGCACGATGAAGCTGGCTGTGCAGACCGCATTGACGGCGCCCACCGGTCCGGTGAGCGTGGAGATTCCGATCGACATTCAAGCCGCGCTGATCCCGATGCCGGACGATCTGCGCCCGTTGCTGGTGCCGCAACACGTGCCGTCCGCACATGCGCTGGATGAGCTGGCCGAACGCCTGTCGCGCGCGCGCCGTCCGATGCTGTGGCTGGGCGGTGGTGCCCGCCATGCCGCCAAGCAGGTCAAGCGCCTGATGGATCTGGGCTTTGGCGTGGTCACCAGCACGCAGGGCCGTGGCATCGTGCCGGAAGACGATCCGCGCTCGCTCGGCGCCTTCAACCTGCACAAGCCGGTCGAGGCGTTCTACCAGACGTGTGATGCCATGCTCGTCGTGGGCTCGCGTCTGCGCGGCAACGAAACGCTCAAGTACGAACTGAAGCTGCCGCGTCCGCTGTACCGCATAGATGCAGACGCCTCGGCAGAGGGCCGCTGCTACGCCAGCGACTACTTCGTCTGCGGCGATTCCGCTCTCGCACTGGATGGCCTGGCCGATCGTCTGGAAAAGAAGATGCAGGTGGATACCGCATTTGCCGATGACCTGCGCGCGGCACACGATAAGGCCGTCGGTGGCTTGGTGGATGGCTTGGGTCCGTATGCCGCGCTGGTGGAATCGCTGCAGGCCGCAGTGGGCCGCGAGTTCAACTGGGTGCGCGACGTCACGGTGTCGAACAGCACGTGGGGCAACCGCCAACTGCGCATCTTTGATTCGCGCGCCGGCGTGCACGCGCTGGGTGGCGGCATCGGCCAGGGCCTGGCGATGGGGATTGGCGCGGCCATCGGTTCGGCGGCAACGGGATCGGGCAAGAAGACCTTCTGCCTGGCGGGCGACGGCGGCTTCATCCTGAACCTCGGCGAGCTGGCCACGGCGGTGCAGGAACGCACAGACCTCGTCATCGTGCTGATGAACGACAAGGGCTACGGCGTCATCAAGAACATCCAGGACGCGCAATACGGTGGCCGCCGCCATTACGTGGACCTCCACACGCCGGATTACGCAGCGCTCTCGCAGTCGTTGCAACTGCGTCACCGCCGTGTGTCGAATCTGGCCGACATTGGCGCTGCCTTGAACGAAGCCACCGCCGGTGAGGGGCCGTTCCTGTTGGAAATCGACATGCTTTCCATCGGCAGCTTCAAGACCATCTTTGCAGGCCCGCCGGTCAACCAGCAGGCCAAGGCAAGCCAGGCTGAACCCACCACGGTGGCGGCGTGAGCGCGCAATCGTATCGACCCCAGGAGCCCGACATGCTGCATGTTTCGATGGTCGGTTGTGGCGCGATCGGGCAGGGTGTTCTGGAACTGCTCAAGAGCGATCCCGACGTCTGCTTCGACACGGTGATCGTGCCCGAGCAGGCCATGGACAAGGCGCGCGAAGCCATCGCACCGCTCGCCCCGAATGCGCGTGTGGCGACGCACCTGTCTGCCGATGCGCGCCCGGACCTGCTTGTGGAGTGCGCCGGCCACGCCGCGCTGGAAGAGCACGTGGTACCCGCATTGGAGAAGGGGATTGATTGCCTGGTCGTGTCGGTCGGTGCGCTGTCGGAGCCCGGTCTGGCGGAACGACTGGAGGCGGCAGCGCGGCGTGGCCATGCGCAGGTGCAATTGCTGTCGGGTGCCATCGGCGCCATTGACGCGCTGGCCGCTGCGCGCGTGGGTGGGCTGGATGCCGTGGTCTACACCGGCCGCAAACCGCCGCGCGCCTGGAAAGACACCCCGGCCGATCAGCAATTCGACCTCGATGCGCTGCGGGAGCCGACCGTGATCTTTGAAGGCAACGCCCGAGAAGCCGCACATCTGTTCCCGAAAAACGCCAACGTGGCGGCCACGCTGTCGCTCGCGGGTCTGGGCTTGGAGCAGACGCAGGTCAGGCTGCTGGCCGACCCCACGGTCGACGAGAACGTCCACCACGTGGAAGCCCGCGGCGCCTTTGGCGGCTTTGAGCTGACGATGCGCGGCAAGCCGCTGGCGGCCAATCCCAAGACATCCGCGCTGACGGTGTTCAGTGTGGTGCGTGCGCTGGGCAACCGCGCGCACGCCGTTTCGATTTAAGCGAGATCCCTGCGCCATGACGCATCCCACCATGAACGCAACCGCAACGTCCTTGTTACCGATCTGCATTGCAGGCGAATGGCGACTCGGTACTGGCGAACGCTATGCCACGCGCTACCCCGCCACCGGCGAAGTTGTGGCCGAACTCAACGCCGCAAGCGTGGCCGATGTGGAGGAGGCCGTGGCCGGTGCCTACCGTGCCTTCCTCTCCAGCGGTTGGGCGCAACGCAAGCCGCATGAGCGTGCGGCCGTGCTGTACCGCGTGGCAGAGTTGATCCGCTCGCGCAGTGAAGCTCTGGCCCAGCGCCAACGCCTGGACAACGGCAAGCCGATCAACGAAACGCGTGCCCTGGTGGCCAGTGCTGCCGCCACGTTCCAGTTCTTTGGCGCAGCCTGCGAGACGCTGGAGGAGAGCCTCACCCCGCAGCGCGGCGACTGCCTGACGATGAGCGTGTACGAGCCCATGGGCGTGGTGGCGGCCATTACGCCGTGGAATTCGCCCATCGCTAGTGAAGCGCAAAAGATGGCGCCCGCGCTCGCGGCAGGCAACGCTGTCGTCGTCAAGCCTGCCGAGGTGACGCCGCTGATGGCACTGGAACTGGCCGCCATCTGCGAAGAGGCCGGCGTACCAAAGGGCCTGATCAGTGTGTTGCCGGGCAAGGGCTCGATCATTGGCGATGCGATTACGAAACACCCGCTGGTGCGCCGCGTGTCGTTCACGGGTGGCACGACCACGGGCAAGCACATCGCGCACATTGCGGCCGACAAGATGATGCCGGTGTCGCTGGAGCTTGGCGGCAAGTCCCCCACCATGGTGTTTGAGGATGCCGATCTGGACCACGCGGTCAACGGCGTGCTGTACGGCATCTTCAGCTCGTCGGGTGAATCGTGCATCGCGGGCTCGCGCTTGTTTGTGGCGCGCTCGCTGTACGAACCGTTCATGGATCGCCTGGCTGCGGGTGCCGCACGTCTGCGTGTTGGCAACCCGGCAGACGAAGCCACGCAGATGGGTCCGCTGATTACTGATCGCCACCGCGAGTCCATCGAACGGTACGTGGCCATGGGCGTGGAAGACGGTGGGCACCTGCGTACCGGCGGCCTCCGGCCGCATGTGGCGGGCTGCGAGTCGGGCTATTTCTACACGCCCACCATCATTGAAGGCCTGAACAACAGCGCACGCATCTGCCAGGAAGAGATCTTTGGGCCCGTGCTTGTCGCCATGCCGTTCGACGATGAAGACGAGCTGATCGAGCAGGCCAACGACAGCGTCTACGCACTGGCTGCCGGCATCTGGACGCGCGATTACAAGCGCGCCTGGCGCATCGGCCGCGCCGTGCAGGCGGGCAATGTGTGGATCAACACGTACAAGCAGTTCTCGATCTCGACGCCGTTTGGCGGTTGGCGAGACAGCGGCCTGGGTCGTGAGAAAGGCCGCCTGGGCATCCTGCAATACATGGAACAGAAGAGCCTCTACTGGGGCCTGAACGAACAACCGCTGGCCTGGGCCAATTAGGCCGAGCGCAGTGTGGAGGAGACAACAATGAACATCATCAAACCGATGGACGAGCTGGCCCGGCAAAGGAGCGCGCAATGAACACGAACGCGCAACGCTGGCTGGGTGTGATTACGCTGTTCCTGGTGGTCGCTATTTCGTACGTCGACCGCATCAACATCGCGGTGCTGATTACGCAGCACGATTTTCTGCAGCACGTGGGCCTTGCGGCGGGCGACCGCAGCAGCCAGGGCCTGTTGGCCACGGCCTTCATGGCGGGCTATGGTTTGTCGGCAATCGTGTTTACGCCGTTCTGTGCCGCGCTCTTTGGCGTGCGCCGCAGCCTGATCTACGGGCTTGGGCTGTGGGGCGTGATCACTATGGCTTCGCCGTGGTTCCACAGCTACGTGGAACTGTTGGCGTCGCGCTTCATCTTGGGCTTTGCCGAGGGGCCGCTGTTTTCGCTGGGCGCCTCGTACATCAAGGCGCACTTCGACAGCCGCGAGAGCGGCAAGCCTAATGCCATCTTCAACATGGGTACGGGCGTCGGGTTGGCTGTGGGGTATCCGCTGGTCGGGTATGCCATTGCCAGCGTCGACTGGGAAGCGTCCTTCCACCTGCTGGGCCTGCTCAACCTGCTGTTGGGGATTCCTCTAGTGCTGGCGTTCGTCCGCATGCCGGCGCGCTATGCGGCGATTCCCAGGCCCGACTCGCTGCCAGCCGCGCTGAGTACGGTGGGCGGGATGTTCCGCGGTGCTTTCCATACGCGCCATATCCTGACCATGACGGTGCTGACGGCGGCCTTTCTGTCGTATCTGTGGGGCAGCAGCAACTGGCTGCCGACCTATCTGAAAGAGGCGCGTGGCTTCTCTTTGCGTGAGATGGGCTGGATGGCGTCGATGCCGCAGTACGCGGCGGTGGTGGGCGTCTTTTTGGGCGGGCTGCTGCTGGACATTCTGCCGCGCCGCCGGGTCCCCCCGGTCTTTGTGTTGGGCAGCATAGGCGTGGCTGTGGCGGTGTTGCTGGCCATCAATAGCACCGACCGCTATGCCGCCGCGTACTGGCTGACCGCCGCCAGCCTGTGCTGGGGCCTGCAGAGCCCGGCCATTCCCAGCACGGTGCAATACCACGCAGCGCCGGAGCATGTGGCGTGCGCCTTTGGCGTGACCAATGGAGTGGGTGCCCTGGTGGCAGGGTTCATGCCTGCCGTGATGGGGGTGGTGATCGCGATGGGCACAGGTGGTGGCCTGGCTGCGGGTTTTGGCAGCCTGGTCGGCACGCAGGTTGTGGTGCTGCTGTGCGGTCTGGCCCTGTTGCGCAATGGAGCGCAGGGCACGCAGAGCCTGCCCCATGGCGCGCAGCCCGTCGTACACAAGTAACTCGCCGCGCGCATCTACGAATCAACGCGACCGCTGGCCACCTCAGGCCGAGCGGCGCAAAGCAGGAGAGGAAAATGAACACCATTCGGGGCATCGACGAGATCGTCTACGGTGCCGATGACCTGGCCGCATGCAAGCAGTTCTTTCTGGATTGGGGCCTCGCGCTGCAGTCAGAAGACGATAGCGGCCTGCTGTTCGAAACACTCAACGGTTGTCGCGTACGCGTCAAACGTACTGACGACGCCACGCTGCCGCCCGCCATGGAAGCCGGCCCCACGCTGCGCGAGGTGATCTGGGGTGCGGACTCGCAAGCCGTGCTAGACCGCCTGGCTGACAAGCTGGCGGATCAACCCGGCTACATCCACGCCGATGGCCGCGTCGGCTGCACTGACCCGAATGGCCTTGCCGTGCGCGTGCAGCTCACGCAGAAGCGCGACGTCGACGTGCAATGCGCGGCCATGAACACCTGGACCGACAAGCCGCGCCTGAACCAGCCCAGCCCCATCTACGAACGTGCCACGCCTATCGAAGTGGGGCACGTGGTGTTCTTCGTCAAGGACGTGGTGGCGACGGAGCGTTTCTATATCGACAAGCTGGGCTTTGTGCCGTCCGACCACTACCCGGGCCGGGGCGCCTTCCTGCGTTGCGAGCCGGAAGGCGGTCACCATGATTTGTTCCTGCTGCAAACGCCGCAGGCCAAGAGCGGGCTGAACCATGTCGCGTTCACCGTGCGCGATATCCACGAGGTATTTGGCGGCGGCATGCAGATGTCGCGCTGCGGCTGGGATACGCAATTGGGTCCGGGCCGCCACCCGATTTCGTCAGCGTACTTCTGGTACTTCAAGAATCCCGCCGGCGGCCTCATCGAGTACTACGCCGATGAAGACCAGCTCAATGGCGAATGGCAGCCGCGCGATTTTGAGCCCGGCCCCACTGTGTTTGCCGAATGGGCCATCGAAGGCGGTATCGACGGCAATACGCGCCGCCAAAAGAATGCTGGCGGTCCGGAAGGCAAGTTCTTGACCGAGAAGCGCTGAAACGTTGCAGAGAGACGTGCCATGAGTACCAATCCCCCCCTCAACCTGCGCGTGCAGGCCATGCGCTACGAAGCCCAGGGCATCGTCAGCGTGGAGCTGCGCGATGTGGCCGGCAACACGCTGCCGGAGTACGCGCCCGGTGCCCATATCGAACTGCATCTGGGTAATGGGCTGACACGCAGTTACTCGCTGTGCGGTGCGCCGGAAGTGCGCGACCGTTACGTGGTTGCCGTGCTGCTCGATCGCAACAGCCGTGGCGGCTCGCGCTATGTGCACGAGCAACTGCGCGTGGGCTCGACGCTCAAGATTGGCGGCCCGCGCAATCACTTTGCGCTGGATGAGACCGCGCCGCACACGGTGCTCGTGGCTGGCGGCATCGGCGTAACGCCCATTGTCTGCATGGCGCGGCGGCTGGCGGAACGCGGCAAGGCGTTCTCGATGCTGTATTGCGCGCGCTCGCGTGCGGAAGCGGCCTTTGCCGATGAACTGGCGGCGCATGGCGATGCGGTGCGCTTCCATTTCGATGCCGAAGCCGGCGGCCCGCCCGATCTGAAGGCCTTGCTGGCAGGGCACCCGGTGGACACGCATTTCTACTGCTGCGGCCCTGGCCCGATGTTGCGTGCCTTCGAGGCAGCGTGCGAAGCGCATGGCTACACCAACGTCCACATCGAGCGCTTTGCGGCGGACGCTACCGTCGCATCGGTGCAGGAGGGCGAATACACCGTCAAGCTCGCGCGCACGGGCTCCGAGCTGTGCGTGCCGGCCGGCAAATCGTTGCTGGACGCGCTGCTGGAAGTGGGCGTGGAGGTCGAGCACAGCTGCAAGGAAGGCGTGTGCGGCTCATGCGAAACGCGCGTGCTGGAGGGCGAGCCGGAGCACCGCGATAGCGTGCTCTCCAAGAGTGAGCGCGCATCCAACCAGACCATGATGGTCTGCGTGTCGGGCTGCAAGGGTAAGCGCCTCGTCATTGATCTTTAAGCCAGGGCGCGCGGCCTTGACCAGCCGCGCGCTCTTTTTTGTCTGCGGTTTTTGTATCAAACAGCGTTTCGTATACGAAACGAACAACCAAAAGCCGTCCCCACGGACGGCAATAACAAGCGGCAGGGGTTCGACCCCAGCCACCGGAGGAAGACATGAGGAAGACACTGCTCGCCATGGCGGCGATGGGCTTGGCTGGTACGGCTGCGGCGCAAAGCAGCGTGACGCTGTACGGCAGCATTGACCAGGGCGTGGCCTACATCAACAACATCAAGAACGGCACCACCAGCGGCTCGGCTGTGCGCATGGACCCCGGCACCATGCAGCCGGACCGGTTCGGGTTGCGTGGGTCGGAAAACCTGGGCCAGGGCACGCAAGCCATCTTTCAGTTGGAGTCTGGCTTCTTTGGCGATACCGGTGCCAGCATCGTGCCGGGCAAGCTGTTCAACCGGACAGCGTGGGTGGGCCTGTCCAACGAGACCTTCGGCAACCTGCAGCTCGGCCACCAGGCGGACTTCATGTTCGACTACCTCGGCCGGCTGAGTAACGGCTTCCAGCTCACCAATTTCTATCTGTTCCATCCGGGCAACTTCGACAATCTGGCCAACCAGTTCCAGATCGACAACGCCATTCGCTACGTCTCTCCCATCTTCGGCGGGCTGCAGCTGGGCGGCATGTATGGTTTTGGCGAGGTGCCGGGCTCGTCGTCAAAGAGCCGGAGCTACAGCCTGGGGGCGTACTACACCAACGGCGGTTTCCGTGCGGCGGCGGCGTACACCGCATCGAACGATCGGCCGCTGGACATTGCCGGCCGATTGGGCATCACCAACACGCTGGGCACGACGCTGGTACCGGGCATGCGATCGATGGATTCGGTCAAATCGTTCGGTGCGGGTGCGCTGTATCAGTTCACCGGGTTGCCGGTGCAGATCAACGCGGTCTATACGCAAACGCGGATCGCACTGGGTGGCGCCAATGCCCGCTCGCAGAACGCCGACCTTGGTGCCGCGTGGCACTACAGCCCCGCTAACACGCTCAACGTGGGTTATGGCTTCAGCAAGTACGATGGTGCGCGCTGGAACATGATCAATCTGGGCAACGTGTATGCGTTCTCCAAGCGCACGCAGGTATATGTGCAGGGCACCTATCAACGTGCGCCGGGCGATGCACCTTCCGCGGCGATCAATGGCGTGGGCGTCTCAGCTAACCGTAGCCAGGTTGTGGTCAGCACGGGCGTGCATCACTCCTTCTGATAGGGTGATCTGCTGACGGATCGCGCGCGCCGGGATGTGCTTCACCGTTCATTCCGGTGCGCGCAAGTTGCTGTCACTACCCGCAGCAGGCGGCGCGTTGTGCCCACCCGGAAGCCAGGGCTGGGAATAAGCGCCAAGAAGCGTCATTGCTCACGCAATGGTTTGGCGCGCCCCTCTCTTAGACTGAAAACGTGCCGATAACACAGCTATCGGAGCAGGCAAGGATGGGAGGGGATATGTCCACCAACGCAGCCAACTGGATCGTCGTTCTGACATGCGCGTACATGGAGTACAGCACGTGGCGGGGCATGAGCGTCTACCGCCGCACAGTCGGCTATGAAAGCGTGGTCTGGTGCTGATTAGCGCACCGGTTTGGGCAACAACCGCCGGATCAGACCATCATGTGCCGCATAGCTCGCCAGCAAAGCCTCACCTTGCGCCAGTTCGAATTCGCTGAACTCGAACCCCGGCGCAACCGTGCAGCCGACCAGCGTGTAACCGTGCGCACCCGCCACCCGCTCGGCCGCAAACCAACGGCCGGCCGGCACCACCGCCTGGTACACCGCCACCTCGTCCTCGGCCGCATGGCCCAGGCGATGCGTGAGCACCGTACCGTTGTCTTCCAACACATGCACATTGAGTGAGTCCCCTGCATGGAAGTGCCACACCTCATCCGATTGGATCCGATGCCAGGCGGAATATGCATCATCGGCCAACAAGTAGTAGATGGCGGTGGCAGCCGCACGTTCGACGGCAGGGACGCCTCGCTGGACGCGCTCCTGGCTGCGATAGGTTTCGCGATAGAAGCCGCCTTCCGGGTGCGGTTCGAGACCGAGACGGCTGATGAGGCGCTGTGCAGCGGGCGGGATGGGCATGGCGAGAAACCTTCGACTCAGCTCTGCTGACGACGGAACGGAAAGCGCTGCTGGTTGACGAAGCCGTCGGGCATGTAGTCACCCACCACGCCGTACTTCTCCGGGAAGGCCTTCTTCGATTTCACCGCGGTACCGAACAGGTAATCGATGAAGGCAAAGTGCGCGGCGTAGTTCTTGTCGATGGCCTCGTCTTCCGACGAATGGTGCCAGTGGTGGAAATCGGGCGTCACGAAGATGTACTTCAACGGCCCCCACGGCAGGTGCACGTTGGCGTGATTGAACACCGCCTGGAAGCCCACGATGATGATGTAGACATCGACCACGGCCTTATCGAAACCCAGCACGAACAGTGGCCCAAGCACTGCCACACGCGTGACGATCAACTCGAGAATATGCTGGCGCGAACCCGCCAGCCAGTCCATCGTCTTCACGCTGTGGTGCACGGCATGGAAGCGCCACAGGAACGGCACCTCGTGATACGCGCGGTGCGTGACGTACTCCATCAGGTCGGCCACCAGCATGCACAGCAGCAACTGCGGGATGAACCAGATGTGCGCCACCATTTGCTGGAAGTCCGCATGCACCATCCACCCAAACACGCGGTGGATGAGGAAGTTCACCACCAGCAGCACCAGCCCGACGATGAAGTGATTCACCGCAAAGTGGACCATGTCGGTCTGCCATTCGGCGCGGAACACCGGCTGCTTCTTGTAGAGCGGGAAGAGCTTTTCAAGCAGCACGAAGATGGCCGTGGAGCCGAGCAGGTCGAGAATGAACCAGTCCATGCCGATATACGGGGTGTGATCCGGAAAGTCGCCCACCGGCACGCGCGAGCCGCCCAGGGCCACGGCCACCACCACAAACAGAAACGCCAGGCCATTCAAACGACGGCGGTTATCCAGCACGATATTCGCCAGCGATAACCCGCCCGAAATCAGCAGCGAGACAAACAGGATTTGACGCATCACATCCACCGAATAGGCGTGGCGCAATTCCGGTGTGGTCAGGTACTGCGGAAAATGAAACGCCAGCACGCCCATCAGGCACAGAAAACCCAGCACCAGCGCCAGGATCGTCCCGATCATGCCGCGGCCGAACTGGAGCCCGCCGCTGGCGTGCAGCAAGGTGCTGGCATCGCGGATCGTGGCATCGGCCACGCGGACGATGGCAGGAGAACGCCCCTCTTCGGGTGAGATTGATGGCTTATTTTGGGTATCCATTTGCTGGTTCGCGCGTATTGTTTTGTTTTATTAACAATGCGACTGCCGATTGAATCTCGGCCCCCGTTCGCATCGCCGCGCGATTATACGGTTGCCTAGGTAAGGGATTAAAGCCGATGCAGTGAATTTGCATAGCGCTTTCTGTGTCGCCTGGCCTATTCGGGTGCGGCAGCCTTGGTGCGTGCAGGGACGTTGCGTTTCCAGGCAAGTCGATGCATTGTGAGGCCCGCGCCGAACGGGAAATTCCGGCGCAGGACCACAAGATCAAACGGGGAGCATCATGTCTGAAGGATTCCACGTGCACGGAGCGCACGACCACGTGCTGGAACACGCCGCAGAAAGCGGACACGCCGACAGCTTTGCCGGCCGCATCGCCGTCATGACGGCCATTCTATCGACGGCAGGGGCCATCTTTGGCTACCAGGGCGGCGCCACGCAAAACGCTGCGCTGCTCGCCAAGAACGAAGCCGCCATCCACAAGACCGAGGCCGCCAACCGCTGGGCGTACTACCAGGCCAAGGGGCAGAAGCAAGCGATTGCCGAATTGACCGCGCAGTTGCCGGGTACCGACCAGGCCGCCGCCAAACGCGACGCGCAACGCTACGCCGCCGAGAAAGAGGACATCCGCCGCCAGGCTGAAGACCAGGAGCGCCAAGCCAAAGACGCTGACGAAGCCAGCGAGCTTGCCGTGCACCACCACCATCGGTGGGCGCAGGCGGTGGTCGCCATTCAGGTGTCGATTGCGCTGGCGGCCATCACGCTGCTGTCGCGTCGCCGTTGGCTGCAGGGGTTGTCGTATGGCGTGGGTGCCGTTGGCGGTGTTCTGGCCGTGCTGGCGATGCTGCATATTTGATTCACCGCATCGTTGGCCGTGTTGGCGGTTGCGCTATAGCAGCCGCAACCTCCAGAATGGCGCCCACACAATCTGGAGCGAAGACGATGACACTCGGCATGCGGATGCGGCGCGCATGGATGATCCTGGGCCTTTTGGCGAGCACGCTGGCCATGGCGGCTGGCCCGGCGGTCGAGCCTGGCGAATACGTCTATGTAGAAGGCGGCAGCGCCCATGGCATCCTGAGCATCAAAGGCAACCGGTTCAACATTGAAACCATGGGCGGAAACTGCCATTCGTGCTCGGTGGACGGCACGCTCAAGGGCCGTACCGGCATTGCCGACGCATGCCGCATTGCTATCTCGAGTGCATCGAGCGATGGCACGCTGAAGGTGGATACCTCCGCCACGCAAGAGGCCTGTCGTGATTTCTGCGGCATGCGTGCCATGTTCGACGGCGAATACCGCCGCGCGCCCGCCGCCTGCACCGACCGTCAGCGCACGGCGCGTATCGGTCAGGCGCACAAGCAATACGCCGCCAAGAACTACGACGCCGCCCGCACAACGCTGCGCGCGTTGCTCTCCGAATGCGACACGTTCATGGATTGGATCGAACGCGACAAGGCTCGCAGCGACCTCGCCGTCACGGAATACCACCGCGGTGACAACGCGCAATGTCTGGCAGCGCTATCCGATACCGTGGCCGTGCGTTCGCAGGGTGACGATTCCGCTTTCCTGCCGCCGTGCGATGCCGACAATTACGCATCGACCCGCAAGGCGATTCTGTACAACCAGGGGTTGTGCAAGGCGCCGGCCAAGCATTGACGCCCCTGGCGCGTGGCCTCTACAGCCCCAGCTCCTTGACGAAGCGGTCCACACGCACCGACCACAGCTTCCCGCCGTAATACATCAACTGGTGACCATCATGGCCGGGCAATTCGGGCACGCTGATGAACTCGGCCGGGCTGCCGCCTGAGGCGAACGCGTGGTACCACTCGCCGGGTGCGTCAGGGCCCCAGTACTGATCGTTCTTGGCGTAGAACCACAGGCCCGGAATCTTTGCGGTCTTGCCCAGTTCGCCAATCACATCACGCAATTGCTTCGGGTCGCAGCTATGGTCCGGCGCGCGCTCTGGCCAGCCGGCCGCGCCGCCGGCAAAGTTGATGTAGCCGATCACCCCAGCGGGCTGGGCGGCCACGGTGGCCAGCGTGGCAAAACCACCGGCGGATTGCCCCTCGAGCAGCATGCGATCCTTATCCACCCAGGGTTGGGCACGCGTCCAGTTGAGCGCGGCCAGTGTGACTTCGCGCGTGACCTTGGCCAGGCGCGGGAAGTCCGGCTTGCTGGTGCAGGTGCCTGCCAGATCGAAATTGGCGCCCGACACTTCAAGGTCTGGCCCACCCGTCGCCCCATAGCCCACGCGCACGGGCGCCACGATCGCAATGCCCTTGGACAACCAGTAACGTACGTGCCCCTTGGGGATTGGCGTTTTGAGATTGGCGCGGTCCAGGCGATCGGCGGCGCGCCCGTGAGAAAAGATCAGTGTGGGAAACGGCCCAGGCCCCGTTGGCTTGTAGACCTCGGCGCGCATGGCGACATCCCCACCAAAGGTCCCAGCCCCCGGTACGGTGATGGAGACGATCTCGGGCTCAGGTGGTCGGGGGCGGCGTTTGCCCCATCGCCGCATGGTTGGCGAGCGCGCAGAGGCAATAGATGAGGGCAGCCAGTTTGAGGAGCGGGGTCGCTTGCATGATGTGGAACGCGGCGATGAGGCGGACGCCGGCAAGTGTAGCGTCGTTACATGACGCATCTGCCACATCAGAGGTCCTACGTAAGTGGGGAGCTGCGCAAGGCGCCGCGTTGCTTCGAGGGCGGCGCCGTCAGCTTGTGCGCCGCCGTTATTCGTCCATCAACCGAACCCTGACCTTCTTGCCCTTCACCGTGCCAGCGTTGAGCTTGCGCAGCGCGTCGCGCGCAATGCCGCGCTCGACCGCGACATAGGTCGAAAACTCGGTCACGTTGATCTTGCCGATCTGGTCGCCGCGAAAGCCTGCATCGCCGGTGAGGGCGCCGAGCACATCGCCGGGGCGGATCTTGTCCTTGCGCCCGCCGAGAATCTGCAGCGTTTCCATGGGCGGCAGCAGCGGGGCGTCGTTGCCGGTATCCAGCTCGTCGAGCCGATGCCATTCGACCTCGCGCCCGAGGGCCTCTTCGATATTGCCGACGCGCCCCATCTCGTCCATGCTCGCTAGGCTCAGCGCCCAGCCGTTCTCATCGGCGCGGCCCGTGCGGCCAATCCGATGCACGTGCACTTCGGGATCGGGCGTTACGTCAACGTTGATCACCGCTTCGAGCTGCGCGATATCGAGCCCACGGGCGGCAACGTCGGTCGCCACGAGCACCGAGCAGCTTCGGTTCGCAAACTGGATCAGCACCTGATCACGCTCGCGTTGCTCAAGTTCGCCATGCAGTGCGAGCGCGTGAATGCCCTGCGCACGCAGCACGTCGAGCAGGTCGCGGCATTGCTGCTTCGTGTTGCAGAACGCCAGCGTGCTGACCGGCCGATAGTGCTTGAGCAGCAGCCCGACCGCGTGCAGCCGCTCGTGATCGGCCACCTCGTAGAAGCGCTGGCGGATCTTGCTGTTGTCGTGGCGCTCTTCGAGTTTCACTTCCTTCGGATTGCGCAGAATGCGCTGGCTCAGCTTCGCGATGCCGTCCGGGTAGGTCGCCGAGAACAGCAACGTCTGCCGCTCGGGCGGGCACTGACGCACGACTGTCGCGATGTCGTCGAAGAAACCCATGTCGAGCATCCGGTCGGCTTCGTCCAGCACCAGCGTCTTCAGCGCGCCGAGCGCCAGATTGCCGCGCTCCAGATGGTCCATGATGCGCCCCGGCGTGCCGACGATGACATGCGCGCCATGCTCCAGGCTTGCCGCCTGCGGGCGCATCGGCGTGCCGCCGCAGAGCGTCAGCACCTTTACGTTTTCTTCGGCCCGCGCGAGGCGGCGGATTTCCTGCGCAACCTGATCGGCGAGTTCGCGCGTCGGGCACAGCACCATCGCCTGCACGTCGAAGCTACGCGCATCGAGTCGCGCGAGCAGGGCGAGTGCGAACGCTGCGGTTTTGCCGCTGCCGGTCTTTGCCTGCGCGATCAAATCGTGGCCCGCAAGCGCGATCGGCAGGCTCGCGGCCTGGATCGGCGTCATGTCGGTGTAGCCGAGCTGCGCGAGGTTCGCGAGCACGGCGGGGGAGAGCGCAAGGGTACTGAAGGGCGCGGCGGTCGGTTCGATGGTCATGGTGTGGCGTTGGGTCACTTGAGCGGCTTGCCTTCGATTTGCTTGTAGATGACCTGGCCGTCTTTGGTTTCGACGCGCTTGACATAGTTGCGCGCGCCGCATAGTGCACAGCGGAACAGCGGTCCCTGGCCCTCATCCTTGATGACGACGTCGGACAGTTCCCACCGCGTGCCGCAGCTCTGGTTAATGCAAGTGAACACGGTTTTCTCTCAATGGATTCGGTTGTACCCCGGTGACAGGGTAGGAGGTCGGGAATGGGCCCGGCAATGTTAAACAGGGTAGCGCTGGTCGGACTTCACTTGTGGCGCTGTCAGAAAGAAGAAGCACGAGGGGCTTTAGAAACAAGGCAACGTAGGGCGGAAGTTGTGATACTGTATATTCATACAGTATTCGTGACTTTGCCTTGCGCTTTCCATGTTTGCGTCGTTCCCATCTCTTTTTCCCGCTGAAGGTGAAGCGGATCGCCTCGTCGCCACTGGGCCGGCGGTGTGCGAGCCGCGCCTGCCTGCGCAAAGAGCCCGGATAGTACCAGCGCCCGAAACGCTGCACCCGGCGCTGTGGCGTGCCGGCAGCCTGGCACGGGCCAGCGGGCGTGTCCTGGCCACGGGATATGACGCATTGAATGCCGAACTGCCCGGCGGCGGCTGGCCTCTGGGCGGATTGACCGAGCTGCTGTGCCCGCAGCCTGGTATCGGTGAATGCCGGTTGCTGCGTCCGGCGTTGTCCACCCTGTGCGAGAGCGCGGGGCGCATTGCCTTGGTCGGCCCGCCGTACTTGCCGAATGCGGTGCGGCTGGTGGGCTGGGATTTCGCTCCTGAACAGATCGTCTGGGTACGCGCCGACAAACCGGCCGACCTGCTCTGGGCGGCAGAACAGATCGTGCGCAGCCAAGCCTTTGGCGGCGTGCTGATCTGGTTGAACCAGGTGCGCCCTGGGGCGCTGCGCCGGCTGCAGGTACTGGCGCAAGCCGGTGAAAGCGCGATCTGGGTGTTCCGGCCCGAGCCGGCGCTGCGCGAGTCGTCGCCAGCAGTGCTGCGGCTGGGGCTGGAGCCGGCCGGGGGCGATGCGCTGTCCATCCGCTTCCACAAGCGGCGCGGGCCGTTGCGCGACACACCGTTGCTGCTGCCGCTGGCAGATCCGCTGCGGGCAGGTCGTGCCTCCGTGCGTTCGCTGCCCGCGCTGCCCCTCGAGACCTTCACCATGGACCCGGCCACCGCAGCGTTGCTGGCTGCGCTTTCATCTCCTTCGTCTTTTGCTGCGCTCGATGCCGTATCGGGTGCAGCCGATCAGGACACCTTCGATCATGCCGTTCTGGATCGCGGTGCATCTGCCCCGTCTGCCCCTCGACGCACTTCGTCCCCAGTGGTCTGACCCCGCCGCGTTGCCTCTGCCGGTGGTGGTGCTGGAGCAGGAGCGCGTGGTGGCGGCCAATCGCTTGGCAATGCGCGAGGGCATACACGTGGGCTTGCGGCGGGCGGGCGCGCAAGCGCTCGTGCCGCATGCGATTCAGCTTGAGCGCGACCTGGACGCCGAGGCGCGGTTGATGCAATCGCTGGCGCTGGCGTTGCTGGCCTTCACGCCGCACGTCACGCTGGATGTGGCGGACGAATCGACCGTGCTGCTGGAGGTGGAAGCCAGCCTGCGCCTGTTCGGCGGGCATCGCGCGCTGTGCCGGGCGGTGAAGTACTGCGCGATCCGCCTGGGTGCCATGCCACAACTTGGCGCAGGGCCGACGGCACGTGGCGCGGCATGGTTGGCCAGTGGTCGGCCGGCGCCGGGGCGTGGCCGTCGTCGTACTGCGCGCCAGGGTTGCGTGCGGCGCGCCGTGCGGCAGGAGCGCCTGTCTTCATTGCTGAATCACCTGTCCGTCGATGCCGTCGCCCGCCTTACGCGGCCTGATTGGCTCGAAGGGTTGGGTTGCCGCACATTGGCCGACTTGCGGGAGTTGCCGCGCGCGGGGCTGCGTCGCCGCTGCGGGCCGCTGCTGGTCGATACGCTCGACGCTGCGTATGGCGGCGGGCACGAGAGCTTCACGTGGTTTGCTGCGCCTCTGCGCTTTGATGTGCCGCTGGAACTGCCGGGCCGCATCGATAGCGCAGAAGGCGTGCTGGCAGCGTCGGAGCAATTGCTGCTGCAGTTGGTGGGCTGGCTGTCGGCGCATCAGCTGGGCGCCAAGACGTATCGGCTCACGCTGGAGCACGAACGCCGGCGTGGCCGCGGCAGTGAAGATGCCGCGTCTTCCACGCCGGTGGAGATTGCGCTGGCGCAGCCGGTTCGCACGCTGGCGCATCTGTCGCGTGTGCTGCACGAACGCGTGCATCGGCTGACGCTGATCGCGCCGGTGGTCGAGCTGCGTCTGACGGTGACGGATGCCATACCGCTCAGCCCGCCCACCGAATCGCTGTTTCCCGAGCCAGGCGGCCGCGCCGAAGATGCGGCCCAATTGATTGACACACTCATCGCCAGGCTGGGCGCCGGCAACGTGCGCCACCCGCAGCCGTGCGCCGACCACCGCCCCGAGCGTGCCAACCACTGGGCCGAGGTCAATGCCGCCACCACCGCGCAGAGCCGCGCCGCCGCACGCCAGGCGCTCACGCAATGGCATGCGCAACAGCCTGAGCGGCCGCTGTGGCTGTTGGAGAAGCCGATCCCGCTGCTGACCCGCCAGCACTACCCGTATTACCGCGGGCCGCTGCGGCTGGTGTCGATGCCCGAGCGCATCGAATCGGGCTGGTGGGATAACGAACTCATTAAGCGCGACTACTTCATCGCAGAAGGCGAGGGAGGCGTGCGCTACTGGCTCTACCGCGAGCGCGTTTCCGCCGCCGCCCAGACCAGCGACGAAGGCGGCCGCTGGTATCTGCACGGTCTGTTTGGGTAGGCGCGCCATGGCTGCGACCACGCCAGTTTCTGTCCGCCTGCCTGAGTATGCGGAGCTGCATTGCATCAGCAACTTCACGTTCCTGACCGGCGCGTCGCATCCGCACGAGCTGGTGGAGCGCGCCAAGCTGTACGGCTATCAGGCGCTGGCGCTGACGGACGAATGCTCCGTGGCCGGCACCGCACGCGCGCTCGTGGCGGCCAGGGATGAAGAGTTGAAGCTCATCATCGGCAGCCGCTTCACCGTGCGTGATGCGCAAGGCGAGCCGTGGCTACGGCTGGTGCTGCTGGCGCAGAACATCGAGGGCTACGGCAATCTGTGCGAAGTAATTACCCGGGCGCGGCTGGCCGCACCTAAAGGCGAATACCGCCTGCACGCCGACGACCTGGCCGCACCGCAAGGCGAGTTTGCCCACTTGCGCGGCGTGCCCGATTGCCTGGCCATCCTGCTGCCGGACTACGACCCCGACCCGCAGCACCTGCTGGCCCAGACCCTGTGGTGTCAGCGCGTGTTTGGCGATCGGCTCTCGATTGCGCTGGAGATGCCGCTGCGCCATGCCGACGACCGCCATCGCGGCACGGTGGCCGCCGTTTCCGAGCAGACCGACGTGCCCATGGTGGCCACTGGTGGCGTGCAGATGCACACGCGCCAGCGCAAGCCGCTGCACGACGTGCTGACCGCCATCCGCCTGTCCAAGCCGCTTGCCGAATGCGGGCTGGAGTTGGCCCCCAGCGCCGAGCAAGCCATGCGCACGCGCATGCAGCTTGCGTTCTTCTATCGGGGCGAACGTGGTGAGCGGGCGTTGCAGCGTTCGGTGGAACTGGCCCGCCTGTGCACCTTCGAGCTCGACGAGATCGAATACGAATACCCCAGCGAGGTCGTACCCGAAGGCATGACACCAGCGCAATACCTGCGCGCCGAAGTCGAGGCAGGGGCTGCCACGCGCTATCCCAAAGGCATACCGGACAAGGTGCGCGAGCAGATTGAAGAGGAGCTCGAACTGATCGCGGAACTGCGTTACGAGCCGTTTTTTCTGACGGTCTACGACGTGGTGAAGTTTGCCCGCAGCAAAGAGATTCTCTGCCAGGGGCGCGGCTCGGCGGCCAACTCGGCGGTGTGCTACTGCTTGCACATTACCGAGGTCAACCCGGAAAGCGGCAACACGCTGTTTGCGCGCTTCCTCTCGCGCGCGCGCAATGAGCCGCCTGACATCGATGTCGACTTCGAGCACCAGCGCCGCGAAGAAGTCATCCAGTACATCTACGAAAAATACGGCGTGACGCGCACCGCGCTGGCGGCCGCGCTCATCACCTACCGCACGCGCAGCGCTTTGCGTGATGTGGGCCGTGCGCTGGGGATCGATTTGGGCATCATCGAGCAGGTCGCCAAGGGCCAGGCGTGGTGGGACAGCCGCAAGGAGTTTGCCGAACGTGCCGGCCAGCAGGGGCTGGATCCGGCGTCGCCCCTGGTGCAGCGCTGGGCCGAGCTGGTGAGCGAGCTGCATGGCTTTCCGCGACACCTGTCGCAGCACGTGGGTGGCTTCGTGATTGCGCAAGGCAAGCTGTCACGGCTGGTGCCGATCGAGAACGCCGCCATGGAAAACCGCCGCGTTATCCAGTGGGACAAGGACGATCTTGAATCGCTGCGCCTGCTGAAGGTGGACGTGCTGGCGCTGGGCATGCTCACCGCCATCCGACGCACGCTCGACATGCTCGATGCGCTGCCGGGGCGGCGCGAGCATTACAAGACGACGGGCAAGATCGCCATGCAGAACCTGCCCGACGAGGACAAGGCCACCTACGAGATGATCTGCCGCGCCGACACCATCGGCGTATTCCAGATCGAATCACGCGCGCAGCAATCCATGCTGCCGCGTCTGCGTCCAGAAAAGTACTACGACCTGGTGATCCAAGTCGCCATCGTGCGCCCCGGGCCGATCCAGGGTGGCATGGTGCATCCGTACCTGCAGCGGCGCGAGGCCATGCGCAACGGGCAGACCGATTGCGTGACGTATCCCGGCAAGGAGGTGGAAGGGGTGCTCAAACGCACGCTCGGTGTGCCGATCTTTCAGGAGCAGGTCATGCAGATCGCCATTGACGCTGCGGATTTCACCCCCGATGAAGCCGACCGCCTGCGCCGCGACATGGCCGCCTGGAAACGCAAGGGCAACCTCACGCAACATCAGGAGCGCCTGATGGAAGTGATGGTGGAAGAGAAGGGCTATGACCCGGCGTTCGTTAAATCGCTGTGCGATCAGATGGAAGGCTTTGCCGAATACGGCTTTCCCGAGAGCCACGCCGCGGGCTTTGCCAAGCTGGCCTATATCAGCAGCTACCTGAAATGCCACGAGCCGGCCGCGTTCTTTGCGGCGCTGCTCAACAGCCAGCCGATGGGGTTTTACTCCCCGTCGCAGCTGGTGCAGGCGGCGCGGCACAGCCACGTGCGTGTGCTGCCCGTGGACGTGACCGCCAGCGTGTGGGACAGCACGCTGCATCCGCGTGCCGATGGCGGCGGCGATGGCAACGGGGCGGGGCAGCCGGATATCCGCCTCGGTTTCAACCGCATTCGTGGCATGCGCCAACCTGCCGCCGAGCGCATCGAAGCGGCGCGCGCCCAGGCGCCGTTTACCAGCGTGGAGGACCTCGCGCACCGCGCAGACCTCGATCGCCACGACTTGAATGTGCTTGCCTCCGCCAACGCGCTCAAGCCGCTGGCCGGGCATCGTCGGCAGGCGCTGTGGCAGACGCTGGCTTTGCAAGAGCCCGGCCGCGATCACGCGCTGCTGCGCCAGGCTCGCCCCGTGGAGGCACCGCTCGTGCTGCCCGCCCCGCCCATCGGCGAAGAGGTGGTGGCCGATTACGGCAGCCTGGGCCTGTCGCTGCAAAGCCATCCGCTGAGCCTGCTGCGGGATCGCCTCTCGCGCATGCGTTTTGCCACCGCCGCCACGCTGGCCGGCTACCGCAATGGGCAGCTCGCGCGTGCCTGCGGTCTCGTCACCGTGCGGCAGCGGCCGGGCACAGCCAACGGCACGATTTTCGTCTCCATTGAAGATGAAACCGGCGCCATCAACGTCATCCTCTGGCCGCACCTGATCGAGCGTCAGCGCCGCGAAGTGCTGCATGCTCAACTGCTGGGCGTCTACGGCAAATGGCAATGCGAGCGCGAAACCCGGCACCTCGTCGCCCAACATCTTGTGGATCTGACCCCACTTCTGGGCCGCCTGGCGACCTCCAGCCGCGACTTCCACTGACCCAGGCACCAACTGGCCGCCGCGTCACGTCCCGGCACGGCATTTGCGTGACGAAAACCGCGCGCAGCGCCTTGGCCGTGATGTTGGATGCGCTAGCGGTTCTCTCTCGGTTCTCTCCTGCGAGGCTCTCGTCCGATTGACGGATAGGGCAAGCGCGGATCGACGGATCAGGGTGCAGGTGCCAGGATTTGCGCTTGATGCATCACAAAACAAGTGCGTCAAGCGCAGAAAGCGGCATTTGCGAGGGAACCGATGCCCCGTCGGCCTTGTCACGGAAAGGAGGCGTGACGGGATGCGCTTTCATCACGCGTCAATATTGGGTGCAGTCGAAATTACGTCTACTCTGTAGAAAACACATCACGGAGGCCGCCCACCCAAATGTGTGCAACGGTGTGCAATTGGCAACGTAACCGCCACGAAAGCGCCGCTGCCACGCCTGTGTATGACCGCGGACAAGGTGCAGCCCACCCGATATCCGCATATTTTCAGCCCATCGCACGGGTCTCCCCGGCTCGGCGGTGTTTCCCATCTCAGGTGCAGGAGCGAACAGATGGAACAGCCCTTCAAGCAGTTGCACAGTCTGCGCAAGTCGCGCAAGCTCAAACAGGAAGATGTGGCCAAGATGGCCGGCATCTCCCGCGAGGCGTATTTGCGCGCGGAATCCGGTCGTGCCGACCCGCGCCTGTCGACGCTGATGGCCGTGGCCGGCGCGCTAGGCCTGGAAGTGGTGCTGGCCCCGCGCGAGGCGGTCGCCGAGATCGAGCGCGTGATCGCAAGCCACCCGACCCAGCCGCTGTCCGGCAATGCCGGCAGTTCGGACGTCAGCCAAGCGGGTTCGATGGGCGGGTCGACCGGGGGGCATGGATTGGCAGGCCAGTATCGCGGCCCGGAGCGTCATCCGCAGTCCGCCTATCACCCGGGCGCCTCTCATAGCCAAGCCGGTCAACAGGGCGCGCCGCACGCCGGCGGCAATACCGAAGACCGCTCGCGCATGGCCACGTCTGACCGGCCGGGCGCGGGTGGCACGTCCGGTGGTGGCTCGGACCGCCCCGGCTCGGGTTCCGGCTCGCGCGAATCCTGAGCGCAGTCGCCGGGCTTTGACCGGGTGCGCCTCACGGGCGTGCCCGGTTGTGATTGAGCGCCCGTAGCCGGCGCACGTACAATCCGCCGGGCAAACCGCGCCCGGCCGGTTTGTGCGCGTCTGCGCCAACGTTTCCTTCCTTGTTTTTCTATGCACGGCGATCCGCCTCGCTCGCGCACGGTAGAAACCGTGCCGCCTTCTTCTTCCGCATCTGCCGCGCACTCCCACCCGCCGTTCTGGCACAACCTTAAGCAGGACGTCTTTTTCTGGGCGTTGCTGGCGGTCTGCGGCGCGCTCACGCTCGTGGCGCCGCGGCGGATTACCGAGTATCCGCGCCTGGTGGACTGGCACACCATCGCGGCATTGGCCGGCTTGCTGATCCTGACCAAAGCGGTCGAAGCCAGCGGGATGCTGCAACTGCTCGGCAGACGTCTCGTCGAGGTTGTCAGCAGCCAGCGTGTGCTGGCGCTCAGTCTGGTTGCCGCTTCGGCGGCACTGTCGACAGTGCTGACCAACGATGTGGCGCTGTTCGTCATCGTGCCCCTGACGGTGAGCCTGCGAGAGGTGGCAAAGCTGCCGGTGTCTCGGCTGGTGATATTCGAGGCGCTGGCGGTCAATGCCGGTTCCGCGCTCACGCCGATCGGCAATCCGCAGAACCTCTTCCTGTGGCACCAATCCGGGCTGTCCTTTGGCGCCTTTGTCTGGCAGATGACGCCGATGGTCGTGCTACTGATGGTTTTGCTGCTGGTGGTGACGTGGCTGGCGTTCTCTTCGGAGGATATCCATCTGCACGCAGAGGCAGACGACGTTGAGCTGCACAAGCGCTTGCTGTTGCCTGCGCTTGTACTGTACGTGCCGTTTTTGGTGTTGACCGATCTGGGATACCCGCTGGCGGCCGCAGCCGGGTTGATCGTGCTGTACCTCATCGGCGCACGTTATGTGCTGGCACGCGTCGATTGGGGCTTGCTGCTGGTGTTCATCTTGATGTTCATCGACCTGCGACTGGTGGCGCAGCTGGGTGTTGTGCGGCAGGCACTGGATGCGCTGGCGCTGAGCCACCCGATGCATCTGTACTGGGCCGGCATTGGCGTGTCGCAGTTCATCAGCAACGTCCCGGCGGCGATTTTGCTGGCCGAGTACTCGCATGACTGGCCGGTCATTGCGTTTGCCGTGAGCGTGGGCGGATTTGGCACGCTGATCGGCTCACTGGCCAACCTGATTGCGCTGCGCATGCTGGGCGACCGACGTGCCTGGTGGGTGTTCCACGCGTACTCGATGCCGTTCCTGGCTGCGGCGGCGGGCATCGTGTACGCATGGCTGATCTGGCTGCGCTAGGCGGGCACGGCATCCCAATCCGGCGCGAAGGCCGGCTGCACATAACGCAGCGTCTTGGGTAGGGCGGCAACGGCAGCGCGGTCCGCATCATCCAGGCGCAGGCTTAGCGCGTCGAGGTTGGCTTGCTGGCTTTCACGCCGCTGCGCCTTGGGAATGGCAATCACGTTGGGCTGATCCAGCAACCACGCAATGGCCACCTGCGATGCCGATGCGCCGTGCTTATCGCCGATCGCCTGTAGCGTGGCGTCTTGCGCGGCACGCCCCTGTGCCAACGGTGCATAGGCCGTGAGCGGAATCTCCTTGCCGCCCAGATAGCGCAGCAGCGCCGATTGATCCAGAAACGGGTGGTACTCCACCTGCACGCACGCCAACGGTGCGCCGATCGTCTCGATGGCCGTTTTGAGCATCGGCAAGTTGAAATTGCACACGCCGATGGCCCGCACGCGGCCGCTTTCGCGCAGCGCCGTCATAGCCTCCAGGGTGGCGGCCATGTCCATGCCGGGCGACGGCCAGTGGACCAGATACAAGTCGACGTAATCGAGCCTCAGTTTGGTCAGACTCTGCTCCAGCGCTTGCGGAATGGCATGCGGCGCGAGCTGGTCATGCCACACCTTGGTGGTCACAAACACCTCGTCGCGCGGCAGGCCCGAGGCGGCGATGGCCGCGCCCACGGCCTCCTCGTTGGCATACATGGCGGCGGTGTCGATGTGCCGGTAGCCGAGCGCCAGCGCGCTCTCGACCACGGGCTGGCATTCGCTGTTGGGCACGCGGAATGTGCCGAGCCCCAGCCGGGGGATGGAAACACCTTGCGATTTCACGACGTGCTGCATTTGTGGCTCCTTTGGGCTGCCTGAAGAATGGACGCCATGTTGCCGACGCCTGATCTTTGAATAAAGTGCGTACCATGCAAATCATTCGTGAAAAAACGCTCGTAATGAGGCTGTGCGGAACGGGACGCGGAAGGGGATCGCATGACATTCGATGGGCAATTGTTCTCGGGCATCACGCTGCTGGCGGCCGTGGCGGAAAGCGGCAGCTTCGTGCGTGCGGCTGATGCGCTGGGGCTATCGCCTTCCGGCGTGAGCCGCGCAGTCAGCCGGCTGGAGGCGCGCATGGGCGTGCGCCTGATCGAACGCACCACGCGCTCACTCACGCTGACCGATGAAGGACGTCGCCTCTACGAGCAGGTCAGCCCTCATCTGACAGGCATTGCCGATGCCGCTGCCATGGCGTCAGGCGCAGTCGGCGCGGTGCAGGGGCGCCTGCGGGTGAATGTCGATCCGTTTTTCTCGCGGATGGCGCTGGCGACGCCGGTGGCGGGTTTTCTGGAGCGCCATCCCGATCTGTCGCTCGAACTCATCATGCGGGACGACGTGGGCGATCTGGTGGCCGATGGGTTTGATCTGGCCATCCGCTTCGGGCCGCCGCCAGTGGGCTCCTTTGTGGCGCGCAAGTTGATCGAGACGCGCATCATCACCGTCGCATCGCCGGAGTACATCGCGCGGCACGGGAAGCCTGCGCATCCACGTGATGTGCCGTCGCACGAGCGCATCCTCTTCTACAACCCCGTGACGGGACGCCCCTACGAGTGGGAATTCTGGCGCAAGGACGAGCGCATCGAGATCCGGCCGGCAGGGCGGTTGATGGTGTCGGACGTGGGGACGATGCTCTCGGCGTGCGTGGCGGGTGCGGGCATTGCCCAGGTGATGGCGTTGGGGACGGAGGCGTTGCGGAACAGTGGCCAACTGGTCGACCTGTTTCCCGATTGGCCAGATGAGCGCTTTGCGTTGTACGCGCTGTACCCATCGCGGCGCTACCTGCCAGCCAAGGTGCACGCGTTCATCGATTTCTGCGTCGAGAACCTGCCGGCGGGTTAGCCTGCCCACAAAGCACTGCGGCCGCACAAGGCGGCCGCGGTGGATGAAACCAACGGTGTATCAGACCTTCTTGGCCGAGATCACCGCTTCAGACACATTGCGCGGCGCTTCCGCGTAGTGCTTGAACTCCATCGTGTACGTCGCGCGGCCTTGTGTGGCCGAACGCAGCGCGGTGGAGTACCCAAACATCTCGGCCAGCGGCACCTCGGCCTTGACGATCTTGCCGCCGCCACCCGCAATGTCTTCCGTGCCCTGCACCATGCCGCGCCGTGAAGACAGATCGCCCATCACGTTGCCCATGTAGTCTTCGGGCGTTTCCACTTCCACGGCCATCATCGGCTCCAGCAGGATCGGGCCAGCCTTACGCATCGCCTCCTTGAAGGCCATGGAGCCGGCCATGCGGAAGGCGTTTTCGTTCGAGTCCACGTCGTGGTACGAGCCGAAGGTCAGCCGCACTTTCACGTCCACCACCGGGTAGCCGGCCAGCACGCCCGTGTTGAGTGTGTCGCGGATGCCCTTGTCCACCGCCGGGATGAACTCGCGCGGAATCACACCGCCCTTGATCTCGTCGACGAACTCGTAGCCCTTGCCCTCGTTGGGCTCCAGCGTGATGACCGCGTGGCCGTACTGCCCGCGTCCGCCTGACTGCTTGACGAACTTGCCTTCGACGTCTTCGGCGGCCTTCTTGATGGTCTCGCGGTACGCCACCTGCGGCTTGCCGACCGTCGCCTCCACGCCAAACTCGCGCTTCATGCGGTCGACCAGAATTTCGAGGTGCAACTCGCCCATGCCCGAGATGATGGTCTGCCCGGATTCCTCATCCGTTTTCACGCGGAACGACGGGTCTTCCTGCGCCAGGCGGTTGAGCGCGATGCCCATCTTTTCCTGGTCGGCCTTGGTCTTGGGCTCCACGGCCTGGCTGATGACGGGCTCGGGAAATTCCATGCGCTCCAGCACGATCACGTGTTCTGGGTCGCACAGCGTTTCGCCGGTCGTCACGTCTTTCAGTCCCACGGCGGCGGCAATGTCGCCGGCCAGCACTTCCTTGATCTCTTCGCGCTGGTTGGCGTGCATCTGCAGGATGCGGCCCAGGCGTTCCTTCTTCTGCTTGACCGAGTTGTAGACGGTGTCGCCCGAATTGATCTTGCCCGAGTACACGCGGAAGAACGCGAGCTGGCCGACGAACGGGTCGGTCATGATCTTGAAGGCGAGCGCGGAGAACGGCTCGCTGTCGCTCGGGTGGCGCTCCAGAGGCTCGTCCTTCTCGCCGTGGCCTTCAATGGCGGGAATGTCCACCGGCGAGGGCAGGTAGTCGACCACGGCGTCGAGCATGGCCTGCACGCCCTTGTTCTTGAACGCGGAGCCACACAGCATCGGTTGGATTTCGCCGGCAATGGTGCGTTTGCGCAGGGCGCGCTTGATCTCTTCCTCGGTCAGCTCGTCGCCACCCAAGTATTTGTTGAGCAGCTCTTCATCTGCCTCGGCGGCGGCTTCGACCATTTTCTCGCGCCATTCTTGGGCGAGGGGCAGCAGCGCCGGGTCGATGTCGACGTACGTGAACTTCACGCCCTGCGAGGCGTCGTCCCACAGGATCTCTTTCATCTTGACGAGGTCGACCACGCCGCGAAAACCGTCTTCCGCGCCGACCGGAATCTGGATCGGCACCGGGTTGCCCTTCAGGCGCTCGCGCATCTGGCGCTCAACGCGGAAGAAATCAGCACCGATGCGGTCCATCTTGTTGACGAACGCGATGCGCGGCACCTTGTATTTGTTGGCTTGGCGCCAGACGGTTTCCGATTGCGGCTGCACGCCGCCCACGGAGTCGTAGACCATGCACGCGCCATCGAGCACGCGCATGGAGCGTTCCACCTCAATGGTGAAATCGACGTGGCCCGGAGTGTCGATGATGTTGATGCGGTGTTCTGGGTAATTGCCCGCCATGCCTTTCCACATGCAATGCGTGGCCGCCGACGTGATGGTGATGCCGCGTTCCTGCTCCTGCTCCATCCAGTCCATCGTGGCTGCGCCGTCATGCACCTCGCCAATTTTGTGATTGACCCCGGTGTAGAACAGGATGCGCTCGGTCGTGGTGGTTTTGCCGGCGTCGATGTGCGCCGAGATGCCGATGTTGCGATAGCGCTCGATGGGGGTCTGGCGGGGCATGATGGTTCTCTTCGAGAAAAGCTCGCATCGCCGGCTGCGCACCATGCGGAGGGGCGAATGTGCGAGTGGGAACACATTATAGGATTTGTCCTATCTCACCGCATGTAGGGGTATTGGATGAAATTTCACCCCCGGCCGGTGGCATGCGCGATTGCTTGCAGGCCGTCAACATCCAGTAGCTCGATCTCCCCGTAGGCCAGTTTGAGGATGCCGCGGGCCTGCAGGTCTTTCAGCACCTGGTTGACGGTCTGGCGGGACAGCGCCAGCAATTGCGCCAACTGCTCCTGCGGCACGCGCAGCACGCGGCGGGTGCCCAGGCGCAGGTCGCCATAGCCTTCGGCCATGAGTAGCAGGCGCCGGGCCACACGCACCGGCGCGGGCAGCAGGGCGGTTTCTTCCAGCACGGTGAAGGTCAGGCGCAGCTTGTGGGTGAGCAGCAGGGCGAAGGCGTGCAACAACGCGGGGTTGGCATCCAGCAAGGCGATGAGCGCGGCTTGAGGCATGTGCAGCAAAGTGGTGTTGGCCTCTGCGCGGGCATCGTGCGTGCGCGGCTGGCGGTCGAATACGCCGATCTCGCCGAACCAATTGACGGGCTCCAGCACGGCCAGCAAGGCTTCGCGCCCGTCCGCGCTGGTGGCGCCGATGCAGATCGTGCCTTCCACCACGCAGTACAGGCCGTCCGGTGGGGCCCCGCGCCGGAACAGCACTTCGCCAGCGCGCAGGCGGCGCACGGTGGCAATGCGGATCAGCGCGTCTTGCAGTGGCGTTTCAAGCGAGCCAAACCAACTGCTGGCATGCAGGCGTTCGCGGTAGGGCGAAACGTCGGAGACGGCGGATGTCGTAATCGGGTGATCCATGGGGCGTTGCTGGTGTTGCAGGGCGGAGGAGGCGGCTTCGGGCGGCCAATTTGTCGGCTATGCGACAGAGCGTAGTGCGATCCACTGACTACGATGAAAGGATCATAACGAGCGAAAAACGGCAGCGTCCATGCTGCAAACGCACAAAACGGAGGCCCACCATGCGCACCTTGTCGGATCACCTTTCCAACTACGCCGCCTACCACCAGGACGGACGCAATATCGCCACCCACTTCGTTGGCATTCCGGCCATTGTTCTGGCGGTGGCGGTCTTGCTGTCGCGGCCTGTACTGGCGGATCTCGTTGCCGTGGCGGTGACGCCGGCGCTCATCCTGCTGGCGGCGGTGACGGTGTTCTATTTGCGCCTGGATGCGGCGTTTGGCGTGGTGATGTTTGCGTTGATCGGCGTGTGCGTGTGGGTGGGCGGCCATGTGGCCCAGCACTCGACGGCGGCGTGGCTGTCGGCTGGCCTGGGCCTGTTCGTGATCGGCTGGATCATCCAGTTTGTCGGCCACTATTACGAAGGGCGCAAACCAGCATTTGTGGATGATCTGGCCGGGCTGGTGATCGGCCCGCTGTTTCTGGTGGCAGAGACGGCGTTTGCGATGGGCCTGCGTGCGCCGCTACGAGATGAGGTGATCAGCCGCTCGCGGGCGATGCGGGCGGCACTGGCCGGCAAGCACGTTGCCGCCTGAACGGGCCTTTTGCGCTTATCGATCTGTCGCGGCCGGTTGGAAGACCGGCGCGCGATTTTCCATCGAAGCAACCACCGCCTCACGCTGGTTGGCGCCGCCGATCAAACGATCCTGCTCGACCGATTCCGCCAGCAGAATGGCCGCGGCATCGCCGTCTTCCGCCACGCGCATCAGGCGTTTGGCGGCGCGAATGGCATCGGGGCTCTTGTGTGCGATCTCGCGGGCTGCTGCCAGTGCCGCTGCACGCGGGTCGTCCACCACTTGCGTGGCCAAGCCTAGGGCGCACGCTTCTTCACCGTTGACGACGCGCCCGCTGTAGACCAGCGCCCGCCATTGGTCTGGCCGTACCAGGCCACGCGCGAGCACCATTCCGCCCATGTCGGGCACCAGCCCCCACTTGATTTCCATCACGGACAGCCGCGTGTCGGCGCGCACGTAGCGCACGTCTGCGCCCAGGGCGATCTGCAGGCCGCCGCCATAAGCGACCCCATGCACGGCCGCCAGCACCGGCACCGGCAGATCGCGCCAGACGGTGCAGGCGTACTGCGCCAGATTGGCGGCTCCATGCGTGCGTTTGGCGAGGCGGCCATCAGCCATGTTCGCCCCTGCGCTGTTGCCCAGGTTTGCCATGCTGGCCATGTCGAGCCCGGCACAGAAAGCGCGGCCCTCGCCGGACAGCACCACGGCGCGCAGGTCCGGCTCATGCATCAAGCGCGTGCCCGTGGCGACGAGCGCCTCGAACATGGCCGGGTCGATGGCGTTCATCTTGTCCGGCCGGTTGAGGCGGACTTCAGCGACACCAGCGTCGATGCTGAGCAGGATGCGTTCGGTCATGGGGAGGATTCCGTGTGCAGGAAGCGCGTTCAGATTATTCGGGGTGGATGATCAAAGCGTGGCGCTTGTCCTTGACCTGCGCCCAGTGCGCATGGTCGGGCAGTGGCGGTTCCACCTTCGTCAGGCGGGGCCAATCGGCACGGCGTGAGAGCTGTGCGTTCAACGCGATGAAGTCTTGCTGATCTGCCGGCACCTCTGCCGCAGGGTAGATCGCGCCGACCGGGCATTCGGGCACGCAGATCGAGCAATCGATGCATTCGTCCGGGTCGATCACGAGGAAGTTCGGCCCGGCATGGAAGCAGTCCATCGGGCAGACGGCCACGCAATCGGTGTACTTACACTGGATGCAGGATTGGGTGACGACGTACGGCATGGCGGTGCGGGGCATTCGAAATTTGTTCAAAATTATGCCGTATCGATTGGAACCCCCGACTGGAGCCCCCTGTGCGCCGATTGCATGACCGCCTACAGCCACCGACTGCGCACGCAGTTGCCTCCCTGATGCTTGGTTTTCGCGCATGAGTGCGAGGTCACCACACACGGCGCTGCGGCCAAGGAAGACGCCCAGCCAGTCGCGCTCCGAGGAAACCGTGGCCGTCATCATCGAGGCGGCCGCCCAGGTTCTGGAGATGGACGGGTTTGACGGGTTCAACACCAACGCGGTGGCCCGGCGCGCCGGTGTCAGTATCGGCTCGCTGTATCAATATTTCCCGGGCAAGGACGCGCTCACGGCGGCGCTCATCCGCCGTGAAAGGGCACGGTTCAAAGAAGACATCGCCGCAGCCCTGGCCATGCGTAGCGGCAAGGCGGCGTTGGCGTCTTTGCTGCAGGCATCAGTGAGGCAGCAGCTGCAGCGCCCAGTGCTGGCCAAGCTGCTCGACATGGAAGAAGGGCGCCGCCCCGCATTGCGCGAAGAGGCGGATGACGCCGGTCTGCAGGCGCTTGTCGGCGCGATCATCATGCGTGCAGCGCCACGGCATCCGCAACCGCAGGTGGCGGCGGACGACCTGTTCGCCATGATCCGCGGCATGGTGGACGCGGCCGGCGAGCGCGGCGAACGCGATATCGAAGATCTGGAACGCCGCGTCGGCGCCGCCGTTTTCGGTTATCTGGCCAGAACACGCCAACCCTGAGCGCCCGCCTTGCCATCGGCAATGTGAGCAAGTGAGGCCGACGCGGCCCTCGTCACGCTGCAAACCGTGCTGCCATGCGGGTTTGCGGTCAGCGGGCGGCGGGTCTGGATGCGAGTTGTTGGGTGGGGCTTCGGCCAATATTCTGACGTCGTCAGGCGGTTACGGCATTGGGCCACCGCCGCAAACAGAGCACGACGATGACAGCCATCACGCAACACATGAAACTCAATCACCTGAGCTTTCCTTCGGCCGATCCTCTCGCAACGGCCAAATTCTTCGAACGTCACCTGGGCTTCACGCTCGCCGGCATGTGGGACAAGTCCTGCATCCTCAAGCGGGCGGGGTTCGATGTCGTGATCGACCACGTCAGCGGCGAAGCTCCCAACTGGCCGCGGAATTTCCACGTTGGCTTCGAGCTGCCCAGCCTGGCGGCTGTGCGTGACCTGCATGCGCGTTTCCAAGCGGACGGCGTCAAGATGGAAACCGACGTGTTCAACAACGGCCGCGGTTCGCGCTTTTTCTGCCGCGCGCCAGGCGGTGTCATGTTTGAGCTGAATACGCGCTCGGATGCAGCCCCGGAATACCAGGGGACCTTTGACGATTGACGGGCGCCGCCCCTACTGGGATAGGGGGTGGCGGATGGCAGTTCAAAGGGAAGTCTTATATAAGATATAAGACATTTGACGTTGTGTGGATATTGCGATTAAAATCGCGCCCACACAGCGCCCGGGTCCGCCTCGGGGTGCCAGAAAGCCTTCCCCAGTAACGTCATCTCAGCAGGTCTTCCATGCTTGAAAACTATCGCGCTCACGTGGCCGCTCGCGCCGCGCTCGGTATTCCCCCGTTGCCGCTGACGGCTCAGCAAACCGCCGAACTGGTCGAACTGCTGACCAACCCGCCCGCTGGCGAAGAGCAGACCCTGGTCGACCTGATCACCCACCGCGTGCCCGCCGGCGTGGATGAAGCTGCCCGCGTGAAGGCCGGTTTCCTGGCCGCCGTGGCCAAGGGCGAGACCGCTTGCCCGCTGATCTCGCGTGCGCACGCCACCGAGCTGCTCGGCACGATGCTGGGCGGCTACAACATCGCCCCGCTGATCGAGCTGCTATCGGATGCCGAAGTTGGCGCCACCGCCGCTGAGGCGCTGAAGAAAACCCTGCTGATGTTTGATCAGTTCCACGACGTCAAGGAACTGGCCGACAAGGGCAACGCAAACGCTAAGGCCGTGCTGCAAAGCTGGGCCGACGCCGAATGGTTCACGAGCCGTCCGGAAGTGCCGGAAAGCCTGACCATCACCGTCTTCAAGGTGACGGGCGAAACCAACACCGACGACCTGTCGCCGGCGCCGGACGCCACCACCCGCCCGGACATCCCGATGCACGCGCTGGCGATGCTGAAGAACGCACGCCCGGGTATCACGCCGGAAGAAGACGGCAAGCGCGGCCCGGTTAAGTTCATCGAGTCGCTGAAGGAAAAGGGTCACCTGGTTGCCTACGTCGGCGACGTGGTCGGCACCGGCTCCTCGCGCAAGTCGGCCACCAACTCGGTGCTGTGGTTCACCGGCGAAGACATTCCGTTCGTCCCGAACAAGCGCTTCGGCGGCGTGTGCCTGGGCGGCAAGATCGCCCCGATCTTCTACAACACGATGGAAGACGCCGGCGCGCTGC
>CBJMVH010000027.1:0-55184 GCA_966433195.1 uncultured Ralstonia sp.
CCACCGACACGCGGATTTTCAATCCGCTGCTCTACCAACTGAGCTACCGGGCCAAGCAAAGAAAGGTAAGTATGGCAGGGTTTGCGCCCTGTCGTCAAGTGTCTCTGCGTACTTTGATGATCAGGCGGAGGGCTCGCCCTTGTTGCGCGAAAGCTCGACACCCAGTTGTTTGAGCTTGCGATACAGGTGCGTGCGCTCCAGGCCGGTCTTTTCGGCCACGCGCGTCATGCTGCCGCCCTCGCGCTGCAGGTGGTATTCGAAATAAGCGCGCTCGAACAAGTCGCGTGCTTCGCGCAGCGGCATGTCAAACGAGAACTGCATGCCGCCGCCCTCTGCCGCACGGGCCTGCGCACCGTTGAGGTCGGCGCGATCGGCGGTAACGGGCGTGCCCGGCATCGCGGCATTGGCTGCCACGCCGGCGATGCCCGTTGCCGGTGTGGCAGCCGGCGCGGCTGCACGCGGCTTTTCCTTGCCGCGCGACAAGCCCTGCTCCACGGCGGCCAGCAGCTTTTGCAGTGCGATTGGCTTTTCGAGGAAATTCAGCGCGCCAATCTTTGTCGCCTCGACGGCGGTGTCGATGGTCGCGTGTCCCGACATCATGATGACAGGCATGGTCAGCAGACCTTGCGATGCCCACTCCTTGAGCAGCGTCACGCCGTCGGTATCTGGCATCCAGATATCGAGCAGGACGAGGTCGGGCGTTGCGTTGGCGCGGTACTCGCGCGCGCGCTGCGCGTTCTCGGCGACTTCGACAACGTGCCCTTCGTCTCCGAGGATCTCGGAGAGCAACTCCCGGATACCCATTTCGTCGTCGACAACGAGGATGGTGGCCATGCTTTTCCTCTATGTGCGGCGGGATTGCCCACCAAGCTACGCGAGTTTTACGAACAGGATGGAAACCTGCGCGCCGATGGTATCGGCGCCGGATGTTGTGCCGGATTGGCGGTTGCGCAATTCAATGCGCGCCCCGTGCTCGTCCATGATTTTCTTCACCATGGCCAAGCCCAAACCCGTGCCCTTGGCTTTGGTGGTGACGTACGGCTCGAAGGCGCGGTTGAGGATGCGGGAAGAGAACCCGCCGCCGTTGTCCGCGATTACAAGCCGCACGGCCTGCCGCCGTGCGCCCGAGGCGTCGTCGTATTCTACCGTGTCAGTTTGCAACATGACATGCGGCGCGGGCCGGCCGGCACTTTCGTTCTCGGCCACCGCGTCCTGCGCGTTCTGCAGCAGGTTGTGGATGACCTGGCGCAACTGCGTCGGGTCGCCCTTGATCAACGGCAATCCTTCGCCCAACTTGACCTCGATGACGGGATGATCATGCTGGCCGGGGTGATCGATGCCGTACAGGTGCAGCACCTCGGCGGCGAGCGCGTTGAGATCCAGCTCCTGCAGCATGGCGGGCGGGGTGCGGGCATAGTCGCGGAAGTCGTCCACCATGCGCTTCATGGCCGCGACCTGGTTGACGATGGTGGTGGCGCCGCGGCGCAGCACTTCGGCATCGGCATCGGCCAGCTTGGGCGAGAGCTTCATCTCCAGGCGTTCGGCCGAGAGCTGGATCGGTGTGAGCGGATTCTTGATTTCATGCGCCAGGCGGCGCGCGACTTCGCCCCACGCCACGGAGCGCTGCGCGGAGATCACGTCGGAAATGTCGTCGAACACCACCACGTAGCCGCGTTCCGTGCCGTGCGCGCCGACTGATGGACCGGGCAGGCGCGTGCCACGCACAAGCAGTGTGAGCGGCTCGTCCTCGTCTTCGAGCGGAATCTCGACCTGCTTTTGCCAGTGCGCCGTGGCGCCGCCGGCGGCGGTACTGGCGTCTTGTTCTGCGAATGCCTGTTCGATAACCGGGGCGAAGGCCGCCACTGGGCCGATGCTGGTCAGCCCTTGCCCGACCCACGCTCCAAACGGTTGCTTGAAGATGCGTTCGGCGCCGGGGTTGGCAGTCAGCAGTACGAAGCGATGGTCGAACACGAAGACGCCCGCGGTCAGGTTGGTCAGCACGCTCTCAAGATAGGCCTTGGATTGCTCGAGTGCCGCGCGATTCTGCTCCACGGCGCGGCGTGCGTCGGCCAGTTGGCGCGTCATCTGGTTGAACTGCTGGGTGAGCACGCCGAGTTCATCACGCGTATGCAGCTCGCGCTTGGGCGAGAGATCGCCCTCGGCCACCTCGCGCGTGCCCTGCAGCAGCATGAGCAGCGGGCGTGCCAGCTGGGCACCGAGCAGCAGCGCCAGCATCACCGCGATGAACACCGCCAGGAACAGGGTGAGCGTGAGCGTGCCGATGTACATCTTGCGCAGGCCGGTGCGGCCGAGCGCCTTTTCCTGGTATTCCTGATAGGCGCGCTGGACGGCATCGGCATTGCGGGCAAGGGCCTGCGGCACCGGTTGCACGAGCTGCAGGAAGCGTTCTTCGCGGCCGGCGTCGCCGGTCAGGCCGAAGCCGCGCGAGGCGCCGTCAGTGCCGTCACTTTGTCGATCGAGCAAGCCGGTGCCGGCCCACTTGTGGGTAGGCGTACTCAGCCGCAACCCTGGTACATCGCGTGCGGCCGTGCCGAGCGCCACCACCACGCGCAATTGATAGAGATCGTGGTGGCGGTTGTTTGGGCGTGCGCCGGATGCCGGGCCGTTATCGCCTTCGAAATCACCGCCGCCCTCCAGGCTGGCGTAGCCGCCGGGCGTGCGCGCTTGCTCCAGCACTGCCTGGTCCGGCAGGGTCGGCACCAGCGTGTCGTAGGTGTTTGATGCGGTAGCAACCACGCGCCCGCTGGCCGTGAAGACCGTAGCCTCCTGCACGCCAAACTGCTCGCGCAGCCGGTTGAGGGTGATGGCCGTGGCCGACGTGGAGCTATCGCTCAACTGTTCTGCGATCAGGCGGCCCTTGTTCTGCAGATCGGCCAGTGCGGCATCCATCGTGGAGCGGCCGAGGTTCAGTCCGGCTTCCAGCGCCGATTCCACCTTGATGTCGAACCACGATTCGATACTGCGCGAGACGAATTGCAGCGACACGAGGTAGATCAGTACCCCCGGCAGCACGCCCACCACGCCAAAGAATACCGCCAGCTTGGTCATCAGCCGCGTGCCGAATTTGCCGCGCCGCGCGCGCAGCACCAGCGCCAGCATCAGCCCGCCGATGATCACCACCAGCAGCACCCCGATGACGAGGTTGACCTTGTAGAGCAGGGTGAAATACCGGTCGAAGAACTCGGTGTTGGCCGACGCGGCGGCTAGCAGGCCGACCAGCACAATCGCCAGGAAAACGATGGTGCCGGCAACCACCTGATAGAGCAGCCGCTTGTAGCTGCGATCGAAGATCATTTGGCGGGGGCCAGCAGCGAGGCTGCATTGCCGGGGCCGGCGCTCATGCCCCAGCCGGAGCTGGGCGACGCGCCCGCTGTGCCGGAACTCGGCGTTGCGGGTGCCGGTGCACTGGCTGGCGGGGCGGCTGGTGTCGGTGCTGGCGGCGGCTCGTTCGGGATCAGCAGGCTGAAGCGCTTCCAGTCGGAGGCAAGGTTCCAGTCGCGCGTGTTGACGGCGTTGATCTGGAATGGCTTGGGCAACTGGGTGACGTCTAGGCGCATGCGCACTTCGGCCTGCACGGTTTCGCCGGCCTTGACGGCACGTTGCTCGAAGACGCGCCAGCCGCGTACGTGCTGCATGAAATCGACAGCGTCTTTCAGGCGCGAGAACGGTACCTGCAAGCCGCCGGTCGAGACGCGGTACTGTCGCGTGAGCGGGTGGTACGACAGGCGCACCACGCGCGTGGCACTGACGGCCTGCTCATCAAACCAGTACCACCGGGGGCGGATCAGCTCGAACTCCACAAGAAAGTAGAGCGCAATGCCTTTGTTGACCGCGTCTTCGAGGTTGCTGGGCAGGTCGAAATCGAAATCGGCGGAGAGATTCCAGCCGCCTTCCGCGTATTCCAGTTGCGCGCGGTTGACTTCGATGGTCTGTGCCGAAGACGCCAGCGGCCACAGCACGCACAGCATGCCCAGTACGCTGAGTGTGATCAGCCGATGCAGCATCTGCCGGAATCGGGCGGGCATCAGCCGGAGCGATGGGCGGAGAGTGGCTGTCACAACGGTCGGTGCATCAAGGCCGTTTCTGGAACACTGCGTAAAAGAAGCCGTCGTGATCGAGCGGCAGCGGCGAGACACCCGGGACGAAGTCGCCAGCCCGCGCCGCATCGGGCGCTACGGGCAACGACTCGGGCAGCAACTGGCCGGGCGCGTGCAATCGTATCGCATCTTCCAGATGGCGTTCAAACCATCCGGCCTGGTGTTCGCCTTCCGTCGGGAAAATCGAACAGGTGACATAAACCAACTTGCCACCGGGCGCCAGGCATGCCCATAGCGCGCGCACGATGTCGCGCTGCAGTGCCGCCAGCGCTTTCAGGTCAGCAGGGCGACGCAGCCAGCGGATGTCGGGGTGGCGGCGCACGATGCCGGCGGCGGAGCAAGGTACGTCGGCCAGGATGCGGTCGAACGGGCGGCCATCCCACCACGTATCGGGCTGGGCCGCATCGCCCACGCAAACGGTGGCGGTTTGACCGAGCCGGGCGAGGTTTTCGTTGATACGGACGGCGCGGGTGGGGTCCGATTCCAACGCAGTCACGTCCAGCTGATCGGCCAACTCCAGCACGTGGCCGGTCTTGCCGCCAGGCGCGGCGCAGGCGTCGAGCACGCGCTGGCCCGGCGCGACGTCGAGCAGCGCTGCCGCCAGTTGGGCGCCGGCATCCTGCACGGAGACGTCGCCGTCGGCAAAGCCCGGCAGTTCACTCACGGGGACGGCGCGCGCGAGGCGCACGGCCTGCTCGCCGATGCGCTCGGCCTCGATGCCGGCCTCGGCCAGTCGGGCGAGGTAGGCGTCGACGGGAACGCGGCGGGGGTTCACGCGCAGCACCATCGGCGGACGGCGGTTGCCGGCGGCCAGGATGGCCTGCCACGCCTCGGGGTAGGCGCTGCGTACGGCGTCGATCCACCATTGCGGGTAATTGGTGGAGGCCACCGGGTCCGCTTGCATGGCAGCCATGAGTTCGCTCTGCTCGCGCAGGAAACGCCGCAGCACGCCGTTGATCATGCCCTTGCCGTGCGCAAGCTTGGGATCAGCCGAGGCGGCGCGCACGGTCTGGTCGACCACGGTGAAGGGCGCGTACGGCAGCGGCTCATCCAGCAATTGCGCCAGCGCCACGCGCAGCAGATTGGCGGCGCCCTCGGCGGGCGGGCGCGGGATCAGCGTGCGGATCAGCCAGTCGGTGCTGCCGAGCCAGCGCGTGGCGCGGTAGGCGAGGTCTTGCACGGCGCCGCGCACGGGGCCGGGCTGGCTCTGACACGCCGCGTCGATGGCCTGCGGCAACGCCGTGCCCTGCCGCAGCTTGCCCACAGCAACGGCAGCAAGCGACAGGGCATGGGCGAGGGAGTCGGGCGGCAGGCGCATCGGCGTGATGAAAAAGCGGGCAGTAGAAAAGCAACGAGCCCGCGATGGGCGGGCTCGTGCGGACGGCGAAAGTATAAAGGATGCGCCTGGTCAGGACGGGTACTGCCCCGTCTGCGCCATCTGCATCAGACGCGCGATGCGCTCTTCCGTGGCCGGGTGTGTGCTGAACAGGTTGGCCAGGCCGCCGCCGTGCAGCGGGTTCATGATCATCATCTGCGCGGTGGCCGGGTGGGCCTCGGCGGCGGCAAACGGGATGCCCGCCGCATAGCGATGGATCTTGTCCAGCGCGGAGGCTAGCGCTTGCGGGTCGCCGCTGATGGTGGCGCCACCGCGGTCGGCTTCAAATTCACGCGCGCGGGAAATCGCCATCTGGATCATTGCGGCCGCCAGCGGCGCGAGGATCGCCACCGCAATCCCGGCGATCGGGTTGGCCGGACGGCCTTCGCTGTCGCGCCCGCCGAAGAACACCGCAAAGTTGGCCAGCGCCGAAATGGCACCAGCCATGGTGGCCGAGATGGTGGAGATCAGAATGTCGCGGTGCTGCACGTGGGCCAGCTCGTGCGCCATCACGCCGCGCAACTCGCGCTCACTCAGGATGTTGAGGATGCCGGTGGTGGCGGCAACCGCTGCGTGCTCCGGGTTGCGGCCGGTGGCAAACGCGTTGGGCTGATCCTCTTGGATGAGGTAGACGCGCGGCATCGGCAGGCCGGCGCGGCCGGCAAGTTCCTGCACCATGCGGTAGAACTGCGGCGCCGTGGTTTCGTTGACTTCCTGCGCGTTGTACATGCGCAGGACCATCTTGTCGGAGAACCAGTATGAGAAGAAATTCATGCCCAGCGCGAACAGCAGCGCCAGTGTCATCCCGCTGCGTCCGCCGATCATGCCGCCGATGACGATGAACAGCGCGGTAATCGCTGCCATCAGCATGAAGGTCTTGATCCAGTTGAACATGGGGGCGTGGCTCCTGTGGGTCTAGGGGTTTTGTGTGTCTCTTAGATCGCGATAATCGCTGAAAATTCAAGGATTTGCGTGGCTCTTGCGCGATATTTCGCCGCAGATGACGCTTGCCTCGTCAACGGGTGGTGAACGCCAGCCGCGCGCCCAGGCCGATAAACGCCGTGCCGACCACCCGATCGAGCCACCGCTTGATGCCGGGTTTGCCCGCGACGCGGCGCGTGACGCTGGCGGCCACCCACGCGACCATGCTGTTCCATACCGTCGACATGACGATGAACACCGCGCCCAGCGCCAGGAACGCCAGCGCCTTGTGGCTGGCATGCGGATCAACGAACTGCGGGAAGAACGACAGGAAGAACAGCACCACCTTCGGGTTCAGCACATTGGTCAGAAAGCCCTGCATGAACAGCGACTTGAGCGGACGCGGGCGCTTGGCAGCGGTTTGCTCGGCGGTCTCGGCATCTTCCGCCACGTCGTCGCGCTCGGGCGGTGCGAGCAGCATCCGCCCGCCCAGGTAGATCAGGTAAGCCGCGCCCACCACCTTGATGACGGTGAACGCCACGGTGGACGCCGCCAACAGCGCCGTCAGCCCGAACGCGACGGCCAGCACATGGACACAGCACCCCGCCGACACGCCCAGCGATGACAGCAACCCCGCCGCGCGCCCTTGCGAAACGCTGCGTCCGACGATGTACGCGGTGTCCGGCCCCGGCGTCACATTCAGCAGAAAGACCGCCAGCATGAAGAACGGCAGATTAACGATGCCCAGGGTAGTCATGGCGGAGTCCTCTCTTATATAGACAGGCGGAGCGACGGTTTATGCGCGCGAGTCAAAGCGCTGGCCCGGCTGGATGCCCAGCCCTTGCAGGAACTCGCGCGCGGGCAGGCGCTTGCCGCCCGGTTTCTGCAGTTGCGTCACACGGAGGGCGCCGGCGCCGCAGGCGATGGTGACGCCGTCGGCATTGGCGGCCAGCACCGTACCGGGTTCAGCGTCGGCCGGGCGATCGGCCAGCGCTTCCGCCTGCCAGAACTTGATCGTCACGCCATCGAGCGTGGCCGAGGCGCCGGGGAATGGATTGAACGCATGCACCTGGCGCAGGAGCGCGGCGGACTGGCGCGACCAATCGAGCGCGGCTTCTTCCTTGGCGATTTTCTCGGCGTAAGTGATGCCATCGGCCGGCTGCGGCGTGGCAGCGAGCTTGCCTTCTTGCGTCAGCTTGGTCAGCGCCTCCACCACCATGCGCCCGCCTAGCGCGGCCAGCGTGTCGTGCAGCGTACCGGTGGTATCGGTCAGGCCGATGGGCACGCGCTCCATGGAGATCATGTCGCCCGTATCCAGACCCGCGTCCATCTGCATGAGGGTGATGCCCGATTCGGCATCGCCGGCTTCAATGGCGCGGTGGATGGGCGCCGCACCACGCCAGCGTGGCAGCAGCGAGGCGTGGATATTGATGCAGCCAAAGCGCGGCAGGTCGAGCACTTCCTGGGGAAGGATCAGCCCGTAGGCGGCCACGACCATCACGTCGGGGCGCTGTGCGGCCAGCGCGTCGATGGCCGCGGCGGCTTCTTGCGGGTACTTGCCTGCGCGACGCAGCGACGGCGGCTGCAGGATCGGGCCGAGGTCATGTGACGCCGCATATTGCTTGACCGGGCTGGCTTGCAACTGCATGCCGCGCCCGGCTGGGCGATCCGGCTGGCTGAGCACGGCGACGATGGGAAAGCCGGCCTGGTGGATTGCCGCCAGGGCGATCTGCGCAAATTCCGGCGTGCCGGCAAACGCTACGCGAAGGGTGGACGTCATGTGGTGGGAAAACGAAAAAGCGCCACGGACAAGCGTAGCGCATCGGGCTTAACGGTGGCCGCGTTGGGGGGTGTCAGTCAGCGGCACGATGGGTTCGGGCGTGGGGAGCGCCTCGGTCATGCCGTTGCCGCGCCGCTGGAAGAGCGAGAAGGTTTCGTTGGTGTCGCCGGGGCGGCTGCCGCGCCACACCATTTCCCAGTCGGGGCCCTTGGGGCTGCGGCGGTGCTCGGCGGATTTGTCCAGCACCAGCATCAGGTCGCAGGTGCGCGCAGCCGGGTTCGGACGATGCGCTTCACCGGCGCCGCTGTGGCCCAGCAGCCATTTGACCGGGCGCACGCCGGTTTCATAGTGCATCACGGCGCGTTCGCTTTCGCCCATGCCCCGGGTGGCCACGCAGATCTGCGCGGATTGCAGCGCCGGCTTGATCGCCTGGAAGAGCGGACGGTAGCTGCGTGCATCATCCACCCAAGGCATCAACAGGGTGCCGAGCAGGCCCCACACCATGCCGAGCCCTGCCGCCCACGCCACGACGCCCGAGCGCGCCGGCCGCAGCCAGACGCAGACGGCCCACAGCATCGTGATGACCATGGCCGACAGCACGGCGATGGGGTGGATCAGCATGTCATAGGGCAGCGGCAGCACGCGGCCCAGCATCTTGGCCAGCCAGCCCGGCAGCAGGGTTCCGCCGCTGGACACCAGAGTGGCCCACACGGCCCAGACCACCAGCCCAAGCGCACCGAAAAGCGCCACCGCGACGCTCCAGGCGCGTGCGCGCCACGTGGGCGGTACCAGCAACAGCATTGGCGCGCCCAGCAGCGCCAGCGCAGGCTGCAGCGGCATCAGGTACACATCGCGCAAGACCGCGGAGCGCAGCACCACGGCAATCGTCACCAGCACGAACAGCGCCACGACCAGGTGTCCCTGATACGGCAGCAGCCACGCCGTGCGCGCGCCGCGTCCGCGCTGTCGCGCAAGCTTGTAGAACGACACGCCCAGCACCGCCAGTGCCGGCCACACCGCGGGCGTACCGGTCAGGAAGATCGAACGGATCGTGGTCGTGATCGAGCCCTTTTCACCGCCCAAATGTGAGAAGCCGAAGAAGCGGCCCAGGTTATTGACCCAGAACCACTCGATGAACAGGTCTGGTGATTCGCGCCAGAAGATGACCGGCCAGATCAGCAGCCAAGGCAGCGCTACCAGCAGCGAAAGGCCATAGAAGCGCCACGCCTGGCGGCTGCGGAAGTCCGGCAGCAACGCCATCGCCGCCAGCAAGGTCAGGGCGAACAGCCCCGGCACGAGCACGCCCTTGCCTAGGAACGCCACGCCGATGCCGGTGCCGAACCACAACGCCGGGCGCAGCACGTTGACGCCTGCTGCGCTACCGGTCTCGCTCTCTTTCACAAAGCGCACGAGGCCGTACAGCGCGATCGCCGTGCCAGCCAGTTGCGGCACATCGGCAATGAACTTGTGGACGTGTTCCACCAGCCCGATGCACCCGGCAAACAGCAGCAGCGCACCTAGGGCGTAGTCCCGCAGCGCAGCGCCACCAGCATCCAGGCCGGCTTCGCGGCGGGCGGCCAACGTCAGGCCGGGCCGTCCGCGTGTCAAATCTGTACCGATGCGAAGGCGCCAGTCACGCGCTTCCATGCGCAGCAGCCGCCCGGTGCGCCAGACTGCCCAGCACGTCAGCGCCATCCAGAACAGCACAGCCACGCGCACGGCTTCGTGCGGCGGCATATCCGGCAGGGCCAGTGCGGCCAGCGCACCGGTCCAATACATCAACGGCGGCTTTTCGACGAACGGCTCGAAGGCGACGTTCGGAATGACCCAGTCGCCACGCTCAATGATGTTGAGCACGACGCCGAACGAATACGGCTCATCTGCCTTCCACGGCGCCCGCCAGAACGTGCCTGCGACAAAGTACGCGCACAGCATGAGCACGACGACGGTGCGCCAATGCCGAACCAGTAGCGTCGGCAGGCGGCGCGGGCGGGTGTTCTCGCCGGCGTCGGCGGGAATGGTTGGCATCAGCAGGACGGGGCCGGCTTGCGCGTCGGCGTCGACGGACATGGAGGGTGGGTCAACGTTGGTGCGCCACGTCGCGCTGGTGTTTCTTGAGTTTGGAGCGGATGCGCGTCTGCTTGAGCGGCGAGAGGTATTCGACAAACACCTTGCCCATCAGGTGATCCATCTCGTGCTGGATGCACACGGCCAGCAGCCCGTCAGCGTCGAGTTCAAAGGTCTCGCCCTTTTCGTTGAGGGCACGCACGCGCACACGGTCCGGGCGTTCCACCTTGTCGTAGATGTCAGGCACCGACAGGCAGCCCTCATCCCACACCTTGCGTTCATCGCTTGCCCAGACAATCTCCGGGTTGATGAACACGAGCAGCGCATCGCGCGATTCCGAGACGTCAATGGTGATCACGCGCTCATGCACGTCGACCTGCGTGGCGGCCAGGCCCACGCCGGGTGCTTCATACATGGTCTCGGCCATGTCGGCGACCAGCTTGCGGATGCGGTCGTCCACAACGGCCACCGGTTTGGCCACTTTATGCAGCCGCGGATCAGGGTATTGCAGGATATTCAGTAGGGCCATGATGCTTGGCAACAACGGTTGCAGAAGGCCACGCTAACGAGGGGTTGCCTTCAATTGCGGTCGCTTGGAATGTCATGCAGAATCGGGGGCGCTATCCGCCACATGGCTTAGGAAAAAGCCTGACGAATGTTCGATGCCTTACCCCTCCAGCTGCGACGCGGAACGCGCGCAGCAACGGTGGTCAGGCGTCGGACAGGCACGCGGACCACTCGCCGATTCTTCAAAGAATAATGCGCCATCGTAACACACCGATGCTCTTCAAGTTCGCCACGCAATCTGCCACGAAAGCGCGCCAGCCTTACGTTTGCGCCCTGTCGGCAGTTGCCGCGGCAGCGCTGTTCTGTACGGGCGCCGCACACGCCGCTGAGCGCACTGTGTCTCCGGAACAACAGGCGCAGGCAAGCGCGGCTGCGCAGGCGGGGATCCCCGAATCGGAGCTCGCCGCCAACGCGCCCACTCAGTACACCGTGCGCCGTGGCGACACGCTGTGGGCGATCTCCGGCAAGTATCTCAAGCGGCCCTATCGCTGGCCCGAGCTGTGGGGCATGAACCGCGAGCAGATCCGCAACCCGCACCTAATCTACCCGGGGCAGATTCTGTATCTGCACCATGCAAACGGCCGCGCGTGGCTGTCGAGCTCGCCGGCTTCGGCGGACGGCAGCACGGTGCGCCTGTCGCCGCACACTCGCGTGTCCGGCCAGGACGGCGACGCCATCTCAAGCATCCCGGCCGCCGCGATCGAGCCCTTCCTCACGCAGCCCATCGTCGTCGATGAGAAAACGCTGGCCACGCCGGCGCGTATCTTTGAACTGCCCGAGAGCCGTGTCTATCTGGGCAAGGGCGAAACCGCCTACGCACGTGGCCTGCCGGGTGATGAAAGCGGCGCGCCAGGTGCCGAGTGGCAAGCCTATCGTCCGGTCAAGCCACTGAAAGACCCGGTCACTGGCCGCGTCCTGGGCTACGAAGCGGATTTCCTCGGCACGCTGCGCGTAGTGCGCGCTGCCACGGGCCCGCAAGCCGTGACCAAGATGGAGGTGCTGTCCTCCAAGGAAGAGATGGGTGTCGGCACGCAACTGATGCCGTTGCCGCCGCGCGTGCCCGTACGCTATGTGCCACACGCGCCGGAGGGTAACGTGCACGGCGTGGTCGCCAAGGTAACGGGCGGCGTGCGCTTTGGCGGCGCGGATCAGGTGATCGTGCTGAACATCGGCAGCCAGCAGGGGCTGGAGCCTGGTCACGTGCTGGCGCTTTCGCGTGCCGGTGGCGTGGTCAAGGACCCGACTGCCGGCAATGAGCGTGTGCAGTTGCCGGAAGAGCGCTATGGTTTGGCCTTCGTGTTCCGTGTGTTCCCGCACGTCGCCTATGCGCTGGTGACTGACGCATCGAACACCGTGGAAGTTGGCGATGCCGTCAACAACCCCATGACCCAACCCTGAGCCGTCTACCCGTAGTCCTGATTTGACCGATGCTTCACAGGCCGCAGCACACGCTGCGGCCGATGCCACCGATTCCCTCTCCTGCACGCGCGACCCGGCCGAACTGGCCGCGTGGCTGCGTCTGACTGAAACCCCCGGTGTTGGCCCCGTGGCCGCGCGGCAGCTGCTGGCTGCGTTCGGCTTGCCGCAAGACATCTTCGCCCAGCCGTATGCGACGCTCGCCAAGGTGCTGCCGGAGCGACAGGCGCGTGCGCTGCTCGCCGAACCGGATGAAGCGCTGGCCGACCTCATCGCGCGCACCGTGGCCTGGGTGAACGAGCCCGGCAATACCATCTTCACGCTGGCCGATCGCGGTTACCCGCCTCGCCTGCTCGAGCTGCCCGATCCGCCGACCCTGCTCTACGTCAAGGGCGATGCGTCGCTGCTGCGTGCGGCAGCGGTGGGCGTGGTGGGCGCGCGCAGCGCTACGGCGGCCGGCATCGACAACGCCCGGGCGTTTGCGCAGGCCTTGTCCGCCGCCAGTGTGACGGTGGTCTCGGGCTTGGCGCTTGGCATTGATGCTGCCGCCCACGAGGGTGGCCTGGCGGGGCCGGGCAGCACCGTCGCCGTGGTTGGCACCGGGCTTGATATTGTTTACCCGGCGCGTAACCGTGCGCTGGCGCATCGTATTGCCGAAGCAGGGGTCATCATCTCTGAATACCCGCTCGGCATGGGCGCGCGTGCCGAGAACTTCCCGCGCCGCAATCGCCTGATCGCCGGTCTCGCGCGCGGGCTGCTGGTGGTGGAAGCGGCCGCGCAGTCCGGCTCGCTCATCACCGCACGGCTGGCAGCCGAGCAAGGGCGCGATGTGTTTGCGATTCCGGGGTCGATCCATTCGCCGCTGGCCAAGGGCTGCCACTTGCTGATCAAGCAGGGAGCCAAGCTGGTGGAGACCGCTGCCGATATCCTCGACGAGTTGGGTTGGGGGCGTGCAGCCACGCCGGCAAAACGCGGCGCACGCGTTGCGCCGGCCGAAGCCCCATCCTCGGCGTTGGCACCCACCCCCCGTTCCGCGCCCAGTGCCGCTGAAACCACGTTGCTGGATGCGCTGGGCTTTGACCCCGTCGATCTGGATACCTTGTGCGAGCGCACTGGCCAAGCGGCAGCCGCGCTGTCTGCGCAACTCCTGGCGCTGGAACTGGATGGCCGCGTCGAGCGGCAGCCCGGCGGGCGCTTCCTGCGGCTTCCGTGAAAGCGTGCCTACAATAGGCGCGACCTATTCGTCGCCCATGGCGCTTTCACCCATGCCGCTGTTTTCCCCCGATACCGACGCCGCCACGCTGCACGAGCGCCTCCACGACGGGCAGTTGCTGGTCGTGTGCCTGTGCGCGGAGTGGTGCGGCACGTGCCGCAGCTACCGCGCCACATTCACCGAGCTGGCGGCGCGTCATCCGGAATGCTGCTTTGTGTGGGTGGACGTGGAAGACCATGCCGACGCCCTCGGCGATTTCGACGTTGAAAACTTTCCGACCCTGCTGGTGCAGCGCGGGCGCGATGTGTTGTTTTTCGGCCCGGTCTTGCCGCATGCGGGCGTCGTTGAGGGATTGCTTTCGCGTGACTTGCACGACGCCCGGCCTGTAGCGGCGGCGCCCGACTTGCGAAGCTGGCTGCTGGAATTGGCGTGATGTCGGGGCTTGACAGCACCGTGCGATGCATGCGCCACTCTATTGCGCCTGAAAAGGAACCGCGCTTATGATTGGCGGCCAAATTTGGGGCGGGTGCGTTGCATGGCTGCCTCGGCGCGTGTTTTGCATGGCGTCCGCGGTACTTGAAGTCGGCGGGCGTTGCCATAAGACTCTACAAAACCCACGCGAATGGCCGCTATAGAAAGCGACCTCTTGTTTACCTGATTGCTTGCGATCGCCAGAATCCGCTCACATGTCCAAGGCCCTCATCATTGCCGAAAAACCGTCGGTCGCCGCTGATATCGCGCGCGCGCTGGGTGGCTTCACCAAGCACGACGAGTACTTCGAGAGCGACGAATACGTCCTCTCCTCGGCGGTTGGCCACCTGGTCGAAATCGCAGCCCCCGACGAATACGAAGTCAAACGCGGCAAATGGAGCTTCGCCCACCTGCCGGTGATCCCGCCGCACTTTGACCTGCGCCCGATCGCGAAGTCGGAATCGCGCCTGAAGGTGCTCACGCGCCTGATCAAGCGCAAGGACGTGACCAGCCTCATCAACGCATGTGACGCGGGGCGCGAAGGTGAGTTGATCTTTCGCCTGATCGCGCAGCACGCGAACACCAAGCTGCCGATCCAGCGCCTGTGGTTGCAATCGATGACGCCGCAGTCCATCCGCGACGGCTTTGCCAAGCTGCGCAGCGACGAAGAGATGATGCCGCTGGCCGATGCAGCCCGTTGCCGTTCCGAAGCCGACTGGCTGGTCGGCATCAACGGCACGCGCGCCATGACCGCCTTCAACAGCAAGGGCGGCGGCTTCTTCCTGACCACCGTGGGCCGCGTGCAGACGCCGACGCTGTCGATCGTGGTGGAGCGCGAAGAGAAGATCAAACGCTTCGTGCCGCGCGACTACTGGGAAGTGCGCGCCGAGTTCATCGCCGCAGCGGGCCTGTACGAAGGCCGCTGGTTCGACCCGAAGTTCAAGAAGAACGAGTTCGACCCCGAGCAGCGTGATTCGCGCCTGTGGAGCGAAGCCGAAGCCAAGAGCATCGTCGCTGCGTGCCGCGACAAACCGGGCGTCGTTACCGAAGAATCGAAGCCATCGACCAACATGTCGCCGGCGCTGTTCGACCTGACCAGCTTGCAGCGCGAGGCCAACAGCCGCTTCGGCTTCTCGGCCAAGAACACGCTCGGCCTGGCGCAGGCGCTGTATGAAAAGCACAAGGTGCTGACGTATCCGCGTACGGATTCGCGCGCGCTGCCCGAAGACTACATGGGCACCGTCAAGCAGACGCTCAGCATGCTGGGCGACAGCTCGCACAACTATCTGCCGCACGCGAAGAAGATCCTCGACAACCAGTGGGTCAAGCCGAACAAGCGGATCTTCGATAACAGCAAGATCAGCGATCACTTCGCCATCATCCCGACACTGCAGGCACCGAAGAACCTGTCGGAGCCCGAGCAGAAGCTGTACGACCTGGTGGTGCGCCGCTTCCTGGCGGTGTTCTTCCCAGCGGCGGAATACCTCGTCACCACGCGCGTGACCGAGGTGGCCGGCCATCACTTCAAGACCGAAGGCAAGGTGCTGGTGAACCCAGGCTGGCTGGTCGTCTATGGCCGCGAAGCGCAAGGCGACGATGCCAACCTCGTGCCGGTCGCCAAGGACGAGAAGGTCAAGACCGACAAGGTCGAGCCGGTGGGCCTGACCACCAAGCCGCCCGCACGCTACAACGAAGCGACGCTGCTCTCCGCCATGGAAGGCGCCGGCAAGCTGGTCGACGACGACGCGCTGCGCGAAGCCATGGCCGGCAAGGGCCTGGGCACGCCAGCCACGCGCGCGGCCATCATCGAAGGGCTGCTGACGGAAAAGTACCTGCTGCGCGAAGGCCGCGAACTGATCCCGACCGCCAAGGCGTTCCAGTTGATGACGCTGCTGCGCGGCCTGGGCGTGGAGGAACTCACGCAGGCCGAACTGACCGGCGGCTGGGAGCACAAGCTCTCGCTCATCGAGCGCGGCCAGCTTGAGCGCGACGAATTCATGCGCGAAATCGCGCAGATGACGCAGCAGATCGTTAAGCGTGCGAAGGAATACGACAGCGACACCATCCCGGGCGACTACGCGACGCTCTCCACGCCGTGCCCGCAATGCGGTCACGTGGTCAAGGAGAACTACCGCCGCTTCGCCTGCAGCCACTGCGACTTCTCGATCAGCAAGATCCCGGGTGGCCGCCAGTTCGAGCTGGACGAGGTGGAAGAACTGCTCACCAACAAGACCATCGGCCCGCTGCAGGGCTTCCGCAGCAAGATGGGGCGGCCGTTTGCGGCCATCCTCAAGCTGGCGCAAGAAGACGGCCACTGGAAGATGGAGTTCGACTTCGGCCAGAACGATGAAGACGACGGCGAGCCGGTCGACTTTACCGGCCAGGAAAGCGTCGGCCACTGCCCGAAGTGCAATGGGAATGTCTACGAGCACGGCCTGAAGTACGTGTGCGAGAACGCTGTGGCGCAGCCCAAGACGTGCGACTTCACCACCGGCAAGATCATCCTGCAGCAGGAGATCAGCCGCGAGCAGTTGCACAAGCTGCTGAGCGACGGCAAGACCGATCTGCTGACTGGCTTCAAGTCGGCGCGCACGGGCCGCAACTTCAAGGCGTTCCTGGTCAAGCAGCCGGACGGCAAGATCGGTTTCGAATTCGAGCCGCGCGGCGAGGGCAAGGGCAAGCCGGCTGCCAAGACTGCAGCGAAGAAGACGACGGCTGCGGCCAAGACCCCTGCTGCCAAGAAGGCGCCGGCCAAGACGGCAAGCAAGGCGGCCGCCAAGAAAGCCCCGGCACGCAAGAAAGCCGCCGAGGCCGAGACCGACGAAGAAAGCACCAGCGAAACCTGATCGCGCTTCGCCAGTACCAACGCAAACGGGAGGACAGTGTCCTCCCGTTTTGTTTGGGTGATGCGCGGGTTAGGCGGCTTCGCTCAATCCCCGCCCAGCACGGGCCTCGCTGTGCTTGACCTCCATCGCCTGGGCCAGCATGTAATCGATGAAGGTGCGTACCTTGGTCGGCAGGAACTTACGGCTTGGATACACCAACGACAGCGACCGATGTGGCAGCTTGTAGTTGGGCAGCACGCGCACCAAGCGACCCGACTCCAGATCCGGCCGTGCCATGTATGACGACAGGATCGCGATGCCCATGTCTGCCAGCACCGCACGGTGCATCAGTTCGGCATTGCTGGTCACGAGCGACGGCTGCACCGGCACGGCGATCGATTGGCCGTCAGGCGTCGACATCTCCCACTCGTGGCGCAGTTGCGGGTGCCACATGGCGATGACGCGGTGCTCGGCGATGTCTTCGGCGCGCTGTGGCGTGGAGTGCTGACGCAGGTAGGCAGGCGTCGCCGCCATGATCATCTCGGCGGAGATCATGCGGCGCGCCACCAAGTGCGAGCCCAAGCCGAGTTCCGAGACCATGATGCCGACGTCGCGGCCATCTTCCACGATGTCGATCGGGCGATCGGACAGCGCCACGTCGAACGTGACTTCTGGGTAGAGCTGCTGGAAGCGCGCCAGCAGCATCGGCAGCACGTGCAACCCGAACATGACCGGCGCGACGATGCGCAAGCCGCCCACCAGCGCCTGGCTGCGCGAGGTGGCCAGCGATTCTGCCTCGTCAATGTCGAGCAGAATCTGCGCGCAGCGCTGCAGATAGGTTTCGCCCACGTCCGTCAGCGACAGGCTACGCGTGGTGCGGTTGAGCAGGCGCGTGCCGAGATGCGCTTCCAGATCGGCCACGTAGCGCGTGACCACGGCATTGCTCATCGACAGATGCTGGGCGGCCCGGGCGAAGCTGCCCAACTCCACCACCTTGGAGAACACCCGCATCGACTGCAAACGATCCATTCCAGCCTCTCACATGATTTGTTGTCGAAAATAGAACAAATCTGCCGACACGGCAAATATTTAATGGTGGTCTAAGCAATGTACTGTGCTGAGGTGGTGGCTGAATGTGAGTACATGCTTATGTCGTTGATCGCTTGCAATTGCCACTTTGTGAGTTTTGTCGGCGCTAGCAGGCATCCGACTTCTCACCGATTGACGCAGTAGCGGATTTGCGTCGAGACTCTATACCGAGCGGTAGATTTTCGTGGATTCCATCTTGCGCGAGGTCATGTTCTGCGCCGATTCCGGGTGGAACACGGTTTTGCGCAAATCGATGCGGCGGTCGCAGTGCACCGCCGCCATACTCGAACGATGGATGCCACGAAACCCGACCCGCATGAGCGCCCCGGCACGAGGGCTGCCATCACGGCCAAGGTGTCGCCCCGCGATGCCGGCAGCCGAGGAGACACCATATGACCATCCAGAACCGCGACCCCGTCCATTACCTGGCGGGCGAAATGCCGTTGCATCGGTATTGCGCCCACCATGCGCAGCAGACACCCGAGCGGATCGCCCTGCTGTGGTACGGGCGCACGATCTGCTGGCGTGAGCTGGATCAGCTTTCCACGCGGCTGGCGGTGCAACTGCGGCGCCTGGGCGTGACGCGCGGCGACCGCGTGGCGCTATTTCTGCACAACTGTCCGCAAGCCGTCCTCGCCCATCTGGCCACGGCCAAGTTGGGCGGCATCGTCGTGCCGTGCGGGCCGCTGTCGCGCCAGCATGAACTGCGCGATCAACTGGCCGATTGCGGCGCGAAAGTGCTGGTGGCTGCGGCGGACCTCATGCCGATTGTCGAAGCCGCACGGCCCGGTACTGCTGTCACCAGCGTGATCACGACGCGCTATGCCGACCTTCAGCCCGCACAGCCCGCCTGCCGCAAGGCGCTGGCCGTGCCGCCGGAGCTGATCGCCGCCGATGCCGCATCAGCGCCGCCCCCCAAGAACAAGCCAGGGGCCTCACAGCGTGATCTGATGCAATTGTTGGCCGAACCCGTGGACGTGGCCGAGCGCGATGCCGTGATGTCCATCCCGGTCGACCTCGACGAGGTGGCGCTGATGGTCTACACGTCAGGCACCACCGGCCGCCCAAAGGGGGCCATGCTCACGCACCGCAACGCGCTGTACAAGACCGCCGTGACGGTGCAGGTGAGCGGCATCCACGCGTCGGACGTGATGCTCGCGGTGGCGCCGCTGTCGCACATCGCCGGCATGCTGATGGGCATGAACGTGATGCTGTACGCCGGTGCGAGCACCATCCTGCTCTACCGTTTCGATCCGCTGGCCGTGTTGCAGGCCATTGACCGCTACCGCGTCACGCGCTGGTACAGCATGACGCCGATGAACCTGGCCGTGATGGCGCATCCGGATGCTGCGCAGTACCGCATGGAATCGCTCATCGCCAACCCGTGCACCAGCTTTGGCGTGACGCTGACCGAGGCGATTGCCGAGCAATGGCGTGCTTTTGCCGGTCCGCAATGCCGCATCTACGAAGCCGCGTATGGCTTGTCGGAAACGCACACCTGCGATGCCATCACCCCGGCTGACGCGCCGCGCTGGGGCTGGCACGGCAAGATCGTGCCGCAGACCGAAGTCCGCATCGTTGATCTGCACACCGGAGCGGAATTGCCACCGGGACAGTCCGGCGAAATCACGATCCGTAGCCCGGGTGTGTTCCGCGGCTATTGGCAGCGCGACGACGCCACGCGTGCGGCCATCCACAACGGCTTTCTGCGCACCGGCGACATCGGACAGGTGTCGCCCGACGGTTACCTGCAATGGCAGGGCCGCATCAAAGAGATGATCAAGGTGTCGGGCTACAGCGTGTTTCCCGAAGATGTGGAGGCGCTGCTGTCGCGTCACCCCGGCATCCGCCAGGTGGCCGTGACGCCCATTCCCGATCCGGACAAGGGCGAGGTCGTCTGCGCGCATGTGGTGCCCATGGCCGGGGCGACGCTGACGGAGTCCGAACTCATCGCCTGGTCGCGCGACAACATGGCGCCCTACAAGGTGCCGAGGCGCGTGAAGTTCCACGAGGCGCTGCCCGCCACGGCGACAGGCAAGGTGCTCAGGCGGCTGCTGCGCGAAGAGGCGCTCGCCGCCTGAAAACAAAACGGCCGCCAAGTTCTGGCGGCCGTTTTTCTATGTCTGCACGAAGCGTTTCTGTCGGGCAATGCTCATCAGAATGCCGATACCCATGCCCAGGGTGACCAGCGCCGTGCCGCCATAACTGATCAACGGTAAGGGCACACCCACCACAGGCAGAATCCCGCTCACCATGCCCATGTTGACGAAGGCATAGGTAAAGAAGATCAGCGTGATCGAGCCGGCCAGCAGGCGCCCGAACAGTGTGCCCGCATTGGCCGCGATGAACAGCCCTCGCAGGATCAGCAAGAGATACAGGAACAGCAGGATGCCGTTGCCCACCAGGCCGAATTCTTCGGAATACACCGCGAAGATGAAGTCGGTGTGCTTCTCGGGGATGAACTCCAGGTGAGTCTGCGTACCCTTGAGCCACCCTTTGCCCGTCACCCCGCCCGAGCCGATGGCGATGATCGACTGAATGGTGTGGAAGCCCTTGCCGAGCGGGTCGGTGGTCGGGTCCAGCAGCGTGCACACGCGGTGCTGCTGGTAGTCGTGCAAGATCGGCCAGTTCACGCCCGGCGCACAGATGCGCGACTCAAACGACACCACCAGCGTGATGGCCGTCACCGCAATCACCAGCACCGGCACGATCAGCCGCCACGACAGGCCAGCAAAGTAGATCACGTAGATGCCGGCGGCGAGCACCAGTAGCGCCGTGCCCAGGTCAGGCTGCTTGGCGATCAAGCCCACTGGAATCAGCAGCAGCATGGCTGCGGCCAAATAGTCATACCAGTGGATCACCCCCTCGCGCTTCTGGAAGTACCACGCCAGCATGAGCGGCATGGCGATCTTCATGATCTCGGATGGCTGCACCACCACGCCGATGTTCAGCCAGCGCCGCGCGCCCTTGCGGATCAGCCCGAACATCGCCACGCCAATTAGCAGGGCCACGCCGACGGTGTAGAGCGGCACGGCAAAGCGCATCAAGGTCTGCTGAGGCAGGTTGGCGATGATCCACATCAGCACGAACGACAGCAGGATGTTGCGAACCTGGTCTTCCACCCGGCCCGGCATGTCGATGGCGGCCGAGTACAGCGCGACCAGGCCTGTGCCGAGCAGCAGAAAGACGATCAGCGCCAACGGCCCATCGAAGCCGGTGAAGAGCGACTTGATGACGTTGAAGATGCGGCGCTTGTCCAGCTTATCCATGAGGTTCTCCAAGCGCGTGAATCAGGGCGTGGCCTGCGCCGGTTTGGGCGTCGGCTTCTGCACTGGCTTTGGTGCGGGTTTGTTGCCCGGCTTGGCGTCTTTCGCGCCCTTGGGCGTGGTCGCAGGGGCCGAGGCCGGCGCTGCGGCATTGCCGCGTCCGCGCGGTGGCAGTTCCGGGGCGGGCTGCGCATGCGACAGCGCTTGCAGCACCTGGGCATCCAACGTGGCGGGGGCAACGGCTTCGGCGCTGGTGCCGGCCTCGCGCAAGGCGGGTGCCACCAAGTCCGGCGACATGGGCGGCGTGGTGCGCGGTGCGGCGACGGCAGCCGTCGATGCAGCGGGGGCCGAAGCGGTCGTCGCGGCACTCGGAGCGGACGCCGCCGTTGAAGCCGCCGTAACTTCCGAGGCAGCCTGCGCAGCCGCTTCTGCCGCGGCTTGCGGGGTAGCGGTGGCGCTGGCAATGGTGGCCGTCTTGCCGGTCGAGAACACGCTCGGCGTATTCACCGGAGGTTGCGGCTGCGGCTTGGGCGCCGTGGCGGCCAGTTCCGTGGGCCACTTGCCCGTCAGGTAGTAGTCCATGACCGCGCGGGCGATCGGCGCCGCGGACGTGGCACCAAAACCCGCGTTCTCGACGATCAGCGCCAGCGCGATCTTCGGGTGGTCAGCCGGGGCAAACGCCTCGAACAGCGCATGGTCGCGCTTGTTTTCGGGTAGTGCGTGGTGGCTGTATTTCTCGTTCTTGCCCAGGGAGTACACCTGTGCCGTACCGGTCTTGCCCGCCGACACATACTGCGCGCCGATGAACGCCTTGGCCGCCGTACCCGCCTGGTTCACACCCACCATGGCGTGCTTGATCACGTCGATGTTCGACTGCTTGAGCGGGATGCGGTAGCTCTCGGTCGGCACCGTCAGCGCGCGGCTCTTGGTGAGCGAATCTTCAACCGCCTTCACCAGGTGGGGCTTCATCACCACGCCGTTGTTGGCCAGCGTCGACACCGCGTGCGCGAGTTGCAGGATGGTGAAGTTGTTGTAGCCCTGGCCGATGCCCAGCGAAATCGTTTCACCGTCGTACCACTTTTGCTGCTCGGGGCGCTTGTAGGCTTTGCGCTTCCACTCGGTGGACGGCAGGATGCCGGTGCGCTCGCCTTCAATGTCGATGCCCGTGACTTGCCCGAAGCCCAGCGGCTTCATGAAGTCGTGGATGGCATTGACGCCCATGTCGTTGGCGAGCTTGTAGTAGTACGTGTCGCACGACGCCACGATCGAACGGTACATGTCGACCCAGCCGTGGCCGCCCGGCGCGTCATCGCGGAACGTGTGATTACCCAGCGTGAACGAGCCCGGATCGGCCATGCCCCACTGTGGCGTGCGCTTGCCCAGCTCCAGCGCGGCGAGCGCCATGAACGGCTTGTAGGTCGAGCCCGGCGGATACGTGCCGCGCAGCGGGCGGTTCAGCAGGGGTTTATCGGGCGAGTTGTTGAGCTCGTTCCAGGTCGCGCTGTCGATGCCTTCAATGAACAGGTTCGGGTCGAACGTCGGCTTGGAGACGAAGGCGAGGATGTCGCCGGTTTCCGGCTCAATTGCCACCAGCGCGCCGCGGCGGTTGCCGAAGAGCTGCTCGGCCAGGCGCTGCAGGTTGATGTCGAGCGACAGGATCAGGTTGTTGCCCGGCGTCGCCTGCGAGGTCGACAGCGTGCGGATCGGCCGCCCGCCGGCGCTCACTTCCACCTCTTCGTAGCCGGTCAGGCCGTGCAGCTCCGTCTCGTAGCTCTGCTCGATGCCGACCTTGCCGATGTACTCGGTGCCGCTGTAGTTGTTGGCATCCTTGCGCGGGTCGTACGTGACATTGGGCTGGCTGTTGGCCTCGCTCATGGTGTCGATGCGGTCCAGATCGCGCTCGGAGATACGCCCGATGTAGCCGATCACATGCGACGCCGATTCGCCCAGCGGATACTGGCGGAACAACCGCGCATGCACGTCCACGCCCGGAAAGCGGAAGCGCTGTGCCGAAAAGCGCGCGACTTCCTGGTCCGTCAGTTGGCTGCGGATCGGCAGGCTTTCGAAGCTGCGCGCATCTTCCATCAGGCGCTTGAAGCGGCGCCGGTCGCGCGGCTGGATGTCGACCACTTGCGCCAGCTGATCGATGGTGTTGTCGAGCGTGTCCTGCAGCTTGGACGGCGTGATCTCCAGCGTGTACGCCGAATAGTTGCGGGCCAGCACCACGCCGTTGCGGTCCATGATGATGCCGCGGTTGGGCTCGATGGGCGCTACCGAGATGCGGTTGTCTTCGGCCTTGGCTGAGTACTGCTCGTGCTTGACCTGTTGCAGCCAGAAGAAGCGCGCCAGCAGCAGCCCGAAGCAGACCACCACGAACAGGGCAGCCGCCGCCAGCCGTAGGCGAAAGCGCGACAGCTCCTGTTCGACGTTGCGGATTTCAGTCATGCGAAACGACCCGGACGGCGCATCAGATGGGGCGCCCTAGATCGGACGCGTTTCGTCGACGCTTTCCGGGCGCCGTTGCGGCGCCAGCAGAATCGCGTTCGCGAACGGCCACAGGGCGGCCTCGATCAGCGGCGGCAGGATGACCTGCCAGTCCGGCAGGTGCGCGCCCATCAGCAGGCGGATGACGATCGGCACGGCGTGCGCCAGCACCAGCAGCGGCAGCACATGCAGCGCCTGCGACAGCACCGAGAACCACAGCACGCGCCGGTGGATCGTGATCGCAAAGTACGACAGCAGCGTGTAGGCCATCGCGTGCTCGCCCAACAGGCGCGCTTCGTGCACGTCCATCAGCAGGCCGAACAGAAAAGCCACCACCATGCCCACGCGACGCGGCTGGTGGATGTTCCAGAACACCAGCACCAGCGCCACCAGATCGGGAATCCACTGCATGTGGCCCCACGGCATCAGGTTGAACAGGAACGCCAGCACAAAGCTGAAGGCGATGAAGCCGGGGTTGACCGGGCGCAGCAGGTATTGGGGCGAGTTCATGTTCGATGGCCTCGCTTAGCGTTTGGCGGCCGCATCCGCGGTATCCAGCGGATTGCCATCAGCATCGGTCGGACGCGGCGGCGTGGTGTTCTCTTCAGGCGCGGGGGCGGGCGCCGGGACATTTGCCTCGGCGGCGGCGCGCGCTTCGCGAGCTTTCTGGTCCTTCTCTTCGCGTGCGTCGCGGGCGGCGTTCTTGCCCTTGGCAGCCGGCGGCGGCGACAGATCCGTCAGCGGCGGGAAGCCCGACTCGTATTTCACGATCAGCAGGTGCCGGTTGCTGCGGATGCCGGCCACCGGCTCGCAGATCACGCGTGAGAACGCGGTGTCGGCCTTGCGCTCGATCTGGGTGATGCGCGCCACCGGCAGACCGGCCGGATAGACACCGTCCAGCCCGGACGTCACCAGTAGGTCGCCCTGCTGCAAGTCCGCCGAGGCGGCCATGAACCGCAAGTCCAGCGCGCCCGGGCGGGCACCGCCGAAGGCCACGCTGCGCAACCCGTTGCGCACCACTTCCACGGGGATCGCCTGGTCCTTGTCGGTCAGCAGCGTGACTTGCGACTCGAACAGCGACACACGTGTCACCTGCCCCACCACACCGCGGTCGTCGATGACCGGATAACCGGCGCGCACGCCGTCCTTGGAACCACGATCGATCACGATGCGCTGGGTGTACGGGTCACGCGCTTCGTAGAGGACTTCTGCCGGCACGGTCGGCACGGCGGCGTGCTGCTTCAGGTTGAGCAGCGTGCGCAGGTTGCGGTTTTCGGCTTCAAGCTGAGAGGCACGCAACGATTGCTGCGCCTGTGCAACCGCCGATTCGCGCAGATTGCGGTTATCGGTGGCGAGCTTGGTGGACGATTGCGTGTAGTCCAGCGCGGCGCGCACCGTGTCGCGCGGAATCAGTACCACGCGCTCCACAGGGTACAGCACCACCGACACAACCTGCCGGACGACGCCCAGCACCGACATGCGGGCATCCACCACCAGCAGCATCAGCGCAAGCGCAAGCAGGGCGACCAACCGCGCGGTGGCGGATGGGCCTTGCTTGAAGAGGGGCGGCGGGGAGTAATCCATGACCCGGACGCTTCAGATGGACACGGCAGGCACTTGACGATCAACGTTGGGAATCACGTCAGCGGCCGGCCGGTAACAGATTGGGGGTGTCGCTGGTGCGGTGCCGGGGCCCTTGGCGGGCGGAGCACGGCGCACCGGCGCAGAACGCATCGTCAGCGGCTCGCAGCGATCACAAATGCCGCTGGCGCTGTACGCGCAACAGCATGGGTCGACAACGGCTGACGGGCGTGGCGCATGGTCCCGTTATTCGTACGAGAAGATGCTGCCGAGCTTGTCCATGCGCTCCAGCGCCATGCCCGAGCCGCGCACCACGCAGGTCAGCGGATCTTCGGCCACCAGCACCGGCAGGCCGGTTTCCTCGGCCAGCAGACGGTCCAGGTCGCGCAGCAGCGCACCGCCGCCCGTGAGCATCATGCCGCGCTCGGCAATGTCGGCGCCCAGTTCCGGCGGGGTTTGTTCCAGCGCGATCTTCACCGACGACACGATCTGGTTCAGCGGATCCGTCAGCGCTTCCAGGATTTCGTTGGACGACACCGTGAACGCACGCGGAATACCTTCCGACAGGTTGCGGCCCTTCACTTCCATCTCGCGCACTTCCGAACCCGGGAAAGCCGAACCGATTTCCTTCTTGATCGCTTCAGCGGTCTGCTCGCCGATCAACATGCCGTAGTTGCGGCGGATGTAGTTGACGATGGCCTCGTCGAACTTGTCGCCGCCCACGCGGACGCTGCCCTTGTAGACCATGCCGCCCAGCGAGATGATGCCCACCTCGGTGGTGCCGCCGCCGATATCCACCACCATCGAGCCCGACGGCTCCGATACCGGCAGGCCGGCGCCAATGGCTGCGGCCATCGGCTCTTCAATCAGGTACACCTGCGAGGCACCGGCGCCCAGCGCCGATTCACGGATGGCGCGGCGTTCGACCTGGGTCGAGCCGCACGGCACGCAGATGATGATGCGCGGGCTCGGGCGCAGCAGCTTGCTGTCGTGCACCATCTTGATGAACTGCTTGAGCATCTGCTCGGTGACGGTGAAGTCGGCGATCACGCCGTCCTTCATCGGGCGAATGGCTTCGATATTGCCCGGCACCTTGCCCAGCATCTGCTTGGCTTCCTTACCGACGGCCTGGATGGTCTTCTTGGCGCTCGGGCCACCTTCCTGGCGAATGGCCACCACCGACGGCTCATCAAGGACGATGCCTTTGTCGCGCACGTAGATCAGGGTGTTGGCGGTGCCGAGGTCGATCGCGAGATCGTTGGAGAAATAGCTGCGCAGAAAGCCGAACATCGAGTTGAATCCTGTTTTCGAGTCATGGGCGGCCCAGCAGCCGGATCACGGTGCAACGGCTGCACCGATGCGCGGACCTCGCGTGGGCTGTGCCATGCGGTCCGATCCTGCTACTGCGCTCCCGGGAATGTGTCGCGGGCTCCGTGGTGATCGGCGGTGGGGTGCCGTGGCACTGGCCATCCTGCCGGTGAGCCGCCCGGAGGGGGCGGTCCCAAGGAACCTTTGATTAAGTGTCGCCAGATGCTGACGGCGCCGTTGCCGGGAGGTTCCCGGCCACTTAATCAGAGGGTCCGTGGCTGCACGAAGTCGCCTGCTGACTTAGAAATTTAGTCGGCAATCATACCTTATAATTCGTGCTTTCTGCGGGCATTCGGCGGACGTTTACCTCCAAATTTGCGGCCAATCGGCGCACTCGGGGCCCACCTGCGCGTGCCCTGCGCGCAGTCCCCGTCGCTTGGCCGCCCGAGCACCCTGCCCACCCGCCGCTGCACTCACTGATCCACTCCGATGGCACTCGAACTCACCGACGTCAAACGCATCGCCCACCTGGCCCGCATCGAAGTCTCCGACGGCGAAGCCGCGCAGACGCTCACACAGCTCAACCAGTTCTTTTCGCTGGTCGAGCAGATGCAGGCCGTGGACACCACCGGCATCGAGCCGATGGCCCACCCGATCGAGCAAGTCCAGGTGCAAGCGCAGCGCCTGCGTGACGATGCTGTGACCGAGCCCGACCGCCGCGCCGACTACCAGCAATGCGCCCCAGCTACCGAGGCTGGCCTGTACCTCGTGCCCAAGGTGATCGAGTAATCCGCGGTCATTCGCGCGAACCTGCATTAACGGCGCGCTGGCGCCACTCTTGAGCCCACCCTATTCGACGTCGCCGGCCGCTGCCGGCAGCCTATCCGAACGTATTCGATGACCGCATCCACGATCAAAGCCCTGTCTGCCCAGCTCGCCGCCCGTGAGGTTTCGGCGGTGGAACTGGCGCGCCATTACCTGTCGCGCATCGAGGCGGGGGCGCACCTGAACGCCTTCATCCATGTTGATGCCGAAGCAACGCTTGCCCAGGCGCAGGCCGCCGATGCGCGCATCGCGGCCGGCAACGCGGGCCCGCTTGCCGGTGTGCCGATCGCGCACAAGGACGTGTTCGTCACGCGCGGCTGGCGCGCCACGGCGGGCTCCAAGATGCTTGGCAACTACACCAGCCCCTTCGACGCCACCGTGGTCGAGCGCCTGGGCGCCGCTGGCATGGTGACGCTGGGCAAGACCAACATGGACGAGTTCGCCATGGGTTCGTCCAACGAAAACTCGGCGTTCGGCGCGGTCAAGAACCCGTGGAACGTCGAATACGTGCCAGGCGGCTCCTCGGGCGGCTCGGCGGCGGCAGTGGCGGGTGATCTGGCCCCCGCTGCAACGGGTACGGACACGGGCGGCTCGATCCGCCAGCCGGCGTCGTTCTCGGGCATCACCGGCATCAAGCCGACGTACGGGCGCGTGTCGCGCTACGGCATGATCGCGTTTGCCTCGTCGCTCGACCAGGGCGGCCCGATGGCGCGCACGGCCGAGGACTGCGCGCTGCTGCTGTCCGCCATGGCCGGCTTTGACCCGCGCGATTCCACCAGCCTGGAGCCGGGCCGCGGTGGCGACGTAGAAGATTTCAGCCGCCTGCTTGGGCAGCCACTGCAAGGTGCAGACGCTGCCCGTCCGTTGGCCGGCCTGCGCGTCGGCCTGCCGAAGGAATATTTCGGAGAAGGTCTGGCCGATGATGTGCGCACCACCGTGCGCGCCGCGCTGGCTGAACTCGAAAAGCTGGGCGCCACGCTGGTCGATATCAGCCTGCCCAAGACCGAGTTGTCGATCCCGACGTACTACGTGATCGCCCCGGCTGAGGCCTCGTCCAACCTGTCGCGCTTTGACGGCGTGCGCTACGGCCACCGGGCCGCGGAATACCGCGATCTGGAAGACATGTACAAGAAGAGCCGCGCCGAAGGCTTCGGCTGGGAGGTCAAGCGCCGCATTCTGGTTGGCGCCTATGTGCTGTCGCACGGCTATTACGATGCGTACTACCTGCAAGCCCAAAAGATCCGCCGCATCATCGCGCAGGATTTCCAGAATGCCTTCAGCCAATGCGATGTGATCATGGGGCCCGTCGCGCCCACCGTTGCCTGGAAATTGGGCGAGAAGAGCGACGATCCGGTGCAGATGTACCTGGAAGACATCTTTACGCTGTCGACCAGCCTGGCTGGCCTGCCGGGCATGAGCGTGCCGGCTGGTTTTGGCGCCAACGGTCTGCCGGTTGGTTTGCAGATCATCGGCAACTATTTTGAAGAGGCACGCATGCTCCAGATTGCGCATGCGTTCCAGCAGGCGACCGACTGGCACACCCGCCAGCCGGCGGCCTGAGGTTCACCCGACCGAAGCACCGATGCGCCCGCAGCCCGGCAGGAGGCACGCATGAACCACGGCATTCGCAATGCGCTGGGGCTGGCCCTGGTCGCCAGTACGCTGTCGGCGTGCATTCCCATTCCGCTGCCGTCGCTGCCGGGTATCAGCCGCCGCCCCAGCGCGCCGCCGCCTATTTCCGACCGCCGCATCGATATCAACGGTTACTGCAGCCAGACCGAGGAAGACGGCTTCCGCGAGCAGGCGACGCTGACGGTGGCCGACAACACCGTCAACGCCATGCAGTGGCAGTTGTGGGTGGGCCGGCGCGGCTCGTGTCAGTTCGATCTGTCGACGTTCCAGCAGACCAAGCGCCGCCCCAGCATCGAGCTGCGCGAGCGCAACGGCAGTTGCACGCTGATGGTGTGGCAGGACCCGCGCCGCGTGACGCTGGCGCACGCCAACTGCGAGGCCCACTGCACGCCCGGCATCTACGAAGAAGCATGGCCGGTGATGTTCGACCCGCAAACGGGCCAGTGCGCCCGCAATGCCCGGTGATGCGCTCGGTGACCCGTACGTCGCTTCGCCTGCTTGTGGCGCTGGTCGGCGCCATGGCGCTGCACGCCGTCGCCCAGCCGACGCCTGGCGCCGAAGGCGCCCTGCCGGACATGCCGGCCGCGCGTGCGCCGTCATCGGCGGAGCTGGGTGTGCAGACGGTGGAGATTCCGCGTGCATCCGTGAAGGATGCGGAGGACGCGCCGCAAACGCTGACCGCCTACTGGGTCGCAACGCCTGCCAAGGCGCCTGCGGCTGGGGCGCCGGTGGTGATTGCCCTGCACGGCTGCAGCGGTTTGTACACGCAGGCCGGCGCGGATGCGAAGGCGCTCGGCTCGCGGTATCGCGGCTACGCGCAGTGGCTAGGCGCACGGGGCTACGCTGTGGTGTTTCCCGACAGCTTTGGGCCGCGCGGCAAGCCGCATGGCATCTGCACCGAACGCTACGCCGCACGCGACATCAACGGGGCCGTGCGGCGTGCCGATGTGCTGGCAACGATCCGCTGGGTGGCTGCGCAACCGGGCGTGGATGCGCGCCGCATCGTGCTGCTGGGGTGGTCCAACGGTGCGCAGGCCGTGCTGGAAACGGTGGACGGCAGCCGCCCCTGGCCCGCGGATACGCCGCCGGTGGACCGCGCCGTGGCGTTCTACCCCGGCTGCGCCGCTGCGCAGCAGCGACCGGACTATCGGTTGAATGCGCCGTTGCTGCTGCTGGCCGGTGCCAACGACGACTGGACGCCAGTCGACCACTGCCAAGCGCTGCAGACGGCCGTGCTGGCCCGTCAGCCGCAAGCGCGTTTTGCGCTGGAATTGTTCGACGGCGCGTACCACGGCTTTGATGGTACGGCGCCGGTCAAGGAGCGCAGCGGCATCCCGAATGGTCGCCGCCATGGCGTTGTGACCGTCGGCGGCGATCCGGCGGCGCGCGAAGCCGCCTTTATGAAGCTGGCGGCATGGCTGCAGGCGCCGCGCCCCTGATCGCAGCAAGACACGAATCTTTGAATACCTGAGTACCTAGACATCCACACCACAAACAATCGACAGGACACACGCAACATGCAATGGGAAGTGGTGATCGGCCTCGAAACGCACGCACAGCTTTCGACGGTCTCGAAGATTTTCTCCGGCGCCTCCACCGCATTCGGTGCTGAGCCCAATACGCAGGCCGCGCCGGTGGACTTGGCGTTGCCGGGCGTGCTGCCCGTGCTGAACAAGGGTGCGGTTGAGCGCGCCATCACGTTCGGGCTGTCCATTGGCGCCAAGATCGCGCCCAAGAGCATCTTCGCGCGCAAGAATTACTTCTACCCCGATCTGCCCAAGGGCTACCAGATCAGCCAGTTCGAGATTCCGGTGGTACAGGGCGGCACGCTGACCATCCAGGTGGAAGGTAAGAACGGCCAGCCGGGGTATGAAAAGACGGTTCAACTGACGCGCGCGCACCTGGAAGAAGACGCCGGCAAATCGCTGCACGAAGACTTTGCCGGCATGACTGGCATCGACCTGAACCGCGCCGGCACGCCGCTCTTGGAAATCGTGACCGAGCCCGACATGCGCAGCGCCGCAGAAGCCGTGGCCTATGCCAAGGCACTGCACGCGCTGGTGGTGTGGCTGGGCATCTGCGACGGCAACATGCAGGAAGGCAGCTTCCGCTGCGACGCCAACGTCTCGGTGCGCCCAGGCCCGGACGCCCCGTTCGGCACCCGCTGCGAGATCAAGAACCTGAACTCGTTCCGCTTCCTGGAAGAGGCCATCAACTACGAAGTGCGCCGCCAGATCGAGCTGATCGAAGACGGCGGCACCGTGGTGCAGGAAACGCGCCTGTACGATCCGGACCGCAAGGAAACGCGCTCCATGCGCAGCAAGGAAGATGCGCAGGATTACCGCTACTTCCCCGACCCGGATCTGCTGCCGCTCGTCATCGGCGACGACTGGATCGAGCGCGTGCGTGCCACGCTGCCCGAATTGCCCGCAGCGATGGCAGCGCGCTTTGAATCGGCCTACGGCCTGCCGAAGTATGACGCGAGCATCCTGACCGCCACCAAGGCCACGGCCGCGTACTTCGAAGCCGTCGTCGCCGAGGCGGGTGCAGCCAACGCCAAGGCCGCCGCCAACTGGATCATGGGCGAGCTGGCCTCGAACCTGAACCGCGCTGATCTGGAAATCGACGCTGCACCGGTCAAGCCCACACAACTCGCCAAGCTGCTTGTGCGCATCGCCGACGGCACGATCAGCAACAACACCGCCAAGAAGGACGTCTTCCCGGCCATGTGGGCTGGCGAACACGGCGCGGATGCCGACGCGATCATCGCCGAGAAGGGCTTGAAGCAAATGTCCGACTCCGGCGAGCTGGAGAAGATCATCGACGACGTGCTGGCGGCCAACGCCAAGTCGGTGGAGGAGTTCCGCGCGGGCAAGGAGAAGGCATTCAACGCGCTGGTCGGCCAGGCCATGAAGGCCACGCGCGGCAAGGCCAACCCCGCACAAGTCAACGAACTGCTGAAGAAGAAACTCGGCGCAGCCTGATGAGCACCTCCACGATGAACGCACAAGACGTCGCCAACTACCTGCAAGCGCATCCGGCCTTCTTTGAGGAGCACGCCGAGCTGCTGGCCGCCATTCAGTTGACGAGCCCGCACAGCCACCGCGCGGTGTCGTTGCAGGAGCGCCAGATGGAAATCCTGCGCGACAAGAACAAGCACCTCGAACTCAAGCTGTCGGAGCTGATGCGCCACGGCAACGAGAACGATCGCACGCAGCAGCGTGTGCACGCCTGGACGACGCGCCTGCTGGGCGAAGCCGATACGCACGCACTGCCGTATGCCGTGCAGAACGGTTTGCGCGAAATTTTCGACGTGCCGGCCGTGGCGCTGCGCGTGTGGCAGGTGGGCGAAGAGTTCGCACATCTGGAAGTGGCGCAGGGCGTGAGCGAAGAAGTGCGCCTGTTCGCGACGGGCCTGCGCGCGCCGTACTGCGGCGAGAATGCGGGCTTCGAGGCCGCCGGCTGGCTCGATACGTCCGAGACGGGCGGCGAGCCGATTCAGTCGCTGGCCATCGTCACGCTGCGCGTGCCGGTGCGTGGCGAGGGCGATGCCAGCGCCGCGCCCGCATTCGGCCTGCTGGTGCTGGGCTCGCCGGACGCCCGCCGCTTCCATGACGGCATGGGCACGACCTACCTTACGCAGATCGGCGAACTCGCGGCCGCTGCGCTCAACCGCCTGCGCGACTGAGCGCACGCTCCGCATGCCGCAATCTGCTCACCATGAGGATCGCGCCGCACCCGCGCCGCCCCATCCGCAGATTGCGGCCTACCTCGATGCGCTGAAGTTCGAGCGGCAGCTCTCATCGCACACACTGAGCAGCTACGCGCACGAGCTGGCCGTGCTGCAGCGCCTGGCTGCGCAGCACGCTGCCGGCATCGATCTCACGCAACTGCAGGCGCATCACATCCGCCGCATGATGGCGCAGCTGCACGGCGATGGCCTCTCTGGCCGCAGCATTGCGCGGGCGCTGTCGGCATGGCGTGGCTGGTATAAGTGGATGGCACTGCGCGACGCGGCCGTTACCGCCAACCCGGTCGACGGCGTGCGTGCGCCCAAGAGCCCCAAGAAGCTGCCCAAAGCCCTCTCGGTCGAACACGCTGTCGCGCTGATGGAGCACGTGCCCGGCGATGATGCCGAGACGATTCGCGATCGTGCCGTCAACGAGCTGCTGTACTCGTGTGGATTGCGTGTTTCGGAGCTGGTGAGTCTGGACCTGCGCCATGTCAAAACGGGCGAATACGAATCCGCCAGCTGGCTCGATCTGGATGCACGCGAGGTGGTGGTGCTCGGCAAGGGCAACAAGCGCCGCAGCGTGCCGGTGGGCAGCAAGGCCGCTGAGGCACTGGCCGCATGGCTGGCAGCGCGGTCGCAACTCGCCCAGCCCGATGCCGCGATGGAGGATGCGCAAGCGCTGTTTCTCTCACCGCGCGGCAAACGGCTGGGCCGGCGGCAGATTCATGAGCGCATGCGGCGCAACGCCATCGCTGCCGGTGTGCCGGCCGATGTGCACCCCCACGTGCTGCGGCACTCGTTTGCGACGCACATGCTGCAATCGTCCGGCGACTTGCGTGCCGTGCAGGAACTGCTCGGGCACGCCAGCATCGCCAGCACGCAGGTTTATACTTCGCTCGATTTTCAGCACCTGGCCAAGATCTACGATCAGGCGCATCCCCGCGCGAAGAAAAAGTAGCGCGCTGCCCCGAAACGCTGTCGCGGGGCGCAATCATCCCCAGTCGTATGCAAACCCTGATTCTCAAGCCCGGCAAGGAGCGCTCGCTGCTGCGCCGGCACCCGTGGATTTTCGCCAACGCCATCGATCGCCTGGAGGGCAAGCCTGCCTCCGGCGCGACGGTGGTCGTGCGCGCGGCCAACGGCCAGTTCCTGGCGCGCGCAGCCTTCAGCCCTGTCTCGCAGATTCGCGCCCGCGTGTGGTCGTTCGATGAGGCCGAGCCCGTTGATCATGCGTTCTTCAAGCGCCGCATTGCCGCTGCCGTGGCGTACCGCCGCGCATGGGTGCATGACACCGATGCCGTGCGCCTCATCATGGGCGAGGCGGACGGCCTGCCTGGCCTGATCGTCGATCAATACGGCACGGGTGACACTGGGCAGCTCGTCTGCCAGTTCAGCGCTGCCGGTGTTGAGCACTGGAAGCAGGCGATCGTCGCCGCGCTGATCAAAGAGACCGGCTGCCCGAACGTGTACGAGCGCTCCGATGTGAGCGTACGCGAGCGCGAAGGCCTGGAGCAGATGACCGGCGTGTTGGCTGGCGCCGAGCCGCTCGCAGACCTGTCGGCTACCGAGCACGGCGTGCGCTACTACGTGGATGTGCGCGAAGGCCACAAGACTGGCTTCTACGTAGACCAGCGCGACAACCGCGCGCTCGTCGGTGCGCTGGCGAAAGATCGCGATGTGCTGAACTGCTTCTGCTACACCGGCGGGTTTTCGCTGGCGGCATTGAAGGGCGGCGCAAAGTCGGTGGTGTCGATTGACTCGTCGGGCGAAGCGCTGGCCGTGGCCGAGCGTAACGTCGCGCTGAATGGCTTTGACCCGGCGCGCGCCGAGTGGCTGGATGCGGATGTCTTCAAGTCGTTGCGCAACTTCCGCGCAGAAGGCCGCCAGTTTGACCTGATCGTGCTGGACCCGCCCAAGTTTGCAGCATCGGCCCAGCAGGTGGATCGCGCAGCGCGGGCGTACAAGGAGATCAACCTGGTCGGCATGCAGTTGCTGCGACCGGGCGGTCTGCTGTTCACGTACTCCTGCTCGGGGGCGATCGATGCGGACCTGTTCCAGAAGATCGTGGCGGGCGCGGCGGCTGATGCCAAGGTCACGGCGCGCATTCAGCGGCGTTTGGCGGCAGGCGTGGACCATCCGCTGCTGACGAGCTTCGCGGAAGGCGAATACCTCAAGGGCCTGCTGCTGCAGATCGGCTAGCAATTTGTCGCAATTTTTGGCTTGTCCCGGCAAGCCTCAATTGCGAAGATGCGGACCCTTCTTTTCCGCATCACGTCGATGGCATCCAATGCTGCCCATCATGCGACGGGCTGGGCGGCTGGTGTCATCGCCGCCACCTTCGTCGCGCAGGCCTCCCACACCTCACTCGAACACCTCAGCTGCATCCTGGCGTTTTGCGCGGCCGTTGCTGGCAGTACTGCGCCCGACTGGATGGAGGTCGCGTGGTGGACCCGTGCACGCCGCCTCTGGATCACGCACCGTACCGCCACGCACTGGGGCATCGGTTGGGTGGCGGCGCTTGTGGTGTCGTATCAGGCGCTGGGCCATGGCCACCTGTGGGCCCCCGTGTTGTTTGGCTTCGCCTGCGGCGGCTTGATGCATCTGCTGGCAGACTGGCCGAATCCGCTCGGCGTGCCCTGGATCTTGGGTCGCCATTCCCTGAACTTGTGGAAAAGCGGTCGCTGCGACCTCATCGTCGTGGCGCTGGCGTGGGCTGCCGCTTGCTGGCTGGTGCGGCCGCTATGGGAGCCAACCGCCGCACGCGTTGTGGTATGGCTTGCGCATCTGATGCGCTGACCCGGCACCCCGCGCGCCATCGAATGGAAGCCGGGCGCTTAAGCGACTAAGTTGGAACCGCCGGACGCGACGCGTCCGAACCCAACTTCATTTGCGCAACGCTTGCGCAAATGCCCTTCATGGGAGTCACCGATGACACTGGATGTGACACGCCAGGACCCGCGCTACAACACGCTCAAGCATGGCTTCAACCTGCGCTGGCCGACCACCGATGCGCAGGCCGCCGGCCGCATCGCGCTCATTGAGAAACCGGACGACGTGGCGCCCGCCGTGCAGCGCATCATCAACGCGGGCCAGCGCCCGACGGTGCGCAGTGGCGGGCATTGCTACGAGGACTTCGTCAGCAACAACCCCGACGGCACGATTGTCGACCTGAGCCTGCTCGCTACACCCGACGTACACGCCGACGGTTCGGTGCGCATTCCGGCCGGCACGCAGAACTGGAACGGTTACCTCGAGCTGTACAAGCGCCACAATGTCACGCTGCCCGGCGGCTCGTGCTACTCGGTGGGCGCGGGCGGGCATATCTGTGGTGGCGGATATGGCCTGCTCTCGCGGCTGCAGGGGCTGACGGTGGATTGGCTCTCGGCCGTGGACATTGTCACCGTGGACAAGACAGGCAAGGCCGTCGCCCGCACGGTGGACGCCGCGCGCGATCCGGATCTCTTCCGCGCATGCCGTGGCGCGGGCGGCGGCACCTTCGGCGTCATCACCAGCTACACGTTTGCCAAGCTGCCCGCTGCGCCGCAGGAAGTGGCGCTGGCTACCGTGGCCTTCGACTGGGCCACCATGACACCCGAGCGCTTTGCCGAACTGCTGCGGATCTACGGCGAATACTGGGAGACGCGCGGCAAGGACCCCGACACCTGGGGCATGTTCTCGCTGCTCAAGCTCACGCACAAATCGGCGGGGCAGATCGTGCTGCTCACGCAGTTCTGCAACCCCGATGGCACGTGCCGTGATCTCTCCGTCCTCAACGATTTTCTGAACCGCTTCCAGGCCTGCGCGCCGACGCCGGTCAAAGGCCGGCCCCCCGGCTATGGACCCGCGCACAGGCACGGCGTGGGGCAACTGCTCTGCTCCAAGCCGCACACCATCGTGCAGTACGACTGGCTGACGGCCACGCAGTATCTGAACGGCTCGGGCGCGAACCAGCGCGGCAAGTACAAATCCGCCTACATGAAGCGCGGTTTCACGGCGCGCGAGGCGCAGCGCATCTACACGCACCTCACGCGGACGATGCCCGGCGTGGACCTGAGCCAATCGCTGCTGCAGGTGGATTCCTACGGCGGTGCCGTCAACAAGGCGGAGCGCATCGGCGATACGGCGGTGCCGCAGCGCGCGTCCATCATGAAGCTGCAGTACCAGACCTACTGGACGTCCGCCGCCGATGACGCCGGCCACCTGCGCTGGATCAGCGATTTTTACCGCGATGTCTACGGCGCCCCGGACGTGCCGGCCCCCCACAGCGGCACGCCCTACCCGGGCGACCGGTACGAGGGCTGCTACATCAACTACCCCGACGTCGACATGCTCGCCTACCCGTTCTGGCCGCAGCTGTACTACGGCAGTGGTGACTTGTACGCGTTTCTGCAGGACGTGAAGCGCCGGTATGATCCGAACAACATCTTCCACCACGCGATGTCCGTGCGTGTTTGATGGAGCCATCCATGACCAATCGTCTTCGTCGAACCTTCATGCAGTGGACCGGTAGCCTGCCCTTGCTGGGCGCTCTCCCCAAAACCGTGCTGGCGCAAGCCGGTGAACAACCTGCCGCGTCCGGCGCGCAACCCGCCGCCGCCATGCGTGCGCCGCGCTTCTCCTATGTCGGCACGTACACGTTCAACGCACCGGGCGGCACCGCCGGTGGTCCGGCCGCACGCGGCATCTACGTGCTCGCCCCGCGCGGCGATGCGTGGACGCAAGTGCAGGTGGTCGAGAGCGCCAATCCATCGTTCCTGGCCGTGCACCCGAATCAGCGTTTCCTGTACGCCATCAACGAGCTGGAGGTCTACGAAGGCCGCCCGAACGGCAGCGCCGAGGCCTATGCCATCGATCCGCGCGACGGCAAGCTCACGCTGCTCAACCGCCAGCCGCTGTCGCTCTCGGGCACGAACCCCGCGCATGTGGTGGTGTCGCCGGATGGGCGGTATCTGTGCGTGTCGATCTACAGCGGCGGCGCGTACAACCTGCTGCCGATCGGCGAAGACGGCAAGCTCGGCACCGTCTCCGGCATCTTCAAGGACGTCGGCTCCGGCCCGCGCCCCGAACAGGAAGCGCCGCACGCGCACATGATGCTGTTCGACACCACCGGCGACCACGTGATCGGCACCGACCTGGGCACCGACCGCATCAACGTGTTCGCCATCGAGGGCGGTAAGCTCGCCCCGCGTGACCGCGCGCAGCTCAAGCCCGGCAGCGGGCCGCGCCATCTGGCGCTGCATCCGCAAGGCAAGCTGCTCTACGTCATCAATGAGCTGGACGGCTCTGTTGCCTGCCATGGTTATGACCCCGCCACCGGCCATGTGTCGGAGGAGCGCCAGCGCATCTCCACCACGCCCGCCGACTACACCGGCCAGAAGAGCGGTGCAGAGATCCTGATGCATCCGTCGGGCCGCTTCCTGTATGCGAGCAACCGGAAGCTGAAGTCGGGCCACCCGCTGGCCGACAGCGTGGCTGCGTTCAGCGTCGATGCTTCGGGCAAACTCGCGCCGCTGCAATACTGGAGCGAAGGCGTGCACTTCCCGCGCGCGATGACGATGGCGCCAGACGGCAGCCACCTCTACGTGCTCAACCAGAAAGGCGACACGATCCTGCGGCTGCGCATCGACGGGCAGACCGGCAAGCTGGATCAGCCGACGGTGGTGGCCAAGGTGCCGACGCCGGTGTGTTTGGTGTTTGCCGCATAAGCCATGCGCGCGCCCTGAAAACCCTGGGCGGCGCAACGTCGCCCAGTTGCAACTCAATTGCAGTAACCGGGTACAATCCCGCGCATGAGTACCCCGGCATCGCACGGCGTTTGCGCCGCCCCCGAATCCGATTCGCCTGAAGCGATGGCTCGCGCACGTCTGCGAGGTTTAGGCAGCCGAGTGACCGAGCCCCGCGTGCGCGTACTGGCTGTGCTGATGCAAGGCGCCGAGCCGCTCTCGCACCAAGCCGTGTGCGATGCGCTGCCGGACGACTCCGGCATCGACCGCGTGACGGTCTACCGCGTGCTCGACTGGCTGGTCGCAGGTGGCATCGTCCACAAAACGGCCGGCGCTGATCGCGTGTTCCGCTTCAGCCTCGCCGAGCACGACGCCGCGCGTGAAGCGGCGCACCGCTCGCACAGTCACTTCCATTGCACGCAGTGCGGGCGCGATTTCTGCCTGGAATCCGCCGAGCCGCCGGCCATGCCGATTGCCGCGTTACCCGCAGGCTTCTCGCCGGACCACGCCGAACTCACCATCAAGGGCTGCTGCGCCGATTGCGGCGCCGGCTCACAACTAGGAAACGCACCATGTCCAAAATGATCCCGGTCACCATCCTGACGGGCTTTCTCGGCAGCGGTAAGACCACGCTGCTCAAGCGCATCCTGAACGAGCACCACGGCATGAAGATCGCCGTGATCGAAAACGAGTTCGGCGAAGAGAACATCGACAACGACATCCTCGTGCAAGACGGCAACGAGCAGATCGTGCAGATGAGCAACGGCTGCATTTGCTGCACCATCCGAGGCGACTTGGTGAAGGGCTTGTCCGACCTGCTCACGCGCCGCGACAAGGGCGAGATCCAGTTCGACCGCGTCGTCATCGAGACCACCGGCGTCGCCAACCCAGGCCCTGTCGCGCAGACGTTTTTCATGGACGATGAGATCGCCAGCCGCTACCTGCTGGACGCCGTCATCACGCTGGTCGACGCCAAGCACGGCAACATGCAGCTCGACAAGCAGGAAGAGGCGCAGCGCCAGGTGGGCTTTGCCGATGCCATCTTCATCACCAAGAGCGATCTCGTCTCTGCCGACGACGTGGAAGCGCTGCGCCACCGCCTGCTGCACATGAACCCGCGCGCCCCGATCCGCACCGCCAACTTTGGTGAAACGCCCATCGACACCATCTTCGACCTGCGCGGCTTCAACCTGAACGCCAAGCTGGAGATCGACCCCGACTTCCTGCGCGAAGATGACCATGATCACAACCACGATCATGATCACGACCACGCGTGCTCGGCGGACTGCGATCATGACCACGAGCACGATCATGGTCACGGGCACCACCACCATCACCACGGCCATGCGCACCACACCGACCGCATCGCCTCGTTCGTCTTCCGCAGCGATCGCCCGTTCAACTACACCAAGCTGGAGGAATTCCTCTCGGGCGTGCTGAACATCTACGGCGAGAAACTGCTGCGCTACAAGGGCGTGCTCTATATGGAAGGCGTTGACCGCAAGGTGGTCTTCCAGGGCGTGCACCAACTGATGGGCAGCGACGTGGGCGGCAAATGGGACGGCGAGACCCCTTCCAACCGGATGGTCTTCATCGGCGTCGACCTGCCGCGCGAAACGATTCTGAAAGGATTGGAGAACTGCCTGGCCTAGGGCTTGTTCCCCCCCCCGGGGCGCTTTTCCCCTTCTTTTGGGTGGCCTCGCGGGGCGCTTTCGGGCAGAATCCGGGCCGGATTTCCTGTCCGTGTTTCTCCGATAGTTCAGGTAATATCGTTCAGCTACAATAGGTCGATTCAGAAGCACGTCGTCCGAAGCACGTCCGACAGGAGAGCAGGCGATGGTGACTAAGACCAAGGAAGGACGCGGCGCCAACGGTGGTGCTGGACGGCCCGAAACGGAGTCGGCAGCAGCCCAGGCTGCGCCAGCCACCCGTAGAAAAGCGGCAGGGGGCGCCGCTGCGGGAGAGGCAAAAGGAGGCGCGCGGGGCGGCAAGTCCGCCGCCAGCCAGAATGAGTCCAACGCATCCCCGCGCAAGGACGACGCGATGCCCGACACGGCGCGCGATTTACCAGGATCATCTGCAGCAACCATGAGCAGCAAGAAACTACTCACCGAAGCCGAAATCCTGAAGATGGGCGAAAAGGATTACATGAACGAGGCGCAGCTCGCCTTTTTCAAAGACCGGCTTGTAAAAATGCGGGACGACATTCTCAAAAATGCCGACCAGACCGTCAGCGACCTGCGCGAGACCGTGATCGTGCCGGACCCGGCAGACCGCGCCACCATCGAGGAAGAGCACGCACTGGAGCTGCGCACGCGCGACCGCGAGCGCAAGCTGCTCAAGAAGGTGGAACAGTCGATCGCCCGCATTGATGCCGGTGACTACGGCTACTGCGACGAAACCGGCGAGCCGATCGGCATTCCTCGCCTGCTGGCCCGCCCCACCGCCAACCTGTCGCTGGAGGCGCAGGAGCGCCGCGAAAAGCGCCAGAAGTTGATGGGTGACTGACGCGCCCGGCATACCGCCTCGCGCATCTGTTTGAATCTGCAGCCCGGTCGCGTACCGGGCTGTTTGCTTTGTTTGGCCACACATCAGGGTCACCGATCATGTCCCGTCCGCTTCCCGTCACCGTGCTGTCCGGCTTCCTCGGCGCCGGCAAGACCACGCTGCTCAACCACGTGCTCGCCAACCGCGAGGGCAAGCGCGTGGCCGTGATCGTCAATGACCTGTCGGATGTCAACATCGACGCGCAGCTCGTCGGCGACGGTACCGCCACGAGCGCCCAGCTCTCGCGCACGGACGAGCGCATGGTGGAGCTCTCCAACGGCTGCATCTGCTGCACCCTGCGCGAAGATTTGCTCGACGAGATCGCCCGCCTCGCCCGCGAAGACCGCTTCGACTACCTGCTCATCGAATCGACCGGTGTGGCCGAGCCGCTGCCGATTGCCGAGACCTTTACGTTTGAGGATGCCGAAGGCGACGTGCTGTCCGACCTCGCGCGTCTGGACACGATGGTCACGGTGGTCGACGCCCAGCACTTTCTGGCCGACTACGATGCGGCGGATTTCCTCGCCGACCGCGGTCAGGCTCGCGATGAGGATGACGATCGCACCGTGGTCGATCTGCTCATCGAACAAGTCGAGTTCTGCGACGTGATCGTGCTCAACAAGATCGATCTGGTGAGCGAGGCCGAGCGCGCACGCCTGGCGGGCATCCTGCATTCGCTGAATCCGCGTGCGCGCATCGTGCCGGCGTCGTTCGGCAAGGTGCCGCTCGACGAGATCCTGAACACGCACCGGTTTGATTTCGATGCGGCATCGGCCGCCCCCGCATGGCTGGCCGAGCTGCGCGGCGAACACGTGCCCGAGACGGAAGCGCTCGGCATCCGCAGCTTCGTCTATCGCCGCCGCGTGCCGTTTCAGCCGCAGCGCCTGTGGGACCTGATGCATACCGAATGGCTGCGCGAACATGGTCGCGTGCTGCGCTCGAAGGGCTATTTCTGGCTGGCCTCGCGCATGGACACGGCCGGCAGTTGGGGCCAGGCTGGCGGCGTGATGCGCCACGGCGGTGCCGGCGCCTGGTGGGCCGCCGTCGACGAAGCCGAGTGGCCAGACGAGGAAGAAGCCCGCGCCGACATTGTGGACAAGATGCACGACAACGGTGCGCCCGCGCCTTGGGGCGATCGCCGTCAGGAGCTCGTCTTCATTGGTACGGACCTGGATGAAGCCGCGCTCATCGCGCAGCTTGACGCCTGCCTGCTGACCGACGCCGAAATGGCTGCCAGCCCGGACGCCTGGGCGACGCTGCCGGACCCCTTCCCCGCCTGGGCCTTTGATGACCACGATGACGAGGACTGGCAGGGTGACCACGATCACCAACACGGTGACGACTGCGACTGCGGGCACCACCACTGAGCATCGCGACCCCCTGCTTCACCGTCGTTGACACCGGCATCCTCCGGTCCGGACAATCCTCGAACGTTTCGCTTCCGTAACGAACTTTCGGGGAGTCGTCATGCCGGTTTTGCGTCTGCTGCGCGCCGCGAGTGTGGCCGCTGTGCTGTCCCTCACGGCCACTGTGCCGGTTGCCGTCCACGCTCAGGCGCCGACCACCCTCGTGGTTGGGCTCTCGGGCGATATCACCTCGCTGGACCCGCACTTCCATAACGTCACGCCCAATTCGAATGTGGCCGAGCACATGTTCGAAACGCTGATCGCCAAGGACGAGAAGATGCGCATGAAGCCCGGTCTCGCCACATCGTGGAAGGCCGTGAGCGACACCGTGTGGGAGATCAAGCTGCGCCCCGGCGTGCATTTCCATGACGGCAGCGAGTTCACCTCGGCCGATGTTGTGTATTCGCTGGCGCGGCCGGCCACCATCAAGAACAGCCCGTCGCCATTCACCATCTACACGCGTGGCTTCAAGGACGTGACGGCAGTCGACAAGCTGACCGTGCGCATCACCACCAACGGCCCGTATCCGCTGCTGCCGAACGATCTGTCGACCATCGACATGGTGTCGAAAAAGGTGGCAGAAAAAGCCGGCCCCGAGGATTTCAACAACGGCCGCGCGCTGGTGGGCACGGGGCCGTACAAGTTCGTCTCCTTTGCCAAGGGCGACCGCGTGGAGCTGACGCGTTTCGATGGTTACTGGGGCAAGAAACCGCAGTGGGATCGCGTGACGCTGCGCATCCTGACGGCCGACCCTTCTCGCGTGGCGGCATTGCTGGCCGGCGACGTGCAAGTCATCGAGAACGTGCCGACCTCCGATATCAAGAAGCTGTCGGGGGACCCGGCGGTGTCGGTGTTCAAGATGCCCGTGTTCCGCTTGATGTATCTGCATCTGGATTCGAACCGCGACGTGTCGCCGTTCGTGACCGACAAGGCGGGCAAGCCGCTGGCAAAGAACCCGCTGAAGGATCCACGCGTGCGGCAGGCGATTTCGCTGGCGATTTCGCGCCAGGCCATCGTGGACCGCGTGATGGAAGGTGCCGCGGAGCCGACCGGCCAGTTGGTCAACAGCGCGCTGTTCGGTCACGTGCCGGGCCTCAAGGCGCCGGTGGCCGATGCGGCTGTCGCCAAGAAGCTGCTGGCCCAGGCCGGCTACCCCGACGGTTTCGCCATCACCCTGCATGCGACCAACAACCGCTATGTGAACGACGACCGCGTCGCGCAGGTCATTGCATCCATGCTGTCGCGTGTGGGCATTGCGACCAAGGTCGAGGCCATGCCATCGGCGACGTTCTTTACGCGTGCCAACAAGCTCGAGTTTTCGTTCATGCTGGCCGGCTGGGGCGCGGATACCGGCGAAGCCAGCTCCAGCCTGAAGGCGCTGCTGGCCACGTATGACCCGGCGCGCGGTTGGGGTGCTTCCAACCGGGGCCGCTATTCGAATCCGGCGCTCGATGCCAAGCTGGCCGAAGCCTTGCAAACCATCGACGACGCCAAGCGCGACAAGCTGCTGCAGGAAGCCACCGAGATCGGCATGCGCGACAACGGGGTGATCCCGCTGTACTTCAACATCAACGTGTGGGCGGCGCGCAAGGGCTATACCGTGACGCCGCGCCTGGATGAGCGCACGTACGCCTTCGACGTCACGCGCTAAAACGGCAGCAAAACCGTCAAGCGATTTGCGGCGCACAAAAGCAGTGCGCCGCGCCGAAATCGCGCTTGAAATCCTGGTGGCTGGCGCCAAGTATGGAGTTCTTTGGCCAGCCCGCGTTGGGTCGGCCGGACCCTAGGAACAAGCGCATGGAACAGTATCACGGCACCACCATCGTCAGCGTGCGGCGCGGCAACCAGGTTGCGCTCGGCGGCGACGGTCAAGTCACGTTGGGCAACATCGTGATGAAGGGCACCGCCCGCAAGGTGCGCGCCATTTACGACGGCAAGGTGCTGGTCGGTTTTGCCGGCGCCACCGCCGATGCCTTCTCCCTGCTTGACCGCTTTGAGGCCAAGCTGCAAAAGCACCAGGGCAACCTGCTGCGCTCGGCCGTCGACCTCGCCAAGGACTGGCGCACCGACCGCGCGCTGCGTCACCTCGAAGCGATGCTGATCGTCGCTGACCGCGAATCCACCCTCATCATCACCGGCAACGGCGACGTGCTCGACCCGGAAGGCGGCATCGCCGCGATCGGCTCGGGCGGTTCGTACGCGCAGTCGGCAGCCAAGGCGCTGATGGAGAACACAGACCTCGCCCCGCGTGATGTCGTGGAAAAGTCGCTGCGCATCGCCGGCGAGTTGTGCATCTACACCAACACCAATTTCGTGATCGAGACGCTCGAATAAGCGAGCCGTCTCTCGCAAACGCGTATCCACAGGACTCCCATGTCTGAAACCATGACGCCGTCGGAGATCGTCTCCGAACTCGACAAGCACATCATCGGCCAGCACAAGGCCAAGAAAGCGGTGGCCGTGGCGCTGCGCAACCGCTGGCGCCGCCAGCAGGTGGGCGAGCCGCTGCGCCAGGAAATCACGCCCAAGAACATCCTCATGATCGGCCCGACGGGCGTGGGCAAGACGGAAATCGCCCGACGCCTGGCCAAGCTGGCTGATGCGCCGTTCATCAAGATCGAGGCGACCAAGTTCACGGAAGTCGGCTACGTGGGCCGCGACGTGGACACCATCGTGCGCGACCTGGCCGAGATGGCCGTCAAGCAGACGCGCGAATCCGAGATGAAGAAGGTGCGCGCCAAGGCCGAAGACGCGGCCGAAGACCGCATCCTGGACGTACTGATCCCGCCGCCGCGCGACATTGGCTTTGCGCAGCCCGAAGAGAAGGATTCGACCGCGCGCCAGACCTTCCGCAAGAAGCTGCGCGAAGGCCAGCTCGACCACAACGAAATCGAACTGGAAGTGTCGGCCGGCGTGCCGAGCATGGACATCATGGGCCCGCCCGGCATGGAAGACATGACCGAGCAGATCCGCTCGATGTTCCAGGGCCTGGGCCAGGGCAAGAAGAACCGCCGCAAGATGAAGGTGGCCGAAGCGTTCAAGCTGCTGATCGACGAAGAAGCCGCCAAGCTCGTGAACGAAGACGAGCTCAAGCAGAAGGCTGTGGCCAACGTTGAGCAGAACGGCATCGTGTTCCTGGACGAGATCGACAAGATCGCCAGCCGCAGCGAGCACGGTGGCGGCGAGGTGTCGCGCCAGGGCGTGCAGCGTGACCTGCTGCCGCTGGTGGAAGGCACGACGGTCAACACCAAGTACGGGATGATCAAGACCGATCACATCCTGTTCATCGCGTCGGGCGCGTTCCATCTGTCCAAGCCGAGCGACCTGATCCCCGAGTTGCAGGGGCGCTTCCCGATCCGGGTGGAGTTGGATTCGCTGTCGGTGGAAGACTTCCGCGCGATCCTCACGCAAACGGATGCGAGCCTCACTAAGCAATACCAGGCGCTGATGAAGACTGAAGGCGTCGATCTCGTCTTTGCGGAAGATGGCATTCATCGCTTGGCAGAGATCGCCTGCTCGGTAAATGAAAAGGTGGAGAACATCGGCGCACGCCGTTTGTACACGGTAATGGAACGTTTGCTGGAAGATCTTTCGTTCCACGCGCACAAATCGTCGGGTGAAACGGTGACCATCGACGCCGCGTACGTCGATGAGCGTTTGAACGAGCTGTCTGGCAACGAAGATCTATCGCGCTACGTGCTGTAATCTCGACAACCTTAATACCCCACGGGCCGCATCGGAGACGATGCGGCCCGTTTCGTTTGGTGGCTCGCCAGCCCAGACGGGGTAAGGGTTTGCTCAGCGTTGGGTGCGATCGGGTCCGTTATCTGCTGAGCAACGTGGTGCCGCAAAGACAATGCGCGCCGCGCACTTCAGATGTGCGATCCCAACACCACGACAAGGAGAAACGCGAATGAACCCGATCCAACGCCTCGCTATCTGTTGCGTACTTGCCTGTGCCCCGTTGGGGCTGGCCCACGCGCAGCTCACGCCAGCGCCCACTGGTGCATCCGCACCGAACGACGCCAAGCGCACCGCCTATGACAACGCCGTCAAGCAGGCGGACTCTGACTACAAGGTCGCCAAGGACAAGTGCGATGCCATGAAGGGCAATGACCGCGACGTCTGCCGCGCGCAAGCCAAGGGCGATTACAACGTCGCCAAGGCCAATGCCATGGTGGAGCGCGATGGCACCGAAGCCGCCCGCAACCGCGCCGCCAAGGAAAAGGCCGAGGCCGACTACGACGTCGCCAAGACCAAGTGCGATGCGCTCAAGGGCAACGACAAGGACACCTGTGTGAAGGACGCCAAGGCCGCCTACACGCGGGCCAAGGCCGGTGAAGACGTCAGCCATGCCAAAGCCACCGGTAACGCCAAGGACGTAAGCGAAGCGCGCCGTGATGCCGTCAAGGACACCAACGACGCCAATTACAAGGCCGCCAAGGAGCGCTGCGACGCCATGTCGGGCGATGCCAAGACGAAGTGCCAGAACGACGTGGCCGCCAAGTACAAGAAGTAACCCGCACGGAAGTTTTCATACGGGCGGCCTGCGGGTCGCCCCTGTTTTGTTCAACCGATACGGAGGATGCGATGAACTGGGACCAGATCGAAGGCAAATGGGATCAGGCGAAGGGCAAGGTCAAGGAACAATGGGGCAAGCTCACCGACGATGACCTGACCGTGATCCGCGGCAAGCGCGATCAACTGGCCGGCAAGATCCAAGAGCGCTACGGCTACACCAAGGAGCGCGCCGAAGACGAACTCAAGGCTTGGGAGCGCGATACACGCTGGTAAGGCGCAGGCTCACTTCGCGACCGGCCGCTTGCCCAGCTTGCGCTGCAGTGTGCGCCGGTGCATGTTGAGCGCGCGCGCCGTGGCCGAGATATTGCCGCCGTGCTCGGCCAGCACGCGCTGAATGTGCTCCCATTCCAACCGCGCGACGGACAGCGGCGCGGGGTTTTCCATCGTTTGTTCTGCCACCGCTTCTGACACGCCCACCTGGAGCGCCAGCAGGATCGAATCCACGTTGGCCGGCTTGGCCAGGTATTCATCGGCGCCCAGCTTCACCGCTTGCACGGCTGTGGCGATGCTCGCGTAGCCGGTCAGGATCAGCATGCGCGCGTCGGGCAGCGCTTGGCGCAGTGGGGCGATCCAGTGCAGGCCCGAGTCCGTGCCGCCATGAGGCATCAAGCCCTTGTCGCTGGTGGCCAGATGCAAGTCCACCGTGACATAGGCAAAGCGGGTCTGGCGGGCGAGCGCCAATGCTTCGCCGCCGGTGTGGGCGATCTGTGGGGCGAAACCGCGACGCGTGAGCGCGCGTGCCAGCGTCTGCGCAAACACGTCGTCGTCATCGAGGATCAGGAAGGGGGCGGGTTGTTGCATGGTGTTCTCTCCGAGCCGCGGGGTGATATGACCCACGCGGTCGCTTATGTGAAAAGAGTGGGAGCGCCGATGATGGGCGCCGTCGCCTGTTCCTTCGGACCGTCAAGCGGTAGACGGAGTTCGGCGATGGCCCCTTGTGGCGGGTTGGGGCGCAGCACCACCGTGCCGCCCAGGCGCCGCGCGGTGGTGGCCGCCAGGTACACGCCGATGCCGTGACCACCATGCCGGCTCGGCACGGGCGTGCGGCCGAGCGACGCGCGCAGATCCTCCGGCAGCCCGAGGCCTGTGTCGACCACGGATAGCACGATCTGCGCAGGCGCATCGCGCAGTGCATCTTGCGCTGCGTCGATCCTAGCGCTCAACAGCAGCGGCACCAGATCGCGCCCCGCGTGCTGTTGGCTGCGAGCCGCGTTATCCAGCAGGATGGTCAGGATCTGGCCGACGTTCACGGCGTCCAGCTCCACCGCTTGCGCAGCGGGCGAGGTCTCGGTGTGCAGGCGGATGTCCGGATGGCGCAGTTGCCATGTCTGCGTGAACTCGGGCAGCCATTGGCCCAGCGGCTCGGGCGCGCCGTCATTGGGCTTGCGCTGCAGGCGGGCGAGCGCGGCGCGGCACAGTTCCAGTTGCTGCTCGATGGCGCGCAAATCTTCGCGGTACGGCGCCAGTGGTGAAGACGGCTGCCGTGCATCGTGCTGGAGTTCGCCCGTGATGACCGCCACCGTTGATAGCGGCGTGCCCATCTCGTGCGCCACGCTGGCGCCTTGCGACATCAGCGCCTCGATTCGCTGATCGCGCAGCAGGCGTTCACGGGCTTCGGTCAGTTGGGCATCGCGCTCGCGCAGCGCTGCCGACAGGCGCGCGGTAAAGCCCGCGATCATCGCGCTGCTGGCCACAAAGTCGATCCACATGCCAGCCAGGTGATAGGGCACTGCGTCGGCCTGGTTCAGCAATTTCAGCGGGATGTAGTTGCCGAGCATCATGCTGTAGGCGGCCAGCGCATACAGCGTCAGGCCCACTACATGCACGATCGGCAGCATGGCTGCGGCAATCGCCAATGCAGGCAGGTAGAACGAGACAAACGGGTTGGTCGCGCCGCCCGTGAAGTACAGCAGGGCAGACAGGGCGCTCAGGTCCACCAGCAGCTGGATGGTGATCTCGATGTGGCGCACCGGACGTTCGCTGCGCATGCGCAGGCCGGTGGCGAGGTTGAACAGGGCGTGCATGCCCATCACGCTGAGCAGCGGCACCACCGGCAGTTGCACGCCAAACACCATGGGCGCCAGCAACATCAGTACGAGTTGCGTGGCCAGCAGGCTCCATCGCAGCCAGAACAGGCGGCGTAGACTGGATGTATCGAGCAGCGGGGCGGCGAGAGACAGGGTGGAAAGCATGGCGGACAAGTGTAAACGCGCGCACCGCGCGGTTCTGGCCGGCACGATGCGTCAATCAGCCGCACAATTGTGCACCCAACGACCCTTCAAAAGACCCCTGTGCTTTAATGCGCAGCACGTTTGTCCTCGATAGCCCTCGATAGGAGCCCCTCATGACGCAGTCCCGATCGATCCGACCTTCTGTCCGTCTGGTTTTGCTGGGTGCTGGCCTGCTCGCCAGCGCCGCTGCATTCGCGCAGGTGACGGTGCAAGACGCGTGGGTGCGCGGTACGGTGCCGGGCCAGACTTCCAGTGGCGCCTTCATGACGCTGCAGGCTGCCGACGGCGCCAAGGTGGTGGGCGTGTCGACGCCGGTGGCCGGTACGGCCGAGATCCACGAGATGAAGATGGAAGGCAACGTGATGCGCATGCGCGCCGTTCCGTCGCTCGACTTGCCCAAGGGCCAGGCCGTACAACTGAAGCCGGGCGGCTACCACGTGATGCTGATGGATCTGAAGCAACCGCTGGCCAAGGACACCACCGTGCCGCTCACGCTCAAGGTGGAACTCGCCGACAAGCGCGTCGTCGAGCAGAAGGTCGACGCCAAGGTGCGGGATCTCACGGCCGGCAACATGCCCGCCATGAACCACGGTCATGACCAGGGCGGCAGCGAACACAAACATTGATGGCTGGCGGCGGGTGTCGTCAGCCAGGTAAGGACTGCATTCCCATGGCAAACAAGACGCTTGGCACCCGCCAGAAACTGACGTTCCGCATTGAGCCTTCCACAAAGGCTGGCACGGCACGTCCGCGCAATTTCCTGGTGCCGCTGGCTCGCGGCCGCAAGGCCGGCGCTCACACTGCAGTCGGCCATGCCGAACGCCAGCGCGGCCGGGCCGATGTCCGTCGCGCACTGCGTACGCTGGACGAAGACAAAGACTAGTCAGTCAGGTTCAGGCGCAGCGCCTGTCTGCGCGATCGCCTCGCGCAGGCAATGCGGGCAGAGGCAACCCTGTGCCGGGCGCAGTGCGCTGGCGGGCAACTGCGGTTCCTGCATGCACCAGCACGTTGCGTCGGGCTGGCTGCTGTCGCCGATGGCCCCGCAGCGCAGCTCGGCGCCGCACATGGCGCACACGGTATTGGGCGCCGACGCGCTCACGTGCGGCTGCCCCCGTCATCGTCCTGGCCGAGCTTATGCATGGCCTGGCGCAGCACCCCCATCTGGTGCGAAAACCGAGTGCACGCATCGCACGCAAACAGGTGCAGGCGCAGGCGCAGGCGTTCTCCCGCCGGCAGTTCGCGGTCCATTTTGGCCACCAGCATGCGGTGGGCTTCTCGGCAGGTGGGCAATCCCCAGCGGTTTGGCATCTTCGTCTCGGTAATGCGACGGTGGCGTCTACGGTTCAGGCGCTGGCAGGCTGATTGCCGAACCAGTGCAGGTCGAGGCACTCGCGCAGTCGCATGCGGGCACGGTAAAGCAGTGCCCAGGCATTGGTCGCGGTGATCTCCAATTCCTGACAGATTTCGTCGGTCTCCAACTCCAGCCATTCGCGCATCATGAACACGCGGCCCACGCGCGGCGGCAGGCGGTCGACGCACATTTGCAGGACGTCAAAGAATTCGCGCCGCGACAGGGCGGCATCTGGGTTGCCCCAGTCAGAGGGCGGGCTGGCGTAATGGCCATCGGCGGCGAACAGGCTATCGAAGACGGCCTCGTCCGAGCGTTGGTCCGCTTCGTCCGATTCACCGCCTGCGAGTAGCGAAACGCGCACTTCACGCCGCCCGGAGCGGATCGCATCGATGATCTTGTGCTTGAGGATGCCGATGACGTAGGTCTTGAGCGACGCGTTGCCGGCAAAGCGCTCAGGATGTTCCAGCACCGCCAGGATCGTGTCGGCGACGGTGTCTTCGGCCAGCGCAGTGTCTCGCAATTGCAATTGCGCAAAGCGCAGCAGGTGCGGGCGCAGGGCGTCGAGTTGCTCGGGTGCGATGGCCATGTTTCCCCAGGGTGTTCTTCGCTTGCAACGGTTTGGCGGGCACACAAGCTGCGGCCAGGACCGTACGGGCTTTTCTTGTAAAATCGCGCCTGCCGAAAATGGGCTGCTTCGTTTTTTGTGTTGCAGGCGACATTCGGCGTCCCATCATACCCGCCCAAACCGGATGTCACCGTCATGACCGCTTCTGCTGCCCCCGACCCTGCTGGCCTCGATCCCGAACTCGCGCACATTGCGCCGCCGGTGAAGGCTGAGATTCTCGCGCAGGCTCTGCCCTATATCCGCAAGTTCCACGGCAAGACCATCGTCATCAAGTACGGCGGCAACGCCATGACGGAAGAGAAGCTCAAGCACGGCTTTGCGCGTGACGTGATCCTGCTCAAGCTGGTCGGCATGAACCCGGTGGTGGTGCACGGCGGCGGCCCGCAAATTGACGAAGCCCTGAAGAAGGTCGGCAAGCAAGGCACCTTCATCCAGGGCATGCGCGTGACCGACGAAGAGACCATGGAAGTGGTCGAATGGGTGCTCGGCGGCGAAGTCCAGCAGGACATCGTCATGCTGATCAACCAGTACGGCGGCCAGGCGGTCGGCCTGACCGGCAAGGACGGCGGCCTGATCCGCGCCAAGAAGCTGAAGATGCCGGACCGCGAGAACCCCGGTCAATTCATCGACATCGGCTTCGTGGGCGACATCGAAACCATCAACCCGGCTGTGGTGAAGGCGCTGCAGGACGACGCGTTCATCCCCGTCATCTCGCCGATCGGCTTCTCTGACGAAGGTCAGGCCTACAACATCAACGCGGATGTGGTGGCCGGCAAGATGGCCGAGATCCTGAAGGCCGAGAAGCTGGTCATGATGACCAACATCCCGGGCGTGATGGACAAGCAGGGCAACCTGCTGACAGACCTGTCGGCGCGCGAAATCGACGAACTGTTTGCCGACGGCACGATCTCGGGCGGCATGCTGCCGAAGATCTCGTCGGCGCTGGATGCGGCCAAGAGCGGCGTGAATTCGGTGCACATCGTTGATGGCCGCATCGAGCATTCGCTGCTGCTGGAAATCCTGACCGAACAGGCGTTCGGCACGATGATCCGCTCGCATTAATCGAACTCATGCGACATACCCGAGCGGCCCGGGTGCGCCATACTGCGCGCACGTGGCCGCGCGAGGTGCCGGCGGGCGAATCGTCTGACGCGCCCGCCCGGCAGCCGGTCTGGCTGTTCGACCTCGACAACACCCTCCACCACGCTTCGCACGCGATCTTTCCGCAGATCAACCGGCTGATGACGGCCTACATGGCGCGTGTCCTCGGCACAGACGAGGCCACGGCCAGCCAGGTGCGCGTGGACTATTGGCGACGCTATGGCGCCACGCTGCTCGGGCTCGTGCGCCATCACGGTGTAGATCCGGCGGATTTCCTTGCCCACGCACATACCTTTGACGACCTGCGCGCCATGGTGCGCGCCGAGCGTGGCCTGGCCCAACTGCTGCGCACGCTGCCGGGGCGCAAGATCCTACTGACCAACGCGCCCGTCGCCTATGCGCGCGAGGTGCTGAAGCTCATCGGCTTGAAGCGCGCGTTCATGCGTGAGATCGCTGTCGAGCACATGTGGGTGCACCGGCGCCTGCGCCCGAAACCCGATCCGCTGATGCTGCGCCGGCTGCTCGCGCGCGAGCGGATTGCGCCTTCTCGCGCCATCCTCGTCGAAGACACGCTTTCGCACCTCAAGCGCTATCGGCGTCTGGGGATCGCCACCGTCTGGGTGACGGGCTACTTAAGGCGTGTCGCGCCCGGCGTGCAGCCGACTTCTGCTGCCGATGCCTTGCACCCGATGCAAGCTGCCGCGATGGGCGCGCGTGCAAATTCACCACATCAGCCGGCTGCCACGCCGATTTTGTTCGCCAACCGGCCCGGCTATGTGAGCGTGAAAGTAAAATCGGTGCTTCAACTAAAACGAAGGCTTGTTCGACGCGGCTAGGCAGGGTAACTCCGCGTCCAGAACGGGAGAGGGGCCAGGAAGTCATGAGCAACGCGCAAACCGGGTTTTCCACGGCTGAACTGGCCACGGAAGCCGTCATGGAAGCACCGCCACCCGTCCGCAAGCGCCCGCGACCGGGTGAGCGCCGCGTGCAGATCCTCCAAACGCTGGCGGGCATGCTGGAACATCCGCGTGCCGAAAAGATCACCACGGCTGGGCTTGCCGCCAAGCTGGATGTGTCGGAAGCGGCGCTCTACCGGCATTTCGCCAGCAAGGCGCAAATGTACGAAGGCCTGATCGAGTTCATCGAGCAGACCGTCTTCGGCCTCATCAACCAGATCACGCTGCGTGAGGAACACGGCCTGCGTCAGGCACACGCCATCGCGCACATGCTGCTGTCGTTCGCCGACAAGAACCCGGGCATGACGCGCGTGCTCGTGGGCGACGCGCTCGTCGGTGAAGACGAGCGCCTGCCCGAGCGGATGGCGCAGTGCCTGGACCGCATCGAGGCGTCGTTCAAGCAGAGCTTGCGCATGGCCGTCACGCAAGGCGCTTGGCCGGCGGATGCGGACATTGCCTCGCGCGCCAATCTGATCGTGTGTGCGGTGCTGGGGCGCTGGCACCGGTATGCCAAGAGTGGGTTCCGCAAGTCGCCCATGGAAGGCGTGGAGGCGCAACTACGGGTGTTGTTGGCCGCAATGTGAGGGCGCCCAGTCCGGCTGGGCGTTTCACCCTGGGGCCGGACAGGCTGCCTCATGGTTTAGCGGTGTCGTCTGCTGCGTAGGCGCGCATCGCTTTTACGATGGCTCCCACCATGCGCTGCTGGTGGCCTTCGTTGCTGACATAGGCTTCGTCACCCGCATCGACGATGACTCCCACCTCCAGCAGGACGGCTGGCATCTCCGCTTTTCGCAGCACCACCAAGTCGTCAAAGCCATAGATACCGCGTTGGCGGTCGAGCAACGCTCTGTTTTCACCGGGGATCGGCTCAGCGTGATGCAGCGCGGGGGCGCGGCCAAGCGCGTGCATGGCGTCGCCCAGGCGTTCCGCGAAGGCGTAGCTGCGTGGGAACTGGGCATTGCGCCTGGAAACGAACAGCGAGTAGCCGGCGATAGGCTGCCGCGTGCGATAGGCCTCCAGCGTGCCCGCCTGGATTTTCTCCAGGTACTGCGGCTGTGCTGAGTCGTGGTGGATGGCAAGAAACAGGTCGGCATGCCATGCGTTGGCCCGCTCGGCGCGCGCAGCCAAGTTCATCTCCTGATCTGGCGCGCGCGTCAGCAGCGTTTGAAAGCCGGCGGCCTGCAGCGCCGCGCACAGTCTGGCGGCAAACGCATCGTTGTAGTGCACTTCGCGCAGCCCGCGGATACCGAGGGCCCCACCTTGTGCAGGCGTGTGGCCAGGATCGACGGCGATGCGCAATGGCACTGGCGCGCTGGCCCCACCCGCATGCGCAGGCGGAAGCCAGGGCAGCGTCATCGTAAGCAACAGGCCGCCCAGCTTGGCGAGGCGGCGCAGCGCGCTGCGTCGGCTGGGCACCTTCAATTCCACGACTTGCGCGCGATCATGTTGTCGCGGGTCGGTGCGAGCCGCGTCGGGGCGAGGGCGTCCGTCTTCAATGACAAGGATGCGCGGTGTGTTCATGCGTGAGCTTGTGGGCGATATTCCACCGGTCCGGGCAGGGGCACATCATAAAGGCGCTGCGCCGACGCCAAGGGGTCCTTGTGTGCGGATCGCCTCTGCCAACGTATGAAAACGCGCCGCAATGGTGTCCGTTTCCACATGCCCATAGCCGAGCAATAGGCCAGGCTGGCGGCGTGCGTCGTCCTGGTAATAGCGCGAGAGCGGGCGCGTGACGACGTCGTTGGCCAGCGCCTGTTCCACCACGGCCACGTCGTTGGTGCCGGGCGGCAATCCCAGCACGAGGTGCAGGCCCGATGCGCCGTCATGCACGGGAAGCGCATCGCCGAATTCATTGGCGATGGACGCGAGCAGCGTTTCCCGCCGCTCCGCATACACGCCGCGCATGCGCCGGATGTGCGAAACGAAATGGCCCTCGGCAATGAAGTCCGCCAGCACGGCCTGTGTGAGGATCTGCCCACCACGGAACATCTC
>CBJMVH010000028.1:0-51665 GCA_966433195.1 uncultured Ralstonia sp.
ATAAACAGCAGAGAAGGAAACCGACATGACGCCGTCCGAAGTGAAAGCCACCCTATCGTTTTCCGATGGCTCGCCCAGCGTCGAGTTGCCGATCTACAAGGGCACGGTCGGGCCCGACGTGATCGACATTCGCAAGCTGTACGGCCAGACGGGCAAGTTCACGTACGACCCCGGCTTCATGTCGACCGCGTCGTGCAATTCCAAGATCACCTACATTGACGGCGACAAGGGCGAACTGCTGTACCGCGGCTACGCCATCGACGATCTCGCCAGCAAGTGCGATTTCCTGGAAATCTGCTACCTGCTGCTCAAGGGCGAACTGCCCAACGCCAAGCAGAAGGAAGAGTTCGACCACGTTGTGACGAATCACACGATGGTGCACGAGCAGATGCAGTTCTTCCTGCGCGGTTTCCGTCGTGACGCACACCCGATGGCTGTGCTGACGGGCCTGGTGGGTGCAATGAGCGCGTTCTACCCGGACGCTGCCAACATCAACGACCCGCGCGAGCGCGAGATCTCGCAGATCCGCCTGATCGCCAAGCTGCCGACGCTGGTTGCCATGGCGTACAAGTACAACATCGGCCAGCCGCTGATCTACCCACAGAACAACCTGTCGTACACCGGCAACTTCATGCGCATGATGTTTGCCACGCCGTGCGAGGACTACAAGGTGAATCCGGTGCTGGAAAAGGCACTGGACCGCATCTTCATCCTGCACGCAGACCACGAGCAGAATGCATCGACCTCGACGGTGCGTCTGGCAGGCTCGTCGGGCACGAACCCGATCGCCGCGATCGCCGCAGGTATCGCTTGCCTGTGGGGCCCGGCGCACGGCGGTGCGAACGAAGCCGCACTGAACATGCTGGAAGAAATCGGCACGGTGGACAAGGTTCCCGAGTTCATCAAGCAGGTCAAGGACAAGAACAGCGGCGTGCGCCTGATGGGTTTCGGCCACCGCGTGTACAAGAACTACGACCCGCGCGCCAAGCTGATGCGCGAAACCTGCCACGAAGTGCTGAACGAGCTGGGCCTGCACAACGACCCGCTGTTCAAGCTCGCGATGGAACTGGAGAAGATCGCGCTGGAAGACGAGTACTTCGTCAGCCGCAAGCTGTATCCGAACGTCGATTTCTACTCGGGTATCGTGCAGCGCGCACTGGGCATCCCGACGTCGATGTTCACCTGCATCTTCGCGCTGGCTCGCTCGGTCGGCTGGATCGCACAGTGGGAAGAGATGATCACCGATCCGGAATACAAGATCGGCCGTCCGCGCCAGCTGTTCAACGGTGCTGCTCTGCGCGAAGTGCCGTCGATCGACAAGCGCTAAGCCGCTCGCAGTTCGCATTACAAAAACCCCGCCAGGGCAACCCGGCGGGGTTTTTTGTTGCCTTGTGTGGCAGGGCACAGGGGCTTTCGTGAATTGGCGAAACCCCCTTTCGCCAGTGACGTCCGGTACCCAATGCACTGGGTGGCATAATCGGTTCCTCCCCACGAAACTGCTCGCGCAACCGTCTGAACAAGGCGCGTTGTGCACGGATCGCATCATGGCCAAGACGCTCTACGACAAACTCTGGGACGATCACGTCGTTCATACCGAAGAGGACGGCACGACCGTGCTCTATATCGATCGCCAACTGCTGCACGAGGTGACGAGCCCGCAGGCGTTCGAGGGCCTGAAGATGGCGCAGCGGCCGGTGTGGCGCATCAGCGCCAACCTCGCTGTGTCGGACCACAACGTGCCGACCACCGACCGCTCGCATGGCATTGCTGATCCGGTTTCCAAGCTGCAGGTCGACACGCTCGATGCCAACTGCGACAGCTACGGCATCACGCAATTCAAGATGAACGACAAGCGTCAGGGCATCGTGCACGTGATCGGGCCGGAGCAGGGCGCGACGCTGCCGGGCATGACGGTGGTCTGCGGTGACTCGCACACCAGCACGCACGGCGCATTCGGCGCGCTGGCGCACGGTATCGGCACGTCCGAAGTCGAGCACGTGCTGGCCACGCAGACGCTGCTCGCCAAGAAGAGCAAGAACATGCTCGTGAAGGTGGAAGGCACGCTGCCGCGCGGCTGTACCGCTAAGGACATCGTGCTCGCCATCATCGGCAAGATCGGTACGGCTGGCGGCACGGGCTACGCCATGGAATTCGGCGGCTCGGCCATCCGCGCGCTGTCGATGGAAGGCCGCATGACGGTCTGCAATATGGCGATCGAAGCGGGCGCACGCGCCGGCATGGTCGCCGTGGATGACGTGACGCTCGAGTACATCAAGGGCCGTCCGTTTGCGCCGCAGGGCGTGGAGTGGGAGCAGGCCGTTCAGTACTGGCGCACGCTGCATTCGGATGAGGGCGCCCATTTCGATCGCGTGGTTGAACTGCGTGCCGAAGAGATTCGCCCGCAGGTGAGTTGGGGTACGTCGCCGGAAATGGTGGTCAGCATTGAAGACCGCGTGCCGGATCCCGACAAGGAAAAGGACCCGAACAAGCGCAACGCCATGGAGCGCGCGCTCGAATACATGGGTCTGCAGCCGAACGTCGCCATCAGCGACATCAACATCGACAAGGTCTTCATCGGCTCGTGCACCAACAGCCGCATCGAAGACATGCGCGCCGCCGCGTGGGTCGTGCAGAAGCTGGGCAAGCGCATCGCCTCGAACGTGAAGCTGGCGATGGTTGTGCCGGGCTCGGGCCTCGTGAAGGAACAAGCTGAGCGTGAAGGCCTCGACAAGATCTTCAAGGCCGCGGGCTTTGAATGGCGCGAGCCGGGCTGCTCGATGTGCCTGGCGATGAATGCCGACCGTCTGGACCCGGGCGAGCGCTGTGCATCGACGTCCAACCGCAACTTCGAAGGCCGTCAGGGCGCGGGTGGCCGCACCCATCTGGTGAGCCCGGCGATGGCCGCTGCGGCCGCGCTGGAAGGTCACTTCGTCGACGTGCGCAAGCTCGGTTGAGCGGCAGGAGTCAGAACATCATGGAAAAATTCACCATCCACACCGGCCTCGTGGCCCCGCTCGACCGCGAGAACGTCGACACCGACGCCATCATCCCGAAGCAATTCCTCAAGTCGATCAAGCGCACGGGCTTTGGCCCGAACCTGTTCGACGAGTGGCGCTACAAGGACGTAGGCGAACCCGGCCAAGACAACAGCAAGCGCCCACTGAACCCGGATTTCGTGCTGAACCAGCCGCGCTATCAAGGCGCATCGGTGCTGCTGGCGCGCAAGAACTTCGGTTGCGGCAGCTCGCGCGAGCACGCACCGTGGGCGCTGCAGCAGTATGGCTTCCGCGCCATCATCGCGCCGAGCTTTGCTGACATCTTCTTCAACAATTGCTTCAAGAACGGCCTGCTGCCGATCGTGCTGACGGAGCAACAGGTCGACCACCTGTTCAACGAGACGCAAGCCTTCACCGGTTATCAGCTGACCGTTGATCTGGACAAGCAGGTCGTCGTCACGCCGGGCGGCACCGCGTATCCGTTCGACATCACGGCATTCCGCAAGTACTGCCTGCTCAACGGCTTCGACGACATCGGCCTGACCCTGCGTTACGCGGATCAGATCAAGGCCTACGAAGCACAGCGCCTGGCGAAGATGCCGTGGCTCGCACACAAACTCGTCGGCTGAGCGGATACCGAACAACAAGGACAACCACATGACCAAGATTGCAGTGTTGCCGGGTGACGGCATTGGCAAGGAAATCGTCGCCGAGGCCGTGAAGGTGCTCGAAGCGCTGGGCGAGTCGTTCGAGATGGAATTCGCCCCGGTGGGCGGCGCGGGCTACGAAGCCAAGGGCCATCCCCTGCCGGAAGACACGCTCAAGCTCGCCAAGGAAGCCGACGCCATCCTGTTCGGCGCCGTGGGCGATTGGAAGTACGACACGTTGGCGCGCGAGCTGCGCCCCGAGCAGGCGATCCTGGGCCTGCGCAAGCATCTGCAACTGTTCGCCAACTTCCGCCCGGCGATCTGCTATCCGGAGCTGACCGGTGCTTCGAGCCTCAAGCCCGAAATCGTGGCTGGCCTCGATATCCTGATCGTGCGCGAGTTGAACGGCGACATCTACTTCGGCCAGCCACGAGGCGTGCGTGCCGCACCGGACGGCTTGTTTGCCGGCGCGCGCGAAGGCTTCGACACCATGCGCTACAGCGAACCGGAAATCCGCCGCATCGCGCACGTCGCTTTCCAGGCCGCAGCCAAGCGCGGCAAGAAGCTGTGCAGCGTCGATAAGGCCAACGTGCTCGAGACCTTCCAGTTCTGGAAGGACATCGTCACCGATGTGCACAAGGAGTACCCGGACGTCGAGCTGTCGCACATGTATGTCGACAACGCGGCCATGCAGCTCGTCAAGGCGCCGAAGAACTTCGACGTGATCGTCACCGGCAACATGTTCGGCGACATCCTGTCGGACGAGGCTGCCATGCTGACGGGCTCGATCGGCATGCTGCCGTCGGCGTCGCTCGATGCGAACAACAAGGGCCTGTACGAGCCGTCGCACGGGTCCGCACCAGACATCGCAGGCAAGGGCATTGCCAACCCGCTGGCGACGATCCTGTCGGCGGCGATGATGCTGCGTTATTCGCTGGGCAAGGCTGAGCAGGCCGACCGCATCGAAAACGCCGTCAAGAAGGTGCTGGCCCAGGGCTACCGCACGGGCGACATCCTCACACCGGGCTGCAAGCAGGTCGGCACGGTGGAGATGGGTGAGGCCGTAGTGGCCGCACTGTAAATGTCAGTGCGTTGCGGCGCCGTCACTTGAGGCGCCGCAATCGTCGTTTTTTGGGCGAGCACATGGTGCAGTGCATTGTGTGCCTGCCAAATCGTGTATATTTTTGCAGATGATCTCGACCGCGCTTCTCTTCGGCATTCTGGGTACCCTGGCGATCGCCGCCAAGGGCACTGCCGCGCGCGCTCGTATGACGCCTGTCGAGATTCGCACGACCATTAAAACCATTACCAAAAAAACGATCTCCTGATCGTCCGTCGTGCCCGTTCGCCTTCCCCGCGCGGTCACGCCGGGCGACCGAGGCGGGGAAAATCACTAGAGGTTCACAATCATGAAGGTAGGTCTCGTCGGTTGGCGCGGCATGGTCGGCAGTGTGCTCATGCAGCGCATGCAGGAAGAAAAGGATTTCGACCTGATCGACACCGTGTTTTTCAGCACCAGCAATGCTGGCGGCAAGGCACCCGCATTCGCCAAGACGGATGCGCCCCTGGCTGACGCTAACGACATCGAAGCGCTGAAGGCGTGCGACACGATCATCACGTGCCAGGGCGGTGACTACACCACCGAAGTCTTCCCGAAGCTGCGCGCCGCCGGCTGGAACGGCTACTGGATCGACGCCGCCTCGACGCTGCGTATGGAAGACGACGCCGTGATCGTGCTGGACCCGGTCAACCTTGGCCTGATCAAGAACGCGGTGGCGGCTGGCACCAAGAATTTCATCGGCGGCAACTGCACGAACTCCATTCTGCTGATGGGCGTGGGTGGCCTGTTCCGCGAGGGCTTGGTCGAGTGGGTGAGTTCGATGACCTACCAGGCCGCTTCGGGCGGTGGCGCCAACCACATGCGCGAACTGCTCAAGGGCATGGGCGTGATCCATGGCGCGGTTGCCGATGAGTTGGCCAATCCGGCCTCTGCCATCCTCGACATCGATCGCAAAGTCGCCAAGACCATCCGCGAAGATGTGCCGACCGAGTTCTTCCCGGCGCCGCTGGCGGGCGGTCTGATCCCCTGGATCGACAAGCAGCTCGACAACGGTCAGTCGAAGGAAGAGTGGAAGGGCCAGGCCGAGGTCAACAAGATCCTGGGCACGGCGCAGACGATTCCGGTGGATGGCCTGTGCGTACGGATTGGCGCGATGCGCTGCCACAGCCTGGGCCTGACGCTCAAGCTCAAGCGCGACCTGCCGCTGGAAGAAATCGAGCAGATCATCCGCTCGGGCAACCCGTGGGTGAAGTGGGTGCCGAACGATCGCAGCATCACCGAGAAGGAGCTGACCCCGGCTTCCATCACCGGTGGTCTGCAGATCGGCGTGGGCCGCGTGCGCAAGCTGAACATGGGCCCGGAATACGTCAGCGCTTTCGTGATCGGCGACCAACTCCTGTGGGGCGCTGCCGAGCCGCTGCGTCGTACGCTGCGCATTCTGCTGGGCAAGTGATGTTGGGTTTGCTTTCGTTGTCGGGGCTGGCTGCAGCGGTTGTCGTTGCAAGCTGACAACAGAAAGTGGACTTTTTGGACCAACGCCGCGCGGCCTGCGCGGCGTTGTGCCATCTGAATGCCCACGACTTGTAACGTTGGTACACAATAGCGGCCAGAATTACCGCATGGAAACTGTTCCCCCCGTTCGTGGGGTGGACGGATACGGGGAAGAGTTAGCGCCACGTTGAAGCACACGCATTCCGGGGGGTACGTCGGGTGCTTCAGAATCTCGCCAATTGTGTCGTTTTGATAAAAATTGACGGCGGTTCTTATCCCAGCTTTTCACCTTCTGAGTGAACTTGCTGCGCTAACTCGTTGATGTTAAGTTCGTTTGCACATTACAAGATAACGGAGTCGAAGGTGAGGGTGAGCCAATACCGCCGGAGAGAATCGTCCCATCGCAGTCCTCGCTGGTCGGCCGTCGCGTTTGCCGCGGCGAGTCTGCTGCTGATCCAGCCCGCTGCGCAGGCGGCCGGCTTCGGCGCGCTGCATGTGCGTTCCAGCCTCGGCCAGCCGCTACAGGCCGATATCGACCTGACCGGCGTGACGGCAGAAGAGGCGCAGAATCTGGTCGCCAAACTGGCCGCTCCCGACGCTTACGCGCGTGCCGGCCTGACGTATAACCCGATCGTGTCGTCGCTGCGCGCCTCCCTGGTGCGGCAGTCGGATGGCAACTACGTGGTGCGCCTGCGTTCCACTCAGCCGGTTGCCGAGCCGTTTGTCGATGTCCTGGTGGACTTGAACTGGGCGAGCGGCCACGTTTCGCGCGCCTACACGTTCCTGCTCGATCCTGTTGGCTCCAGCAATAGCCCACAGAATTTCGCGCCGACGCCGGTGGTGCAGGCGACCACACCGGGCGCCGCGGAAACCGCATCTTCGCCCGCAACGCAATCGCAAGCGCCCGCTCCGGCGGCTGCGGCGCCGGCACGTCCGGCTCGCCAGGCAGCACGTCCGCAGCAGGCACCTGCCGCAACGGCGGCCGCACCGAACGCGGCCCCCGGCGGCTCTTATACCGTGCAGCGTGGCGACAGCCTCTACGACATCGCATCGACTGCCGCACAAGGCCAGGACGCGGTGTCGCTCGACCAGATGCTGCTGGCGTTGTACCGCAATAACCCGAACGCTTTCATTGGCGGCAACATCAATCGGCTGCGTACCGGTTCGGTGCTGAAGGTGCCGTCGCAGGCGGAGGCGCAGAAGACGTCGCCGCGCGAAGCCCGCCGCGAGGTGGTTGCGCAGACGTCCGGTTTTGCCGGTTACCGCAATCGCTTGGCAACGGCGGCAGAAGCCAACGCCGCCACCGATACCGATTCGGCGCGCCAGCAAAGCGGCAGCGTTTCGGCCCGCGTGCAGGATCAGGCCACCCCGGCTGCCAGCGGGCGCGATGAACTGCGCTTGTCGAAAGCGGATCGCACCGGCAAGGCTAACGCTGCCGCGCGTGACGAAGAGCTCGTTGCCAAGGAGCGCGCGCTCAAAGAGATGGAATCGCGCGTTGCACAGTTGGAGAAGAATCTCTCCGACATGCAGCGCCTGGTGGATCTGAAGAACGCCGAGCTGGCCAAGGCGGCTAACGCTGCCAAGCCGGCCGCAGGCGCGGCGCCGTCGACCGCTGCGCCGACGGTGGCTGCGGCCAATACGCCGGCACCCGCACCGTCTGCCGCTGCATCGACGCCGGCGCAACCGGCAACGGCACCGGCGGAAACGGCCGCTGCTGCGCCGGCTTCGTCGGCAACTGCAGCTGCGTCCACGCCGGAAGCGGCATCGGCCTCGACCCCGGCAGCAACAGCATCGGCGTCGCAGGCAGCTGCCAGCGCACCGGTGGCAGCGGCATCCGCTCCGGCGGCTGCGCCGAAGAAGGCGCCGGTCGTCGTGGCGCCGCAGCCGCCGATCGAGGAAGAGTCGTTCGTCTCGTCGCTGCTGGGCAACCCGATGGCACTGGGCCTGGGTGGCCTGGTCGTCGCGCTGCTTGGCGGCTTGGCGGTGTATCGCCGCCGCCAGCAAAAGCCGGAACCGGCACATGGCTTCCAGGACAGCCTGCTGTCTCAGGAAAGCACGGTGATGGCCGGCGCCAACTCGTTGTTTGGCGCAGCGGGCGGGCAGAGCGTTGATACCTCGCAGCACAGCGTGTTCGGTGCGGATTTCCGCATCGGTGGCGGCAACGAGAGCAACGAAGTCGACCCGATCGCTGAGGCCGATGTGTATATCGCCTATGGCCGCGACGTGCAGGCCGAGGAAATCTTGCGCGAGGCGCTGGAACAACACCCAGAGCGCCAAGCCATTCGTTTGAAGTTGATGGAAATTTACGCAAACCGCCAGGACGCACACGGCTTCCAGACCGTGGCAGAAGAAATGCTGGCGCAGGTGGGTGCGGGTTCGCCGGAATGGGCCGAGGCCGCAGCAATGGGCCGCAAGTTTGACCCGGCCAATCCGCTGTATCTGACGGTGCAGGGGGATGCACACCCGGCCGCTGAGGCACCGGCCGCGCATGATCATGCGGGTACGGCTGCCGCTGCAGCTGCATTGGCGGGTGTGGGCGCACTGGGCGCTGCCGAAGCGTTCAAGCCGACTGTGACCGGTGAAACGACACGTCGCGCCGACGATTGGACCACGCTGTCCCCGGACCTGGATCCGTCCGCTCCGTCGACCAAGGCCCCGCAGTTGGCCGATCTCGACTTGCCGCTGGAGTCCTTCCCGGCGCCGGTCGCGGGCGAACCGATCACCGCGCCGGCAGAGGCCGCCGACGTCTTCAAGCCGCACGCCGAACCGGCCGCTGAGCTGCCGCAGTTCAACGTGCATGCTGGCGAGCCCTATCAGCCGGTGTCGGCACCGCCGCTGCACATGGACCTGTCGGATCTGTCGCTGGACTTGAACCCGACGCCGCCTGCAACGGAAGCCGCTCCGGCTGCGCCTACCGCGGCCGCTGAAGACAGCCTGCCGTCGTGGGCGCAACCCACGGATCCGTCGCAAGCGCCGATGCACTTCGAAGAAGAGCCGCACCACGCTGAGCCGGCACACGAAGCCAACGACGAGCCGCAATCGGCCATCCGCCTCGACACCAACCTGCCGCACACGCTGTCCGGCGAGCACGGTACGGACGGTGTGCGCGACCTGCAGATCAAGTTCGATCTGGCCAAGGCCTACATCGAGATCGGCGACAAGGAAGGCGCACGCGAGCTGCTGCAGGAAGTGCTGGACCTGGGTGATCCGTCGTTCCACGCAGAGGCTCAAGCCCTGATGCGCCAGATCGGCTAACACGCAGTACGTCATACGGTCGCCAGCGCGATCGGCAACGCCGGCAGGGTGGTATCCTGCCGGCGTTTTTCTTTCCGCATGAGGGTTCACAAGGCATGACGCGCATCGCGCTTGGCATCCAGTACGACGGAGCCGCGTTCTCGGGGTGGCAATCGCAACCGCACGGTAATACCGTGCAGGACGTGCTGGAGGCGGCGTTGCGTCAGTTTGCCGGCGTGTCGCTGCCGACCACCGTCGCAGGCCGCACGGATGCCGGCGTGCATGCGCTGGGCCAAGTGGTCCACCTGGATACCGACCTTGTGCGCGATCCGTTCTCGTGGGTGCGCGGCACGAATGCGTTTCTTCCGCCGACCGTCGCTGTGCGCTGGGCGCAGGCCATGCCGGAAGATTTCCACGCGCGCTTCTCCGCGCATCGCCGCACGTACTACTACGCGCTGACGTTCGGGCCGACGCGTGCACCGTTGCTCGACGGCAAGGCTGGCTACGTGACGCTGCCGCCGGGCCAATCGCTGGATGTGGCCGCCATGCATGAAGCCGCGCAGGTGCTGGTCGGCGAGCACGATTTTTCGTCGTTCCGTGCGGCGGAATGCCAAGCCAAGTCACCCGTCAAGACGATGTACTCCGTGGAAGTGCGAGGCGAGGGCGAATGGGTGTTCGTGCGCATTCGCGGCAGCGCGTTCCTGCATCACATGGTGCGCAACATCATGGGCTGCCTGGTGGCCATTGGCCGTGGCCGCCAGCCGGCGTCCTGGATGGCGGATGTGCTTGCTGCCCGTAGCCGTGTGGCCGCGGCGCCCACGTTCATGCCGGATGGGCTGTACCTCGCCGAGGTCGGCTATCCTGACGCATTCCAGTTGCCGGCATCTCCGGCATCGTCCAGTTTGTTTCGCGGCGTGTTCGATGAGCGCGCCGGGCTTTGAATTCCGCCATGTCGCTCCACCGAACCCGTATCAAACTGTGTGGCCTCACGCAACCGGCCGACGTTGACCACGCCGTCGCGCTGGGCGCTGACGCAATCGGACTGGTGTTCTACCCGCCCAGCCCACGCTACGTCGCCACCGAACGCGCGGCCGAACTGGCACGCCGCGCCGGCCCGTTCGTCACCGTGACGGGCCTGTTCGTCAACGCCAGCGCAGATGACGTAGCCCGTGTGCTCGACCAAGTGCCGCTGACGCTGCTTCAGTTCCATGGCGACGAGACCCCCGAACAGTGCGCGGAGATCGCCGATAAGGTGGGTCTGCCTTGGCTGCGCGCCCTGCGTGTTCAGCCGGGGGCCGATTTGGTAGAATTCGCCGATCGGTTTGCCGCTGCCCAAGGCCTGCTGCTCGACGCATTTGTTGAGGGGTATGGCGGCGGCGGCCACGTCTTCGACTGGACCTTGATTCCCCCGCAATGGCTCCCGCAATCGCCATCCGTATTGCCAAGCGCCGCTCCTCGGCTCGTTTTGAGTGGTGGGTTGAGCGCGCAAAACGTCGCTGGCGCGATTGAGCGTGTGCGGCCCTACGCTGTGGATGTGAGCAGCGGAATCGAGGCCGCACGGGGCGTGAAAGACCACGCCCGCATGACCGCATTCGTGCGTGCGGTCCGCGAGGCCGATGCTGCCCTGGGCGCGTCGGCTCAGGCCTGAGCTAAGTCGCCGGCCGACCTCGCGGCTCGCACCTTCCTGAATATCTCCGCCGGCCGGTCTCAATCCCTATCCCGGCGGACGACACGAGAGATTGCCATGTACAACCTGCCCGACGCCCACGGCCACTTTGGCCCCTACGGCGGTACCTTCGTTGCAGAAACGCTGTCCCACGCGCTGGACGAGTTGCGCGACGCCTATGCGCGCTACCAGCACGATCCCGAATTCATCAAGGAATACGAGTACGAGCTGAAGCATTTCGTCGGCCGTCCGTCGCCGATCTATCACGCCCGCCGTCTGACCGAACACTGTGGTGGCGCGCAGATCTACCTCAAGCGCGAAGACCTGAATCACACCGGCGCGCATAAGGTGAACAACGTCATCGGCCAGGCGCTGCTGGCACGCCGCATGGGCAAGCCGCGCGTGATTGCCGAAACCGGCGCCGGTCAGCACGGCGTGGCCACGGCCACCATCGCCGCGCGCTACGGCATGGAATGCGTCGTCTACATGGGCAGCGAAGACGTGCGCCGCCAAGCTGCCAACGTCTACCGCATGAAGCTGCTGGGCGCGACGGTGGTGCCGGTGGAATCCGGCTCGCGTACGCTCAAGGATGCGCTGAACGAAGCCATGCGCGACTGGGTGACCAACGTGGCCGACACCTTCTACATCATCGGCACGGTGGCCGGCCCGCACCCGTACCCGATGATGGTGCGCGACTTCCAGGCCGTGATCGGCGAAGAATGCAAGGTGCAGATGCCCGAGATGATCGGCCGCCAGCCGGACGCCGTGATCGCCTGCGTGGGCGGCGGCTCCAACGCCATGGGCATCTTCTATCCGTACATCGACCATGCCGACGTGAGGCTGATCGGTGTGGAAGCCGCTGGTGAGGGCATTGAGACGGGGCGCCACGCCGCATCGCTCACGGGCGGCTCCCCGGGCGTGCTGCACGGCAACCGCACCTATCTGCTGCAGGATGACGACGGCCAGATCATCGAGACGCATTCGATCTCGGCAGGCCTCGACTACCCGGGCGTGGGCCCCGAGCACGCGTGGTTGAAGGATGTGGGTCGCGCAGAGTACGTGCCCATCAGCGACAAGGAAGCGCTGCAGGCTTTCCATGATCTGTGTCGCATGGAGGGCATCATTCCGGCGCTGGAATCGAGCCACGCGCTGGCCTATGCATGCAAGCTGGCGCCGACGCTGCCCAAGGACAAGGTGCTGCTGGTGAACCTGTCGGGCCGGGGCGACAAGGATATGCATACCGTCGCCGAATTCTCCGGCATCAAACTCTAACGGCACTGGCACACGCATGACCGAGCGCGCCATCGACGGCATCTTCAACGAGGACTGCATCACCGGAGTTGGGCATCTGGCCGACGGCAGTGTGGACCTCATCATCGCCGATCCGCCGTACGGGCTGGGCAAGGATTATGGCAACGACTCCGACAAGCTGTCGGGCGACGCCTACCTTGCCTGGTCCGAACGCTGGATTGATGCGGTGCTGCCAAAGCTGGCGCGCAACGGCTCGCTCTACCTGTTCTGCACGTGGCAATACGCGCCAGAACTGTTCGTGATGCTCAAGCGGCGCCTGACGATGATCAACGAGATCATCTGGGACCGCCGCGTGCCGAGCATGGGCGGCAGCACGCGCAAGTTCTCGTCGGTGCACGACAACATCGGCTTTTTTGCGGCTTCGCGCGATTACTACTTCGATGTCGACGCCGTACGCATTCCGTATGACGCCGAGACAAAGAAAGCGCGCAGCCGCAAGCGTTTCGAGGGCAAAAAGTGGCTGGAAGTCGGCTACAACCCGAAAGACGTGTGGAGCGTGTCGCGCCTGCACCGGCAAGACCCGGAGCGCGCCGAGCACCCGACGCAGAAGCCGCTGGAACTGGTGGAACGCATGATCCTGGCAAGCTGCCCGCCGGGCGGTCTGGTGCTGGACCCCTTTCTGGGGAGCGGCACCACGGCTGCGGCGTGCGCCAAGCTTGGCCGGCGTTTTGCCGGCTTCGAGATCAATGCCGACTATTGCAGCGTAGCGCGTGAGCGCGTGGCCGCCGTGCATGCCACCGCCAACACCCAACCGACTGATTCTGAGGCGCCTGAGACCATCAAGGTCGCCTGACACACTGATCCCGCTATGTCCCGTATCGCACAAACTTTCGCGCAGTTGTCCGCACAGGGCCGCAAGGGCCTGATTCCGTTCATCACGGCGGGCGATCCGTACCCCGAGATGACGGTCGACCTGATGCATGCGCTGGTCAAAGGTGGCGCCAATGTCATCGAACTCGGCGTGCCGTTTTCCGACCCGATGGCCGATGGCCCGGTGATTCAACGCGCTTCCGAGCGCGCATTGGCCAAGAAGGTCGGCCTGCGCACCGTGCTCGAGTATGTGCGTGCGTTCCGCGCCACCGATACGACGACGCCTGTGGTGCTGATGGGTTACGCCAACCCGATCGAGCGTATGGGTGTCGACGCCTTTGCCAAGGCAGCCTCCGAAGCCGGCGTGGATGGCGTCCTCGTGGTGGATTACCCGCCCGAAGAGTGCGAGGGCTTCGCCAAGACCATGCGTGACGCCGGTATCGACCCGATCTTCCTGTTGGCGCCCACGTCCACCGAGGCGCGCATCGCCCAGATCGCCCGTGTGGCGAGCGGCTACATCTATTACGTATCGCTCAAGGGCGTGACGGGTGCGGCCACCATCGATCTGGACGCCGTGGCCGCGCGCATCCCGCAGATCCGCCAGCATGCACGGCTGCCGGTGGGCGTCGGCTTCGGGATCCGTGATGCGGCAACAGCACGTGCGATTGGTGGCGTGGCGGACGCCGTGGTCATCGGATCTCGCATTGTGCAATTGCTGGAAGAAGCACCCCGCGAACAAGCGGTACAATACTTGACTGATTTCATCGCGGAGATTCGCCAGGCGCTCGACGCCTAATCTCGGCGACACTGCATTCAAGGAGCACGCATGAGCTGGCTGGACAAACTGCTTCCGCCCAAGATCCAACAGACTGACCCGTCGCAGCGCAAGGGCATTCCCGAAGGCCTGTGGGTCAAATGCCCGGCTTGTGAGTCGGTGCTGTATCGGACCGACGTCGAGGCCAACCTGCACGTCTGCCCGAAGTGCGACCATCACATGCGCATTGGCGCGCGCGCCCGTCTGGACGCGCTGCTCGACGCCGAAGGCCGTTATGAGCTGGGCCAGGAGATCCTCCCGGTCGACGCGCTGAAGTTCAAGGACAGCAAAAAGTATCCCGACCGCATCAAGGCGGCCATGGACAACACCGGCGAGACCGATGCCATGGTCGTGCTGGGCGGCGCCATCCATGCGCTGCCGGTGGTGGTGGCCTGCTTTGAGTTCGAGTTCATGACTGGCTCAATGGGCTCGGTAGTGGGCGAGCGCTTCGCGCGTGGCGCGCAGATGGCGCTGGAACAGAAGGTGCCGTTCATTTGCGTAACGGCGTCGGGCGGTGCGCGCATGCAGGAAAGCCTGCTGTCGCTCATGCAGATGGCCAAGACCACTGCGATGGTCCAGAAGCTGGCGGAAGCCAAGCTGCCGTTCATCAGCGTGCTGACCGATCCAACCACGGGCGGCGTGTCCGCCAGCTTTGCCTTCATGGGCGACGTGGTGATCGCCGAGCCCAAGGCAATGATTGGCTTTGCCGGCCCGCGCGTGATCGAGCAGACCGTGCGCGAGAAGCTGCCCGAAGGCTTCCAGCGTGCCGAATTCCTGTTGCAAAAGGGCGCCATCGACATGATCGTCGATCGCCGCAACATGCGTCGCGAGATCGCCGAACTGCTGGCGCTCCTGCAGAAGCAACCGGCCGACGCGCTGGCTTGATGCGCCACACCTGTTGAACCGAAGCGCGGGCGAGAGTCCGCGCTTCTTGTTTTTGCGCGGCACGTTTCAACAGCCGCGCCACACATAAGTTCGCATGCCTACATTCGACAATCTGCCCGACTGGCTGGCCCACCTCGAAACCGCGCATCCGGTCGGTATCGACATGGGCCTGGCCCGCATCAGCCGCGTGCGTGATGCGTTGGGGCTGGAGCTTAAATCCGTCGTCTTCACGGTGGGAGGCACCAACGGCAAGGGCTCGACCTGTTCCATGCTGGAAGCGATCCTGCTGGCCGCCGGTTACAAGGTTGGCTGCCATACATCGCCGCATCTGATCGACTTCAACGAACGTGCCCGGGTGAATGGCGAGATCGCCTCCGATGCGATGCTGCTGCCGCATTTCGAGGCCGTGGAGCGCGCACGCTGCAGCTTTGACGAACCCGTCAGCCTGACGTACTTCGAATTCACCACGTTGGCGATCCTGCATCTCTTCGCTCACGCAGGTTTGGATGCCGTGGTGCTGGAAGTTGGGCTGGGCGGCCGGTTGGACGCGGTCAATATCATCGATACGGATTGCGCCATCATCACCAGCGTCGATCTGGACCACATGGCCTACCTGGGCGATACGCGCGAGGCGATCGGGTTTGAAAAGGCGGGCATCTTCCGCCCGGGCAAACCGGCCGTCTGCTCCGATCCGGTGCCGCCGATTTCGCTGGTCAAGCACGCCGAAGCGATCGGCGCAGACCTGTGGCTGATCGGCCGCGATTTCAATTTCCAGGGCGACAAGCAGCAATGGGGCTTCAGCGGGCGAGGGCGGCGGTGGCCGAGCCTCGGCTATCCGGCCCTGCGTGGGGCGAATCAGTTGCTGAATGCCTCTGCTGCGCTGGCGGCGCTGGAGTCGGTGCGCGACCGGCTGCCGATCTCGGCACAGGATGTGCGCCTGGGGTTGTCGCATGTGGAATTGCCGGGGCGTTTTCAGGTGCTTCCGGGCCGCCCGTCGGTCATCTTGGACGTGGCGCATAACCCGCACGCCGCGGCCGCGCTGGGCCAGAACCTCGAGAACATGGGGTTCTACCGCTACACCTATGCGGTATTCGGCGCGATGCAGGACAAGGACATCGCCGGTGTGCTCGGTCACATGCTCGACAAGATTGACCACTGGTGCCTGACCGATCTTCCCACGCCGCGCGCAGCGAGCGCCGCAAGACTGGAGCAGGCGCTGGCGGACGCCGGTTTCCACGCAGGCAAGGAATCGAGCGTGAGCACATTCAGCGATCCCGCCACAGCCTATCGCAACGCCATGGAGCGGGCGACCGAGGATGATAGAATCGTGGTCTTCGGATCGTTCTACACCGTTGCCGGCGTGCTGGCGGAGCGCAAGCGTCGCGCGCACTAAACACGGGGCCCTCATGGGACTGTTTTCCATCTTCTCCTCCCGCAAGAACGCTGAAGGCGAACGCTCGCGAGGCGTGACAGCGAACACCAGCGGCAGTGCCGCCGATGTTGCCCGCGATGCCGTGCGCGGCGCTCGCGCATCGTCGAACGCCCGCAGCCGCGCGTCGCGTCGCACAGACGATGACGACGATGGCTTGGACCCCGAACTCCCGCAAAAGCAACGCGCCCGCCGCCGCTTGATCGGCGCGCTGGTGCTGGTGGGGGCAGCCGTGATCGTGCTGCCGTTGGTGTTCGATGCCAAGCCACGCCCCGTCACAGATGCGGTGGCTGTGCAGATTCAAGATCAACCTGTTGACCGTGGCGCCAAGGCCGCTGGCGACGAGCCGAAGGTGGCGAGCCGCCGTGCCACCTCCCGCACGCCGGGGGCGTCCGGCGATCCGGCGCAAGCGCTGGATCAAGGTGAGGAGGTTGTCGCCGCGAACGATGCGCCTGCGCCCAGTGCAGCCGCTCCCACGTCGAACTCACCTGCCGCCAAGCCGACGCCGCCTGCTGAAACAAAGCCCGCCGCCAAGCCGGCGCAGCCGACACAGCAAGCCGCCACGCCGAGCACCGATGCCAAGGATGGCAAGTTCATCCTGCTGATCGGCGCGTTTGCCGATGAGAAGCGCGCGAGCAACTGGCTGGCCAAGTTGAAGGCCGACAAGATTCCCGGCTATATCGAACACAAGAAGGTGCCCGAGAAGGGCGACCTGGCGTTGCTGCGTGCGGGCCCGTTTCACGATCGCGCATCGGCGGAAGCGGCGCAGAAGCGCGCCGAGCAGATCGGTCTGACACCCAAACTCGTTCAGCAATAACCATGCGGCACGCAGCGCGCACACCAGACACGCTGCTCCGCTGCGCAAGCCCCGTCCCAACTCCACTCCAGCTGCTGCCCGATGCAACCGACTTTTTTTGATTACGGCGTGCTGTTCATCGTCGTCACGTCGGCGTTGGTTGGGCTATTTCGCGGGCTGATCCGCGAAGTGCTGGCCCTACTCGGCTGGCTGTTGGCGGCGTGGGTGGCGTATTCGTTTTCAGGCGTAGCAGCGGGGTGGATGCCCGAGTCGCTGCCAGGCGGGCCGGTTGCGCGCACGGTTCTGGGTTTCGTCCTACTGTTTATCGTGACGGTGATTGCAACGTCGCTGGTGGGGGCGCTGCTGTCGGCGGTGCTGTCCAGTGCGGGTCTCAAACCGGCGGATCGCGGTTTGGGCATGGTGTTCGGGCTGGCGCGCGGCGGCGTCATCATCCTGGTGCTGATGACGGTGGCCGGCTTTACCAGCCTGCCGGAGCAACCGTTCTGGCGCGATGCGATTACGCGGCCCTATGCGGAGCAAGCAGCACAGGCGGCCAAGCCGCTGTTGCCGCCGGACGTCGCGAAGTACGTTCACTATTGATTCGGGGGCGTCTGGCCACAAGCTAGACGATTTGCGAAGTTTTCGAGGCGCCTGCAACGGGTGTGGGCGCCACCAATACGTTCTCGCTGGAGATCGACATGTGCGGTATCGTTGGCGTGGTTTCCTCCACGCCTGTCAATCAGCTGATCTATGACAGCCTGCTGCTCCTGCAGCACCGAGGGCAGGACGCGGCAGGCATTGCCACCGCAGCCGGCAGCACCTTCTACATGCACAAGGCCAACGGCATGGTGCGCGACGTGTTCCGCACGCGCAATATGCGCGGCCTGCCGGGCACGAGCGGCATCGGCCAGGTGCGGTATCCGACTGCCGGCTCTTCCAGCGAGGAAGAAGCCCAGCCGTTCTACGTCAACGCGCCGTTTGGCATCGTGCTGGCACACAACGGCAACCTGACGAACTCCGATCAACTGCGCGAAGAGATGTTCCGGCGTGACCGTCGCCACATCAACACGCAGTCCGATTCGGAAGTGCTGCTCAACGTGCTGGCCGATGAGCTGCAACGGGCGAGCAACGACATCCCGCTGGACCGCGACTCCATCTTCACCGCCGTGGAAGGCCTGCACCGCCGCGTTCGCGGCTCGTACGCCATCGCCGCGGAAATTTCCGGCTACGGCGTGCTGGCCGTGCGTGACCCGTTCGGTATTCGCCCGCTGGCGCTGGGTAGCCAGGAAACGCCGGACGGCAAGATCGAATACATGGTCGCGTCTGAATCCGTGGCGCTGGAAGGCATCGGCTTCAAGTTCGAGCGGGATGTGGCGCCTGGCGAGGCGATCTTCATCGACCTCGAAGGCAAGCTGCACACCAAGCAATGCGCGCAGAATCCGCAGCTCACGCCGTGCATCTTCGAATACGTGTACCTGGCGCGTCCGGACTCGCGCATCGACGGCGTGTCGGTGTACGACGCGCGTCTGCGCATGGGCGACTACCTGGCCGAGAAGATCAAGCGCGAGGTGACCGACAAGATCGACGTGGTGATGCCGATTCCGGATTCGTCCCGCCCGGCGGCCATGCAGGTGGCCAACCATCTGGGCGTGCCGTACCGCGAGGGCTTCTTCAAGAACCGCTACGTGGGCCGCACCTTCATCATGCCGGGCCAGGCGGTGCGCAAGAAGTCGGTGCGCCAGAAGCTCAACGCCATGGCGATCGAGTTCAAAGGCAAGAACGTGCTGATCGTCGACGACTCCATCGTGCGTGGCACGACGTCGTCGGAGATCGTGCAGATGGCGCGTGACGCGGGCGCGAAGAAGGTGATCTTCGCCTCGGCCGCGCCGCCGGTGAAGTTCCCCAACGTTTACGGCATCGACATGCCGACGCGCGGCGAACTGGTGGCCTACGGCCGCACGCACGAAGAGATCGCCAAGATCATCGGTGCAGACCAGCTCGTGTACCAGGACGTGGAAGACATGAAGCGCGCCGTGCGCGACGTGAACCCCGCGCTCAAGGATTTCGATGCTTCGTGCTTTGACGGCAAGTACGTGACGGGCGATATCGACGAGGCGTATCTCGATCGTCTGGAAGCCGCACGTAATAACTCGGCAAAGGCCGATCGTGAAAACGCGCAGAACGATGATCCGCGCACGCAACTGCACCTGCAGCGTTCAGCCGTGAACGAGTAATCGTTCTTCGTTCCCTACCGCCAACAAAAAGCCCGTCTCCGTGACGGGCTTTTTGTTGGGCGCGTGGCGCGTCTTGGAGCCGCTAACAAGACTGTCCTGGCTAGGCGCGCCGACGCAGACAGTACAAGTAGTACGGCAAGGAGGCGCAACGACGCCAGGGCAGTTTTGTTAGCGGCTCTTACTTGAGCATGCGGCGGCGCAGCAGCCATAGGCACAGCCACAGCGCGCCGACGGCATAGACGAGCAGCACGCCGAGATGCAGCAGGATGTTGTCCGGCGTGCGGCCGAGCATCAACGGGCGGATCAGCTCAACCGCATGCGGCAGCGGCAGCACGCTGGTGATGGCGCGCACAGGAGGGGGCAGCTGCGACAGCGGAAAGAACACGCCTGAGAGCAGCATCATCGGCGTGATCACCAGTGTCTGGTAGAACATGAAGAAATCGTAGTTGGGCGCGAGCGCCGTCATGTTCATCGCCAGACAAGCGAAGGTGAAACCGGTCAGCACGATCACGGGCAGCGCGAGCAGCGCCTGCGGCATCGATGCATAACCGAGCGCACCAGCCACCAGCATGATCGCCAGGCCCGACAGCACGGATTTGCTGGCGGCCCAGAGCAGCTCGCCGAGTACGACGTCGCCGAGGCTCAGTGGTGCGTATAGGATCGCCTCCCACGTGCGCTGCACGTGCATGCGCGAGAACGCGGAGTACATCGCCTCGAAGCTCGCCGACATCATCGTGCTGGACGCTACCGTACCGGCGGCCAGGAAGGCGATGTAGGACACGCCATCGACATGCCCCACCAGCAGGCCCAGGCCGAGCCCGAGGCCGAACAGGTAGATCATCGGGTCTGCCAGGTTGCCCGCCATCGATGGAATAGCCAACTTGCGCCACACCATGAAGTTGCGCAGCCAGACGGTCTGCCAGTTGGTGAAGTTGAGCGGCAGCAGCGGTTGGGGATAGGTGCGTTGCTTCGGAGTGGCGAGGGTGATTTCTCTGGACATAGTCGGAGTGCCTCAGTCGTGCCTCAGTCCCGCATCTCACGGCCGGTCAGGCGGAGGAACACGTCTTCGAGATTGGCCGGGCGATGCAGATAGCGCAGGCCGGGCATGGTGTGTGTTTCGGTTTGTGTGCGCAGGGCGGCGACCAGCGGCTGCGGATCGCGCGCGTAGCAGAAGAGGGTTTCGCCGCTGGTTTCCACGCGTTCGGCCAGGGGGCTCAGCAGCGTGCGCAGCGCGTTGAGATCGTCGCCGTAGACCTCGACCACATCGCAGCCGATCTCACGCGCGATGAGTTCGTGCGGCTTGCCTTGCGCGATCTTGCGGCCGTTGTCGATCACGCAAAGCTCGTCGCACAGGCGCTCGGCTTCTTCCATGAAATGCGTGGTTAGCAGGATGGTCTTGCCGGCAGCGAGCAGCGAGCGCAGGCGCTCCCAGATCAGATGGCGCGCCTGCGGATCCAGCCCCGTGGTGGGCTCGTCCATGACGAGGATGTCCGGATCGTTGATGAGCGCGCGGGCCACGGTCAGCCGGCGCTTCATACCGCCGGAGAGCGCGCGCACCGGCGCGTCGGCTTTCTGTTCGAGCCGCGCAAATTCCAGCAGGCCGGGGATGCGCTCGCGGATGGCGGCGGCGGACAGGCCAAAGTAGCGGCCAAAGATACGCAGATTTTCCGAGACGGAAAAATCCGGATCAAGGTTGTCAAACTGCGGCACCACACCCACGCGCATGCGCGCACGGTGTGCAAATTCCGGAACGGCATCGCCGCAGAGTTGCACGGCGCCGGCATCGGGCATGGTCATGCCGAGCAGCATGCGTAGCGTGGTCGTCTTGCCCGCGCCATTGGGGCCTAACAGCCCGAAGCATTGGCCGCGCCGCACGTTGAAGCTGAGGTTATCGACGACAGTCTGGTCGCCATAACGTTTGCGTAGCCCTTCGACGCTCAGGATCGGTGTGCTGCTCACGCCAAAGCCCTCTTGCTCGTATCGCACAGTGCCTCCGTTGCAAAACGCCGATTATGCGCCGGCATCGGCATAAGCGTATGAGGGGAATATGCATATGCGGCGGCTGCGCTCAGACAACAAAAAGGGCCAGGCAACTCTGCCTGGCCCTGCCTTGCAGCAACCCTTCGCTGCGTTTGCGGCGCGTTACTGTTACTTGGTGGCGGCGTTACCGATCACGCCACCCAGTGCAGCACCACCCAGCGTGGCGCCCGGACCGCCCCAGATGGCCGCCCCGGCGACACCACCTGCGGCCGCCCCGAGTGCGGTATTACGCTGCTTGGGCGTCATGGCCGCGCATCCGCTGACGGATGCCAATGCGGCCGCCAGAATCAAGGATACGAAGGCACGCATAAACACTCCTTGTGTCGTCTATGTACCTCTATTGAAGGTCGCGTGCATGGGCATGTGCAGAGCCCGCTGCCTGAAAAATCTGTCAGCCGATTCCCACACTTGCGAACCGGCTTTGCGCGGCAAAGTTCCGTGCTTGCCGATCACGTCTTGGCGGGTTTTTCCTGGCGCTCGTAGCGGAATTCGGGCAGCGCCTTGATGGCATCCTTGGTGGCGCCGGGCAGCGTGATCTTGCCTTGGTCATAGGTGAATTGATTCACGGGGATGGCGACGTCGTGCCGGCCCACGCCCACGAATCCACCCGCGCCGACAATGGCAAATGACACCGCGTTTTCCGGCGTCACGATGAGATCCTGCACGTTACCGACTTTCTGATTCGCTTCGTTGTAGACGGGCTTGCCGAGCACCTGTTTCTTCACGCTCACACCCTTGATGATTGCGTCGAGTTCCGTCACGGACACGCCCAATGCGGCGTGGCCTGCAACCTGGGCGAACGACGGCGGCACGGCGGCAAGTACAGCGGTGGCGAGGAGGGTGGCAGTGAGTCGTTTCATCGTGGCTCCATGGTGGTGAAACACATGCGTTTCAATGTATTGCGCACCAATGGCGTGCCTAGGTGAACCCTTCCGAAAGACCTGTAGGACAAATGGGTGATGTCAAAGAAATCGGCTGCGCCCAGGGCTACACTGAAACGCCGGCACATGCCGGACGCAATCACCGACCTCAAGAGGGAGAACCCGACATGATGACTCTGGAGCAACTCGGCATCCTGCACCGATCGCAGCTCGAAGCGTGGCTGGCCGTGACAGAAGAAACCGTCGACGGCATGAATCGCCTGATCGGGCTCAACCTCCAGGCATTCAAGGCCGGTTTTGGCGAGACGGAGCAGTGCCTGCAAGACGCCGTGAGCGCACAGGACCCCAGTCAGTGGTGGACCGCCCAAGCGCGTTATCTGCAGCCCGCCGGCGAGCGTGTCTCCGGCTACACGCGCAATTTTGTGGAGATCGGCGTGCAGACGCAGAACAGCATCACCCGCGCGCTGCAACGCCATGGCGACGAGGTCCGCCGTCAGTGGGGCTTTGTCGCCGAGAACCTGGCCGACGCCGCGCCCCCGGGGGCCGAGATGGCGGTGAAGTTTCTGAAGGCTACGGTGGGCTTGGAAGTCGCCACTGCGGAAGCGGCGGAAGAGGCTGTTTCCGAGGCAAGTGACGTGGCGGCCAAGGCCGAATCCGCACGTTGATCCTCCCCCGCACGGGGTAGCCCCGTCGGTAGCGGGCCGACAGCGATTTCGGTCCCTTCCTACAGGACGATGCGTACGTGCATGGATACGAGTTCCATGCGCGTCTTTGTACGCTTTCTACATGGCCCACCCACCTGTAGGAGGCGACCATGCCCTATCTGATTGCGTGGCTATTGGGTGTCCCCGCGTTCGTGTTGCTGCTGATCTGGCTGTTCGTTCATTGACGCGTGTGGTCTTGGCGCCTCAGTACGAAGCGGAGGACGCATGACTTTCCGAGATGACTGCAAGATCGAAGTGTCGGCCTACGAACTCTCGCCCAACGCCTGGCGCGCGGAAGTGACGATTACGCGGGTCAGCGACGGCCTGACGCTCCTGCCGCGCACCACGGTGCGTGAATCCGTCAACACGTATGCAAGCGCCGCCATGGCGCTTGAGGCAGCGCGCGCCTATGCAGAAACGATGATCGCCGCCGGCGAGTTGGATTGCAGCACTGCGCTGGGGTGACGTAACGCAAGTCTAGTTCCACCCGGCATGGGGCGTTACGTTCTGTTACCAAGTCGCGAGTGCAGTATCACCTGTGTCAGTGCCGCTGAATACAATACAGATACCGTAATTCGGCGCTGGCGCACTCTCTTGCCGGGCCTTCAAGTGGCAGGTGATGAACATGATTCGACGCAATGGGCTGTTGATGGCAGGTGCAGCCGCACTGGCAGTGCTGGCCGTGCCGCAAGTGGCGTCGGCGCACGTGAGCGTCGGCATTGGTTTCGGTGTGCCAGCGGCACCAGTGTATGTGGCGCCGGCCCCGGTGTATTACCCGCCGCCTCCGGCGTACTATCCGCCTCCGCCCCCGGCGTACTACCCGCCGCCCCCGCCCGCGTATTACGCGCCGGCCCCGGTGTACTACGGGCCGCCGCCTGTGGTGGTGGGTGCCGGTTGGTACCGTTGGGGGCCCCGTTACCGCTGGTACGACGGTCGCCGCTGGGGCCACTGGCGTTAAGCGGTGGCGACTCCAAGCAAGGCTCCTTCGGGAGCCTTTTTCTTTGCCTGCGTCTTCTTGGCTAGGCACGGCATCTGCGTGGAAGAGGGCGACGGGCCAGCCGCCGTGTTTTCCGCGACAAACCAGCGCGGGGTCGCAACGTCGGCGGGCTTGCCCGGTCGATATGACGTCCGCATGAAAACGATGTGGACACGGGTGCCGGCCCCGTGCCGGTGCCCGTCATGTTCGCAGTGCCATGATCGAAGGAGTCCTCATGCAAGTCATCACGCAACGCTTTGCAAAACGCACCCTGGCCGCTGCAGTGGGCGGCCTGGCGTTGGCGCTCGGTGCGGCGGTCGCGCACGCGGGTTCGGTCGACCCGTACCAGAGCACGCACAAGGTTAGCCGCGCTGATCCCTATACCGACGGCGCGAAGGTAAGTCGTAGCGACCCGTACACCGACGGTGCCAAGGTGGGCAGCCGCGACGCGTATACGGACGGCGCCCGTGTTGATCGCCGCGATCCGTATAGCGACGGCGCCTGACCGGCCGCCGCATTGCAACATCAAGCCCGGGCGATGCCCGGGCTTTTTCTTTGCGCATCTTCAGCCGATGTGTCGCGTGTTAACGTGCGCAACAAGAAAGGCTGGAAAGCGGCGCGCGCACGACGATACTGAAGACGCAGGAATGTATCGGCTCAGTTGCGTTGGAAGGCCGGGATTGCGCTACGGCGGCGACACATGCCGGTGGCATACTTTCGCTTCGCGCGGCACTCGCGCATTCGCATCACCACGACAAAGGAGAACGTCATGAAAACCAAGCCCTGCCTGTGCCAGGACGATGTCACCAAGATCCTGGATGCCGCCGAGAAGGAAGCGCGCGCGCATCAATGGGCTGTGACGATCGCCGTGGTGGACGATGGCGGTCACCTCATGGGCCTGCGCCGCATGGACGGCTGCGCGGTCATTTCGTCGTACATCGCGCCGGAGAAGGCCAAGACGGCCGCGCTGGGCCGGCGTGAATCGAAGGTCTACGAAGACATCATCAACAATGGCCGCACTTCGTTCCTGTCGGCGCCGCATCTGCAGGGCATGCTTGAAGGCGGCGTGCCGATTCTTGTGGAAGGGGTGTGTGCCGGCGCAGTGGGTGTGTCGGGGGTGAAATCGGCGGAAGACGTGCAGATCGCCAAGGCGGGCATCGCCTCGATAGGCGTGATGTGCTGATGTATGAATCGCGATCTGCCAGTGCAGGCAGATCGGGCTAGTTGCAAGGATGGGCGCGGCGCGGGTCGCGCCCTTTTGCTTTGGGCGCACGTGGAGGCAAAAGAGCGGCTTGGCTGGCGATTGTCTGGCAGAGGGGTCTTGTCTCTGCCCACGTGAATGTCGACAGGCTGGCTACGGCCGAATGTCTCCTGAGAGACGTCCCCACAAAAGTCGGTACGCGGCGCTGCTTACTTGGTCAGGATGAGCTTGCCAAAGCGGGTCACGCGCAGGGTGTACACCGCGCCGTTGTGATGGATGGCTACGGCGTTCTGGCCAGCAAAGAGTTGTTCGGAAGTCATGACCCGGGTGTCACCGATGGTCATGGCAGCGGGCTCAGCGGATTGCGCTGTCTGTGCCTGCGCCGCTTCTGCGAGCACTGGCCGTTTGCGGGCCACGATGATCTGGCGGCGGCGGGTGACGGTGCGTCCTGCGTCGGGGTGTTCGGCAGTATTCATGGTGGGCCTGATGGGCGTTAAAGCGAGGGCTGACAAGGGTCTTCAACGAATGGGGTTCAGAATAAATGAGAATCGTTATCATTTCAAGTCGTGACTGAGGATGTGCTGATCACTGCCAGCCGGCAAAAAAAACCGGGCGCGTGGCCCGGTGGGTGTCAGGTGTGGCCTGGCGCTTCGCGCAGCAGGCTGGTGCGCTCGTCGGCGCGTTGGGCGCGATAGCGCTCGTAGTGGCGGAGGATGTCGGCAATGATCTCTTCGCCGCGCAGGTACTCGATGTCGTAGCCCTCGCGGCCGTCTTCAAAGAAGGTGACGGGCTCGTAGACCTGCGCGGCTTCCGGCTCGGCGGCCTGGCTCGGTGTGGCGACCGGCAGCGGCTTGCTCGTGCTGCGTACGCCGTAGACGAAATCCCGATCCGACGGGTCAGGAATGACCAGGCGCACGCTGTCGTCGGTGTCGAGCACATGCGCTTCGATGCCGCGTCGGCTGAGTTCTTTGACCACGTCGTTCATGGCCGGCCGCACTTGCTTGGCGAGGAAGGCACGCACATCGGCCTGGGTGGATGGGTTCACCATCTGCGCGAGGCGCTGACGCCAGCGCGTGCCGCTCCAGAACGAGGTGGCTGGGGCCAGTTCACGCGAGTAATGCGCGCGGTCGGCTGACATGCCGCGCCACAGCCCATAGCACAGCAGCACCATGATGATGGCCACCGGCAGGGCGGCCACCAGCGTCATCGCTTGCAGTGCCTTCAGGCCCCCCGCCAGCATCAGAATGGCCGCCGTGGCGCCGAGCACCGCTGCCCAGAACAACCGCTGCCACACCGGGGAGTGCACGGCGCCGCGCGAGGCAATCGTGTCGATCACGAATGCGCCCGAGTCGGCCGAGGTGACAAAGAACACTGCAATCAGCACGATCGCCAGCCACGACAGCGCCGTGGTGCCGGGGAAGAAATCGAAGAAGCGGAACAGCAGGGCGTCGACATTGGTGGCGGTCTGCGCGAGGCCGCCGGCGGCTTGGTGTGCGTCGAGCCAGATGGCGCTGTTGCCGAAGGCCGTCATCCACAACAGGTTGAACACGGTTGGCACGATCAGCACGCCGATTACGAATTGCCGAACCGTGCGCCCGCGCGAAATGCGCGCAATGAACATCCCCACGAACGGCGACCACGACACCCACCACGCCCAGTACTGAATCGTCCACCCGCCAAACCAGTCAGCCGAGTTGGCTGGGGTATAAGCGAATGTGCGGAACGACAGGCTGACAAGGTTGGCGATGTAGTTGCCGACGTTCTCGCTGAAGGCTTGCAGCACGAACACCGTGGGGCCCGCGATGATGACGAAGGCGAGCAGCAAGAACGCCAGGGTGAGGTTGAGCTCGGAGAGCCGCCGCACGCCATTGCCGAGCCCCGATGCCGCAGACACGCCGGCGAGCACCACCACCGCGCAGATCAGCGCTACGCGGAAGGTATCCGAGTCGGTTTGCCAGCCGCCCACTTGGTGCAAGCCCGCGCCGAGCTGCAGCACGCCGTAGCCGAGCGTTGTCGCAATACCGGCGATGGTGCCGATCAGCGCGAAGGCGTCCACGCCATGACCGAGCGCACCATTGATGCGCTCACGCAGCAGCGGATACAGGCCCGAGCGCATGGTCAACGGCAGGTTGTAGCGGAACGCGAAATACGCCAGCGCCAGGCCCATCACGCCGTAGATGGCCCACGCATGCAGGCCCCAGTGGAAGAACGTGGTCAGCATGGCCTCGCGCGCGGCCAGTGCCGTTTGCGGTGTGGTGGTCGGCGGTTGCAGGTAGTGCTGCATTGGCTCGCCCACGCCGAAGTACATCAGGCCGATGCCCATGCCGGCGGCGAACAGCATGGCTGTCCATGAGACGAAGCTGAACTCGGGTTCGGCCTCGTCGGGCCCCAGGCGGATGTCGCCAAAGCGGCTGGCCGCCACGATGACGAGGAAGCCCAGGAAGCCCGTGACGGCCAGCATGTAGAACCAGTCGAAATGCCCGGTCACCCAGTGCTGGGCGATGCCGAAGACCTTGCCCGCCAGTTCCGGGCGGACGGTGCACAGCACGAGCAGTAAAACGAGGGCGCTCAGCGCCGGCACGACAACTTGGGGAACGAGGGTCGTGCGTCGTGAAGCGGTGTTGGATTCGGAAGGGGAATGAGGCATGTGCGCGTTGGACGATCCTGTCGCAAGAGTCGGGAGATGGTCACAAAGTACAAGCAGCGCATCCCCATTGCAAATGCGGGGTGCCAGAAATGACAAACCCCCGTAACGAGACGGGGGTTGTGGTGCGGAGCACGGCGGTGTCAGTTGCGCTGCGGTTCCGTGACGAACCCGATGCGCGCCAGGCCACCACGCTGGATGGCGGCCATCACCTGTGCGACGCGCTCGTAGCGCACGCTACGGTCGGCACGCAGGTGCATTTCCGGCTGCGGCTGCTGCTGCGCGGCTTTCTCAATATCCGCCTGCAGCGTGGCTTCATCGACCGGCTGGTTGTTCCAGAACACCTGGCCTTGCGCGTCGATCTCCACGTTCACGCTTTGCGGCTTGGCGTCGTCGGGTTTGTTGGAGGCGCGCGGCAGGTCAATCTTTACCGCGTGGTTGATCACCGGAATGGTGATGATGAAGATGATCAGCAGCACCAGCATGACGTCCACCAGCGGCGTCATGTTGATCTCGCTCATCACCTCGTCGTCGTTGTCGAAAGAACCGAAGGCCATGGCCGCTCCTTATTGCGGCTTGACGGCCGCCAGGCGCACGCCGGCTTCATCGCGCGCGGCACCCGGGCGCAGGCGCGCGCCGGTCACGAAGTAGGCGTGCAGATCATGCGCAAAGCGGTTGAGCTTGGCGATGATGGCCTTGTTGCCACGCGTGAGCGCGTTGTAACCCAGCACCGCCGGAATGGCCACCGCCAGGCCGAAGGCCGTCATGATGAGCGATTCGCCCACGGGGCCGGCCACCTTGTCGATGGTCGGCACGCCCACGGCGCCGATGCCCAGCAGCGCGTGATAGATGCCCCACACCGTGCCGAACAGGCCGACGAACGGCGCCGTCGAACCCACGGATGCCAGCACCGCGAGGCCCGATTGCATCTGACCAACGGATTCATCGATCGCGCTCTTGAGCGAACGGGTGAGCCAGTCGGAAATGTCCATCACGTCGTGCAGTTGCGGCTGGCTGGCGCGATGGTGTTGCGCGGCTTCGCGGCCGGTTTGGGCGAGCGTGTAGAAGGGGTTGTCCTTCGGGTTGCCGAGCGTTTGCATGGCGTGGTCGAAATCATCCGAGTGCCAGAAGCGCTTTTCGGCGCCTTGCGCCATGCCTTTCAAGCGCACGATGTCCCAGGCCTTGGTGAGGATGACGATCCACGAGGCCAGCGACATGATCAGCAGCAGAATCGCCGTGGCGCGCGTGACGATGTCGCCTTGTGTCCAGAGGTGGGAAAGACCGAGTTCCTGCATGATGGATTCCTGATGACGAGAGACGGGTCGGGTTGGTTATTCGATTTTGAAGTCGTACGGCTTGTCAGCGACCGCTGTCATCGCACGACCATTCTGTTTGAGCGGGCGACACTTGATCGCACGGGCTGCCGCCACAGCCGCTTTGTCCAGTCGGGACGAGCCGGACGATGATTTCACCGTCACGTTGCTGATCTGGCCCTCGGTGTCAATCGAGACCGTCACAACGGTACGCCCTTCTTCGCCCATTTTTTGCGACATGGAAGGGTATTCCGGCTTCGGCTGGTAATCGCATTGGACATTGATGCCAACGGGGACGGGACCGGCGGGTACGGGAGCAGGGGCGGGTGCGGGTTCCGCCGGTGGTGTCGGAGGTGTGGGCGGGGCGGCCGGCACCACAGGCGCATTGTCCGACGGTGGCAGGCTTGGCGTCGGCATCGGGGCCGGCTTGGGTTGCGGCACCGCTTTCACGATGTTGACCTGCTTGGGCGCTTCCTGCTTGACGGGCGTCGGCTTGGGCGGCTCGGGCTGTTTGATGGGCTCGGGCTGCGCCGCGGGAATGAGGTTCACCTGCAGTTCAGGCGGTTCTTCCTTGCTCATTGGCGACTGGATCAGGCCCAGCTGGATCAGCATCAGCACGCCCGCGTGCAACAGCAGCACGACCACCAGGATCTTGAGAGTACGAGGGTGAATCATCAACGACCGGGAATCGAAAGCGGAAAAAGTTGGCGACGCAGCCAGGCATGCGGCAGGACGGAGGCTTCAGCGCTTGCCAAAGACGATCAATGACACCCCGATGCTGATGAGCAGACTGAGGAGCAGTTCCATGGCGCCTAGCGTTGGAGCCAGCGGGGTCGCCGCCAGCATGACCGGTATTGTAGGCCTGCAATATGCAACCGTGTTGCGATAAGTCAGGCTTCACTGGGCACAGTCTATTGTGCCGATAGGGGGAAAGTATAAATGATAATGATTCCCATTTGTAAGTTTCCCTATCGTTCGTGGGGTGCGGGCGCCGTCCAGATGGCCGATAGCAGAGAACCGGTTGCCCAGGCGGCTTGCGCGCACGGCCTGTGCAGGCCCGCAATTTGCAAAACACGGGGATCAACCCGGGTACGCTGTGTGCGCAAACGCGCTAGGATGAAACTCATTCAAACACGGTGACCGGCCGGCCAACCGTGAACGGGGAAGTGGGAACAGGGGGCGACCATGGACGAAGCCAACCTCAGCCTGGACGACGCCGATGGGGATCACGACGGCACGTTCGTCCCCACCGGCGGCAGGCAGCCGCAGTCGCAGCTGTCATCGTTGGATTCCATGTGCGCGCAGTTTGCGCTGCGTACGGTCTGCGCGATGGGCCTGCGGTTCAATCTGCGCACGAACATCAACGACATCCTTACCGTCTGCGCGCCGGAGCTGATCTGGCCCGTGACGGTCATCCAGCGCTTGCAGCGCTTTCTGGCTGCTCGCTGCGCCGACATGCCGGGCTGGCGCGCCGTCGGCAAGCTCGACCTGCCTACCTTTATGGACCGCCACGGCCAGTGGAGCAGTGCCTTCGATGAAAGCTCGCTGTTCTATTACCTCGACGAGTACGTCAAACATCATGCCAAGGACATGTTCACCGTGTTCGGTGCCTCGTGCGATGCGCTGGGCGAACGGCTCTCCAACGAGCGCGTGCTGCTGGTGGGCAATATCGACATGCTGGCGCGCGTATTGGGCCTGCCGTCGCATGAGCGCGCACTGCTGTTGTTCGCCTCCTTGGTGAAGTACAAGCGCGACCTGCGCGCGGTGATGGTCGACTGCAAGGTCGCGCACAGCCAGGAAGCGTTTCAGTTGTTGGCGGGTCTGGCCGGGGCGAGTACCGCCGAGGTGGCCGCCTCTTTGCGGCCGGGGTCGCGGTTGGAAACGCTGGGGTTGATCGAGCCGCCATTGCCCGAGAACAGCGTCACCGATCTGGGCGATCTGATGCGCATCTCCGACCGCCTCCTGCACGTGCTGCTGGGCGATTACCCCAGCGAAGCCGACATGATGGCTGTCTTTACGCGCCCCGCGCCGCCGACCACACTGTCGCAATCCGACTATCCGCACGTCGAAACCGATGCGCGCTATCTGACCGCGCTGCTGGAGAATGCCTCGCAGACGCGTGCAATGGGCGTGAACATCCTGCTCTACGGTGCCCCCGGCACGGGCAAGACGGAGCTCGCCCGCGTGCTGGCGCGCGATGCCGGCTGCGAACTGTATGAAGTGGACTGCCTCGACAAGGACGGCAACAGCCTCACCGGCAAAGACCGCTATCGGTCGCTGCAGGTATCGCAGGCTTTTTTGCGCGGGCGTCCCGGCGCGGTGCTGTTGTTCGATGAAGTGGAAGACGTGTTCCCCGGCCCGACGCGCGAGTTGATGAGCCTGTTTGGCCACGAAGAGCCACGTGGCTCCGTCAACGGCAAGGCCTGGGTCAACCAGACGCTGGAGCAGAATCCGGTGCCGGTGATCTGGGTGTCGAACTCCATCCGCCAGATTGACCCGGCGTATCTGCGCCGCTTCCAGTTCCATCTGGAGTTGAAGGTGCCGCCGCCGACGGTGCGCGAGAGCATCATCCGCAAGCACCTGGAAGGGCTGGATGTGTCGGATGCCTTCATGGCCAAGCTCGCGGCGCGCAAGACGCTCACGCCCGCGCAGATCGACTCCGCAGCGCGTTTTGCGCGCTTGACGCAGCCGGCGATGGATGAGTCCGCCGAATCGCTCATCGTGCGCCAGCTTGACCATGCAGACCAAGCCATGGGCTTACGCCCGGACGTGCAGGCGCATCGCGTGGTCACGGAATACAAGCTCGATTATCTGAACGTGGAGACGCGGTTCTCGGTCGACCGCATCATCGATGCGTTGCGTGCCCGCAAGCGCGGCACGCTGTGCTTCTACGGCCCGCCCGGCACGGGCAAGACGGTGCTGGCCGAACACATTGCCAGCCAGCTCGACGTGCCGCTGATGATCAAGCGCGCGTCTGACCTGATGAGCAAGTACGTTGGCGAAACCGAGCAGCAGATTGCCGCGATGTTCTCGCGCGCGGAAGAGGAGCGGGCGCTGTTGCTACTCGACGAAGCTGACAGCTTCATGCAGAGCCGCCAGGCTGCCGTGCGCAACTATGAGGTATCGGAAGTCAACGAGATGCTGCAGGGCATGGAACGCTTTGACGGCATCTTCGTGTGCACCACGAACCTGTTTGACCGCATTGACGAGGCCGCGCTGCGGCGCTTTGCGTTCAAGATCCGCTTCAAGCCGCTGATGCGGCACCAGCGCGAGCAGATGTTCATTGCCGAGGCGCTGGGCGGGAACGCTGACGCGCTCAAGCCGGTGTGGCGCGAAATCCTGGCCTCGCTCGACATGCTCACACCGGGTGATTTTGCGGTGGTGAAGCAGCAGTCCGTGCTGCTGGGCGAGGCGCTCGACCCGGAAGCGTTTCTCGCGCAACTGCGGCAGGAGCATTCCATCAAGCCGGAGCTGCGGGAGCGGCGGTCGATCGGATTTACCCCGCCGCGCTGATCAATCGACGATAAACAGCTTGGCGCCGCCCTTCGTGTATGACTGGTGCGCCTCGGCATCGTCGCCGACCTGATAGCTCATGCCGGGCGCGAGCGTGAACGTGCGGCCGTCTTCCAGCGTGGTCTGCAGTTCGCCTTCCAGGCAGAACAGGATGTGCCCCTTCTTGCACCAATGGTCGGCCAGGTACCCGGCGGTGTACTCCACCATGCGCACGCGGATGCGGTTCGGCTCATCGCCAAAGTAGCGCGTGCGCCAGATCGCGAGGCCGGTTTCTCCCCGGTGTTCGGTGGGTTCAACGGTCGACCAGTCGGTCGTGCCGAAAGCGAAGGGGGACATCTTCATCGCCGCATCCAGTGATTTGCCAAACCACGATGGTAGCAGTGGCTTGCGCGCCGCCTTGGTGTGGCGATAAAAGCGCTTGGCAGGTGCTCCGCAGCGGGCATTGCACACGCCTCAATAATCCCGTCAATTCTGTGCTTTTCCAATGCCCGTGCGGCGTTGCAGCACGCGGCCGAGAGCCGTGTGTCAATGTATGCAGAATTTGCATGGTGCTATGCAACATCGACATAACGAAGGCCATCCGCTTGTCTAATATCGTCGCTTTTTACAAAGCGTGACGAAATTGGGCCGCCTTGGTCCCCATAAGATCCGCGCCTGCCTGTGCCGCCTCCCGGCCACGGGTATTCCTTGGAGAAAGTCTTGAACACCAAACGTCTGACCTCCCATATCGGCATTGCCATGGTGCTGGGCATTGCCGTCGGCTGGGGCTGCCACGAATATGCCAAGGACGCTGCGGCGGCCAAGGACATCGCGTCGTACTTCAGCATCATCACGGACATCTTCCTGCGCATGATCAAGATGATCATCGCGCCGCTGGTGTTCTCCACTCTGGTGACAGGCCTTGCAAGCATGAGCGGCGGCAACGCGGTCGGCCGCGTGGGGCTGCGCGCCATGATCTGGTTTGTATGCGCATCGGCCACCTCACTGGCGCTGGGCATGCTGCTGGTCAACTTCTTCCAGCCCGGCATGCACATGAACCTGCCGCTGCCGGACGCTACCGCCACGTCGGGCCTGAAGACGGGCGACTTCACGCTCAAGGCCTTCATCACGCACGTGTTCCCGCGCAGCATCGTGGAGGCCATGGCCACCAACGAGATCCTGCAGATCCTGGTGTTCTCGCTGTTCTTCGGCGCCGCGCTGTCGACGATGAAGAACCCGATGGAAAGCGTGATCGGCCGCGGCTTGGAAGAGCTCACCAAGCTGATGTTCCGCATTACCGACTACGTGATGCGCTTTGCACCGCTGGGCGTGTTTGCCGCCATGGCCGCGGCTATCACGGTGGAAGGCGTGGGCGTGCTGTGGACGTACGGCAAACTCATCGGCGAGTTCTATCTGGGACTCGCGCTGCTGTGGGCGATCCTGTTCTTCGTTGGCTACGTGCTGCTGGGCCGCTCGCTGGGCCGCCTGCTGGGCTTGATCCGTGAGCCGACCATGCTGGCCTTTGCGACGGCAAGCAGCGAGTCGGCTTACCCCAAGACGATGGAAGCGCTGGAAAAGTTTGGCGTGCCCAAGCGCGTGGCCAGCTTCGTCCTGCCGCTGGGCTATTCGTTCAACCTCGACGGCTCGATGATGTACCAGGCGTTTGCGGTGCTGTTCATCGCGCAGGCGTACAACATCCAGATGAGCTTCACGCAACAGGTCACGCTGCTGCTGGTGCTGATGCTCACGAGCAAGGGCATGGCCGGCGTGGCGCGTGCCTCGCTGGTGGTGGTGGCGGCCACGCTGCCGATGTTCCACCTGCCTGAGGCTGGCTTGCTGCTGATCATCGGTATCGACCAGTTCTTCGATATGGGCCGTACGGCCACCAACGTGATCGGCAACAGCCTGGCCACGGCTGTGGTGGCGAAGTACGAGCCGGCCGAAGAAGAGAGCGAGGTCGAAGTGGCTGCGCAGCCGAACCTCGGCTGAGGGCCAAAGTAAAAACGCCACCGACCCAGGTGGCGTTTTTTTTATTCAGCTTGCGAAGCGAGCGAGGTCGCTGCAGGAGTGAGCGGCGCGTCGCCAATATCGACGTGCAGCGCCATCGGCGCCTCGCCCAGCAGCGCAGCCACCATGGCCTGCAGCGGGAGCACATCGCCGGTGCTCATGAAGCGAGGTGACGCAGCGTTGCCCGTCGCCTGCAATTGCGCGGCGGCCAGCGTGCGGCCCAGATGGCGCGCAACGGCGTGGCCGGTGTCGATCAGCGTCAGCCGATCGCCCGCGATCTCGCGGATGGCGTCTTCCAGAAACGGGTAGTGCGTGCAGCCGTGGACCAGCGTGTCGGCGCCAGCATCCAGCATGGGCTGCAGATAGGCCCGTAGCAGCTCCAACACGGCAGGGGAGTGGGTCTCGCCGCGCTCGATCAACGGGACGAGGCCGTAGCCCGGTTGGCTCAGCACAGTGCAGTCGCCAGAGACTGCCGCCAGCAGCCGCGCGAATTTCTCGCTGCGCAGCGTGCTCTCGGTAGCCAGCACACCCACCACACGGCTCTCCGAGATGGCGACTGCCGGCTTCAGGCCCGGCTCAACGCCAATCACGGGTACAGCCAGTTTCTCGCGCAGCACATGCACGGCCTGCGCCGTGGCGGTATTGCACGCGATCACCAAGGCCTTGCAGCCCTGGTCGACCAGCCACTCGCACACACGCAGCGTGCGCGCGGCAATGAAATCGGGAGATTTTTCCCCGTACGGGGCATGGCGGGAATCCGCCAGGTAGAGGAGCGATTCGGCCGGCAGTTCGGCGCGAATCGCGCGCAGGACGGAGAGGCCTCCGAGGCCGGAGTCAAAAACCCCGACCGGTGCCTGCGCGCGTGTCGTCACGATAGGGCGACAGTGATTAGGCTGCAGCGACCGGAATCTTGCCGATCTTCGCTTGCCATTCCGCCGGGCCGGTCTTGTGCACCGACGTGCCCGAGCTGTCCACGGCCACGGTAACCGGCATGTCCTTGACGTCGAACTCGTAGATGGCTTCCATGCCCAGGTCTTCGAATGCCAGCACCTTGGCACCGCGAATGGCCTTCGACACGAGGTACGCCGCACCGCCCACGGCCATCAGGTAGGCCGACTTGTGCTTCTGGATGGCCTCGATGGCGGCCGGGCCGCGCTCAGCCTTGCCCACCATGGCGATCAGCCCGGTTTGCGCCAGCATCATCTCGGTGAACTTGTCCATGCGCGTGGCCGTGGTCGGACCTGCCGGGCCGACAACCTCATCGCGCACCGGGTCGACCGGGCCAACGTAGTAGATCACGCGGTTGGTGAAGTCGAGCGGCAGCTTTTCGCCCTTGGCCAGCATGTCGGCGATGCGCTTGTGCGCGGCATCACGACCGGTCAGCATCTTGCCGTTGAGCAGCAGCGTCTGGCCCGGCTTCCACGAGGCGACTTCTTCCGGCGTGAGCGCGTTCAGATCGACGCGCTTGGACGTTTCCGTGTTCGGTGCCCACTCGACCTTCGGCCATTGCGACAGGTCCGGCGCTTCCAGCTTGGCAACGCCGCTGCCGTCCAGCGTGAAGTGCGCGTGGCGCGTGGCTGCGCAGTTCGGGATCATCGCCACAGGCAGGTTGGCCGCGTGCGTGGGGTAGTCCTTGATCTTCACGTCGAGCACGGTCGCCAGACCACCCAGGCCCTGCGCGCCAATGCCCAGCGCGTTGACCTTCTCGTACAGCTCGATACGCAGTTCTTCTGCGCGGTTGCTCGGGCCGCGGGCGATCAGGTCTTGAATGTCGATCGGCTCCATTAGGGCTTCCTTGGCCAGCAGCATGGCCTTTTCCGCCGTGCCGCCAATGCCAATGCCCAGCATGCCCGGCGGGCACCAGCCGGCGCCCATGGTCGGCACGGTCTTGAGCACCCAGTCGACGATCGAATCCGACGGATTCAGCATCACGAACTTCGACTTGGCTTCCGAGCCGCCGCCCTTGGCGGCCACGATCACGTCCACCGTGTCGCCCGGCACGATCGACATGTTGATCACGGCCGGGGTGTTGTCCTTGGTGTTGGTGCGCTTGCCGGCCGGGTCAGCCAGCACGCTTGCGCGCAGCTTGTTGTCGACGTCGTTGTACGCCCGGCGCACGCCTTCGTTGACCATGTCTTCCAGGCTCATCGTGGCGCCGTCCCAGCGCACGTTCATGCCCACCTTCAGGAACACGGTCACGATGCCGGTGTCCTGGCAGATCGGGCGCTTGCCTTCCGCGCACATGCGGCTGTTGGTCAGGATCTGCGCGATGGCGTCCTTCGCGGCCGGGCTCTGCTCCTGCTCATAGGCGCGGCCCAGAGCAGTGATGTAGTCCATCGGGTGGTAGTAGCTGATGTACTGCAGCGCGTCGGCGACGCTCTGGATGAGGTCTTCTTGACGGATGACGGTCATGGTGGGGACCAACGTATAGGAATGAGAAACCGGGATGCGGCAGGCGCAGTGGTCTGCACACCTGCGCTAAGTGCCGGCAGCGGGCGCCGCCGGCTCAGAACAGCCTGAGATCATACACCCAATGTCGGGTGCCGATTGTCCGAGCGCGTTCGTCGGAATCGTTGCGCCGACAACGTGCTACGTCAATGTGCCTCGGCGGTCTCGTCGTGCGGGTGGGCGTGCGAAACGATCTTGTCCACCCAGGCCATCACCAGCGCAGACACCAGGAAGGCGAGGTGGATCGCCACCTGCCACAGAATCGTATGCGTGTCTTTCTGGCTGGCGTCGATAAACGTCTTGAGCAGGTGGATCGACGAGATGCTGATCAGCGCCATCGAGAGCTTCACCTTCAGCACGCCGGCGTTGACGTGGTCGAGCCATTCAGGCTCATCCTCATGCCCCTCGATGCCCAGCTTGGACACGAAGATGTCGTACCCGCCGATGATCACCATGATCAGCAGGTTGGAGATCATCACCACGTCGATCAGGCCCAGCACGGCGAGCATGATCTTGGTTTCGTCCATGTCGCCCAGGTGCGAAACCAGGTGCCACACCTCGACGGCGAACAGGTACACATAGGCCGCCTGGGCGACGATCAGCCCGAGATAGAGCGGCAACTGCAGCCAGCGGGAAAAGAAGATCAGGCGCGGAATCGGGCGCAGCGGAGCGATGGACGGCTTCATGAGGCAAGCAGGGTGGGTGGACGAAAAAACCGCGCGATTGTAGCGGTTTGGGGCGTCATGAAGATGCGGGCCGGCTTAGGATCTGCCTACGTTTTCGGCCTAGCGCAGGCTATTTCACGCGGCGCAGATGTCGGGCCCGCCCGGGTTTGGCGCCCGAGCGAAACTTGCCCGGCCAGCGCAGCAGACGCCACGCGTTCTCCCCATCCAAGCCGGGTGCTGGAATCAGGTTGACGATGGCCCACAGCAGGCTGACATAGCCGAGGTAAAGCACCACTTCACCTAAGACTGGCCACCGTACGATGGGCGTGAGGTTGGCCAGCAGGATCAAGGGCAGCGCCACGGCCAACTGTGCCAGTGCGCCGCCCCAGGCAATCACATAGATGTCGCGCTCGCGCGGCGGCGCTTCAAAGACACATAGCCCGTGGAAGAAGCCGAGGTAGACCGCTTCAACGCGGGCGCCGGCCCGCCGCGCCAGGTAGGCGTGTCCAGCCTCGTGCAGCAGGATCATGCTGAGGTATGCCCCCAGCGTTGCTAACGCAGTGAACGGCGTTTTGAACGAGAGCGCCAGCAGCACGGCCGCACCGGCCAGGACCGTCCAGTGGACATAGATCGGCGCGCCAAAGATGCGCAGATTGCGAAGGCGAAAATGGCGTTTCATGAAGCGTTGTTATTCGTGATCAAGCGATGGGTCGAGCGGGTCCAGCGGATCGACGACGCGCGCGCGACGCACAGGCTGGCGCGGGCGTGCTGGCCAGCTCGCCACGAGAATGCCCGCCACCACGCACGTCAGCGCCACGGCATGCGGCCATCCGGGGGTCTCGCCGAGCGCGACGACGCCGTACGTGGCCGCCGCAATCGGCAGCACGGAGGTGAACACACCGGCCAAGTGCGCAGGCACGTGGCGGATGCCCTTCATCCACAGCCAGAACGAGAAGATGCTGGCCGACAGCGCGTACCAGATCACCAGGCCCCAGATCGGCAACGGCACGCTTGCCGTATCGAACGTCAGCAGCGGTACCAGGCCCAGCGGCAGCATCAGCAGGCCGCCAATCAGGTGCGTATAGGCGCAGATCTCGATGGCGGGCAACGTTTGCGTGAGGCGGCGCGAGAGGATGACGTAAATCGATTCACACAGCACCGCGCCCATCACGAGCGCATTGCCGAGCAGCGCCTGGGACGCGTCCGCGGGTGCGACTCCGGAGGACTCCCCTCCGCGATAGGCATTGAGGAGGGCCACGCCCGCCACCGCCAGCACGACCGACACGAAGGTTCGCCGCGATGGCTTTTCGCGCAGTATCAGCCACGAAAGCAGCGCGACCGTGGCCGGAATCGTGCTGGTGATGATGCCGGCCGCCAGCGCCGACGTGAGCTTGACGCCGTTGAGCATCAGCAGCGTAAAACCGAATGTGCCGAAGAACGCTTGCAGGAAGAGGTTGGTCCACTCGGTGCGCGTCACCTTGCGCATGCGGGCAGGCTTGTACCACGGCGCCATGCACATGATGGCGATCAAAAACCGCAGCAGCGCAAACAACATCACCGGCATGACGGCAACAATCGATTTGCCGAAACCGACGTTGCTACCGACCAGTGCCATGGCAGCAATCAAAAAAAGGGCGTGGATGGGCACGATGGAGGAATGGGTTGGAAAGCAGCGCCGGACGCGGTTCTCGGGCCGGTCATGTTGCGCTGCAGTGCGTGCAGCAACAAGGGGCGGCGCATTATAGTAATGCCCTTCGTGTTGAATTGCGGCGTCAGAATGCGTAAGGCTGGAGTCAGGTCGGCCGCTTAGATTCGCCGCAAAACGATCACAGACATCGCACTATCAGGAGACATCATGGCTGGCATTGAATCTGTCCTGCAGGAAACGCGCGTTTTTAACCCGCCCGAATCCTTTGTCAAACAGGCAAACATCGCCGGCATGGATGCGTACCGTGCCCTGTGCGCCGAAGCCGAGCAAGACTACGAAGGCTTCTGGGCACGCCTCGCGCACGAGCACCTCGTATGGCACAAGCCCTTCACCAAGGTGCTGGATGAATCCAATGCACCGTTCTACAAGTGGTTTGAAGACGGCGAACTCAACGCCTCGTACAACTGCCTCGAACGCAACCTTGAGAACGGCAACGCCGACAAGATTGCCGTCATCTTCGAGACAGACGACGGCAAGGTCACGAACGTCACCTACCGCGATCTGCACGCACGCGTCTGCCGCTTTGCCAACGGGCTGAAGGCCCTGGGCATCAAGAAGGGCGACCGCGTTGTTATTTACATGCCGATGTCCATCGAGGGCATCGTCGCCATGCAGGCCTGTGCGCGCATCGGTGCGACGCACTCGGTGGTGTTTGGCGGGTTCTCGGCCAAATCGCTGCAGGAGCGCATTGTCGACGTGGGCGCTGTGGCGCTCATCACCGCAGACGAGCAGATGCGCGGCGGCAAGGCACTGCCGCTCAAGGCCATCGCCGATGAAGCACTGGCCATGGAAGGCACCGACGCCGTCAAGCACGTGATCGTCTATCGCCGCACCAACGGCAACGTGAATTGGGTCGAAGGCCGCGACCGCGCAATGGACGAGGTCGAAGCCGGTCAGCCCGACACCTGCGAAGTCACGCCGGTGGGCGCTGAGCACCCGCTGTTCATCCTCTACACCTCGGGTTCGACGGGCAAGCCGAAGGGCGTGCAGCACAGCACGGGCGGTTACCTGCTGTGGGCGCTGCTGACCATGCAGTGGACGTTCGACCTCAAGCATGACGACATCTTCTGGTGCACGGCGGACATCGGCTGGGTGACGGGCCACAGCTACATCGCCTACGGGCCGCTGGCTGCCGGTGCCACGCAAGTGGTGTTCGAGGGCGTGCCGACGTACCCGAATGCCGGCCGCTTCTGGGAGATGATCCAGCGCCACAAGGTCAACACGTTCTACACGGCACCGACGGCGATCCGCTCGTTGATTAAGGCAGCCGAGGCAGACGAGAAGATCCACCCGAAACAGTACGACCTCTCCAGCCTGCGTCTGCTGGGCACCGTGGGTGAGCCCATCAATCCGGAAGCGTGGATGTGGTACCACACGAACGTCGGCGGCGGCCGTTGCCCGATCGTCGATACGTTCTGGCAGACCGAAACCGGCGGCCACATGATCACGCCGCTGCCGGGGGCCACGCCGCTGGTGCCGGGCTCGTGCACGCTGCCGCTGCCGGGCATCATGGCCGCCATCGTCGATGAAACCGGCCAAGACGTGCCGAACGGGCAGGGCGGCATCCTCGTCGTCAAGCGCCCGTGGCCGTCTATGATCCGCACCATCTGGGGTGACCCGGAGCGCTTCAAGAAGAGCTACTTCCCGGAAGAGCTGGGCGGCAAGCTGTACTTGGCGGGCGATGGCTCCATCCGCGACAAGGACACGGGTTACTTCACCATCATGGGCCGCATCGATGACGTGCTGAATGTCTCGGGCCACCGCATGGGCACGATGGAAATCGAATCGGCGCTGGTGGCCAACCCGATGGTGGCGGAAGCCGCCGTGGTGGGCCGCCCCGATGACATGACCGGCGAAGCCATCTGCGCATTCGTGGTGCTCAAGCGCTCCCGCCCCGATGGCGACGAGGCCAAGCAGATCGCCACCGAGCTGCGCAACTGGGTGGGCAAGGAGATCGGCCCGATCGCTAAGCCGAAGGACATCCGCTTTGGCGACAACCTGCCCAAGACGCGTTCGGGCAAGATCATGCGCCGGCTGTTGCGCTCACTGGCCAAGGGCGAGGACATCACGCAGGACACGTCCACGCTGGAGAACCCGGCCATCCTGGATCAACTGAAGGACGCGCGCTAACACGGGCCGCCAATCTTGGCCTCCGCTCCGCAACAAGACAGCCGCTTTCGCAAGCGGCTGTTTCTCTATTACGGGCTCTATACCGTAGGGCTGCTGCTCTTCATCGTCATGATGGGGACGATCGAACGCGTGCGCGGGCCCGGCGTGTGGCTGGGCTATGTGTTCCTGTTCGTCACCATCGCCATCTATGCGTGCATCGGGCTGATCTGCCGCACGGCCGATCTGACCGAGTACTACGTGGCCGGGCGCCGCGTGCCGGCGTTCTTCAACGGCATGGCCACGGCGGCTGACTGGATGAGCGCTGCCTCGTTCATCGGCCTGGCTGGCATCGTGTTCGCTTCCGGCTACGAGGGGTTGGCCTATGTGATGGGCTGGACGGGCGGCTATTGCCTCGTGGCGTTTCTCCTGGCGCCGTATCTGCGCAAATTTGGCGGCTACACGGTGCCCGACTTCCTCGCCACGCGCTATGGCAATGGGGAGCGTGGCGGCAGTTCCGTGGTGCGTGGCATCGCTGTGCTGGGCGCGACGCTGTGTTCCTTCGTCTACCTTGTCGCGCAGATCCAGGGTGTGGGTCTGGTGGTCACGCGCTTCATCGGCGTGGAGTTTTCGGTGGGCGTGTTTTTCGGGTTGGCGGGCATTCTGGTGTGCTCGTTCCTGGGCGGCATGCGCGCGGTGACGTGGACCCAGGTGGCCCAGTACATCATCATGATCGTGTCGTTCCTGGGCGTGGTGGGGCTGATTGGCTGGCAGCGGTATCACGATCCGGTGCCGCAGCTCTCCACCGGCCGCCTGCTGCTGCAGATTCAGAAAGAGGAACAGCGCATCGCCCATGACCCGGCTGAACACGGCGTGCGTGACCACTTCCTGAACGAGGCCCGCGCGCTGCAGGAGCGCATTGCGCAACTGCCACAGTCGTTTGTGGAAGCGCGCGAGGCGCTGAACACGCAACTCAAGCTCGCCCGCGAGCGCAATGCGCCGCTGCGCGAGATCAAAGCGCTGGAGCGAGCTCGCGAGGACTTTCCCGCCGATGCGGCAACCGCGTCGATTGTGTGGAATCAGCAGCGTGAAGACGCGCTCGCGCGCAGCCAATTGCCGCCTCCCTCGGCCGAGCCGTTTCCCTCCACCTCGGAACACGAACGCGGCACCGAGCGGCTGAACTTTGTCTTGCTGGTGTTCTGCCTGATGGTGGGCACGGCGAGTCTGCCGCACATCCTCACGCGTTTTCACACCACGCCATCGGTGCGGGAGACGCGCAATTCCGTGAGCTGGACGTTGTTCTTCGTCGCTCTGCTATATGTGTCGGCGCCGGCGTTGGCGGCGCTGGTCAAGCTCGACTTGTTGCAGCATCTGGTGGGTGCACCGTTCGCCGATTTGCCGCAGTGGATCGTGCCGTGGCGCAAGGTCGATCCGCCAGTGTTTGCGCTGCACGACATCAACGGCGACGGCATCGTGCAATGGGCCGAGGTGATGATGCAGCCCGACATGGTCGTGCTGGCCGCACCTGAGATTGCCGGATTGCCGTATGTGATTTCGGGCTTGATAGCGGCGGGAGCGCTGGCGGCTGCGCTATCCACCGCCGACGGCCTGCTGCTGACCATCGCCAATGCGCTGTCCCACGACGTGTACTTCCACATGATCGACAACACGGCCAGCCATCAGCGGCGGGTCACGAGCGCCAAGGTGGTGCTGCTGGGCGTGGCGTTGCTGGCGGCCTACGTGACGTCGTTGAAGCCCGGCAACATCCTGTTTCTGGTGGGGGCGGCGTTCTCGCTGGCGGCGTCGTGCTTCTTCCCGGTGCTGGTGCTGGGCGTGTTCTGGAAGCGCACCAACCGCGCCGGCGCCATTGCGGGCATGGTGAGCGGGTTGGCGGTGAGCGTGTACTACATCATTGCCAACTATCCGTTCTTCACGCGCATGACGGGCGTGCTGGGCCAGCCGTGGTTTGGTGTTGACCCGATTGCCTCGGGCGCGTTCGGCGTGCCGGCTGGCTTTGCGGCCGCCATTGTGGTCAGCCTGCTGACCAAGCCGAACCGGCCCGTGGTCGACAAGCTCGTCGGCTACATCCGTGATCCGCTGTAGCCATAAAAGTCGCCATAAAAATGGCCCGCGGCTTTCAAGCGCGGGCCCAAGTCGACATGGAGTCTGAACGGGCGCGTCAGGCGATGCGGAAGAACGACACCGCTGCATTCAGCTCTTGCCCCTGATCCTGCAACGACTGCGAAGCAGCGGCCGCTTCTTCCACCAGCGCTGCATTGCGTTGCGTGACTTCGTCCATTTGCGAGATCGCCTGGTTGACCTGCTCGATGCCGCGCTTCTGCTCGACCGATGCGGCCGCGATCTCTTCCATGATGTGCGTGACACGGGCAACGGCTTGCGTGACTTCGGCCATCGTCTCGCCTGCCTCGCCGGCCAGCGTGGAGCCATCGTGAATGCGCTCCACCGACGAGACGATCAACTCCTTGATCTCCTTGGCCGCCGTGGACGAACGCTGCGCCAGGCTGCGCACCTCGCTGGCGACCACCGCGAAACCACGGCCCTGTTCGCCCGCGCGTGCGGCCTCCACTGCGGCATTGAGCGCTAGGATGTTGGTTTGGAAGGCGATGCCCTCGATGATGCCGGTGATGTCGGCAATCTTGCTGGAGCGGTCGCTGATGTCCTGCATGGTCGACACCACCTGGTTGACGACCGTGCTGCCCTTGAGCGCGACTTCCGACGCGGTGGAGGCCAGCGAGGTGGCGTGCTGAGCGTTCTCGGCGTTCTGCTTCACGGTGGAGGTCAGCTCTTCCATGCTGGCGGCCGTTTCTTGCAGTGAGGACGCCTGCGCTTCCGTGCGCTGGCTCAGGTCGGCATTGCCCGCAGCGATCTGCTTGGCGGCACCGGCAACGCTGCCGCTGCTGTCGCGCACCTTGCCGACGATCTCGGTCAGGCGGCCGTTCATGTCGCGCAGGGCGGAGAGCAGGTGGCTCGTTTCGTCCTTGCCTTGCACGTTGATGTGGCTGCTCAGATCCCCACGCGCCACGGTCCTGGCCACATCCACAGCGGTGCGGATCGGCTGCGTGATCGAGCGGGTAATGATCAGGCCTGCAATAACAGCCAGCAGCACCGCGCCCATTGACAGGCCGGTCAGCAGGTTGCGCTGCATGACGTATTGGGCTTCGTACGCCTGCACGAGCTGCTCCTGGCGCTCATGCGTGTACGTGGCGTAGGCGTCGGTCGCCTTGATGAGTGCGGCCAGCAGCGGCCGGCACTCGTTGTCCATTTTCTGGATGGCCTCTTCGTGCTTGCCAGCCAACGCCAGCCCGACGATGTTGGTGGCCACGGGGCCGTATTTGGCTTCGACGCTGTCGATGTCATTGACCAGCGCGTGGGCGCGCTCGCCGGCGTCTTTGGCGCTGGCAATCAGTTCCTTGAGTTGCTTGAGCTTGGCGCTCACGTCGTCGTGCGCGCGAAGCACCTCGGCTTTTTCCAGATCCAAGTCTTGTTGCGTGACCACCAGCACCAAGTTGCGGGCCGCGATGGCACGGCGGTCCACCGCCGTACGCACCGCGTTGGCGACGTCTGCGCGGGCACTGATGCCATGCACGTAGTTCGAGAAACCCTGCGTGGATTCGGACAGGGCCCGCAACGACATGCCCGACACGATGATCACGATGGCAGCCAGCACGCCAAAGCCCGTGGTCAGCTTGGCCTTGATGGTCATCTGAGAAAGGTTCACCGCGTCCTCCGGTTTGCAGAATGAATGGAAGTGGCTACGTACCGAGGCGCCAGGATGACGGCGGGTAGCCACGGTTGTTATATGGAAGGGACTGCGTACTGCGGGAGAGCGAGTTCAACAACAAGAAGACCGATTTGCCAGGCTCTTCTTTCCGGTCTCCACGGGGTTATCGGCATTGAAAAGAAAATCCTGAATAACCCATTCATTAGCATTTTTACTTAACGCGTTGGGAGGGGTTGTTTTGCCTGTAAAACCTTTGCTGGCAAGGGTTGGTGCCGTTGTTTCGAATCGCGGGATGCGTTATGAAACGTGCGATTCGCAAACGATTTCATACCGTATTCAAGGTATCTAAAATCAGTCTTCAGTATTTTCTCTAACTACGTGCTGTAAGCAGTCTTGCTTAGATATTGAGATGCCCCGTATTGCGGTTGCCATCTGTGCGTAAAGAAAATGGCCCGCCGAAGCGGGCCACCGAGTTGTAAAAGCCATGGACACGCGCGCTACAGCGCAGTGGCCGGCACCACGGGCAGTACAACCTTGGACGGGTGCGCCGCGTCGCTGTAGATGGTGAGCACACCGGCCAGACTGTTGAGCAGCGTGGGCAGCGGCGGCACGCCCTGCGGCAGGTTGCTGGCCCCCACCGCCACACGCAGCTTGTGACCCTTGGCGATGAGGGCGCTGGTCGGGAATACCTCCACCGGCACGAGCATGGGCACGCCCGGGAGTACTGGCTGGACAGAAGCGGGCGTGAACGGATGCCATGGCTGGATCGTCAGCCCGTTCATCGTGCGAGAGCGGCTTGCATCCACAGCGCGCAGCGATGCGGTCTGCAGGCCATCGGAGAGCGGCGTCACATTGCCGGCGGGATCCACGTCATCAATACGCACCGAGACCCCCGCATCCAGCGCTGTCGTGGAAACCCATACATCGGCCTCGATTGGCCCGTTGATCAATGTGTCGGCGGGCATGGGCGGCGTTTCGAATTTCACATCAGCGGCTTCGGCCAGGGTGTCGTCCGTCTGGCAGGGCAATGGAATGAAGCCGGTCAGGCCCGCCGTCCACTGCGCCAGACTGATCGAGCAGGCGCCACTGAGCGGCTGTTGCAAGACTTGGTTGTCGCGTTCGGCCATGGCAGGGGCGATAGCTGAGAGGCTCTTGTCGCCGTGCAGGAACAGCGCCTGCGCCTGCACCTGTGGATGCGGCCAGTCTGTTGCCGTGGCGTAGTGGCCGTAGCCTGTCACGTACTGCGTGACGTTGGGCAACGTATCGGCGCCCACGTTCATGCCTTTGACGTACTGATCGAACCACTGCAGCTCGATGTGGTTCAGCGGCGGCACGCCGTCGGTCGGCAACCCGCTGCCGAGCGCCGCCTGCAGGTGTGTCCACGGGCCGATCAACAGTTTGGCGGGCGCTTGCGTTTTGATGGCCTCGTAGGTGAGTGGCTCACTGCGCTGGAAGAGATCATGCAGGCCACCCACCACAAAGGTCGGCACCCTGATTTTGCCGTCGTTTTCCAGTGGCGAGCGCGTGGCCCAGAACGGCCCGTCGTACGCCGTAGCCGTGGAACCAAGCAGCGCTTGCAACATCGTCGGTAACTGGAATGTTGTCACCGCCGATATCAGGTGTTGCAGCACCGTCGGCAGGCCGATGGCCGGATCGGTCACCAGCGTTGGGTCGGTCAGGCTCAGTACCGACACCAGCCCGAACCACGCGGGAATGAAGGTCAGGTTGGTCTGCCCGCCGGTGAAGACGATGTCGCGATACCCGTCGCCGATGGGCACGATGGGGAAGGCCGCCTTGACGGCAGGGTGGTTTTGCGCTGCCGTGATGACGGTGGTGATGCCGAGGTACGACACGCCATACAGGCCGATGGCGCCGTTGCTCCACGGCTGCTGCGTTACCCAGTCGACCACGTGTCCGTAGTCGCTTTGCTCGTCTGCGCCAAACGCATCCCACGTGCCCTGCGACTGGCCGGTGCCGCGCACGTCCACCACCACCGTCGCGTACCCGTGCTGGACGATGTACGGGTCGGCCGCGCCGATTGCCATGCCAATCGACGCCTCATATTGCGCGGTGCCACCGTTATAAGAAGTCTGCACGAGCACCGTTGGAAACGGGCCGGCAGCGGCGTTGCCTGTGGCATCGGCTGGCAATGTCACATAGGCGGCCAGCTTGGTGCCATCGGGCATCGTGATGGTCTGCATGGCTTGCCGCGCGACGCCTGCGTAGAGCGCAGGCGGGTTGTAGTCCGCCCATTTGGCGCCCGCATTGCTGGTGATGGACGTGCCCGGCTGCGCAACAGCGGCGCGCGTGCCGAGCGTCGTCCAGTTGGCCGGCTGCGTGGATGTCGGGCCGAGATTGGAAGCCGTGGAGATGGCGCCTTGCGTAGCGGTGCCAGAAGCACCGTCGCCACCGCCGCAGCCAGGGAGGATCAGTGCGGCGCATAGCAGCACCGAAGTCGATAGGCGGCCGAGCCGCGTGCCGAGAATGCGCGTCTGCATGGTGTCTCCTTGTGCGGGTCTTTGTTGGGGTTTCCCTGCGCGTGCCGGCCTGATGGGCGCTCCTGTTCGGAACGCAGAACACCGCGCGCGTTACGTAACGCGTGGCGTAACGGCCCACCTCGCACCCCGTTTTTCAGATGAGGAATTCACACCCCACCGATGTGGGGAAGGTACCCGCAAATGCCCGCCCACCATACGTTTCAAACAGCTTGTGGCGTACCGACGTGCAGGCAAATGAACCCGAGCATCTGCACGAGCGAACTGGCATGGACGTTGCAGTAATCCCACCGGACTCGCCCGGCACAGGGCGCCGCACACAGACAGAAGGGGACCGCCATGAACCGCACCATTCAGGATGTCGAAATCGCTGCCGCCATTGATTCGGATCTGCTGCGCCGCCGCCAGCAGTTTGCTGGTCAGCCTGCCGCGTGGCAGGTGTGGTCGGAGGCAGCGCACGTTGCCACGTTGAGCGAGCGCGCACGTATCGCCTTCGTCGAACATGTGGCCGCCAGCCGTGGTGCCGATATCGCGCTGCGCTTGCTGATGAAGGCCGAGTCGATCCGCGCGACGGTCATGGAGACGCTGCAATCGCGCATGGAAGCGGGTGGCGTACAGATGGCTGAGGCCAGCGGTACGCTGCATTGATCGAAAAGCGGCTGCCGGCCGACGTGCCGGCTGTGACATGGAAAAGGCACCGCTGGCAAGACGGGGCCTTTTGCTAGAGAAGGACACTTGGCGAGCCCGTACGGTGTGCTACAATCGCGGGCTTCCGGAGAGATGGATGAGTGGTTTAAGTCGCACGCCTGGAAAGCGTGTATAGGTTAATAGCCTATCGGGGGTTCGAATCCCCCTCTCTCCGCCAAGAATCCAAGGCCCGAGCATGCAAGTGCTCGGGCCTTTTTGCGTTCCGGGCCGTTGCGATGTCGAGGTGGACCACTATTGCCGCCCCCAGGCGTTTGAACGTACGCTTGGCCGGCAAAAAATCACAACACAGGAGACCACCGCCCCATGGATCTGGACGTCAACCACCGCCCGGTCAGCGTCGACTGCGACCCGGCCACGCCCCTGCTGTGGGTGCTGCGTGATCACCTGAACCTCACGGGTACCAAGTTCGGCTGTGGCGTGGCTGCATGCGGCGCGTGTACCGTCCATCTCGACGGGGCGGCCGTGCGGTCGTGCGTGTTGCCCGTGGCGGCGGTGGCCGGCAAGCGCATCACCACCATTGAGGGGCTTGCCGGTGGCGAGGGCAAACGGCACGCATTGCAGCAGGCGTGGATTGACGAACAGGTGCCGCAATGCGGCTACTGCCAATCCGGCATGCTCATGGCCGCCGCTGACCTGCTGAGCCGCGTGCCTGACCCGAGCGACGCCGACATCGACACCGCGATGACCAATATCTGCCGTTGCGGCACGTACCCGCGCGTGCGCCTGGCCATCAAGCGTGCCGCCAAGGCGTTGCGGGAGGCTCAGGCATGAACGCGAAGGCTAGCCAGCCACGGAGTCGTGGACGTCGCCGCTTTTTGCTGGGCGCACTCGGTATTGGCGGGGCGCTGGTGGTGGGCTGGGGGGTGATGCCGCCGCGCAGCCGCGTGGGCGATGCCACGGTCTTTCCCGAACACAACGGCGAGATCGCGCTGAACGGCTGGATCAAGATCACGCCCGAAGGCAACGTCGTGCTTGCCATGCCGCGCGTGGAGATGGGGCAGGGTATTCACACCGCGCTGTCGATGCTGGCGGCGGAAGAACTGGATATTCCGCTGGCACGTGTGAGCATCGAAAGCCCGCCGGTGGAGCGCATCTACGGCAACGTGGTCGCCATGGGCATCGGCTCGCTACCGGTGCACCCCGACAGCGAGGACAAGACCTGGGCGCGTGCGTTGGCCTGGGTGATGTCCAAGGGCGCGCGCGAGATCGGCCTCATCATCACGGGCGGCAGCAGCAGCGTGGCCGATGGTTGGCAGCCGGTACGCGAAGCGGCCGCCACGGCGCGTGCCGCGCTGGTGGAAGCTGCGGCGCGCGAATGGAACGTGCCGGTCGCGCAGGTCAGCATCCACGATGGTCAACTGATCGGCCCCGGCGGCAAGCAGGCAACGTTCGGCGGCATGGCGAAATCCGCACGCGGAATCTCGGCGCCGTCTAATGTCACGCTCAAGCTGGCTTCGCAGCACAAGCTGATCGGCAAGCCCGCACCGCGCAACGATGTGGCCTCGAAAACCGATGGCAGCGCGCGTTTCTCCATCGATACCCGGCTGCCCGGCATGCTCTATGCCGCCGTGGTCATGTGCCCGGTGTTTGGAGGCAAGCTCAAGACGTTTCAATCGAAAGCGGCGCTTGGCATGCCGGGTGTGCGCTATGTGGTGCCGTTCGACGGCGCTGCGGGAGGCGCGCCCGGCGTGGCTGTCGTGGCTGACCACTACTGGCAGGCGCGCCAGGCACTCGCAGCGGTTGAGCCGGTGTGGGACCACGGCCCACATGCCACGCTCGATTCCGCAGGCATTCGGCAGCAACTCGTCAGCGCGCTCGACAGTGACAAGGGTGGCTTCACGTATCGGTCCATGGGCGACGGTCTGAAGGCGTTCGACAAGGCCGATGGCGTGACCCTCGTGGAAGCCGAATACACCGCGCCGTATCTGGCGCACGCCACCATGGAGCCGGTCAATTGCACGGCGCAGGTGACCGCGGATGGCGTGCATCTCTGGGCGCCGACGCAGGTCGCCACGCTGGCGCAGCTGGTGGCCGCACGTGCTGCCGGTGTGAGCGGTGACAAGGTGCGTATCGACATCCCGTTCATCGGCGGCGGCTTCGGGCGAAGGTTGGAATCCGACTTCGTCGGCCAGGCGGTCACTATCGCCACCAAGACCGAAGGCAAGCCCGTGCAGGTGATCTGGTCGCGCGAGGAGGACGTCCGCCACGACTTCTATCGTCCGCAGGCCATTGCGCGGCTCAAGGCGCGGGTCGAGAACGGTAAGGTGACGGCCATTGCCTCACGCAGCGCAGGGCAATCGATTCTGGCAGGTGAACTGGACCGCCTATTTGGCGCGCCGTCAGCCGGGATCGACCGCTACACCGCCGAAGGGCTCTTCGACCTGCCGTACGAGATCGCGCACGAGCACATCGCGCACGTGGCGGTCGATTTGCCGGTTCCGGTGGGGTTCTGGCGCAGCGTGGGGCACTCATACAACGGGTTCTTCATGGAGACGTTCCTCAACGACGTGGCTGCGGCGGCCAAGCTCGACCCGGTGGCGATGCGGCGGGATCTGCTGAAGGCGCATCCGCGTGAACTGAAGGTGCTCGACACGGCGGCGCAGGCTGCCGGCTGGGGCGAGCCGTTGGCACCGGCTGCGGATGGTGCGCCACGTGCGCGTGGGATTGCGCTGCATCCCAGCTTTGGCTCGGTCGTGGCGCAAGTGGTGGAGGTGTCGATGAAGGACGGCAAGCCGCGCGTGCATCGCGTGGTGTGCGCGGTGGATTGCGGTACGGTCGTCAACCCAGGCATCGTCGCGCAGCAGATCGAGAGTGCGGTCATCTTCGGCTTGAGCGCAGCGCTGTATGGGCGCATCGATATCAAGGACGGGCAGGTTGTGCAGTCGAACTTCCCGGACTACCCGATGCTCAAGATGGCCGAGGTGCCCGTTATTGAAACGCACATCGTGCCGAGTACCGCAGAGCCCAGCGGTGTGGGCGAGATTGGCGTGCCGCCGATTGCGCCGGCTGTGGCGCATGCCGTGGCGCAGTTGACGGGCAAGCCGGTGCGGCAGTTGCCGATGGTTTGATGTGGGTTGCGGGGGATTGGCGTGGTGGGTGCATCTCCCGTTTCGTCCCCTGCCGGGGCCGACTCACTTTCTTTGTCTTGCCAAAGAAAGTAAG
>CBJMVH010000029.1:0-51635 GCA_966433195.1 uncultured Ralstonia sp.
TTGTCGGCGGCATCCGCCCGCATTACTACTGCCTGCCGGTGCTCAAGCGCGAAACGCACCGCCTGGCGCTGGTGGCTGCGGCCACCTCGGGCCACCCGCGCTTCTTCCTCGGCACCGACAGCGCGCCGCACGCCAAGGGTGTGAAGGAACACGCCTGCGGTTGCGCCGGCTGCTATACCGCGCTGCACGCCATGGAGCTGTACGCTGAGGCGTTTGAAGACGCCAACGCGCTCGACAAGCTCGAAGGCTTCGCAAGCCTGCACGGCCCGGATTTCTACGGTCTGCCGCGCAACGCCGGCACGCTCACGCTCACGCGCTCGCAATGGCAGTTGCCCGCCGAAGTACCGTTTGGCGAGCAGACGCTGGTGCCGCTGCGCGGCGGCGAGATGCTGCGCTGGAAGACGGTCTGAGTTGCTGGCCGATGACCTGGGTGCGATCGACTGGAGCCATCCAGCGTTCGTACCGCTTGCCACATTGGGCGCCCCGATTGCCAAGGCGGTCGCACAGGGCGCCGATTTGCGTGAGACGCTGAACGCGCACCCGGCCACACGGGCGACCCGCACCGCGGCTGGGCATTCGCTGACGTTTATCCCGCAAGAGGCGTTGCCGTCCGGCACCGCTTACGAAGCGCACATCGCTGCGACGGGAGGCGTCCCCACGCGGGACAACCTCCACGATTTCTTCAATGCGCTGATCTGGCTGCACTGGCCGCGCGCCAAGGCGGCGCTCAATGCGCGCCAGGCACGGGCCATCACGCAGGATGGCATTGGCGCGGCCCGTGGCACCGTCCGCGACGCCGCCACGCTGTTCGACGAGAACGCCCTCATCTTCCTGCACACCAGCGATGCGCCCGAGCGCAGCCTGACCGGTTTTGACTGGCAGGCGCTGTTCGTCCGGGACCGGGCCGCGTGGGGTGCGACCTGTGCTGTCCTGCCGTTCGGGCATGCGCTGCTGGAAAAGCTGGTGACGCCCTACAAGTCGATCACGGCCCATGCGTGGCCGGTGCGCGTCGCCACGCTGGCGGCGGATCGCGCATCGCTGGATGCCGCTCTGGCGACCACGCTGCTCGATACGGAACTGGCCCCGCGCGACTTCCGCCCGCTGCCTGTCATGGGCATCCCCGGCTGGTGTGCCGACAATGCGGATGCCGCCTTCTATTCAGATACGAACGTCTTTCGCCCGGGCCGACGGCGAGTGGTACCGGATTAGTGCTAGACTCGCGCCTCGCGAAGCGGACCAGACAACCGCTGCTTGGCGCGCTTCTTGTGAGCCAAGGGGAGGAAAGTCCGGACTCCATAGAGCAGGGTGATGGCTAACGACCATCCACGGTGACGTGCGGAATAGGGCCACAGAGACGAGTCTTCGCCCCGGCTTCGGCTAGGGCGAAGGGTGAAACGCGGTAACCTCCACCCGGAGCAATCCCAAGTAAGCAGGCGATGAAGCGGCTCGCTGAGTCTGCGGGTAGGGAGCTTGAGCCGGCTGGCAACAGCCGGTCTAGAGGAATGGTTGTCACGCCGCGCGGCGCAAGTCACGCGGCGCACAGAATCCGGCTTATCGGTCCGGCTTCGCTTCTTATGCCGATGCCGCTGGCTGCGTGGCCAAGTCCACCAGCTCCAGCGAGTGCGTGATCTCGGCCGTCTTGGCCAGCATGATCGACGCCGAGCAGTACTTCTCGTGCGACAGCTGCACCGCGCGCTCCACCGTTTCCCGCTTCAGGTTGCGGCCCGTCACCGTAAAGGTGAAGTGGATGCGCGTGAAGACCTTCGGGTCAGTCTCGGCGCGCTCGGCGTGCAGCTTGACGCTGCAGCCCTGCACATCCTGGCGGCCACGCTTGAGGATCAGCACCACGTCATACGCGGTGCAGCCGCCGGTGCCCAGCAGCACCATTTCCATGGGACGGGGGGCGAGGTTACGGCCTCCACCATCGGGCGCGCCGTCCATTGTGACGAGGTGACCACTACCGGTTTCCGCCAAAAACGCCATGCCGTCCGGGCCGGTCCAGCTGACTGTGCATTCCATGTTGAATCCTTGTGCAGGTCGGCCAGCGCCGACGAAAAGCCACATTGTAGCCACCTAGGTGGAACCGGGCTGCGTGCTCTAGGGTGATCTCCTGTTGACAGCGACATCCATGCAAAAAGGTGCAACCCACGCCGATTGCACCGGAATTGGGCTCCAGTTCGAGGAAAGCCTCTAGTGGCCGACCTCATCTGCGAGGTCGAATTAATATAAGTAGTTGATTTTTAAGTAACTTCATGAGGATTCTGTAGCATTTCGTGCTTTCCGCATTACGAAATGCGATTTCGTAGTGCAAATTCTCTTGCGCGTGCCCCAGAAATGGGTATAATTTGCACCATTAGATCGGCTGATGCGGTGCAACCCACCAAGTCAACGATCAGCAGGTGTCTCCTCCACCCTCCTCCTTTGGTGGATTCAAACCCAAGCTCAATAGCTTGGGTTTTTTTTCGCCTGTCCGGCACGGAACGTGCCTTTTTCCTTGTGTCAAGGGCGGTCTGCGGGGTACAATCGAAATCTTTTCCGGATTGCCCGCGGAAAAACAGGCAACACAAGACGATCCGTTCGTAAGCAGTTGAGTACGATACGGGTCCACTCGGGCACTGACTCAATATTTGGAAAAATCATGAAGACCTTTTCCGCAAAGCCCCATGAGGTGAAGCGCGATTGGTACGTGATTGACGCGACGGACAAGGTCCTCGGGCGTGTCGCCAGCGAAGTGGCACACCGACTGCGCGGCAAGCACAAGCCCGAATTCACTCCGCACGTCGATACCGGCGATTTCATCATCGTCATCAACGCAGCCAAGCTGCGTGTGACGGGCGCCAAGACGACCGACAAGAAGTACTATCGCCACTCGGGTTACCCGGGCGGTATCTACGAAACGACGTTTGGCAAGATGCAGCAGCGCTTCCCGGGCCGTGCCCTGGAAAAGGCTGTGAAGGGCATGCTGCCGAAGGGTCCGCTGGGCTACGCGATGATCAAGAAGCTGAAGGTGTACGCCGAAGGCTCGCATCCGCACGAAGCACAGCAGCCGAAAGCGCTGGAAATCTAAGGGGCCACATCCATGATCGGTAACTGGAACTATGGCACCGGCCGCCGCAAGAGCGCTGTGGCACGTGTCTTCATCAAGTCCGGTAAGGGCGACATCATCGTCAACGGCAAGGCCATCAACGAGTACTTCGCTCGTGAAACCTCGCTGATGATCGTGCGTCAGCCGCTGGAACTGACCAACCACGCAGCTACGTTCGACATCAAGGTCAACGTGGTTGGCGGCGGTGAAACCGGCCAAGCTGGTGCCGTGCGTCACGGCATCACCCGCGCCCTGATCGACTACGATGCAACGCTGAAGCCCGCCCTGTCGAAGGCCGGTCTGGTGACGCGTGATGCACGTGAAGTCGAGCGTAAGAAGGTCGGTCTGCGCAAGGCCCGCCGCGCCAAGCAGTTCTCGAAGCGTTAATTCGTTTCCTGCTGCTTCAGCAAAGAACCACACCCTCGGGTGTGGTTTTTTGTTTTGTGCGCGTCATTCAAACGGGGTGACATTTCGACGCCTCACTTACCCTTTGCAACAGCTCCGACATGTCGGTGGGACTACAATTCACATTTCGTTAGCGTTCCGTCCCTATGATGCAATCCGCTGTTCCGCCTAATCCGATTCTGATTCGCAACGCGGGTCAGGAGGCGAGCGTATGAAGGCGCGTCGCTTGTTGCGTCGTGCTTCCGTGCTTGCACCGAACGTCACCGTACGTTCGCGGTTGCCATGGCCGGTGACGGTTCTGCTGATTGCCGTGGTGCTCGGGCTCGCTGCCGCCGCGGCACTGTGGGCCTTCGAAGAGGGACGTCGCCTGACGGGGCCGCACGACAGCGACCTGCGCGCGATGAATCGCCAGCTGACCGCCAAGCTGGCCGCTGTGCAGGCCGAACGCGACAAACTCGCCGCCTCCGCCGGCACGGTGGACGCCCGACTCGGCATGGCCGAAGGCGCGCAGGCCCAGATGGCCGAGCAACTGAAGGCGTTGGAAACCGAAAACGCACAGTTGAAGGAGGATCTAGCCTTCTTCGACAGCCTATTGCCCGCGCCCACCAATTCCGCCGGTATCTACGTCCGTAGCTTCCGCATTGCGCCGGACGAGGCCCAGCCGACGCGTCTGCACTTCCGCGTGTTGCTCATGCAAGGCGGCGGCAAGGCGTTCGCGCCCGTCTCCGAGTTCGAGGGGCAACTGGCTCTCACGCTCAATGTGGTGCAGGGGGGCAAACCTGCTACGATCGATTTCCCGGGGGCGGCCGGCGGGACGGCTGCCACTGGCACCCGCGTCAAGCTCACGCACTACCAGCGTCTGGAAGGGGCTGTGGACGTGCCACCGGGCACAACCGTGAAATCGGTGATGGTGAAGGTGTTGCAAAACGGCAAGATCAAGGCGAGCCAGAGTTTTTCCATCTGACGGGCATAGTCCTGTCGATGATCCGTACACAGAGGAGTCGACGATGCTGTTTGGCAAAAAGAAAGGGCTGGCGATTGAAACGCTACTGGGGGCCCGCACCAAGCTGGAAGGGGATCTGCGCTTCTCCGGCGGTCTGCGGATCGACGGCGAGATCAAAGGCAACATTTACGGCGATCCTGAGAAGCCCAGCATGCTGGTGATCACCGACAGCGCCCGCGTTGAAGGCGAAGTGCACGTCGGGCATCTGATCCTGAACGGCACGGTGGTTGGCCCAGTGCATGTCGCTGAGCTGCTGGAGCTGCAACCGAAGGCGCGCATCGAGGGTAACGTGCAGTACGCCGCCCTGGAGATGCACCAAGGCGCCGTCGTCATGGGCACGCTGACGCACGCGGCACCCGGCGATGTGAAGTTGCTGCCCAATCTGAAGCTGGCGTCCAATCAGGACTGATCACTTGGGGCGCCAGCCGCGTTGCTGGCGTACCGCACAATGGCCCCTTGAAACCGGGGGCTTCGGCACGATTTGCAGCTTGCGCTTAAAATACAGGCAAGTTTCAGACGTATCCCACAGGAGATTTTCATGAACGCAGTCGCGCAGGCAGCCACGCCCGATGTGAACGAGGTTCCGGCTCCGCTGGTCTTTACCGACAGCGCTGCGGACAAGGTCAAGCAACTGATTGAAGAGGAAGGCAATGCCGAGCTCAAGCTGCGCGTCTTCGTGCAAGGCGGCGGTTGCTCGGGCTTCCAGTACGGCTTCACCTTTGACGAAGAGACCAACGAAGACGACACGACCATGACCAAGAATGGCGTGACGTTGTTGATCGACTCGATGAGCTACCAGTACCTGGTGGGCGCCGAGATCGACTACAAGGAAGACATCAACGGCGCGCAATTCGTCATCAAGAACCCGAATGCCTCGACCACGTGTGGTTGTGGCTCGTCGTTCTCGGTCTGACACGGCATCGCTGCATAAGAAAAAGCGCACTTCGGTGCGCTTTTTTGTTGGCTGTCGATTGGGTTTGACTGGCGCTCAGGCCGGGTAGATCGCGCCAAGAATGCGGGCCCCCGATGCCCCGGTCGCGGTGTGCAGATTGCCGTGAGCGCGGTGCACACACTGGCGAGCGAGCCACGCAAAAGCCAGTGCTTCCACCTGATGCGCGGGCACGCCGAAATTGTCGGTCGGGGCGACCTGCACGCCGGGCAATTGCTGCGCGATGCGCGCTATCAACGCGCCGTTGCGTGCACCACCGCCGCAGACCAGTAGCGACACCGCCTGCGGCGCATGCGCGCGCACGGCATCGGCGATGGTGTCGGCGGTGAGCGCCAGCAGCGTGGCCTGGACATCTTCGGGGCGGGCAGCGGTGAGCGCATCGCCGAGCGTCTGTTGCAGCCACGCCGGATTGAACAGATCCCGGCCGGTGCTCTTGGGCGGCGGCGCGGCGAAGAACGGTTCGGCTTTCAGGCGCGCGAGCAGCGCTTCGTCGATGTGGCCGGTGCGTGCCCAGGCGCCGTCGGCGTCATAGCGGGTATCGCGATGCGTGTGGACCCAGTAGTCCATCAGCGCGTTGCCGGGGCCGCAGTCGAAGCCGAGCACTGCGTCGCGTGCGTCGGAAGCTTGCGGCGGCAGCACGGTCAGGTTGGCGATGCCGCCGATGTTGCACACCACGCGCCAGGTATCCGGCAAGCCGAACAGCGCACGATGCAGCGCCGGCACGAGCGGTGCGCCCTGGCCGCCGGCGGCGATATCGCGGCTGCGGAAATCGGCGATGACATCGATGCCGGTGCGCTCGGCCAGCACTGCCGCGTGCTGCGTCTGGCGCGTATAACCGAGACCGTCATGCGCGCCGGGCTGGTGGCGAATCGTCTGCCCGTGTGCGCCGATGGCCCGCACATCCTGCGGGGTCAGACCGGTGCCGGCGAGCAGCTTGGCCACGCATTCGGCATAGACAGCGGCCAGCGCGTTGGCGGCCAGCGCTTCACGATGGATTTCGTCGTGGCCGGCGTGCTGCAGGTCCAGAAAGCGCTGGCGCAACTCGGCCGGGAACGGCACGTAGGCGTCGGCCAGGACGGCGGGGTGCTCGCCAGAAAAGTCTGCAAGCACGCCGTCGACGCCGTCCAGGCTGGTGCCGGACATCAGGCCGATGTAGCGGTCGCTGCGGGGGGCGATGGGGTCGGGTTGGCTCATGCGCGACAGCTTACCAGCGCGAAGGCGGGCCGGATGGGCACATCACGGTAAAATCGCGGGATTGCGCAGCCGGCGCGTTGGATTCGATGTCGGCCATCGCGCACGCACTGGTTTCCCTGATTGTTGATCCGTTCGCGCCGCCTTCATTCTGCGGCGCGGTGACCTTTTCTTTTGCCATGACCGCATCTGACGCCTCCGCCGCATCCGCCTCCGACAACGCTACGCCGGGCAAACCGAAATATCCGGTCACGCCGGAGGTGCTCCACGCGATGGAAGTCTCGCTGCGTGGCTGCGATGAGCTGCTCGTGGCGGCCGACTGGGAGCAGAAGCTCGCCCGCAGCGCCGCGACCGGCGTGCCGCTGCGCATCAAGCTGGGCCTGGACCCGACCGCGCCCGACATCCACATCGGCCACACCGTGGTGCTCAACAAGATGCGCCAGTTGCAGGACCTGGGGCACCAGGTGATCTTCCTGATCGGCGATTTCACGTCGACCATCGGTGACCCGTCCGGCCGCAACTCGACGCGCCCGCCGCTCACGCGCGAGCAGATCGAGGCCAATGCGCAGACGTACTACCGCCAGGCCAGCATGGTGCTGGACCCGAGCAAGACCGAGATCCGCTACAACAGCGAGTGGTGCGACCCCCTGGGCGCGCGCGGCATGATCCAGCTCGCTTCGCGCTACACCGTCGCCCGCATGATGGAGCGCGATGATTTCACCAAGCGCTTCAAGGCCGGCGTGCCGATCTCGGTGCATGAATTCCTCTACCCGCTGATGCAGGGCTACGACTCGGTCGCGCTTAAGTCCGATCTGGAGCTGGGCGGCACGGACCAGAAGTTCAACCTGCTGGTCGGCCGCGAGCTGCAGAAGGAATACGGCCAGGAGCCGCAGTGCATCTTGACGATGCCGCTGCTGGTCGGCCTGGACGGCGTGGAGAAGATGTCCAAGTCCAAGGGCAACTACGTCGGCATCAGCGAGGCGCCGAACGAGATGTTCGGCAAGCTGATGAGCATCTCCGACGACCTGATGTGGACGTACTACACGCTGCTGTCGTTCCGCCCGCAGGCCGAGATCGACATGATGAAGGAAGAGATTGCGCTGGGCCGCAACCCGCGCGATTGCAAGGTGCTGCTGGCGCAGGAGATCGTCGCGCGCTTCCACAGCCAGGCCGATGCCGAGCGCGCGCTCGAAGACTTTAACCATCGCGCACGCGGCGGTGTGCCGGATGACATTCCGCAGATCGAGCTGTCGGGCGCGCCGCTGGGCATCGCGCAACTGCTCAAGCAGGCTGGCCTGTGCCCGTCCACATCGGACGCCAACCGCAACATTGAGCAGGGCGGCGTGAAAATCGACGGCACCGTCATCAGCGACAAGGGTTTGAAGGTGGAAGCCGGCACCTTCGTCATGCAGGTCGGCAAGCGCCGCTTTGCGCGCGTGGTGCTGTCGTGATCGGACTGATCCAGCGGGTATCGGAAGCGGCCGTTCGGGTGGATGGTCGCGTGGTTGGCGAGATCGGCCCCGGTTTGCTCGCGCTTGTGTGTGCAGAACGTGGTGACACCACCGCCGAAGCCGACCGCCTGCTGGAGAAGCTGCTGAACTACCGCGTGTTCTCCGATGCGCAGGGCAAGATGAACCTGCCCGTGCGCAATATCGACGGCAACGGGCAGGCAGGCGGCTTGCTGGTGGTGTCGCAGTTCACGCTGGCAGCCGACACCAAGTCCGGCACGCGCCCGAGCTTTACGCCGGCGGCAGCGCCCGAAGAGGGCCGTCGCCTGTACGAGCACTTCGTGGCACGCGCCCGTGCGCAGCACCCCATCGTCGCTACCGGCGAGTTCGGTGCCGACATGAAGGTGTCGCTCGTCAACGATGGGCCGGTCACGTTCTGGCTGCAAATCGCGCCGCAGGTGGTGCGCGCCGCAGCGCCTGAAACCGCCAAATCTGTCTGACTCGTTCAGGAACCCCGTGATGCCACGCGCCGCCGCCATCCCCATGCCGATGCCGCAGATTACCCACATCGTGCTGGTCCGCCACGGCGAGACCGACTGGAACCGCGAACGCCGCCTGCAAGGCCAGCTCGACGTGCCGCTGAACGTGCAAGGGCTGGAGCAGGCCGCGCAACTGGGCCGCGCGCTCGCGGGTGAGCGCTTCGATGCCGTGTATGCGAGCGACCTGTCGCGCGCCAAGCAGACCGCGCAGGCGCTCGCCGACCGGGTGGGCGCCACCGTGCGCGACGATGCCGGCTTGCGCGAGCGCCACTACGGTCAGTTCGAAGGCCTGACCTACGCCGAAGTCGCAGAAAAGCATCCCGCTGAATTCGATGCCTGGCAGAACCGCGTGCCCGAATTCGCCCCGCCCGGCGGCGAGACACTGACCGCATTCCACGAGCGCGCCGTACAAACCGCCCTGCGCCTGATCCGCCGCCACCCCGGCGAACGCATCGCACTGGTCAGCCACGGCGGCGTGCTCGATTGCCTGTACCGCCACGCCAATGCCATGACGCTCACCGAGCCGCGCCAGCATGAACTGCGCAACGCGAGCGTCAACCGGCTCTCGTCCGATGGTCATCAACTGACCGTGCTGCAGTGGGGGGATGTCGCGCACCTGGATTTGCTGGTGCTCGACGAAGTGGATCGCCGGGTTCCCTAACACGGAACGGGCCGCGGGGTTCAGAACCGCGAACATGGCGTTCGCAACGCCAAACCTGGGGTTCGGGAACATCAACCATGGCGTTCAGAACGCCAACGGCCGAGTCTGGAACCCGACACGCGCAGTTCAACACCTCGACCATGAAGTTCAGAACCTCAATGACGACGTTCAGAACGCGGGGTATTGAGGTTCAGAACGCCAAACATGGCGTTCCAAACACCGATGGTGGCGTTCAGAACGCCGACATTGAAGTTCAGAACCCCGCACGCGAGCCCTACACCCGCAGCCGGAACGGCGTGAAGTCGGTATCGCGGTCGTAGTAATCCTCGTTCTCGGCGCGCTTGAGGAAGGCGACGACGCGGTAGGTGAGCGGCGTCGCCACAATCTCCCAGCCCGTCTTGAGGATGTATTGCGCGATGGCCACGCGCAGCACCTGTTCGTGCGGCCAGATGCCGTAGAAGGCGATCACGTAGAACAGCGACGAATCCACCGCCTCGCCCACCACCGTGGAGCCGACGATGCGCGTCCACAGCCATTTCCCTTCGGTATAGATTTTCATCTTCGCCAGCGTGTAGCTGTTGGCGAAGCTGCCGCACCAGAACGCAATCAGCGACCCGGCGACAATGCGCGGTGTGTTGCCGAACACGTCGTTCAGGCTCTTCTGATAGTCAGCCATGAACGGCGCCACCGGCAGCGCCAGCACCACCAGCGACATGAACGACGCGAAGATCAGCGCAGCGAAACCCGCCCACACCACGCGGCGGTCGCGCCCGTAGCCGTACACCTCGGTGAGGATGTCGCCGAAGATGTACGAGATGGGGAAGAACAGCACGCCCGCGCCAAACGTCACGGGCCCAATGACGGGCAACGTAACCTGCGCCGCCTTGGCCGCGCCGATGAGGTTCGAGCACAGCAGCACCGTCACGAAGGCGGCCATGACGAAGTCGTAGTAGCGGAAGGTGCGCTGAGGACTGGGGGCGGTCATGGCAGCGGGGCGGTGAGCGTTAGTTGTTGTCGTCCCAGAGGTCCCGCACGGGGCCGCTCTTGGGGGCGCCCAGCCCGAAGTGCTGGTACGCAGAAGCCGTGGCCACGCGCCCGCGCGGTGTGCGCTGCAGGTAGCCCTGTTGGATCAGATAGGGCTCGAGCACGTCTTCAATCGTGTCGCGCTCTTCGCCAATGGCGGCGGCCAGGTTGTCGATGCCGACTGGGCCGCCGTTGAACTTGTGCAGGATCGCTTCGAGCAGCTTGCGGTCCATCAGGTCGAAGCCGACCGCGTCCACATCGAGCATCGCCAGCGCGGCGTCGGCCACTTTGCGGGTGATGACGCCATCGGCCTTGACCTCGGCGTAATCGCGCACCCGGCGCAGCAGGCGGTTGGCGATACGCGGCGTGCCGCGTGAGCGCTTGGCGATTTCCAGCGCGCCGTCTTCGGCGATCTTGGCGTTGAGCAGGCCAGCCGAGCGCGTGACGATCTTCGCCAGCTCACTCGGCGTATAGAACTCCAGCCGCGCCACGATACCGAAGCGGTCGCGCAGCGGGTTGGTCAGCATGCCGGCGCGCGTGGTGGCGCCCACCAGCGTGAACGGCTGCAAGTCGAGCTTGACCGAGCGCGCCGCCGGGCCCTCGCCGATCATGATGTCGATCTGGTAGTCCTCCAGCGCCGGGTACAGGATTTCCTCCACCACGGGCGAGAGCCGGTGGATCTCGTCGATGAAGAGGACGTCGTTGGCTTCGAGGTTGGTGAGCAGCGCGGCCAGGTCGCCCGGGCGCTCCAGCACGGGGCCGGAAGTCTGGCGCAGATTGACGCCCATCTCGCGCGCGATGATGTGCGCCAGCGTTGTCTTGCCCAGGCCCGGCGGGCCGAACAGCAGTACGTGGTCGAGCGCCTCGCTGCGCTTCTTGGCCGCCGTCATGAAGATGTCGAGCTGGCCGCGCACCTTTTCCTGGCCGACGTATTCGTCGAGCAGCTTGGGGCGCAGCGCGCGCTCGAAGGCCTCCTCGTTGGGGGAGGCGGGGGACGCTGAGATGATGCGCTCAGCGGAGACGGCCTTGGCGGCGAGCTTGTCGGTTTCGATCATGAGGGGCAGGCGGCGCGGGCAGAGGTGCCGCGCGCGAACGGGCCATTTTACCCCTCGCCGCTACCCGGGCGTCAGCCCTTTGAGAGCGCCTTGAGCGCCAGCTTGATGCCTTCCGACACGCCTGTGCCTGCCGGCACCTGCTTGATGGCCAGCGCCGCTTCCTTGTCGGAGTACCCCAGCGCCAGCAGCGCGTTGAGCACGTCAACGGCATCGTCGGACACGGCCGGGCCGCCGGGCGCCGCACCCAGGTCCGCGCCGAGCTTGCCCTTGAGTTCGAGCAGTAGACGCTCGGCGGTCTTTTTGCCGATGCCGGGGATGCGCGTCAGCCGCCCGGCTTCCTGCAGCGTGACGGCCTGGGCGAGTTCGGCCACCGACATGCCCGACAGCACCGCCAGCGCGATCCGCGCGCCAATGCCCGAGATCTTGATGAGCTGGCGGAAGGTCTCGCGCTCGGCGGCGGTGCCGAAGCCGTAGAGCAGGTGCGCATCCTCGCGCACGATCTGCTGGGTGAGCAGCACGACCTTCTCGCCGGTGGCGGGCAGGTTGTAAAACGTGCTCATCGGCACGTCGATCTCGTAGCCGACGCCGTGGCAATCGACCAGCAGGTGCGGCGGGTTCTTTTCGATCAGCGTCCCGGCGATGCGTCCGATCATGGGTGGGGTTCCTCCTCCAAAACGGAGCGCAGTGTAGCCGATGCCGGGCGTGCCTCAGCGCTGGAATGTCGACACGGCTTGTCGCCCGACGGCCGGATCATCGGTGAAGAAGCCGTCAACGCCGGCGCGCAGGAAGGCCTGGATCTCCGTGATGGAGCCGCTCACGTTGCGCGTGTTATCTGCGCCGCTGCGCAGCGACGGCGGCAGGAAGGTGTTTTCCGGCCGGAACGTGTAGGGGTGGACGATCAGGCCTGCGTTGTGTGCGTTGCGAATGAGGTCGCTCGGGTCGGTCAGCCGGCCGTTGGCGTCGAGGCTGATGATGCTGTTCTTGTCCGGCCCGACGCCGTTGGCATACACGGCGATGTCGCGCATGCCCTGGCCGGTCATCATGTCGCCGAAGGTGCGGGTGTCCTTGGCGACGACAAAGTCATAGGGCTGCCGGCTGGCTGTGCCCATGAGTTGCACGAGTTTCCAGTTGGGCTGGCTGCTGCCGATCTTGTTGCGGATGGCCTTGAGGTTCGCCACTTCAAACGACTGGATGTAGACCGTGGTGCGGCTGGCCGTGAAGGCGTCGCGGCGCAGGGCGTCGATCAGCTTGTCTTCCAGCGGCAGCCCGATCGACTGGAAGTACGTCGGATGCTTCGTCTCCGGATAGATGCCGATGTTGCGGCCGAGCCTGGCGGATTGGTCCCGCGCCAGCGCGATGATCTCGTCGAGCGTGGGGATGTCGAATTGGTCGTTGTAGGCGACGTTATCCGGGCGGATGCTGGGGATGCGCTCGCGTGCGCGCAGCGTCTTCAATTCGCCAAGAGTGAAGTCTTCGGTGAACCAGCCGGTCACGCTCTGGCCGTCGATGGTCTTGGTGGTCCGGCGGCCAGCAAACGCTGCGACGTCGGCCACGTTGGTGGTGCCGGAGATTTCGTTCTCGTGACGGGCGACGAGCACGCCGTCCTTGGTGGAGACGAGGTCGGGCTCGATGATGTCGGCGCCGTCGTCGATGGCCTTCTGGTACGAGGCCAGCGTGTGCTCGGGCCGCAATGCCGACGCGCCGCGGTGGCCGATGACCTGCACGGTGGCGATGGGCGTGGTGTTGCCGCCGCCGTTATCGCCGCCGTGGTTGTATTCCAGCCGGCAGGCAGACAGGGCAATCGATGTACTCAAGATCAACGGGCTCAGCAGGATGAGGCGACGCAGCATCGGGGGGCTCCTGAAGACGGACTCCCGGCATGGTAGGCGCCTATACCGGCACGCGCCAGCGGGTAGCTTGACGATTGCTGTCAATCCCCGCCAGACATCGAACTGCGTGTCTGCTCGGCCACGCTCCGCACCAACACGATCCAGCCCGTGCTTATCTAGGCGCCCATGGGGACGGCGACTGCGCGACAGACCATCTCCGGCGTGATTGGCAGCTGGTGGAATCTGGCCGCTCCAAGGTGAGCGAGCGCATCCTGGATGGCCGAGGCCAAGGTTGCGCCCACCGCAATGCATCCTGCTTCTCCGACGCCTTTGGTGCCCAATGGATTCAGCGGGGAGGGTGTCTCCATGTGGATCAGCTCGATCGACGGCATTTCCGATGCGTATGGCATCAAGAAGTCGGCATAGTTGGCGTTCTGCGGCCTGCCCAGCGCGTCGTACTCGATGCGCTCGTAGAGCGCTCCCCCCAACCCTTGTGCGATACCGCCCACCACCTGTCCCTCCGCGATCGCGGGGTTGATCATGGTGCCGCAATCGTGGACCGTGATGTAACGAAGAACGTCGACACGGCCAAGCTCGATGTCGACCTCAACGATGGCTGCATGTACGCCGTAACCCCACGTCGCCTGTGTGGGGCTGAAGAACTCGCGAACTTCGAGACCGGGCTGCTGGCCTGCCGCCAGAGCGGGGCCGCTCCCCGCGGCATAGGTGGCGGCAAATTGTGTGGCCGCTTTCGCTGCATCGTTGAATGCATAGCGCAGGGGGTTTGCCATGGTCGCTACGGTCGCCAGCGACGCGGATTGCTGGCCATCGGCACTCCAAGCCCGGCCGTCGCGTAGCGCAATTTGTGCGGGTGGCACGCCGAACATTCTCGCAGCCGCATCGACTGTCCGCGCCCGCAGGCTTTTCGCTGCCGCAAGGACCGCGTTTCCGGCGACGACGGCGGCGCGACTGGCGTAGGTGCCGACTCCCCAGTCAAAGGCTCGCGTGTCGCCCTGGACAAACAGGATGTCGTTCAGGCCGACACCCATTTGGTCTGCAACAATCTGGGCAAACACCGTTTCGTGCCCTTGGCCCTGTGAGGTGACACCGACCGCGAGGTGAATCTTGCCGGTGATCGGATGGATCCGGGCCGCCGTACCTTCGTAAGGGCCAAGGCCGGTGCCTTCAACGTAGAAAGCGAGTCCAAGCCCCAGGCAGCGCCCATGCGCTCTTGCCGTTGCCTGCTCGATTCTGAATCGCGGCAGGTCCACTTTGTCGCGAACCGTTTGCAGTGCACGATGGTATTGGCCACTGTCGAGCTCGACCGGGGCGCCGTCCTGAAAAATCAGTCCGTCCCGGCGATACGGAAACTCATTGTCGGAAACCAGATTGCGGCGTCTGATTTCGAAACGGTCCAGCCCCAGTTCTTCTGCGAGCTGGTCCATGGCGCGTTCGATGGCGAAACAGGCGTGGGGTCGCCCGCATCCGCGATAGGGCGTCACGGGAACCGTCGGTGTGTAGATTGACTTGAACTCGATATGAAGGTTGGGGATGCGATAGGGCCCCGCGATGGACGTTGCGGCGACGTGCGCGACGATGATGCCGTAGGGCATGAAAGCCCCACTGTCATGCAGGAACGTATCGTGCAAGCCGATAACCTGTCCGTCCCGCATGGCGTAAAGCGTCAGCTCATGGAGTTGCCCGCGCTCCTGCGTAGAACCGATGAAGTTCTCGCGCCGGTCTTCGACAAACTTTACCGGCCGCCCGAGCTGCATTGCCGCGAACGGCACCAACACCTCGTCCGGATAGAAGAAGAGCAGCTTCTGCCCGAAGCCTCCGCCCACGTTTGGCGCAATGACACGCAGTTTGTGTTCGTCGATATTCAGGAAGGAGGCTAGACCGCTGCGCACCGCGATGGGCGCTTGAGTCGTATCCCAAACGGTCAGCTCACCGGTGCGGTTGTCGAATGCGGCGGCGACTGCGCGGGGCTCTAGAGGCGCTGCGGTCGATCGTTCGACATTGACGCAGAGACGGGTGATGTGCTCTGCGCGCGCAATGGCGGCCGGCAGGTCCCCCGAAGTCTGCACGAAGTGTGCGCCGACGTTGCCTGGCACGTCGGTATGGACTAGCGGCGCACCCTTCGCCGCAGCGGCACGCAGATCGGTCTCGACAGCCAGGGGTACATAATCGACGTCGACGCAGGCGGCTGCATCTTCCGCAATGTAGCGGCTGGTTGCGACAACCATGGCCACAGTTTGGCCAACGTAGAAGACGTCATCACGGGCTAGCGGGCGCTGTGTGCGTCCACCAACGATCGCGGGATGCGGGATGAGGATGGGAAACTCCGCATCCAGCGCGCCGATGTCGGCGGCCGTGTAGACGGCCAGTACGCCCGGGCACTGCTTGGCAAGGCGCACGTCGATTGATCGAATCCGTGCCCGCGCGTGAGGACTTCGCACGAAGGCGGCGTAGAGCGCACCGGGGAGCGGAATGTCATCAACAAAGCGCCCCTGTCCGCGCAGCAAGGTTTCGGCGTTGGCGCGCTTGCTCCTATGGCCCAGGTGCGGGGTTGGCATCTGTCGCCTCCAGCTGGTTGATCGAGTTCGTCTGAGCGAGCTGAGCAAAGCTGCGGATGGCTTGCATGATTGGCAGATAGCCTGTGCAGCGGCACAGGTGGCCTGATAGGACTTCACGCAGCGCTTCATCCGTGGGCGCAGGGAGCGACGGTGTAATGTCGTTGAGATAGCTGAGCACGCTTATCACAATGCTTGGCGTGCAGAATCCGCACTGCAAGGCGTGGCAATCCAGAAGTGCTTGCTGGAGCAGGTGCAGCCCCCCATCGGGATCGGCGACGGACTCGATGGTGCAAACGCTGGCACCGGCTGCCTGCACGGCCAGCGTCAGGCACGATCGTGCCGCCCGGCCATCGATTTGCACGGTGCAACAACCGCAATGCCCCTGCTCACAGCCGACATGTGTTCCCGTCAGCCCGAGTTCGTGCCGCAGAAAGTCCGACAAAAGCATGCGAACCGGTACGATGCGCACCACGGTCTGTCCGTTGACGATCATCGATACTTGAGCCTCGGGTTCATTCGGCTCGGGAGTGAGTTCGTCGCGCATCATGATGGCATCTCTCCGAGGCGTTCCAGCGCTTGTGTCACGGTACGCCGGACGAGCACCTGAACAAGACGCCGCCGGTAGGCAGCACTCGCCCTGAAGTCGTCACCGACCGTCACGCTAGCTTCGGCGGCTCGACCGGCTTCGGTCGTGCTGTACTGATCTAGCAGACTCCCAGTCAGTACCGCTTCGGCCTGTGCAAGCCGGATCGGCGTGGGCGCAATTCCGCCTGCGGCGAGCCTGACGTCCACGGCGCGACCATCGCCATCGCGTTGGATCAAGGCGCCGACCATGCATAGGGCGCGATCGTTCCTGCGCCGAGAAAATGCATCGAACGCCCAGGCGACTTGGGGCCCCAGCACGGGAAAATGTGCCTGGGTGACGATCTCATCCCGCCTGATGGAACTGCTTCCATTGGCGACGAAAAGCTGTCTTGCGCTGAGTTGGCGAGTTTCGCCAACCGATCGCGCGACAACGGTGCCATCCAGCAGCGTCAGCAAGAGCGGCAGTTCCGCAGCGGCGTCCGCTTGGCACAGGCTGCCGACGACCGTGCCGCGATTGCGGATGGCGACCGAGCCGACGTTTCGAAGCACGGCAGGCAATAGCGGGTTGAGGCGGGCGATGGCTTTGTCGCATTCACAGTCGCGCTGTCGGATCATCGCGCCGATCACCAGGGTGTTATCGGCAGCAGTGATGGTCTTCAGCGAAGCGATGTGCTGAAGATCGACGAGCATACTTGGCGCAATCGATCGCATGTTCAGCATCGGCAAGAGGCTTTGTCCACCCGCCAGTACCTTGGCGCCATCGATGCCCGCGAGTAACGCGAGCGCTTCATCCAGGGATCGTGGCGCAGCGAATGCAAAACGGAACGGTTTCATGGCTGCCTCGAGATTCGCGGTGGAGGCGGGTCGTGGCAGGCACAGCCGGGGCTGTGCCTAGTTGATGCGTGCGCCGTCGCGGAACCACAAGCCGAGGCGCTCGCGTTCGGCGTCGGTGATCGCGGTCAGATTGGCGGGCGGCATCGCATGGCTGAGGACCGCCTGCCGGTTGATATCGGCGGCGTGGTTGCGAAGATCCTCGACTGTTTCCAGGACGACGCCTTTGGGCGGGGCAGCAAGATCGGGCCACACCGGTTCTCGGCTGTGGCACAGGACGCACCGGGCGTTGACGACCTGTTGGACATCGGCCATGTGTACTGAGTCGGCGGTGGCAACGGCTGCGATCGTGGGCGCGGGTTTCTGGCGGCCCAACCCGCTCAAAGCGATGACGCAGCAAAAGAGCAATGCGGCCGCACACCAGGGCCAGATCAGCTTGCGCTTGGTCTTGTGCATCGTGTTGAAGAAATGCCGGATCGCCGCGCCGATCAGCACGATGAGCGAGACGATCAACCAAGCATAGGGCGTGGCGAAGGCCAGCGGAAAATGATTGCCGATCATGACGAAAATGACGGGCAACGACAGATAGTTGTTGTGTAGCGAACGCTGTCGATACTGCTCCAACACGGTTGCGTCGGGGCTCTTGTGCGCCGGAATGTCTGCAACGAGCTTGCGCAAGCTAGGAATGATGAAGAAGAAGACATTCGCCAACATGATGGTCCCCATGGTGGCGCCGATCTGCATAAATGCGCCGCGTGGGGAGAACAGCCGGCTTGCTGCATACGCGCAGACCACGAAGAGCACGAACGCGGAGCAGTGCAACACGATTCCGTTGCGCGAAAGAGCGGAGCGACAAAGCGCGTCGTATGCCATCCAGGCAACGCCCAGACCCAGCACCGATGCTGCGATGGCGGCCCATGCTGGCATGTTGAGGACGGCTGGATCGATAAGGTAAAGCTCGGGCTTCAGGTAGTAGACCAGCGAGAGCAGCGCGAAGCCAGAAAGCCAGGTTGTGTTGGCCTGCCATCGATACCAGACCAACTCTTCGGCCGGCGGCATGGAGGTCGGCGGGACCAGATACTGGACCACATGGAAGAATCCGAAACCGTGCACTTCCCAGACATCGGCCTCCGCGCCCGTGGGTCTGGTCGCGCGTTGCCTTAGTCTTCTGGCTAGGCCCTGGAAATAAAATGAGGCGCCAAGCCACGCAATCCCGGCAATGACATGAAGCCAACGCACACCGGTGGACAACCATTCGAAAACGTAGGTTTCCAAGGTAGCCTCCAATTGCTCTGCCGCTTGCATGGAAGACGCGCGCGCCATCCGGCGACGCTTCGCGGCAGGGTTATTGATGACGACGGTGACTGCTAAGACGGGGGCGTTTCTGCTGGGTCTTGTGCCCAAACAAACTCAGTCGACAGAGGAGGCCCCGCCGGTTGTTGCTCGGGGTCGTGGTCGATCTTGCTGCACTCTAGTTCACGGTCGTACGAGGTACGAGATTTTCTGAATAGAAAATCGGATGAGGCGATTTGATTAATTCAGATTCAAATGGCTTTGAATCATTTCGACGAGCCTTGGCTGACTTAGCCTGTGCCTGCCTCTAGGGGGGAATCATTAAAGCGTTGGGCTTAATCTGTCGGCGGACTGCGAATACCTGCCCTGTCGGGCTATGTCCTGCTTTAGCCCACCAACCGCCCGCGCCGCACGCGCAAGCCCTTTTGCGCGAGCCCCGGTGCCAACCCGGCCATGGCGGCCAGCGTCTCGCCACCGTGCGCATGGCAGATCGCCACGCCCAGCGCATCCGACGCATCCGAGCCGGGTTTGCCCTCAAGGTTGAGCAGGCGCACGACCATCTCCTGCACCTGGTCCTTGTTGGCGCGGCCGTAGCCGACCACGGCTTGCTTGAGTTGCAGCGCGGTGTATTCGAACACCGGCAGGTTGCCGCTCATCAGCCCGCAGATCACCGCGCCGCGCGCTTGGCCCAGCAGCAGTGTCGATTGCGGGTTGACGTTGACGAAGACCTTTTCGATGGAGGCGCAGTCTGGCCGGTACGTGCTGACCAGTTCTGACACGCCGTCGTACAGCGTCTTCAGGCGGCTGGGCAGGTCGGCATTGCCGTTGCTCTTGATCGTGCCCGAGGCGACGTACACAAGCTTGTGGCCGTGCCGTTCAAGCACGCCAAAACCTGTTGTGCGAAGGCCGGGGTCAATACCAAGAATGCGCATGAGGAAGCTGCAAAAAGAAAAACGGGGCAAGGCGCCAGTTTACGCCTTGCCCCGTTGATCGGGAGAACCGCCGTGTTGCTTAGTGGCGGAAGTGACGCGTGCCCGTGAAGATCATCGCCACGTTGCGCTCGTCGGCGGCGGCGATCACTTCATCGTCGCGCACCGAGCCGCCCGGCTGGATCACGCACGAGGCGCCGGCATCGACCACCACGTCCAGGCCGTCGCGGAACGGGAAGAATGCGTCCGATGCCACGGCCGAACCGGCCAGCGTCAGGCCGGCGTTCTGCGCCTTGATGCTGGCGATGCGGGCCGAATCCACGCGGCTCATCTGGCCGGCACCCACGCCCAGCGTCATACCGCCGCCGCAGAACACGATGGCGTTCGACTTGACGAACTTGGCGACGCGCCACGCGAACATCAGGTCGTCCATTTCCTTCGGGGTCGGGTGGCGCTTGGTGACCACGCGCAGTTCGCTCGGCTGCACGTTCTTGGCATCCGGGCTCTGCACCAGCAGGCCACCGCCGACGCGCTTGAAGTCATACGCGTTCACGCCGTTGCCCAGCGGAATTTCCAACACGCGCACGTTCTGCTTGGCCGCGAACACGGCACGCGCGCCTTCCGAGAAGCCCGGGGCAATCAGCACTTCCACAAACTGCTTGGCGACGACGTGCGCAGCCGCCTCATCCAGCGGCACGTTGAAGGCGATGATGCCGCCGAAGGCCGAGGTGGAATCGGTCTTGAAGGCTTTCTCATACGCTTCCTGCGCGGTGCCGCCGATGGCCACGCCACACGGGTTGGCGTGCTTGATGATCACGCACGCGGCACCCTTGGCCGGGTCGAACGACTTCACGCATTCCCATGCGGCATCGGCGTCGGCGATGTTGTTGTACGACAGCTCCTTGCCCTGCAATTGCTTGTAGTTGGCGAGTGCGCCGTCGACGGTCTTCAGGTCGCGATAGAACGCGGCGGACTGGTGCGGGTTCTCGCCGTAGCGCATTTCCTGCACCTTGTCGAAGGCCAGGTTCAGCGTTTGCGGGTAGGCGCTGCGCGTGCTGTGCGACTTGTCGGCGCCCAGGCTCGTCAGGTAGTTGGTGATGGCGCCGTCGTACTGCGCGGTGTGCGCGAACACCTTCTTGGCCAGCATGAAGTTGGTTTCGTAGCCGACGGTGTTGTCGTTGGCCTGCATTTCGGCCAGCACGGTGGCGTAGTCGGCCGGGTCGACGATGACCGTCACATCGCGGTGGTTCTTGGCCGCCGAGCGCAGCATGGTCGGGCCGCCGATGTCGATGTTCTCGATGGCGTCGGCCAGCGTGCATTCGTCTTTGGCGACCGTCTGCTGGAACGGGTAGAGATTCACCACCAGCAGATCGATCGTCGGGATGCTGTGCTGGGACAGCGCGGCCATGTGCTCGGGCAGGTCGCGGCGGGCCAGGATGCCGCCGTGCACCTTCGGGTGCAGCGTCTTGACGCGGCCATCGAGCATTTCCGGGAAGCCGGTGTAGTCCGCCACTTCCGTCACGGGCAGGCCCGATTCGGCGAGCAGCTTGGCGGTGCCGCCGGTGGAAAGGAGCTTGACGCCGCGCTCATGCAGGGCACGGGCAAAGTCGACGATGCCGGTCTTGTCGGAAACGGAAAGCAGGGCTTGCTGGATCATGGTCAAAACGCCGGGAGGCGGAAGTGGCACCAGGTTTTACTCGGCGCCGTCAGGAAAGGAAATCGGTTCAAAGCCGGGATGCTGACTCAGAGCAACCCGTGCTGCTGCAATTTTTTGCGAAGCGTGTTGCGGTTGATGCCGAGGTAATCCGCCGCCTGCGACTGGTTGTTGGAAGCCCATGCCATCACGGTTTCCAGCAGCGGCCGTTCGACGGCCTGCAGCACCATGTCGTACACATTGGACGGGTTCTCGCCATCCAGGTCGCGGTAGTAGGCATCCAGGCTGTCACGGATACAGCGTTCGATCGGGTTGCGGCTCATGCGGCAAGCAGTTCCTTGTTGTCGTTGTTGTTGCCCGTCGTTGGGGTGTCGCCACCAGCAGCCTGATCTTCGTAGACCAGACGGTCGGACAGCGCACGCTGCTCGTCGAAGAACGCGTTGACGGCGGCCAGTTGCGCTGCCGTGTCTTCGATAGTGTTCATGCGGTGGCGGAACAGGTTGGCCCCCGCCAACCCGCGCGTGTACCAAGCGATGTGCTTGCGTGCGGTGCGCACGCCGGTGTACTCGCCGTAGAACGCGTAGTGCTCTTCCAGGTGCGTGTTCATGATGCCGCGGATCTCTTCCACTTCCGGCGCGGGCAGCAGCGTGCCTGTGTTCAGGAAGTGTTCGATCTCGCGGAACAGCCACGGACGCCCCTGCGCCGCGCGGCCGATCATGATGGCGTCGGCGCCGGTCACGGCCAGCACGTGCTTGGCCTTGGCCGGCGTGGTGATATCGCCGTTGGCGACCACTGGAATGCGCACCGACGCCTTGACCGCGGCGATGGTGTCGTACTCCGCATCACCGTGGTACAGATCGGTGCGCGTACGGCCGTGCACGGTCAGCATGCTGATGCCCGCATCCTGCGCGATCTGCGCGACCTTGAGCGCGTTACGGTGTTCGCGGTCCCAGCCGGTGCGGATCTTGAGCGTGACGGGCACGCGGTCGCCCACGGCACCGACCACCGCCTCGACGATGCGCTGCACCAGCGGCTCGTTCTGCAGCAGGGCGGAACCGGCGGCCACGTTGCACACCTTCTTGGCCGGGCAGCCCATGTTGATGTCGATGATCTGCGCGCCGCGATCGACGTTGTAGCGCGCGGCCTCGGCCATCATCATCGGTTCGGCGCCGGCAATCTGCACCGCAATCGGCTCGACCTCGCCTTCATGGTTGGCGCGCCGCATGGTTTTTTCGCTCTTCCAGAGCTGCGCGTTGGACGCGACCATCTCCGACACCGCATAGCCCGCGCCCAGCCGCTTGCAGAGCTGGCGGAACGGGCGGTCCGTCACACCCGCCATGGGGGCGACGAACAGGTTGTTGCGGAGGGTATGCGGTCCGATCTGCACAGTACGCGGTGGTTCTGCGATGAAGAAACGAAAAAACGGCCCCTTCCGCCCAGGTTGTAGACACATTGGGCGGAACGACGGGGGGGTGAAAAATGCGAGGACGGGATTTTACCGCCAAACCGCCCAATTGCCTAAATGTTGTGCACAAACTATGCGGCAGTGCGGTCGGCGGGTTGGTATTTGCCGTGGCTGGCGTTATCGGAACCGCTGCAGGCCGTACGGGCGGACGTCGATGAAGGGCGTGCGCTCGTTGACCAGATCGGCAATGAGTTGGGCCGTGCCGGGCGCACCCGTCATGCCGAGGTGACCATGGCCGAACGCAAAGAACACGTTGCGGTAGCGCTCGGAGCGGTCGATCACGGGCAGGCTATCGGGTATCGACGGCCGATGGCCCATCCACTGGCTGTCATCCGTCAACCTGAGGCCGGGGAAGAGCTGCTGACCCTGCTGCATGAGAATGCGCGCGCGGCGGTAGTCCGGTGCCGCATCCAGTCCGCCGATCTCCACCGTGCCGGCAATGCGCAGGCCGAATTCCATGGGTGTGGCGATGAATTTGCGCTCGCAATCCATGATCGGCCGTGAGGGCTGCACGGTCGGTGTGCGCAGCGTGGCGTGGTAGCCGCGCTCCGTGTCCAGCGGGATGCGCACGCCCGTGAGCTTCGCGCCAACCCGCATCGACCACGCACCCGCGGTGATCACGAGCTTCGAGACGGGCAACGTGCCGCAATCGGTGTGAAGCCGCGTCGGGCCGCCGGTGTCACTGCGGCCGAATTCGAAGTCCAGCACCTTGCGCCGCAGGAATGTGCCGCCTGCCGCCAGAAAGTTGTCTGCCAGCGTCTTGACCAGCCGTTCCGGGTTGACCGTGAAACCGTTGTCCGGCAGCAGCAGGCCGGATTGAATGTCAGTGGCCAGCGCGGGTTCAAGTTCACGCGCCTCACCGGCGCTCAGGGCTTGCGAGTGCACGCCCGTGGCATCGCGGATGGATTGCGCCAGCACATCGCCCGACGCGCGCGCCAGCGTGCGCCACACATACAGGTGGCCGGTCTGGCGGATCAGGCTGTCATATTGCGAGGCGTCGAGCAGGCTGCGATAACCGGGGAACGTCGCGCTGAATAGCTTCGCCAGGGGCGGGGCAGTGGCGCGAGCCTGCGCCTCGTTGCCGGCGAGCACCCACTGCAGCAGCCAGGGCAGCGCGCGGGGCAGGTAGGGCCAACGCACCGTCAGCGGGCCCATCGGGTCGGCCAGCCACTTGGGCACCTGCTTGAGCATGCCGGGCAGCGCCATCGGCACGACCGACGCCACGCTCAGGCAGCCGGCATTGCCGAATGAGCAGCCTTCACCGATGCCGGCCCGGTCCAGCAGCATGACCTGATGGCCATCGCGCTGGAGTTGGAGCGCGCATGCCGTACCGACAATGCCGGCGCCCACCACGGTGATCTGCACGCGCTAGCCCCGCTGCCCAAACATCATCTGCCGCGCGAGCCCGTGTTTGAGCGGCGGCAGGCATTCCAGCAGCGTGAGCGCGGCGCCGCGCAGGTGGCCGAACGTGCGACCGGGCACGGCAAACGCGCGTGGCAGCAGATCGGTCAGCCCGATGGTGACGGCGCGGTCGAACGCGCGTTCGCGGGCAAAGCCGGTGAGCGCGGCGGGCGTTGCGCCGTCACGTAACGCACGCGCCATCTCGAACGCATCGCGCAGGCCCAGGTTGAAGCCCTGGCCAGCCACCGGGTGGATCGTCTGCGCGGCATTGCCGATGGCCGCGACACGTCGATCGACCGGAGTGCGCTGTGCATGCAGCCCGAGCGCGAACGTATGGCGCGGGCTGGCGTGCGTGAAGCGGCCCATGCGGTCACCAAAGGCGGCGCTGAGTTCTGCGAGGAACGCGTTGTCGGGCAGCCCCGCGCGGCGGCGGGCTTCGTCGGGCGCGCAGCACCAGACCAGCGCGTAGCCCGGGCCTTGTGCGTCATCTTGCGGCAACAAGGCCAGCGGGCCTTCGGGCGTGAAGCGCTCCCAGGCCCAGCCTTCGAGCGGCGCGCTGCAGCGCACGTGCGCGACGATGGCGGTCTGGCCGTAATCGCGGCGGCGCGCGTGGGCGAGGCTGCCGGTCTGTTTGCGCGCATCGTCGAACAAACCGCCTTCGGCCTGGATGACGACTTCGGTTTCGATGGCGAGGGGATGGCGTCCGTCGCGCAGCGCCCGCACGCGCGCCGGGGCGATGGTGCCGTCGGCGCGTGGCAATTGCTCGACGCGCTCAACCGGTGTGTGGTCATAGCGTGTCAGGCGATTCGGATAGCGCTGCATTTGCGTGGCGAGCGCGGCATTGAGCGCGGCACTCAGGTCGCCGTATTGCACGACGTGGCCGAGCGCGGGCACGTCGTAGTCTTCGCGGCGGATGTGCGCTTGCCCGAAGTGGCCGCGTTGCGATACGTGAATATGCGTGATGGGCGTGGCGCGCGCGGGCCAGCCGCCAATCTCCTGCAGCAGCACGCGCGAGCCATGCGACAGCGCCAGCGCCCGCGGATCACGCGCGGCGGCGTCGGCGTCCCGCGCATCGAACAGGGCGATGCGCCAGTCGGTGTCGCGCAGCAGCCAGTTGGCCAGCGCCAGCCCCACGGGCCCCGCGCCGACGATGGCGACGTCGAAGTCCGGGGATGTGGTCGTTGTGCCCGTCATTGCCGGCCTCGCATCACCGCTTCGATCTCGTCCACGGCAACGGGCACGTCGCGGGTGATCAGCTCGCAGCCGCTGGGCGTGACGATGGCGTCGTCTTCGATGCGAATGCCGATGTGCCAGTACTTTTCCGGCACGCCTGGGGCTGGGCGCACGTAGATGCCGGGCTCGACAGTCAGCACCATGCCCGCTTCCAGCGGGCGCCACGGCCGTTCGCCTTCTGCGGGGGCAGTGCCCGGCGTGCGGTATTCGCCCACGTCGTGCACGTCCATGCCGAGCCAGTGGCCGGTGCGGTGCATGTAGAACTGGCGGTACTGGCCGCCGGCGAGCACATCGTCGAGCGTGCCGACGGTGTTGGCGTCGAGCAGGCCGGTGTCGAGCATGCCCTGCGCCAGTACGCGCGTGGCGGCGTCATGCGGCACGTTGTACGGCACGCCAGGGCGGGTTTCGGCGATGGCGGCTTCCTGCGCGGCGACCACGAGTTCGTATAGCTCGCGCTGCGGGCCGGTGAAGCGGCCGTTCACGGGGAAGGTGCGCGTGATGTCCGAGGCGTAGCCGTCGAGCTCGCAACCGGCGTCGATCAGGCAGAGATCGCCGTCGCGCAGTTCGGCGTTGCCGGCGCGATAGTGCAGCACGCACGCGTTCGGGCCGGTGGCGACGATGGAGTTGTAGGCGACGCTTTGCGCACCGTGGCGGCGGAATTCGTACAGCAACTCCGCTTCGAGGTGGTATTCGCGCAGACCGGCGCGTGAGGTTTGCATGGCGCGCACGTGGGCACCGGCGGAGATGCGCCCGGCACGGCGCATGATGTCGAGTTCGCCCGGGTCTTTGAACAGACGCATTTCATCGAGGATGGCGCGCACGTCCAGCGCCTGGTGCGGCGCGGATACGCCCGCACGGCCCTGCATGCGCACGGCGTCGAGCCAGCGGCGCATGCGGCGGTCGAACGTGCCGCTCTCGGCGAGCGGATACGCCACGGCGGCCGCGTTGGCGAGCAGCTTGGGCAGCGTTGCGTCGATGTCTTCCACGGAATGGGCTTCGTCCAGGCCGAAGGCTTCGCGGGCAGCTTCGGGGCCGAAGCGGAAGCCGTCCCAGATTTCGCGTTCTTCGTGCTTCGGGCGGCAGAACAGGACACTGCGCGCGGGGGCGTTGCCTGCCGGCACCACGATGGCGAGCACCGCTTCGGGCTCGGTGAAACCGGTCAGGTAATAAAAATAGCTGTCGTGCCGATACGGGTAGTCGCTGTCGCGGTTGCGCATTGCTTCGGGCGCGGTCGGCACGATGGCCACACCGCCACCCGCCGCACGCAGCCACTGCGCGACGCGCTCGCGGCGCTGGCGATAGGTCTGGAGGAAAGCGAGTTCGGTGGCGGACATAGCGTGTTTCCCAGCGGCAGAAAAGGATGCGTCGATTGTAACGCCGGCCTTGTTTGGCAATCCGGCGCGCCTCAATTGCAAAGAAAATTGTGACGTGCCGGACAGTCGTCTAAAGTCTCGGCCCGGCACGGTCGATAGATCGTTGTGTCGCCACCCCAGGTTGCGACATCCGCCTGCATTGAAATGGCCGCATTGGCTCGCTTTGCTCCAAAGGAATCCCGATGCTCGCCAGCAGCTATAACCCGCTTCTCGTTCTCCTGTCGCTCTTCGTGGCGATCCTGGCGTCGTACACCGCACTGGACATGGCAGGACGGGTCGGGACCGCACAAGGCCGCGCGGCCCTGTGGTGGTTGATCGGCGGCGCATCGGCCATGGGGCTGGGCATCTGGTCGATGCACTTTGTCGGCATGCTGGCCTTCAGCCTGCCGATTCCACTCGGCTATGACGTGGGGATCACGCTGGCCTCCCTGGCTATTGCGATTGCTGCGTCCGCGTATGCGCTGTGGCTGGTCAGCCAGCGCGAGTTGCCGTGGCCACGGTTGGTGAGCGGTGCACTGCTGATGGGCGCCGGGGTGGCGGGTATGCATTACACGGGCATGGCCGCGTTGCGCATGACGCCGGGTATCCATTACGACCCGGCAATGTTCGCGCTGTCGGTGTTAATTGCCGTGTTGGCCTCGGGTGCGGCGCTGTGGATTGCCTTCCGCTTGCGTCGTCAGGCGCACCGCGTGCGTGCGCTGCGTGCTGGCTCTGCGGTGGTGATGGGCGTGGCCATCGTCGGCATGCACTACACGGGCATGGAGGCCGCGGCGTTTCCCCTCGGCAGTGTGTGCAGCGCGGCGCGCTCCGGTGTGAGCGCCGAGTGGCTGGCGCTGGTGATCGTCATTGTCACGCTGGCCGTGCTGGCGATCGCGCTCATCATTTCCGTGCTCGACATGCGCATGGAAGCGCGTACTGCCGTGCTGGCAACTTCGTTGGCTGAGGCCAACCAGGAACTCGCGTATCTGGCCCTGCACGACAACCTGACCAAGCTCTCCAACCGCTTACTGCTGGAAGACCGGCTGAACCAGGCCATCCGCACGGCAGACCGCGAGAAGCGCCGCTTCGCGTTGATGTTCATGGACCTCGACGGCTTCAAGGCCGTGAACGACGTGTATGGCCACCATGTCGGTGATCTGCTGTTGATCGACGTGGCGCAGCGCATCCTCAGCCGCGTACGCCAGCAGGACACCGTGGCGCGTGTCGGTGGTGATGAGTTTGTCGTGCTCGCCCAGGTGGACGATCCACAAGACGCGGGCAGCCTGGCCGACGCGCTGCTGGAAGTGGTGCGCGAGCCCTTCATGGCGGGCGGGCATGAGCTGCGCGTCTCCACCAGTGTGGGCATTGCCATCTATCCGGGCGATGGGGTCAACCAGCACGATCTGCTCACCCATGCCGACGCGGCCATGTACCACGCCAAGAGCCTGGCCGAAACGCCTACTGCTTCTTCGAGCCTTCGATGAACACCAACGTGCACAAGCAGCTGCAGCTCGTGCAGGACCTACGGCTGGCGCTCGAGCGCAATGAACTCGTGCTGTATTACCAGCCGAAGTTCCGCGCGCCCGACGGCCCCATCGCTGGCGTGGAGGCGCTGGTGCGCTGGCAACATCCCGTGCGCGGTCTGGTGGCGGCCCACGAGTTCATCCCCCTGGCCGAGAAAACCGGCTTGATCGTGTCGCTCGGCGCCTGGGTGCTGGACGAAGCGTGCCGCCAGATGGCGCAGTGGCGCCGCGAGGGGCATACCGCGTGGACGGTCGCCGTGAACCTGTCGGCGCTGCAGTTCAACCACGCGGCGCTGATCGACACCGTGCGTGATGCGCTGGACCGCCATGCGCTCGATCCGCAAAGCCTGGTGCTGGAGATTACGGAATCCACCGCCATGCGCGATGCCGATGCGAGCCTGCACATCCTTCAACAACTGGATGCGATGGGCGTGCGCATTTCCATCGACGATTTCGGTACGGGCTATTCCAGCCTGCTGTATCTCAAGCGCCTGCCGGCCAGCGAGTTGAAGATCGACCGAGGCTTCGTGCGCGACCTGGCGCACGACACCGAAGATGCGGCCATCGTCTCGGCCATCGTGGCGCTCGGGCAGACGCTGAACCTGCGCATCGTCGCAGAGGGTGTCGAGACCGCCGAACAGCAGGCGTTTCTGACGCGGCTCGGCTGCGATTCGTTGCAGGGCTATCTGCTGGGCCGCCCGATGACGGCGGAATCGCTGAGCGCTGTGGTGGCTTAACGCTGAACGGCGGCTGCAACAAATTCAGCGCGAGCGCACTTCGGCGTCGAGTGCGGCCAGTTGGGCTGGCGTGCCGACGTTTTCCCAGCGGCCGTTGAAGCGTTCGCCCGTGGCGCGGCCGTCGGCAATCGCCTGGTGGTACAGCGGCGTCATGGCCATCCGCGTGCCGGGCGCGATGCCGGCAAACAGGCGTGTGTCGTACAGGCCGATGTTGCCGAATGTGAGGCGCTCGGCGCCGTCGGCGTGGAGTGTGCCTGCGTCATCCAGGGCGAAATCGCCACGCAGGTGGTACGACGGATTGGGCACCATCACCAGATGCATGCCCGGCGCGGTCTGCGCAGCCAATGCAGGTGCGCGCTCGCGCAGCGCCGCGTAGTCGTAATCGCAAAACACATCACCGCTGACGGCGATGAACACGCTGTGGCCTTCACCGGCATGCAGCAGCGGCATCGCCTTGGCAACGCCGCCCGCCGTCTCCAGTGCTTCGCCCTCGGGCGAATACGCAAGGCGCACGCCCCAGGTGCTGCCATCGCCGAGCGCGGCTTCGATCTGCGCGCCGAGCCATGCATGGTTGATGACGATATCGCGCACGCCAGCGGCGGCCAGCCGTTCGATCTGCCACACGATGAGCGGCTTGCCGCCGACCGTCAGCAGCGGTTTGGGCGTGTGGTCGGTCAGCGGTCGCATGCGGTCGCCGCGCCCGGCAGCAAAAATCATGGCTCGCATTGTGGAATGCAGCGGGGAATTCAAACCATCACCTTCATCAGAATCAGTAGAACGGCCATGCCACCGACGATGGTCCACATCGCGCTTTTGGTCAGCCGGGCGATGACGATGGCGACGAGGCCGGCAATCAGGCGTGGGTTGTCGGCAGACACCGCCAGGGCTCCATCGCGCATCAGTAGGTCGGGCGCGATGAGCGCGGTCAGCATCGCGGCCGGCACGTAGGGCAGGGCACTGCGGAACCACGTTGGCAGATGCATGCGCCCTTCGAGCGCGATGAACGAGAGGCGGATCAGGTAGGTCGCTGCGCCGGAAATCAGCAATACGCCGAAGAGGATCAGGGCTTTCATGCCGCCGCCTCCGTCTTCGGCCGATTCAGCAAGCGCTCAACGATTGCGCCGATGGCGATACCGACGCACGCCGCGCTCATCAAACCAAGCTTGTGCGGCCAGCCAGTCCATGCGACGGCTAGCGCCGCGCCAGTCAATGCGGCGGCCAGTTGCGCGCGCGTGCGCAGCGCCGGCACCACGATGGCGATGAACGTGAGCGGAAGGAAGAAATCAAGCGGCCACGTGGTCGGCACCTGCGCGCCCAGCACCACGCCGACGATGGTCGACGCCTGCCAGCTCGTCCACAACGCCACGCCGGCGCCGAGGAAGTACCAGTGGCGATACGCCGATTCTTCCGAACCCGGCCGCGCATTGACCACGCGCCGGTTCATGGCTGCAAACGCTTCATCCGTCAGCAGATAGGCGATCAGCCATTTCCAGCGGCGCGGCAGATGCGCCAGTGCGGGAGCAATGCTGGCCGAATACAGTGCATGCCGCAGGTTCACCATGGACACCGTGGCTGCGATGATCAGCGCAGGTGCGCCGCCCGCCCACAGTTGCACCAGGATCATCTGCGAGGCACCGCCGAATACGATGGCGCTCATGGCCACGGCCAGCCACGCGGGCATGCCGGCGGATGTGGCCAGCACGCCGTAGATCAAGCCAAACGGCACCACCCCCAGCAGCATGGGCGCAAGCGCCAAGACACCAGCGCGGAATTCGGCTGCGCGGGGGGAGGGCATCAGAACGTGTAGCCGACCTGTTGGGCGCGATCCTCAAGCTGATCGAGCAGGCGTGCGAGCGGCGCCAGCGCGTTGTAGCGGCTGCACACGCGGCGCAGGTAGGCGATGAAGCGCGGGGTGTCTTCCACGTAGCCGGTCTTGCCGTCGCGGTAGCACAGGCGCGCAAAGATGCCGGCCACCTTCAGGTGACGCTGCGCGCCCATCCATTCGAGGGCGCGGTAGAACTCGCCGAAGTCTTCATCCACGGGCAGGCCGGCTTTGCGGGCGGCTTCCCAGTAGCGCACGGCCCAGTCGAGCTCCTGTTCTTCTTCCCACGAGAGGAAGGCGTCGCGCAGCAGCGAGGCGGCGTCGTAGGTGATCGGGCCGTAGACCGCGTCCTGGAAGTCCAGCACGCCCGGCTGCGATGGATCTGCCGCGTTGATCATCAGGTTGCGCGGCATGTAGTCGCGGTGCACGTACACGCGCGGCTGGGCTAGGGCGCTGTCGACCAGCAGCTTGAACACCTTGTCGAGCGATTCGCGCTGGGCGGCGTCGAGCGGGCGTTGCAGGTGGCGATCGACATACCAGTCGGGAAACAGCGACAGCTCACGGCGTAGCAGAGCTTCGTCGTACGGCGGCAGCTCGCCCTCGCGCGAGGCCAGTTGCCAGCGCACCAGCGTATGGATGGCCGGGCGGAACAGCGTATTGGCATAGGCGAGGTCGAAATCGTGCTCGCGCAGCGATTGCAGGTAGGTCTGCGGGCCCAGGTCGGTGAGCAGCAGGAAGCCCTGCGTGAGGTCTTGTTCGAGCACCTTTGGCGCGTGCACCCCGGCACCGTTGAGCAGTCCGGCTACATGGACGAACGGGCGACAGTCTTCCTGCGGCGGCGGGGCATCCATGACGACCAACGTACCGGGGCCGTCATTGGCGGCGCCTTCCAGGCGGAAATAGCGGCGGAAGCTGGCATCGGCCGAGGCCGGCTGCAGGGTGTCGATGCGCAGGCTGTGGGCGGCGGGCAATGTGCCGAGCCAGTCGCGTAGTTGATCGAGGCGCGCATCGGTTGCGCCAGGTGTGGCGCCAGGGGTCGAAGCCATGCTGAGGGAACGCTGGAATGAGGCTGGAAGGAAGCCCCGTATAATACCCGACCGAGTTTCGCCTCGAGCGCCTGCAAGCCCCGTCCGGGGCGCGCCCGCGGCGGAATACCGACGATGATGTGCCCCAGTGCGCGCCAGTGCGCACGCAGCCCAGTTCCCGATCTGCATGACCGAACCGAACCGAGCCAGGAAACCCCGGCAGCGCCCCGCTGTGACCGTGCCCGAGCAGGCGAGCCCGAACCGCCGCAGCGCGCTGGCATTGCGCCCGCTGGTGTTTGCGTTGGCCGGTGTCTGGACGGCAACGTCGAGCGCGCAAAGCCAAGGGATCTCCCAACCGGCCGCCTCGGCGGCGACGCCTGCTTCTTCCGTGACGGCATTGGCCACCTCCGGCCCCGCCACGCCGGGCGGTACCCCGCTGGTGCCCAAGATGGCCGAGCCGGTTCAGCGCCCCGACAACACCGTCCCTTCGTTTGCCGCCGCCGACACCATGGACGGCCGCACCAACGAAGATGTCCACCTGCGCGGCAAGGGCGAATTGCGCCGCAATGGCACCGTGATCAAGGGCGATACGCTCGACTACAACCAGGACACCGACGTTGCCACCGCCACCGGTAACGTGCGGCTATTCAAGGGCGGCACGCTGGTCACCGGGCCGGATGCCAAGCTCAAGGTCACAGCCAACGAAGGCACCATGAGCACGCCGTCGTACGAGTTCCACACGACGGGCGGCTACGGCACCGCCGAGCGCATCGACTTCATCGACAAGGACAACAGCCGCATCACGCGCGGCACGTACACCACGTGTTCGCCCGACAGCGTTGACTGGTACTTCAGCGCGAGCCGCATCGACATCGACAGTGACCGCCAGGTCGGCTCGGGCCGCAACGGCGTGCTGCACTTCATGGGCGTGCCGGTTTTTGCGACGCCGATGATGGATTTCCCGCTCAACGACGACCGGCGCAGCGGCATCCTGCCGCCGGTGTTCGGCTATAACAGCCGCAGCGGCGCAGACGTTACGCTGCCCTACTACTTCAACATCGCGCCGAACCGGGATCTGACGCTCTACCCGCGTCTGCTGACGGAGCGCGGCCTTCAGCTGGGTGCGGAATACCGCTATCTCGGTGCGTCATATAGCGGTGTCCTGCGCGGCGAGTTCCTGCCCGACGACCGCGAGGCTGACCGCAACCGCTGGTCGTTCGCGGTGCAGCACAGCCAGCGCCTCGCGCCGGGTCTGAACGCCTACGTCAACTACAACAAGGTCTCCGACAGCACGTATCCGGACGACCTCGGCCGCAGCATCGTCCAGGCGACGCAGCGGCAGTACGTGCAAGAAGGCGGCGTTACCTATTCGATCGGCGACTGGGTCGCGTTGGCGCGCGTGCAGAAGTTCCAGACGCTCTCGACGGCCACCACGCCGCTGTCGCCGCCGTATGAGCGTGAGCCACAGCTGAATCTGACGTACAACCGGTATGACGTCGGCGGCTTCGACATCAATTTCCAGACCGACTACACGCGCTTCTCCATTCCGGTGGACAACGTCGTCCAGGGCGAGCGCCTGTTCATGCAGCCGACGATCAGCTATCCGATCATCCGGCCCGGCTGGTTTGTCACGCCGAAGTTCATCCTGAACGCCACGTCCTACCGGTTGGATCGTCCGGCCGGCGATACGCAGCAATCGCAGATCAACCGCACGCTGCCGACGTTCTCGCTGGATTCCGGCATGACGTTCGAGCGCGATGCCTCGGTGGTCTCCAGGCTGTTTGGCGTGAGCTACATCCAGACGCTGGAGCCGCGCCTGTTCTACGTGTACACGCCGTACCGCGACCAGTCGCAGATTCCGTTGTTCGACACCGCGCAGTCGGACTACAACCTCGGCCAGATCTTTACGGAAAACCCGTACACCGGTTACGACCGCATTGCCGACAACAACAAGCTGACGGCGGGCGTGACGACGCGCTTCATCGAGGCGGAATCGGGCATTGAGCGTTTGCGCGCCACGATTGCGCAACGCATCGACTTCGAAGGCCAGCGCGTGACGCTGGCCGGTGCCGCGCCCACGTCGGTGCGCCGCTATTCGGATCTGCTGGGCGCGACCACGATCCAGATGTTCCGCGGCATCTTTTTCGATACGAACCTTCAGTACAATCAGGACATCGACCGCCTGATGCGCTCGACCGTTGCACTGAGCTGGAAGCCGGAAGCCAACAAGGTGATCAACCTGGGTTATCGCTACTACCGGCAAGATGCCAACACCGGCCAGTTGCCGCTGGAGCAGGCCGATATCTCGGCGCAGTGGCCGATCACGCGGCGCCTGTACGGCCTGGGCCGCATCGGTTACGACATGGATGCGAAGAAGCCGTCGGACATGCTGCTGGGCCTCGAATATGTTGCCGACTGCTGGGTTGGCCGGCTGGCGGTGCAGCGCTACAGCAATGCGGTCTCGGGCTATACGACACACATCTTTGCCCAGATCGAGTTCAAGGGCCTGTCGAAGGTGGGGAACAATCCGATCGACGTGATCCGTCTGAATGTGCCTGGCTATCAGCCGGTGACCGCGCAGCCGATTACGCCGTCCGTGCTGGATCAATATGAATAACGACATCATGGCTTTCCAATCGACCGCTTCTGCCACGCGCGTGGCATCTTCGGGCCGCCTGCGTAAGGTGACCGGCATGCTGGTGGCAGTGATGGCGGGTGCCATGCTGTCGCCTGCCGCCTTGGCGCAGCAGGTGCAACCGGCCAAGAAGGGTGCCGTGCGCGGCATCTTCGCCAATCCGACTTCATCGCCCAGCCAGCCGCTGCTACAAGGCACGTTGCCTGGGCCGACAGCAGCCGGTACGCCACGCAGCCAACTCGTTGACGAAGTGGTGGCCGTGGTCAATACCGACGTCATCACCCGCCGAGAACTCCTCAACCGGGCGGACCTGGTTGAGCGCACCTTCCATGCGCAGAATCGTCCGTTGCCTCCGCGCGCCGATCTGCTCGGCGAGGTGCTCGAACAACTGATTCTGGAGCGCGTGCAGGCGCAGACCGCCAAGGAAAGCGGCATCCGTGTGTCCGATGCCGATGTGGATCGCGCGGTGGAAAGCGTGGCCCAGCGCAACAACCTGTCGGTGCAGCAACTCAAGGGCAAGCTGGCGGAATCGGGCATGGCCTACGACAAGTACCGCGAAGACCTGCGCCAGGAAATCCTGATGGCGCGCCTGCGCGAGCGCGACGTGGACTCCAAGGTCCAGGTGTACGACGGTGAAATCGACAACTTCCTGGCGCAGCAGGGCGGTGGCACCGCTGCCGCTGGCGAGCAGCAATACAACGTTGCGCAGATCCTCGTGCCGGTGGCGGAAGGGGCGACGGCCGAGCAGAAGGCTGCGGCCCGCAGCAAGGCCGAGGCGCTGCTCAAGCAAGCGCAGAGCGGCGCCGATTTTGCCAAGCTGGCACGCGAGAATTCCGCCGCGCAGGATGCTGCCCAGGGTGGTGAGCTGGGTCTGCGCCCAATCGGCCGTCTGCCGGCTGTGTTTGCCAACGCGGTGATCGACATGAAGGCCGGTCAGGTGGGCAGCGAGGTGATCGAAAGCCCGGCCGGCTACCACGTGATCAAGCTGCTGGAAAAGCGCGCGCCGAGCACGGCCATCGCCACCAAGGTGCAGCAGACCCAGGTGCGCCACATCCTGATCAAGACCGGCGCGACCATGTCGGCTGACGACGCGCGCCGCCAACTGGCCGGCCTGCGTGATCGCATCGTCCACGGTTACGATTTTGGCGACGCGGCACGTCGCTACTCGCAAGACGGCTCGGCCAGTGCCGGCGGCGAGCTGGGCTGGGTATCGCCGGGCCAGTTGGTGCCGGAGTTTGAGCAGGCGATGAACCTGCTCAAGCCGGGCGAGGTTTCGCAGCCGGTGCAAAGCCAGTTTGGCGTGCATCTGATCCAGGTCGAAGGCCGCCGTGAGGCCGAGGTGCCGGTGGACCGCCAGCGCGACTATGCACGCTCGGTGATCCGCGAGCAGAAGGTGCAGGCTGCGTACGAAGACTGGCTGCGTGAGCTGCGCGACAGCGCCCACGTGGAATACCGCATCAACCGTCAGCAGTAAGCGACGGCGTTGCGCAATCGCACACGGCCGCCTGCGGGCGGCCGTGGTGTTTCTAGAATGACATCGACCCCATTGCAGACAAGCGTCGCATGCTGAACATTGCCATCACCACCGGCGAGCCCGCCGGCATCGGTCCTGACATCACCGTGGCAGCCTTGCTGCACCTCGCGCGGCAGGCGTCGCGCTATGCCGACGTGCAATGGCACGTGATCGGCAATGCTGCCTTGCTGCAGGAGCGTGCCGAGGCCATCGGGCAAGGCGATTTCTGGCGCGCCGTGTCGACGGCGTTGACCATGGTCGATCGGCCGCTGGGCGCGCCGGTGCGCGCGGGCTTGCTCGATGCTGCCAACGGGCGCTATGTGCTGGACGTACTGGACGCTGCCATTGATGGGTGCCTGTCGGATACGGCCGACCGTTACGACGCGATGGTGACCGCGCCGGTGCAGAAGAGCACCATCAACGACGCGGGCGTGCCGTTTACCGGCCACACCGAGTACCTGGCGGAGCGCAGCCGAACCGCGCGCGTGGTGATGATGCTGGCCGGCCCGCAACCCGCGCACAACAACGCCATGCTGCGCGTCGCGCTGGCGACAACGCATCTGCCTTTGCGCGACGTGGCGGATGCAATTACGCCCCAGGTGCTCGACGAGACCCTCGACATCCTCCAGCGGGATTTGCGTGCGCGCTTCGGCGTGAACGCGCCGCGCATCCTCGTTACCGGTTTGAACCCGCACGCGGGCGAATCGGGCCACCTTGGCCGCGAAGAGATCGAAGTGATCGAGCCGGCCATTGCCCGGGCGCTGGAGCGTGGCATCAATGCGCGGGGCCCGTACCCGGCCGATACGCTGTTCCAGCCGCGCCTGCTGGCGGATGCGGATTGCGTGCTGGCGATGTATCACGATCAGGGCCTGGCGCCGCTCAAGTACGGCACCTTCGGCCATGGTGTGAACATCACGCTCGGCCTGCCGTTCGTGCGCACGTCGGTTGACCATGGCACCGCGCTGCATCTGGCAGGCACGGGCCGCGCCGAGTTCGGCAGCATGATCGAGGCCATCGACACGGCCATTGCCATGGCACGCCAGACGGCCCGCGCACCTTCCTGATTTCTGTTTTCTCTTTTTTGACTGCGAGTTTCGCGATGGCACGATCCACGACCGGCGTTCACCAGGGGCACCAGGCCCGCAAGCGCTTCGGCCAGAACTTTCTGGTGGATGACGGCGTGATCCACGCCATCGTCGCCGCCATCGATCCGCAGCCCGACGACGTGCTCGTCGAGATTGGCCCAGGCCTAGGCGCGCTCACCGTGCCGCTGATGGAGCGCGTGCGCACGTTGCAGGTGGTCGAGCTGGATCGCGATCTGGTGGCGCGTTTGCAGAAGCGCTTTGGCGATCGGCTGATCGTCCATGCGGGCGATGCGCTCGCCTTTGATTTTGGTTCGCTCCACGTGCCGGGCCGCTCGCTGCGCATCGTTGGCAACCTGCCGTACAACATTTCCAGCCCGCTGCTGTTTCACCTGGCCGCATTTGCCGACCGCGTGCGCGATCAGCATTTCATGCTGCAGAAGGAGGTGGTCGACCGCATGGTGGCCGCACCGGGCAGCAAGGCGTTCAGCCGTCTGTCGGTGATGCTGCAGGTGCGGTATTACATGGAACAGGTGCTGGATGTGCCGCCGGGGTCGTTCAACCCGCCGCCCAAGGTGGATTCGGCCGTGGTGCGGATGATTCCGTGGCCGGCGGACAAATCCCCGTATGCGCCGGTGGACATGCGCGCGCTGGGTACGGTGGTGACGATGGCGTTTTCGCAGCGGCGCAAGGTACTGCGCAACACGCTGGGCGCACTGCGTGATGTGATCGATTTTGAGGCGCTCGGTTTCGACCTCGGTCGTCGCGCAGAAGAGGTGCCGGTGGAAGATTTTGTGGCGGTGGCGGATGCGCTGCCAGCCGATCGTGTCGCCGGCAGCGCGCCGGATCTCAGCGAAGATTGACCAGCAGAATGCCGGACAGCACCAGCGCCGCGGCCAGCGCAAACCGCAGGCCGACCGGCTCGTGCAGCAACAGCACGCCGAAGGCCACACCAAACAGCGGTGTCAGGAACGAGAACACCGACAGCCGCGACGCCAGATAACGGCGCAGCAGCCAGAACCACGCCAGATAGCTCGCAAACGCAATCAGCACCGACTGGTATGCGAGGCTGGCCAGCGCTGTCGGCGTCAGGTTGGCTGTGAAGACCTGGCCGGTACCCAGCGCCATCACCATCAACAGCACAGCCGAGACCGCCAACTGATACAGCAGCGTCTTGGCCGCCGGCGCATTCGACAGCTTGCTCGCCCGCACGACGATGGTCGTGGCGCCCCATAGCGCGCCCGCTACCACGCCCAGTGCATCGCCCACCGATGTCGATGGACCCGCTGCCGGGTGCAGGATGCCGTCGGCAAACGCCAACACGATCCCCGCAAATGCCACCGCAATGCCGAGCCACTGGCGCGGCCGCAGGTGCTCGCCCGGCACAAACACGTGCAGGCCGAGCGCGGTGAACACGGGTGCGGTGTACACGAACACCGCCATGCGCGAGGCCGTGGTGTAACCCAAGCCAATGAAGATGCAGAGGAACTCGACGCCGAACAGCAAGCCCGCGACCAAGCCGCCCGGCAGTGTGCCATCGCGCACTGACAGACATGTCCCCCGCCATACCGCAAACGCCAGCACCAGCAGCGAAGCAATCGTGGAGCGTACGCCGGCCTGCATGATCAGCCCCACATCGTGCGCGGCGATTTTGATGGCGACCTGCTGGAAACCCCACGACATGCACAGCACCAGCATCAGCCCGATGGCGATGCTGTCCAGCGGCCGGCGGGTCGCGTTAGTGGCGGTTGCCATCGGGCATCGAGCGCGCCTGGATCAACTCGATCTTGTAGCCGTCGGGGTCTTCCACAAAGGCGATGATGGTGCTGCCGCCCTTCACGGGGCCGGCCTCGCGGGTGACCTTGCCGCCTGCATTGCGGATCTGCTCGCAGGCCTGCGCGGCGTTGTCGACCTCGATGGCGAGGTGGCCGAACGCCGTGCCGAGTTCATACTCGCTCACGCCATAGTTGTAGGTCAGCTCGATGACGGTGTTGCCGGCCTCGGGGCCGTAGCCGACGAAGGCCAGCGAGTACTTGTACTCGGGGTTGTCGCTGGTGCGCAGCAGTTGCATGCCGAGCACCTTGGTGTAGAAGTCGATTGAGCGCTGCAGGTCGCCGACGCGCAGCATGGTGTGAAGCATTCGCATGGGGTTTCCTTCCTTTGGGGGACGAGGGGAAGGCGATATTGTAGAAGCGAGCGCCAGAACGTGCAGAAGCCTAGCTTTCGACCTGCCGGCGCAATTGCTCAATGTCCACACGCTGCAGATAGCGCGTGATGTTCTGCCAGATGGCGTGGAAGCCGTAGCCGCCGTGTTGCAGCTCGTCCAGCGCCTGCTCCTTGGTCCAGCCCTGGTACACCACGCGGTACAGCGCCGACACCAGCCCTGTGCGGTCTGCGCCGTGCTGGCAGTGGATCAGCACCGGGCCTTCGTGGTCCAGTGTGCGCAGGGCCTTGAGCGCGGTCACCATATCGGTGTCGCGGATATTCCACGTATTGATTGGAATGCGCTGCAGCGTGATACCGCTGCCGGCCAGGATCTCGCTGTCCGAGTGGAAAGCGCGAAAGCTGATGACCTTGCGGATACCGAGCTTCTGCAACCGCGGAATATCGTCTTTCGAGAGTTGTGCGCTGCGATAGAGCGAAGGCGTGATGCGGTGCAGATTGTTGACCGGCGATTCCGGTACGTTCTGCGCCCACTGCAATGGGCGAATGGCGGGCGCGGGCGCTGACTCCGCGCCATCGGAGGTGAACAAGCCCGCCAAGACGAAGACGGCAGTGGCAACAGCAAGAATGCGCATGGTGATCGGTGGAGTGCGGTCGTCGATCAGCGTGTCGCAATCCGCGCACGCGAGAAGAAGAACAGGGCGAGTGCGGCGGCGCTCATCGTCCAATAATCAGTCGGGGCAAAAGCGATCCAGTGGATGTGCCACGGCACGTAAGCCGGCGTGAACTTCGCGATGCCGTACGCCGGGTTCAACACGAACCACAGAAAATCTTCGACCAGCCAGAAGAGCATGATGCAGGCGATGATGCGCGCCTCGATGCGCCACGACCATTGGCCGTTAAAGACCGCCGGCAAATGGAAGAACAGCGCGATGAACGGGAACACCCAGGCGTGATAGCCCGTCATCGGGCGGCCGCCCCAGAAGAGGTCGAGCAGCCAGTGTTTTTCAATCCGCCACGTGGGCAGATTGGCCGCCCAGCCGGCACTGCCTTCGATCTGGATTTCGACATTGGCGAAGAAGAACCCGAGCAGCACCACCCAGGCCACCAGCGCCAGCGTGCGGCGCTGCGGAACAAAGGCGGCGGCGTTCATGCGGCGTCGGCTTGTGCGCTGAGCCCGAGCACGCGGTCGAGCACGAACTGCCCGGCATGCGGCCGGCCCAGCGGCGCGATCTTGCGGCGCATGGTGGCCAGGCGGTCCGGCTCTTGCAGCAGCGCATGAATGCGGAACTCCAACGCCGCATCGTCGATGGCCTTGAGTGCGACGCCCTGCTCAAGCAGGAAATCGGCATTGCGCTCTTCCTGGCCCGGGATCGGTGAGTTCACGATCATCGGCAACTGCATCGCCAGGCATTCGGAGGTCGTCAGGCCGCCAGGCTTGGTGATGACGAGGTCGGCACAGGCCATCAGGCGTTCGACCTGTTGCGTAAAACCTTGCGGGAACAGCCGCCCCGGATGGCGCTGCGCAACGCGCTGAAGCGCCTCCAGCATCGTCTTGTTCTTGCCGGCCAGTGCCACGAGCTGGAAGTCGCCGTCCATCGCCAGGAGGCGTTCGGCCAGCGCATCGAGGCCACCCAGGCCGGCGCCGCCCGACATCATCAGGAAGGTCTTGCGCTGCGGGTCAATGCCGAACGCCGCAGCGCAGGCAGCGCGGTCGAGCGGCTTGCCGAAGGCGGGCATGATGGGAATGCCGCTCACATGCACGGCATCCGCCGCCAGGCCGCGCTCGCGCATGCGCCAGGCGATTTCTTCGTTGGCGGCAAAGTAGCCGCGCATATTCGGCACGATCCACATGCTGTGCAGATCAAAGTCCGTCACCTGCACCCAGACCGGCACGTCGAGGTGCCCCTTGCGCAGTTCGCGCGAGAGCAACTCCGCCGGCAGGAAGTGCGTGCAGATGATGGCGTCGGGGCGCTGGCGCTTGATCTCGGCCAGCAGCGCGCGGCAGCTGAGCCGCTCCACGGCGCGACGCAGTTTTTGCGATAGCGCACTGGGTGCAGCCTCATCGGTCTTTTGGTAGAGATAGCCCCACAGCGCGGGCTGGCTGCTCACCAGCTTGATATAGAAATCGGTGTACAGCTTGCGAAAGCCGGCCGACACGAAGTCCATCACATCGAGGTGCGTGGCTTCAATGCCGGCGGGGTGGGCGTCGGCGTAGGCGCGGATGGCCTCGGCGGCCCGCATGTGGCCGGCGCCGGCACTGACGCTCAGCAGCAGAATCTTTTTCATGGTGGTGTCGAACGCCCGGCTCACGATGCCGGGGTGCCGTATTCTCCACCAACTGTGCGGCTCTGCGGAATGCGTCTTCCGGTTAGGCTGTAAACCGATGCGCTAGCGTGGCGCGATGGGCGGAAGGTCGATCCGCGTGTCGGCGTCGCAGCCCAGGAATTGCCACTGGCTCGGTTTGAAGCGCGCATCGGGGCCGTCGGGTTCAGGCTTGGCGAATTCCGCCACGATGTCGTAGGGAATCGAAGGCGCGTCGAAGCTGGCGATCTGCCCGCGCTTGCAAGCGACGGATGCGGGTTGGCCATCGCGGCTCAATTTCCCCTGCGTGTTGTGCGCGAACAGTGGACCGATGCGCTGGTCCTCGCTCAACACGAGTTTTTTCGTCGGGCTCGACACGTCCATCGCATCGGTGTTGACGCCGGCAACACGCACCGGATGGGGAAACCGTACAGCGCGCAGCCCCCGTAATGCGAGAGGCATGTCCTTCCCGCCGTTGTCGAACGGGTCGTAGCGGTTGATCTGGCTGCCAGCCGGAACGACCAGCTCGCCGTACTGAAAGTCGCGATTGAGGATGAAGTTTTCCCGCGCCACCCTGTTCGCTTGTTTCTCGTCGATGTCGCGCGAAATGCTGTGGAAATGGTAGAGCAGCAGACCCGTCCATAAGTCCGCTACAGCAAGGAAGATCCCCAGCCCCCACATCCATTTCCGCGCCTTGCGGGAGAGTGGAGGTTGCTTGGCGTACGCCCTTGCCGCGACGACACAGACCATCGGGAACGTACCGAACACGCCGATCAGCGGCACGATCCCAAGAAGGAAGAAACCGAGCAGGGAGAGGACGGGAGCAAAGATCATGCGGGATGGTGCAGCGCGTGCACGCCGTGCGCAGGCAGGTAAGGGGCGAACCCCTTAGAACGCCGGCAGATATTCCGGCGGATGCGAGCGCAGTTGCTCGCGTGCTTCGCGAAACTCCGGGAAGATCGATTCGACCGTATCCCAGAAGCGCGGGCTGTGGTTCATCTCTTTGAGATGCGCCAGCTCGTGCGCGACCACGTAGTCGATCAGGCTCAGCGGAAAATGCACCAGGCGCCAGTTCAGGCGGATCTTGCCGTCCGCCGTGCAACTGCCCCAGCGCGTGGCGGCCGAAGACAGGGCATACGCGCTATGCCGCACGCCAAGACGCTCGGCGTACACCTCCAGCCGCTCGCCGAACAGCCGCCGCGCTTGCGTCTGCAGCCAGCCTTGCACGCGGTCCTTGATCTGCTGTTCCGTGGCCGAGGGCGGCAGGCCCAGGTGCAGCATGCAGGTGTCAGCGTCGAACATCAGCGCGCCGATGGGCGACTCCAGCTTGAGCGTGACCGTCTTGCCCAGGAACGGCAACGTTGCGCCGTCTTCCCACGCCATGGGTGGCAGCATGCGGCGCGCAGCGTTGGTGCGCCACTCGGCCAGCTTGGCGAAGATCCACTTCTGCTTTTCGGCGATGGCGTGTTCGATTTCGCTGAGCGTGACCCAGCGCGGTGCCGTGATGGACAACCCCCGGTCGTCGATGACAAAGCCGATGGTGCGTCGCGATGAGCGCTTGAGGTTGTAGACCAAGGCGCGCTCGCCCAACGTCAGGCGGCGCTGGTTGGGCCCAAGCGGTGCGGCGGGATCGTAAGCAGGCGGTGTGAGAAGCGGGGCTTGCGGCTGCGGTTCGACTTCCGGCGCGAGCAGCGGCAACTCAAGCTGAACGCTGTCGGCAGTGGTGGGTGAAGTCGGGGGTCGCAGCAGTTTCATGCGTGCTCGCGGTAGCTATCGGCGTCGATTCTACGCATTTCTGCTTCGATCCACGCTTCGACTTCGCGGTTGAGTTCGTCGCTGGTCTTGCCAGCCGACGAAATGGCCGGACCCACCGACAGCGTGATCAGGCCCGGGTACTTCAGGAACGAGTTGCGCGGCCACACGCGGCCGGAGTTGTGCGCGATGGGGATGACCCACGCGCCGGTGTCCACGGCGAAGCGCGCACCGCCGCTCTTGTAGCGTGGCTTCGGATCGCCCGAGCGCGTGCGCGTGCCTTCCGGAAACATGATCACCCAGGCGCCATCAGCCAGGCGCTCCTTGCCCTGGCGGGCCACCGAGGCGAACGCGTTGGCGCCGTCCTTGCGGTTGATGTGCACCATTTTTAGCATGCCGAGCGCCCAGCCGAAGAACGGCACGTACAGCAGCTCGCGCTTGAACACGTAGCACAGCGGCCGCGGCATGGTGGCCACGAACGCCATGGTTTCCCAGGCGGACTGATGCTTGGAGAGCAGCACCACCTGCTTGTTGGTGGCAACGGCTTCTTCGATGTGCTCCCAACCCTGGTATTGCCAGCGGATACCGACCAGCCAGCGCGCCATCCAGATGGCGGATTTGGTCCAGCCCGTCACCATCCAGAAGCGGCGGTGCGGGTTCATGAACGGAAACACGATGAAACAGGCCACCGCGTAGATCGGCGTCCAGACGATCAGGAACAGCAGGTACAGCAGGGAGCGGATGAAAGTCATTGGGGCGAATTCAAGGAGCGCCCGGGGCACGCGCAGGCGTGCCGTGGGGCGCGGGGGACAGCAGCGCACGCGCAAACGCGCGCAGGTCCTTGTGAATCTGGGTGCCCGGAGGCAGGTTGCCGGCATCGCGGGTCTTGGTGCCCTTGCCGGTCAGTACGAGGTGCGGGACGGCGCCGACTTCCACGCCGGCCTGGAGGTCGCGCAGCGAATCGCCGACGACCGGTACGCCGGTCAGGTCAACATCGAAGCGGCGCGCAATCTCGATGAGCATGCCAGCCTTGGGCTTGCGGCAGTCGCAAGCATCGGCGGCGGTGTGCGGGCAGAAGAAGACGGCATCGACGCGTCCGCCGTAGGTGGCGAGCGCCTTGTACATCTTCTCGTGCATGGCGTTGAGTGCGGCGGCTTCGAAGAGCCCCCGGCCGATACCTGACTGGTTGGTCGCCACCACCACCTGGTAGCCGGCCTGGTTCAGCTCGGCAATCGCTTCCAGGCTGCCGTCGATGGCGATCCACTCGTCGGGCGACTTGATGAACTGGTCGCTGTCGAGATTGATCACGCCATCGCGGTCGAGAATCACCAGCTTGGGGATGTGGGGCATGTCAGGCTCCGGAGCACCAGGCTTAAGCGGCCAGCTTGGAGATGTCCGCCACGCGGTTCATCAGGCCGTGCAACTCGCTCAGCAGCGCCAGGCGGTTGTCGCGCAGGGCGGTGTCATCGGCCATCACCATCACGCCGTCGAAGAAGGTGTCGACCGACTCGCGCAGGCCGGCCAGCGTCTTGAGCGCGGTGGCGAAATCGCCGCGTGCAAAGGCGTCGTGCACCTGTGGCTCGGACGATGCGACGGCCTGATGCAGCGCACGCTCGGCGTCTTCCTTGAGCAGTTGCGGCTGCACCGCGCCGATGGCGACGTCCGTCTTCTTCAGAATGTTGGTGATGCGCTTGTTGGCAGCCGCCAGCGCTTCGGCTTGCGGCAGAGCAGCAAAGGCGCGCACGGCTTCCAGGCGGGCGACGATGTCGTCCAGACGTTGCGGGCGCTGGCTGACCACGGCTTCCACCTCGTTGGTGGTGTAGCCCTTGTCCTTCAGGTAGCCGCGCAGGCGGTCGTACAGGAAGTCGGTGATGGCGGCCAGGTCCGGCTTGACGGCAGCGATGCCATCGAAGCTGGCGGCAGCAATCTGCAGCGCATCGTCGATCGTCAGCGTGAGCGGCTTTTCGATCAGCATGCGGAGGATGCCCAGCGCGTGGCGGCGCAGCGCGAACGGGTCTTTCTCGCCCGTCGGTTGCAAGCCGATGCCCCAGATGCCGACCAGCGTTTCTAGCTTGTCGGCCAGCGCCACCACGGTGCCGGTGGCGGTGGAGGGCAGCGCGTCGCCGGCAAAGCGCGGCTGGTAGTGCTCGGAGCAAGCCAGCGCCACGTCGTCGGGTTCACCGTCGTGGCGGGCGTAGTAGGTACCCATCGTGCCTTGCAGCTCGGGGAACTCGCCGACCATGTCGGTCAGCAGGTCGGCCTTGGCGAGCAGCGCGCCGCGCGAGGCGTGGGTGCTATCCGCGCCGAGCTTTTCAGCCAGCTGACCAGCAATCGCCTGCAGGCGCGACACACGCTCAAGCTGCGTGCCGATCTTGTTGTGATAGACCACGCGCGAGAGCAGCGGCACACGATCAGCCAGCGGCTTCTTCTTGTCCTGTTCGAAGAAGAACTGCGCATCGGCCAGGCGCGGGCGCACCACGCGCTCGTTGCCTTCAATGATGGCTTCCGGCGTGCTCGTGGCGATGTTGGAGACGATCAGGAAGCGGTTGCGCAAGTGGCCTTGAGCGTCCGTCAGCGCAAAGTACTTCTGGTTGGTCTGCATGGTCAGGATCAGGCACTCCTGCGGCACGGCGAGGAACGCTTTCTCGAAGTGGCAGGGGTAGACCACGGGCCATTCGACCAGCGCGTTGACTTCGTCCAGCAGCGCTTCGGGCATGACGACCGTGTCGGCGCCCGCCGTCTTGAGCAGCTCGGCGCGGATGGTTTCGCGGCGCTTCGCATAGCTGGCGATGACCTTGCCTTGCGATTCAAGCGTGCTCGCGTACGACGTCGCATCGTGGATGACGATCTCGCCAGCCGACAAGAAGCGGTGGCCCAGCGTGACGTTGCCGGCTTGCAGGCCAAACGCGCTGACGGGGATGACTTCGCTATCCAGCAGCGCAATCAGCTTGTGCGCCGGGCGCACGAACTGCACGTTGTCCCCGTTCGGGCGCTGATACGTCATCACCTTCGGGATCGGCAGGTTGGTGATGGTCTGCGTGAGTGCCGTTTGCAGGCCATCGGCCAGCACGGCGCCGCGTGCGGTGTAGCGATAGAAGAGCGATTCCGCCTTGCCGTCCGGTGCGCGTTCGAGCGATTCGGGGGCGATGGTTTCCACTCCCACCGTCTTGGCCAGCGCGGCCAGCTTCTTGGTGAGCGGCGCGGCAGGCTTGCCCTCGGCGTCGAAGGCGATGGCGACGGGCAGCACCTTCTCGCGCAGCTCGCGATCGGGCGCGGCGCGGCGCACACCGGTGATCGACGCAGCCAGGCGGCGCGGCGTGGCAAAGCCTTCCACGGCAGCGCCTTCTTCGAGCAAGCCTTGCGCCGACAGACCGTCAAACAGGCCACGCGCAAACGCGTCGCCCAGGCGGGCTAGCGCCTTGGGCGGCAGTTCTTCGGTCAGCAGTTCGATCAGGAGGGTGGACATAGCGTTGAAAATCGGTGACGTCGTTGTTCTGCGCCGCGTGAGCGTTCAGATGCGGCGGTTACGTTGTTGGGTTCGGGTCAGCAAGGCCTAACAGGGCGAACCCGGCACGGGCTCCACGCCGGAGAGCAGCCACACGCCGCCCTGCTGCTGGAATTGCAATTGCGTGCCGGCACATTGCCCCGGCGGAGGCGGTGGCGCGATCGGCGCGGGATTGGTGCCAGGCGCAGCCGCGTCCCGGCGCAGGAAACGCGCAGACAGCGTTCCGCGCCGCGCGTCGTAGCGCACCTCTTGCAGCGTGCCCGACACGTTGAATTCGAGCCGGCTCGGCAGTTGCGTCGACGAGCGGAACACCCGCACACGGCGCTGCGCCTTCGCCCCAACGCCTTGCCATTCCACCCAGGTGAACGGGAAGCGCAAAGCAGTGGCGTAGGTACGCAGCGGCACGCGGTGCCAGCCCAGGTCACGCGCGCCGGACAGGTCGCACGCCATGGTACGAGCCAGGCTTGTCCATTGGTCGAGCGCGGGCGGCGCCGGCGTCCACGCGCCGTTCAGCGCTTGCTGCAGCGGCTTGGCGTCGGCCACGCACACCTGCGTCAGGTTGCTTGGCACCACATAGACCTTCTCCGTCGACGCCGGCTTGGACGTGCGATGCCGCGCCGCTTGCGCAACGCCCGCGGGCAGCGCCAGCGCAGCGATCGACGCTGCCGTCAGCAGCGCCAGGCCACGCCCCAGGGCCGGGACCCGGGTGGCCGTCATGCAGCCTCCGTGGTCTTGGCCGCCGCCGCGCCGCACATCGGGAAGCCCAGGCGCTCGCGCGAGTCGTAGTAAGCCTGCGCCACCGAGCGTGACAGGTTGCGGATACGGCCGATGTAGGCCGCGCGCTCCGTCACCGAGATCGCGCCGCGTGCGTCGAGCAGGTTGAAGGTGTGGCCAGCCTTGAGCACTTGCTCGTAAGCGGGCAGGGCCAGTTGCACGGCCGGCGCACCGTCGTCTGCTGCGCCTTCCTCGCGCACGCCCATCAGGCGCTTGGCCTCGGCTTCGTGTTCGGCAAAGCGGCGGAACAGCACCGTGGTGTCGGCGTGTTCAAAGTTGTAGGTCGATTGCTCGACTTCGTTCTGGTGATAGACGTCGCCGTAGGTCAGGCGGCGGGTGACCGGGCCGTTCGGGCCGGGTTCTTCCCATTCCGTCCAGACGAGGTCGTAGACGTTCTCGACCTTCTGGATGTACATCGCCAGGCGTTCGATGCCGTACGTGATCTCACCGGTGACGGGCTTGCAGTCCAGGCCGCCCACTTGCTGGAAGTACGTGAACTGCGTGACTTCCATGCCGTTGAGCCACACCTCCCAGCCCAAGCCCCAGGCGCCGAGCGTGGGGTTTTCCCAGTCGTCTTCCACAAAGCGGACGTCGTTTTGCTTCAGGTCCAGGCCCAGCGCTTCCAACGAACCGAGGTACAGGTCGAGGATGTTTTCCGGTGCCGGCTTGAGCACCACCTGGTACTGGTAGTAGTGCTGCAGGCGGTTCGGATTCTCGCCGTAGCGGCCGTCCTTGGGGCGGCGCGACGGTTGCACGTAGGCGGCGCGCCACGGCTCAGGGCCGATCGCGCGCAGGAAGGTGTGTACGTGCGACGTGCCGGCACCGACTTCGAGGTCGATCGGTTGCAGCAGGGCGCAGCCCTGGGCGTCCCAGTACGACTGCAGCTTGAGAATGATTTGCTGGAAAGTAAGCATGGTGGTCCCGAAGGTCCGTCGTGGCAGCACAGTGCTGCGCGGCGGTGGAATGCAGCGGCGGGCACCGCGCGTTTTGTCGCGATGCCCGCCGTAAAACGTTGAATTTTAGCGTTTTTTGTCAGCCGCCCCGGAAAGTGTCTCGAAAGTCCTCCCGGCGGCCAACGATCAGTTCGTGCCAGCCTTGCGACGGCGTACGCAGGCGATCAACAGCACCAGTGCACCCAGGCCAACCGCAGGGGCGTTGCCGACCCGCACAAACGGCGTCAACCCTTGAGTGCCTTGCACGTCGGCCTGCAGCGTGCCGAGCGTGAAGACGGGCAGGCGCGCCTGCACGCTACCGTCTGGCCGCACCACGGCGGTGGCGCCGGTGTTGGTGGCGCGCAGCATCGGGCGGCCCGTTTCCAGCGCGCGCATGCGTGAGATCTGCAGGTGCTGGTCCAGCGCGATGGTGTCACCAAACCACGCCAGGTTCGTCGTGTTGGCCAGCATCGTGGCCGGCTGATCGGCGTGGCGCAGCGAGGCGGCGATCTCCTCGCCGAACAAATCTTCGTAGCAGATGTTGGGAGCGATGCGTTGGTCCGCCACGGGCATGGGCGGCTGCACGAGCTGGCCGCGCCGGAAGTCGCCCAGCGGCATGTTCATCATGTTGACGAACCAGTGGAAGCCGAACGGGATGAACTCGCCAAAGGGTACGAGGTGGTGCTTGTTGTAGCGGTACACGCCCTGGAACTGCGGGCCGACGCCGAACACGCTGTTGGTGTAGTCCACCGCCGAGTCCTGGCTGGCCGCGCCGAAGAGCACGCTGGAGCCCGTGGTATCCACATAGGTGCGGATGGCCAGCGCGATCTCTTGCGGCATGTCCTGGATCATGATCGGGAAGGCCGTCTCGGGCGTAATCACGAGCTGCGCGGGCTTCTCGGTGACCATCTTTGTGTACAGCTCCAGCGAGCGCTCGATGCCGGTCTGCTGGAACTTCACATCCTGCGGCACGTTGCCCTGCAAGAGGCGCACGGAGATCGGCTTGCCCACCGGCTGCGTCCAGGCAATGCCGTGCAGCGGCCAGCCGGCCACCAGCACCATCGCGCCCGCAATGGCCGCGAGCCAGTGCAGGCGCCGCTCGGCAGCCACACACAGCAGGCCGGCCAGCACCGCGGCGATCAGCACGATGCCGTACACGCCCACCAGCGGCGCGTAGCCGGCCAGCGGGCCGTCGGTGTGCGCGTAGCCGCCGTTGATCCAGGGGAAGCCCGTCCACACGGTGCCGCGCAGCCATTCCGACACAGCCCATGCCGCGCCGAACACCAGCGCCGAGGCCGCGCCAGACCATCGCCCGCGGCGGGTCAGCCATTGCCACGCCCACACCGCCAGTGCCGGATGCAGCGCCAGATAGCCGGCAAACAGCAGCACCGCCAGCGTGGCCATCCAAGCTGGCATGTCGCCATACACATGCATGCTGATATAGAGCCACCAGACGCCCGACAGGAACCAGCCGAGCCCAAAGGCATAGCCGACCCAGGCAGCATCGCGCAGGCGTGGCGCGCGCTGCACCAGCGCCGCCAGCCCCGTCAGCGACAGGATCTGCAGCCACCACCAATGGTTGGGCGCGAACGACAGCGTATGCATGACCCCAAGCAGCGCCGCCAAGGGCATCGCAAAACGCAGCCGCGCGAGTGGCAAGGTTGACGACACAGCGGGTGCATCCTGCCGACGGGAACGGTCGGCAGGGGAAGAGAACTGAGCAGGCACGGAAGAATCAGGCGGGGTGAGAACCGGAAGTGTCGGCGACGGCATTGCCACCGGCCGGCGAAGTGATGCGGCGCACCAGCAGCACCTGCACCTGGCGTGCATCGGCGCGCAACACGTCGAATTGCAGCGCGCCCATGACGATCTTCTCGCCACGGTGCGGCACGCGGCCCAGGTGGTTGGACAGCAGTCCGCCAATCGTGTCGACGTCTTCGTCGGAGAACTGCGTACCGAAGGCTTCGTTGAACTGCTCGATTTCGGTCAGGCCGCGCACGCGCATGTGGCCATCGGCGGTCGCGAGGATGTTGCCTTCTTCCTCTTCGATGTCGTATTCGTCTTCGATGTCGCCGACGATCTGCTCCAGCACGTCTTCAATGGTGATGAGGCCGGCTACGCCGCCATATTCGTCGACGACGATGGCAATGTGGTTCCGATTGACGCGAAAGTCGCGCAATAGCACGTTCAGGCGCTTGGATTCGGGGATGAACACGGCCGGGCGCAGCATGTCGCGCACGTCGAAGTCTTCATCGGTATAGAAACGCAGCAAATCCTTGGCGAGCAGGATGCCGATGATGTTGTCACGGCTGCCTTCGTAGACGGGGAAACGCGAATGCGCAGCTTCCTGCACGAAAGGGATGAATTCGGACGGCGCGTCGGCGATGTTCAGCGCATCCATCTGCGCGCGCGGGATCATGATGTCGCGCGCACACAGGTCGGAGACCTGGAAGACGCCTTCGATCATCGACAGGGAGTCGGCGTCGATCAGGCTGCGCGCGTGGGCGTCTTGGAGGATTTCGAGCAACTCGGCCCGCGATTCGGGCTCGGGCGAGATGAGGTCGGTCAGGCGTTCCAGCAGCGATCGGGGTTTGTCGGCTGGCTTCGGACTGGGATACGGATCATTCATGGCGCGGTCGCGCGTCGTTAAACATCGGGCCAGCATACACCAAAAGATTGGCGGCCCAGATGACGCCGGATGAGCCACGGGCCACCTGAAGTGGATAACGCTGCACTTCAGGTGGCCGGCTCGGGCGGCATGGCTGCGGCGCGCTGCCGAAAGGGGGAAACGTCAGTCGCTGCCGCCCTTGCCGCCTGGGTGATGGTGATCATCGTTGCTGGCGTTCGCGCCGCTTTCGTCTCCGTGGTGGTCGTTGTCACCGTGGTGATGGGCGGCTGGGTCATCGCCGCCACCTCGGTCGTCGTGGCCGTGGTCTTTGTCGTGATCGTGGTCGCCATGGTGCTCGTGGTTTCCGGCGCCATCGTGGTCGTGATCGCCGTGGCCATTGCCGTGGTGGTCATCGCCGCCGTGGTCGTGGTCACCACCGTGCTGTTCGTGGTGATGGCCATGGTCGGTGCCTCCGCCATGGTCGTGGTCGCCATCGCCGCCGCGGTCGTGATCGCCGCCATGATGTCCACCGTGGTGGCCGTCATGGTCGTGATCATGGTCATGATCGTGATGCCCGCCGTGCTGGTGCCCGCCATGATCGCCGCCATGGCAGCTTCCGCAGGGGGATGGGACCGGGGCTGGGCTCGGCGTCGGTGTTGGAGTCGGTGTTGGTGTTGGTGTCGGCGTTGGCGTTGGCGTTGGCGTTGGCGTCGGGCCCGGGCTGGGACTAGGGCTAGGGCTAGGGCTAGGGCT
>CBJMVH010000030.1:0-51554 GCA_966433195.1 uncultured Ralstonia sp.
TACTTTTCTTTGGCAAGACAAAGAAAAGTGAGTCGGCCCCGGCAGGGGACGATACAAGGGACGCACCACCAGAACAAAACCCAAAAACAATCCATCTACCTCCCCCCAACAGTCCCCACCAATATCCCCCCAAGAATCAACCCCATCGCCCCCAGCAGCGCAGCGCTCACCGTCTCCCCCAGTGCCACACCAGAACACGCCATCCCAAACACCGGTACCCCGAGCAACCCAAGGGAAGTCGTTGTAGCCGGCAACATCCGGTTCACGTTCGTGACGGCCCAATACGCCAGCGCAATCCCAAACACCCCGCCGTACAGCAGCAGGCCGATCAACGATGGCTGCCAGTCAATCGCCGGCACACCATCATGCAACAGCGCCAATGGCACAAGCAGCACCGTCGCCAGCAGCGCCTGCCAGAACACCAGTTCGAACGGCGGCGTCACCCACTTGTGCGACCGGACATACAGAATGCTCGCCGCCCAACACAATGCCGCCAGCATCACCAGGCCATTGCCAAACACGGCGCGCCCTACATGCCAATCAAACGTCAGCGGGTTGAAGATCAACAGCAAGCCCAGCAGCCCCAGCCCCACGCCGAGCACACGCCGCCCGGTCAGCGGCTCGCCGAGCAGTAGCCACGCTCCGGGCACGACCCACAGCGGCGTGGTGTACGCCAGCACCACCGAGCGCCCCGCCGGCACGAACTGGAGCCCGATGCTGACCAGCGCGGAAAACGCCGTCATGTGCAGCACGCCGACGCTCAGAATGACGGGAATGTCGCCACGCTTGGGCACCACCAGCCGTCCGCGCGCAACGCAAATTACCAACAGCGCGAGCGTACCGATGGCCGAGCGCAGCGCCACCACCCAGATCGGCGGCAGGTAGGCGAGCATCGCTTTGCCGACCGGCCAATTGATGCCCCAGGCTAGCGCCACCACACCAAGCAGCAGCCACGCTGTGCGCGTCGAGCTTCCCGCTGCAACGCTGCCGACAGCGGTGCTCATGGCGCCACCGCTTCGGCCAGCGGCACACGAGCGCTGTCCTTCCACTCCCGCACGTAACCCGGTGTGCCAGCAGGCGCGGCGTCCACGACGGGCGCCAGCGGCAACAACGCCATCGGCAGCACCCCTGCCCACACCGGCAAGTCGAGATCTTCGGCGTCGTCCTTCGGGCCGCCCGTGCGGACCTTGCACGCCGCCTCGTCCAGCGGGATGCGCAGCACGGTCGTCGCAGCCAGCTCTTTGACATTGCCCGGCCGCGCCTCGCGCGAACGCCCCGGCACGAGGAACTCCATGAACGCATCAAGCACTGCTGCCTTCTGCGCATCGGGCACAACATCAAACGCGCCATAGATAACGGCCGACCGATAGTTCATCGAATGGTTGAACGCCGAGCGCGCCAGCACCAACCCGTCGATATGGGTGACCGTCACACACACCTGTGCACCGCTGGCCGCCAGCTTGAGCATGCGACTGCCGTTGGAACCATGGATGTAGAGGTGATTGCCCTCGCGCCAGCACGCTGTTGGGATGCAGTGCACTCCATGGTCGTCCGCAAACGCGATGTGGCAGACATAGGCTTCGTCGAGAATGGCGTGCAGCGTGGTGCGCTCGTAGTGCGCGCGGTTCGCGACACGGCGGACACGGGTGCGGTCGGTAGACGGGGTGGCTTCAGCGGCGGACATGCCAGGCTCCGGATAGACGATCAAGTGCCGACGATAAGAAAACCGTGGCACCATGCGTAAACCCACCAAAACGCAAAACCTTGGAGCCAGGATGGACTACGGCGTCTTGCTGTCGAACTACGAACGCACCGCGCCCGGCAGTGGTGATCGCGGCGATGGCGGCGTGCGGACCTCGCAACAGCACCGGCTGTATGCGTGCCTGCGCGCGGCCATCCTGAGCGGACAGATCGAGGAAGGCACGCGCCTGGCGCCGTCGCGCTCGCTGGCGGAAGAGCTCGGCATTGCGCGCAACTCGGTGCTCTACGCCTATGAGCAATTGGCCGCGGAGGGCTTTGTGCTCAGCCGGCGGCAGGGCACGGTGGTCGCGCGCGTCGGTCTACAGCAGACGCCAGTGCCGATGCCGGAGGCACCGCCCGCGCTCTCCCGCCGGGTGGCTGGACTGGAACGGCCAAGCGGCGAGATGAGCGACGTGCTGCCCTTCCTGCCCGGCACGCCCGCGCTGGACGAATTCCCACTGGCGCAATGGCGCCGCTGCGTGGAACGCGGCTGGCGCCGCATCGGCCCCGGCCAGATGGGTTATGGGCCGGTGGAAGGCAACGTTGCGCTGCGCCAAGCCGTGGCGGAATACCTACGGGTATCGCGCGGCGTGCGTTGCGAAGCCGCGCAGGTTTTTGTGACCGACGGCACGCAGAACAGCCTCGACCTGTGCGCCCGCGCGCTGGCCGACGCGGGCGATACCGCGTGGATTGAGAACCCTGGCTACTACGGCGCGCGTGCCGCGCTGCAGGCGGCCGACCTGCGGCTGGTACCGATGGGCGTGGATGCCGATGGCCTGGCCCCGCGCGAGCAAGACTGGCACGACACCCCGCCGAAACTCATCTACATCACGCCGTCGCACCAGTACCCACTCGGCGCTGTGATGAGTCTGGAACGGCGCCTGGCGTTGATCCAGCAAGCGCGGGCGGCCGGCGCGTGGATCATCGAAGATGACTACGATAGCGAGTTCCGCCACAGCGGTGCGCCGCTATCGGCCGTGCAGGGCCTCACCGCGGACGCGCCCGTCATCTACCTGGGCACGTTCAGCAAGATGCTGTTTCCGGCGCTGCGGCTCGGTTACATGGTCGTGCCGCCAGCCTTGGCTCCCGTGCTGCGCAAGGCGGCCGGCGCGATGATGCTGCGCGGGCGTGTCGCCGAACAACTGGCGCTGGCGGAGTTCATCGAGGCGGGGCACTTTACGCGGCATCTGCGGCGCATGCGCCGACTGTATGGCGAGCGCCGCGATGCGCTGCAAACCGCCATCGAGCGTCATCTGGCCGGCATGGTGACGGTGTCCGGCGGCGCGGGCGGCATGCATCTGTCCTTACGGCTCGACGCGCCGGTGCCCGACGTTAACGTGAGCACCGCCGCCCGCGCACGCGGGATGGTATTGCGGCCGCTGTCACGCTTCTGCCTGCCGGGCACGTTCACCGCGCAGTACAACGGCCTCGTCCTCGGCTACGGCAACGTACCTGCCGAGGCGATGGACGGACTAGTCATGCGGATGCGCGACGTGATCGAGAGCATCATTGGCTGATCAGACGGTCATCCTGGTGGCGGCGGTCAGTTCAGCCAAGCTCCAGCCGACCCCCAGCATCAGGCGCCGCGTGTGCAAGTCCTCCAGCAGCGCGACATCCTCCACATGCTCGCCCAGGTAGCGCAGGCGCTTGTCGCGCACCTCCACATATCCCGATGGGTAATGCCTGGCGAGCTTCTGCCACACCCGGTGCACTCCGACGGACTGACGCGCGCCGCTCATCAGACACATCCCTCCGTCGAGCGCGCGCCGGAAGACGGCCGTGGCCAATCCGCACCGCTGGTACGCCAACGCGTACTTCGAGTGCGGAGAACGCAGATAGCGATCCGCCCGCTTGTCCAGCTCAATCAACCGGTTGAACACCGTGTAGCCGGCCAGGCGACGCGCCGCCACGTCTTCCACATAAACGTAGATCTCGCCATCGGCCTCGCGCGTGTGGATACGGAAGCCCGGCAAGGTGTCATCGTCGAGCGTCATGTCATGCAGCGGCGTGCCGGGCGTTTGCATGCGCTCATACAGCCCGTCGAGTTCGCGCTCGATGTCGTCGTTGTTGAAATCGACGTCGGTACGCAGGCCGAGCGGCGCGAGCCATCGCTGCAGCGATTGCACCATCGATGCCAACGTCGGCAAGGTCGGTGGCGGCATGGGCAGGGTCAGTGCGATGCTCATGCGGCCTCCGCCCAAAAGCCGCTGACGAGCCGTGCTGGTGGCTCGGCGGCCTGAACGCGGGCACTGGCAGCCCAGTCGTCCATGCGCACCGCCAGACCTGCGTGGATGCCATAGCCCGGCCCGGCGATGATCGAGCCGCCCGCCTCCACGCCTTCGCCTGCGCGGATGGCGCCACCCGCCTCGATGTCGCCCCACGCCTTGATGCCCCAGCCGGCCTCCAGATGCGTGCCCGCACGCAAGTCCGCCCCGGCGAGGATGCCGTTTGCGCTCACGATGCCGGCCTCGCTGGTCACCTCGCCACCAGCGCGCAGGCCCTTGCCCACGCGCACGTTGCCACGCACAGCCAGTGCGTCGCCAATCAGCAGGTCGTCCGCCACGTCGATATCGGCATCGCAATGCAGATCACGATGCACGCGCGCGACACCGCCCACTCGCAGCGCCCCGGTGGTGGTCACGCTCCAGCCAACGCGCAGGTCGCCGCCCACGGTGACCGAGCCGTCGCAGTACAGGCCCGCCTTGGCTTCCAGATCGCCGCCGGTGGTGATGGATCCGCCCGCGCGCACACCGCCATCCGCCCGGATGGTCCGGCCCGCGCGTAATACGCCATCCACGTGGATACTGCCACGCACGATGATCGTGCCGGCAAAGAGGAGTGCATCGGCCTCGAGGTCGTCGGCTTCGAGCACGGCGTCGGTCGGGCCGAAGTTGTCGAGCAGCCAGATCGCATCGGTGATCCGGCCTTCGCGTACGAGGCTGTCGAGCAGGTGTTGGTAGTCGGTGCCGTTGTGGCGATTGCGGATGTACCAACGATAGCCGGCCGCGCAAGGCTGCTTGGCCTTGATGAAGTTCTGCGTGAGTTCCATGGCGGTTCGTGCGCCGCCGTGCCGGGTCGTGTCCGGCAATGGCAGCCGTGCCGGTGCCGGCGCATGTCAGCACCAGACCAGGATTGAAAACGGGGGAAAAGCGGGGGAGGCCGTGCGGGGCAGGTGCGCCAGCTTGGGCGGCACCCCGCACGGCTTACGAAAGCCGGGCGAGCAGGAAATGCCGGAGGGCTGCGTGGATGCTGAATGCGCCATGCACGATCTCACCACGCGCACGCGTGCCACCGGCCAGCAAAGCTGGCTGGCGCTGGGCGCGGAGGTGAGAAAGGTCGGACATGGCGCGAATCAGGAACTCAGGACGTAACTGCGGAGGATGGCGGCGCGTACCAAGAAAGTCCAGCCGCAAAGTGAAGCGACATTGGCTTCTTGACTTAAGTTTTCTAATTTGGGGACCTACGTTGCATGCACCGCACAACTCGCGGCATGCAAGGCTCCGGCGCGGTGCATGCGTGCACCGGACGCTACAACCTCGGGAAAACCCACCCCCGTTCTTGCTGCGTTGCACGGTGTTCCGAATGTCACGCGATGCTACGATGCCCTGACCCACGGCTGTCTGCCAGTTTCCACAAGAAGCGGCGCGGGCGGCATCAAAAGAGACCTGCTGTCGGTGATCCCGGCACACCCACACGGAGCACGCATGAATGCCCCTCTGAACGACGCGCTACGCCGCGCGCTCGAAACCGTTTCCCTGGACGACAAGTACACGCTCGAGCGTGGCCGCATCTACATCAGCGGCACGCAGGCCCTTGTGCGTCTGCCGATGCTGCAGCAAGAGCGCGACCGCGCCGCTGGGCTCAATACGGCAGGCTTCATCTCCGGCTACCGCGGCTCGCCGCTGGGCGCGCTGGACCAAGCCTTGTGGAAGGCCAAGAAGCACTTGGCCGGGCACAACATCGTGTTCCAGGCGGGGCTGAATGAAGACTTGGCGGCCACGGCCGTCTGGGGCTCGCAGCAGGTCAATCTGTATCCGAACGCCAAGTTCAGCGGCGTGTTCGGCATGTGGTACGGCAAGGGCCCGGGTGTGGACCGCACGATGGACGTGTTCAAGCACGCCAACTCGGCCGGTTCATCCGCGCATGGCGGGGTGCTGGTGCTGGCGGGCGATGACCACGCCGCCAAGTCGTCCACGCTGGCGCACCAGTCGGAGCACGTCTTCAAGGCCGCCGGCATTCCGGTGCTGTATCCGTCGAACGTGCAGGAGTACCTCGACTACGGCCTGCACGGTTGGGCGATGAGCCGCTACTCCGGCCTGTGGGTGTCGATGAAGTGCGTGACGGACGTGGTGGAATCGTCGGCCTCGGTGGACGTCGACCCGCACCGCGCCGAGATCATCCTGCCGGAAGATTTCGTCATGCCGCAGGGCGGGCTGAACATCCGCTGGCCCGATCCGCCGCTGGTGCAGGAAGCGCGCCTGCTCGATTACAAGTGGTACGCCGGCCTGTCGTACGTGCGTGCCAACAAGCTCGACCGTGTGGTGATGGATTCGCCGCATGCACGCTTCGGCATCATGACTGCCGGCAAGGCGTACCTGGACGTGCGCCAGGCGCTGGTCGACCTCGGCCTCGATGAGGAAACCTGCCGCCGCATCGGCATCCGCCTGTACAAGGTCGGCTGCGTGTGGCCGCTCGAAGCCCACGGCGCGCGTGCCTTTGCCGAAGGGCTGCAAGAGATTCTGGTGGTGGAAGAGAAGCGCCAGATCCTCGAATACCAACTCAAGGAAGAGCTGTACAACTACCGCGACGACGTGCGCCCGCGCGTGTACGGCAAGTTTGATGAGCGCGACAACGCCGGCGGCGAATGGTCCGTGCCGATGGCCAACTGGCTGCTGCCGGCGCATTACGAGCTGTCGCCGGCGCTGATCGCGCGCGCCATCGCCACGCGGCTGGAGAAGTTCGAGCTGCCGTCGGATGTGCGCGCGCGCATTGCCTCGCGCATCGCCATCATCGACGCCAAGGAGAAGGCGCTCGCCAAGCCGCGCATCACTGCGGAACGCAAGCCGTGGTTCTGCTCGGGCTGCCCGCACAACACGTCGACCAACGTGCCGGAAGGCTCGCGCGCGCTGGCCGGCATCGGCTGCCACTACATGACCGTGTGGATGGACCGCCGCACCGACACCTTCAGCCAGATGGGCGGCGAAGGCGTGGCGTGGATCGGCCAGATGCCGTTCTCGGGCGACCAGCACGTGTTTGCCAACCTGGGCGACGGCACGTACTACCACTCGGGCCTGCTGGCGATTCGCGCGTCCATCGCGGCCAAGGTGAACATCACCTACAAGATCCTCTACAACGACGCCGTGGCCATGACCGGCGGCCAGCCGGTGGACGGCCCGCTGTCGGTGCCGCAGATTGCCGCGCAGGTGCATGCTGAAGGCACGTCGCGCATCGTCATCGTGACGGACGAGCCCGAGAAGTACAACGCGGCCATCAAGCTGCCCGAAGGCGTGACCGTGCACCACCGCGATCGGCTGGATGCCATCCAGCGCGAGCTGCGCGAAGTGCCGGGCACCAGCGTGCTGATCTACGACCAGACCTGCGCGACGGAAAAGCGCCGCCGCCGCAAGCGCGGCACGATGGTCGACCCGGCCCGCCGCGCGTTCATCAACGACGCCGTGTGCGAAGGCTGCGGCGATTGCTCGGTCAAGTCGAACTGCCTGTCGGTCGAGCCGCTGGAAACGGAGCTCGGCACCAAGCGCAAGATCAACCAGTCGTCGTGCAACAAGGATTTCTCTTGCGTGAACGGCTTCTGCCCCAGCTTTGTGACGGCCGAAGGCGCGCAGGTGCGCAAGCCGGAATCGCACGGTGTGTCGATGAGCGGGCTGCCGCTGCTGCCGCATCCTGAACTGCCCGCCATCCACCGCGCGTATGGCGTGCTGGTGACGGGCGTGGGCGGCACGGGCGTGGTCACCATTGGTGGCCTGCTCGGCATGGCGGCGCACATCGAAGGCAAGGGCGTGACCGTGCTCGACATGGCCGGCCTGGCGCAGAAAGGCGGCGCGGTGCTCTCGCACGTGCAGATCGGCGAGCGTCCGGACAGCATCCACGCCACGCGCATCGCCATGGGCGAGGCGGATCTGGTGATCGGCTGCGACGCGATTGTCTCGGCGTCGGACGAAGTGCTGTCGAAGGTGCAGCACGGCCAGACGCGCGCCATCATCAACAGCACGGCCTCCCCCACGGCCGACTTCATCAAGAACCCGAACTGGCGCTTCCCGGGCAGCTCGGCCGAGGCGGACATCCGCGCCGCCGTGGGCGATGCCTGCGCGTTTGAAGACGCCAACACGCTGGCGGTGCGCCTGCTGGGCGACGCGATCTTCACCAACCCGCTGGTGCTGGGCTTTGCGTGGCAGAAGGGCTGGATTCCGCTGACGTACGACGCGCTCCTCCGCGCCATCGAACTCAACGGCGTGGCGGTCGAGAAGAACAAGACCGCGTTTGAATGGGGTCGCCACCTGGCGCAAGACCGCGATGCGGTGCTCAAGCTCGCGGACGATGCGCCGCGTGCGAAGGCCGACGTGATCGCCCTGCCCTCGCTGGACACGCTCATCGCCCGCCGCGTGGATCTGCTGACCGCGTACCAGAACGCTGCCTACGCTGCGGAGTTCCGCGCAGTCGTGGAACGCGTACGCGCCGCCGAAACGGCGGTGGTTGGCGCCGGCCAACCGCTGGCGCTCACCGAAGCCGTGGTCCGCAACCTGTCGAAGCTGATGGCGTACAAGGACGAATACGAAGTCGCCCGCCTGTACACCGATCCGGCGTTCCTCGACAAGCTGCGCGCCCAGTTCGAAGGCGAGCCCGGCCGCGACTACCAGCTCAACTTCTGGCTCGCGCCGCCCATGCTGGCCAAGCGCGACGAGAAGGGCCATCTGGTCAAGCAACGCTTCGGCCCGAACACGATGCGCATCTTCAAGCTGCTGGCCAAGCTCAAGGGCCTGCGCGGCACGGCGCTCGACATCTTCGGCAAGACCGAAGAGCGCCGCACCGAGCGCGCGTTGATCGGCGAATACCGTGCGCTGGTGGATGAACTGGCGCGCGGGCTGACTGCGCAGAAGCTGGCGCAGGCCGTGGAACTGGCGCGTCTGCCGGAAGACATTCGCGGCTTCGGCCATGTGAAGGAGGCCAACCTGGCCGCTGCGCGTATCCGCTGGAACAAGCTGCTCGCGCAGTGGCGCGACCCGGCGGCGGCGCAGCGCGCGGCCTGATTGGCCTAGGCATCACCATCAGGTTCTGGACGCCAAAGTTGGCGTTCAGAACCCCTCGCATGAGGTGCTGAACCTGGCACTCGAGGTTCGGAACGCGACGTTTGCGGTTCTGAACTCGGACCCATGCCGTTTGGAACCCCACGCTTGCGGTTCTGAACCCCATGTTTGAGGCTCCGGACCCCGCGCATGCGGTTCGGAACACCACAGTCAGGGTCCAGAACCCCGCACCATGCAGTTCGGAACCTCACGTCTGGCGTTCTGAACCCCATGCGTACGGCACTGTGCTCCGGCAATGCGCCTCAATGCGTGTTCGATCAGGGCGTCAGCCCGGCACGATCTGCTGGGCGTAGTCGTACAGGTCTTGCAGGATGTTCTGCGCGCGCCTGTCGCCCTTTTCCGTAGCTTCCGCGCCCAACTGCTGCAGCCGCTCGCCAAAGGCTTCAAAGGTGAGATAGCCACCGACGCCTTCAAACAAACGCTCGGCGCGTAACTGCTCCCACTGCTCGTATTCCTCTTCGCTCAACGTGTCGGGGAAGTTGCGTGCGCGGTAGTGGAACAGCAACTCCGGTAGGCGCGCATCGGCAAATTCGGGGTGCAGGCGCGCGAGCTGTTCGCCGGACAATGTACGCAACTCGTTGAGCGTACGGCGATCGTCATTGCTGACGAAGCCGCCGTAGAGGTTCTGGTCGACGTCTTCGATCGGTTCCAGTTCGCGGGCGTAGACCTGGCGCCAGGTTTCCCGCAGGTCGGGCGCGCCCTGGGCGATGCCGGCGTGGCGCTCGATGGTGGCAAAGTCGATGCCCCAGCGCTCGGCCTGCGCCGGCTGCAGCGTCTTCAGGTTACTGATGACGATGGGCGATTTGTTGATGTGGATGGTCTTGATGGGCAGGCGCGTGGTGCCTTCGGCCAAGTCGGCGGTGCGCGTGAACATGCGCTCGCGGATGGTGGCGACATCCATGTCGAACAGTTCCGCAGGGTCGAACGCCAAGTCCCACACGATCAGTTCGTTCTTGTTGGTCGGGTGCCCGCCCAGCGGCCAGACGACCGCCATGCAACCACGCTCCACGCCGTACATGCCCGAGATGTGCAGCAGCGGACGCGGCGCATTGCCAATCTCGGCCACCACGCGGTCTTTCTTGCGCAGCGCCAGGCAGAAGTCGAACAGGCGCGGCTGCGCGTTGCGGATCAGGCGCGCCAGCGCAATCGTCGCTCGCACGTCGGACACCGCATCGTGCGCAGCCTCGTGCACCAGGCCGTTGGCTTGTGAGAGGTGCTCCAGCTTGAAGCTCGGTTTGCCGTCTTCGTGCTTCGGCCACTGGATGCCCTCGGGGCGCAGCGCCCAGGTGGTGCGCACCACGTCGAGCAAATCCCACCGCCCGCATTCGTTCTGCCACTCGCGGGCATACGGGTCGATCAGGTTGCGCCAGAACAGGTGGCGCGTGACCTCATCGTCAAAACGGATGGTGTTGTAGCCGACGCCGATGGTGCCGGGCGTGCCCAGCTCGCGCTCAATGGCTTGCGCAAACTGGTATTCGGGGATGCCCTGCTTGGCGCACTGCTGCGGCGTGATGCCGGTGATCAGGCACGACACCGGGTCGGGCAGCCAGTCGTTGGAGGGCCGGCAGAACAGCTCGACAGGCTCGCCGATCTCGTTGAGCTCGGCATCGGTGCGGATGCCCGCGAACTGCGCGGGGCGGTCGCGGCGCGGCACGGCGCCAAAGGTTTCGTAGTCGTGCCAGAGGAAAGTTGGAGTGACGGGCAAGGAGCTGCTCGCTGGAAAGCCGAAAGATGCCGGCATGCTAACAGCCTCGCCCGCCCGTTGACTCACATCAACCCGCCCTGGCCGGGCGTCGACCAGACTGAACACTCCCCCAACACGGAGAGCAGTCATGGCCCAGTCGATGAAAGCAGCGGTTGTCCATGCGTTTGGCGAGCCCCTGCGCATTGAGGAAGTGCCCGTACCGACACCTGGGCGCGGGCAGATTCTGGTCAATATCAAAGCGTCGGGCGTGTGCCATACCGATTTGCATGCCGCCGATGGCGACTGGCCCGTCAAGCCGAGCCTGCCGTTCATCCCCGGGCACGAGGGCGTGGGTTTCGTTGCGGCGGTGGGCGAAGGCGTCACCAACGTCAAGGAAGGCGACCGCGTGGGCGTGCCCTGGCTCTACACCGCCTGCGGTCATTGCGAACACTGCCTGTCCGGCTGGGAAACGCTCTGCCACGAGCAGCAGAACACCGGCTACTCCGTCAACGGCGGCTATGCCGAATACGTGCTGGCTGATCCGAACTACGTTGGCCATCTGCCGGCGCAAGTCAGCTTTGAAGAGATCGCGCCGATCCTCTGCGCGGGGGTGACGGTCTACAAGGGCATCCGCATGACGGATACGCGGCCCGGCCAGTGGATCGCCATCTCGGGCATCGGGGGGCTGGGGCATGTGGCGGTGCAATACGCGATTGCCATGGGCCTGCACGTAGTGGCCGTGGACGTGGCGCCCGACAAGCTGGCGCTGGCGCGTGAACTGGGCGCCAAGCTGGTTGTGAATGCATCGGAGCAAGATCCGGCCGCCGTCATCCAGAAAGAGGTGGGCGGTGTACATGGCGTGCTGGTGACGGCCGTGTCGCGCAGCGCGTTTGCGCAGGCGCTGGGCATGGTGCGGCGCGGCGGCACGATCTCGCTCAACGGCCTGCCGCCGGGGGATTTTCCGCTGCCGATCTTCTCTACGGTGCTCAACGGCATTACGGTGCGCGGCTCCATCGTGGGTACGCGGCGCGATCTGCAGGAATCGTTGCAGTTTGCCGCCGAGGGGTTGGTGCGCGCCCACATTCACCAAGACAAGCTCGACAACATCAACCAGGTGTTTGCCGATCTGAAGGCCGGCAAGGTGGATGGCCGCATCGTGCTGACACTTTGAGCGCTACAGCGCACGGCGGCGCGAGTAAGCTGTAGATGTCACGTCGACAGACTCACCGCCATGCGCATCCTCTTCTTCAGCAGCCACCGTTACGACGAAGACAGCTTCCGTGCTGCCTTGGCGCGCGGCAGCCAGCCCTTCGATCTGGTCTTCCAGCGTGCGCACCTGGACGTGCATACCGCACCGCTGGCGGCGGGGTTCGAGGTGGTCTGCCCCTTCGTCAATGATTGCCTGAACGCCGATGTGCTGGCCGCGCTCGCTGCGGCGGGTACGCGGCTGATCGCGCTGCGCTCGGCGGGCTTTAACCACGTCGACTTGGCGGCCGCGCAGCGCCTGGGGCTGACGGTGGTGCGCGTGCCGGCGTACTCACCGCACGCGGTGGCCGAGCACGCGGTCGGCATGATCCTCACGCTCAACCGCCGCCTGCACCGCGCTTGCAATCGCACGCGCGAAGGGGATTTTTCACTGGATGGCCTGCTCGGCTTCGACTTAGCGGGCAAGACCGTCGGCGTGATCGGCACCGGGCAGATCGGCCAGGTGTTTGCGCGCATCATGGCCGGCTTCGGCTGCCGGGTGCTTGCGTTCGATCCGTTTCCGCAAGCGTCGGTGGCGGCTCTGGGCGTGGCTTACGTGCCGCTGCCGGACTTGCTCGCGCAGTCCGATATCGTCAGCCTGCACTGCCCGCTCAATACCGACACGCATCACCTCATCGACGCCGCCGCGCTCGCCACGATGAAGCACGGCGCCATGCTCATCAACACCAGCCGTGGAGGTCTGGTCGACAGCCCGGCGCTCATCCATGCGCTCAAGACAGGCCAACTCGGCCACCTAGGCCTGGATGTGTACGAAGAAGAGGCCGACCTGTTCTTCGAAGACCGCTCCGCCGACGTCCTGCAAGACGACGTGCTGGCGCGGCTGCTGACGTTTCCCAACGTCATCGTCACGGCGCACCAGGCGTTCTTCACGCGCGAGGCGCTGGCGGGCATTGCCGACACCACACTCGCCAACGTGGCGGCGTGGGCGGCGGGTGCACCCATCAACGTGGTGAAAGCCTAACTAAGCGGCCTCTGCCTTCGGCTGGGACAGCTCACTCTCCCCCTCTTTCACGTAGATGGAGTTGCGCGGCTTCGCCAGTACACGGCGCACCATCGGCTCGAAGAACGACAGCGGCAGGTTGTCGTAATCGGGCATGAACGCGGCGGCGTCGTACTTGGCGCAGAACTCGGCGGTGCGCTCAAACAGCGCAGGTTGGCTGCGGTACTGCTCGCGCAGGTTGCGATCGAGCCCCAGGTGATGGAAGAAGTAGTAGCCCTGGAAGATGCCGTGCTTCTCGACCATCCAGAGATTCTCGGGGCTGACGAACGGCTTGAGGATGGCCGCGGCGATGTCCGGGTGGTTGAAGCTGCCCAGCGTGTCGCCAATGTCATGCAGCAGTGCGCAGACCACGTATTCCTCGTCGCGGCCATCGCGGTGGGCCAGCGTGGCCGTTTGCAGCGAGTGCGCGAGGCGGTCGATGGGGAAGCCGCCGCAGTCGCCGTCGAGCAGCTTCAAGTGCGCCAGCACGCGATCGGGCAACGCACGGGCGTAGGGCATGAACTCGGCCGAGATGGCGGCCCAGTCCTCGCGCGAGCCTTGCTCCATGTGGGAAAAGGTCGCGCGGGGGGCGCTGTGTTGTGTCATGAGGTGTCTCCTTCATCGCCTGAACTGGTCTGATGTGCTGCTTTATGGGGTGCGCAGCTTGTTGTGGATAACCACTGTGGACAACTGCTGTGGGTAACTACTGTGGATAACCGTCGTGGATAACTTCGGGCCATTCTGTGCCCGGGCCTTGCGGGCAGACTGTCAAGCGTTTGACAATGGTCGGACCGCCCCTTGCCGCGCCCTGCCCCGCCATGCCCGCAGACGCTTCCCACGCCGCATCCCTGCCCACGTCGGCGCCGACACCTGCGCAGTTGGCCCAAGGCTGGCTGCGCGATGCGCCCGCCGACCTGCTGGCCGACATCGCGCCCACCGCGCGGCTGGTCACCTATCCCGACGGTGAGTGCATCCACCCCCATGGCGGGCCGGCTCAGGGCATGTTCCTGATCGTGCGCGGCCGCGTACGCATCAGCCGGACGACGGATGGCGGCAGCGAGCTCGTCTACGGCGTCCTGCGCGCGGGTGAATGGTTTGGCGAGATCGCCCTCATCGACGGCGGCGGCCGCACCCACAGCGCCCACGCGCAAGGGCCGACCACGCTCATCCTGCTGGGCAGCGCGGCATTTGCGCGCGTGGTATCCGCCTACCCGGCCGGCATGTGGGCGCTGATGCAGCAGCTCTGCCGGCGCATCCGGCTGATCTTCGACGAGTTCGAACACGCCAGCGAAATGCCCGCCGATGCGCGCCTCGCCCAGCGTCTGCTGCAACTGGCCCGCGCGGGCGACGGCCATACCGTGGCCGCCAGCAACGAAGAGCTGGGGCGCATGCTGGCGCGCTCCCGGCAGACCATCTCCAAATACTTGCAGGCGTGGCAGCGCGCAGGGTGGATTCGTTGCCGCTACAGAACGGTGGACATTGTCGATGCGCAGGCCCTGCGCGCGCTGGCAGGCAGCCACTAGCCGGGCCTCTCCCTGCGCTCGGGGCACGCGCAATCCAGCACACGCCGCTAGAATTTCCCACACGCCACGCACCCTCTCCGCCCCTTCACTGCCACCTCCATGACCTCCACGCTCTCGCCGGCGTCTCCCGAAGGCCGGCGCCTTGTGCTGCTGCTTGGCCTCGCACAAACGGTGTCGTGGGGCACGCTGTATTTCACGTTCACCGTCTTCCTGGCGCCGATGCACGACACGCTCGGCTGGGCGCGGCCGTTTCTGGCGGGCGGGTTCTCGCTGGGGCTGCTGGTGTGGGCGCTGTGCTCGTTCTGGGTCGGGCGCGCGCTGGACCGCTGGCCCGCACGCCGCGTAATGGGCTTGGGCACGATGCTGGCGGCCGGCAGCCTGCTGGCGTGGTCGCTGGTCTCCAACGAAACGGCGTTCTTGCTGCTCTGGCTGCCGATGGGGGTGGCCATGGCAAGCACGCTGTACGACCCCGCCTTCGTTGTGCTGCGCCAGGCGTTTGGTGATGCATACCAGCGCCCCATCATCGGCCTCACGCTGATCGCCGGATTCTCTAGCACGATCTGCATTCCACTGGCGCAATGGGGCGTGGAGCACATCGGCTGGCGGCACACGCTGCAGGTGTTTGCCCTGGCGCAGGTGCTGGTCTGCCTGCCGGTCCATCTGCGACTGCGTGTGCGGCCGCCCCAGCACGCATCCGCGACTCCCCTCGACGACCCCACGCCGATCCACACCTCGGCATGGCGCATGGTGCTGCGCCTGCCCGTGTTCTGGGCCGTGGTGCTGGCTTTCGTGGCCGTCAGCCTGATCGCCACCGTGCTTGGGGCGCACTTGATCCCGCTGCTCTCGGAAAAGGGGGTGCCAACAGGCCGCCAATTGCTGATCGCCGCTCTCATTGGCCCGGCACAAGTCCTGGGCCGGCTGGCGATGATGCGCTTTCGCTTGGCGAATCCTGTTCGCGTCGCGCCCGCTACTTATGCGGCGATGGTGGTGGCGCTCGTACTGCTGGCGCTCTCCAGTGGCACCTTGCTGTTGGCTTTCGCGCTCATCTATGGGGCCGCCAACGGCATCAATACGATGCTGCGCGCCATTGCCATGCCGGAGCTGGTGTCGCGCCACCAGTACGCCACCCTCAACGGCCTGATGATGACGCCCGTGCTGCTGGCCCAGGCCAGTGCGCCATGGCTGGGGGCGCTGCTGTGGAAAGCGACGGGCGGTTACGCGGCAGTGGAATGGGCGATGGTGGCTTGCGCGCTCGTCGCCCTGTGCGCCTTCACCTATGGGCTGCGACACGCACGTACGCATTCAACCCTTGCTGTGCAGCACGCCGAGGTAACGCCATCCTCATGACGATTTCGTCACTTAAGTGGCCAAAAATTGCTGACCGGAACCTTTGTTGACGCGAATTTGTCATTGAAACACGAGACGTGATGTTTCATTCTCATGTTAGGAGCGGCCCGCTTTTTGCGGCGTCGCCAACGGAGGACGCGCAGTGTCACAGGCTCATCTGGCAACATCATCCGCAAGCCAACCCATGCCGTGGTCGATGCAGGAAATCGACTACGGCGGCATCGACGTCGCCCGCGTGCGCGAAAACCGCACCCTGTTCTACCTGGTGGTCTGTGCTTCGTTTGTGGAAAGCGGCTCTGACCTCTACGCCGGCAATCTCGCCCAGTACTACGCTGACCAACCCGAAGCCGCGCACTGGCTGACGCACCACTGGGAACGCGAGGAGCTGCAGCACGGCCGCGCACTGCGCCGCTATGTCGAAACCGTCTGGCCCGAGTTCGACTGGGAACACGGCTACGCCCGCTTCTTCGAGGAATACTCCGTGACGTGCTCCGTCGAGCAGTTCGAGCCGACGCAGGCCCTCGAAATGGCCGCCCGCTGCGTGGTCGAGATGGGCACCGCCACCTTCTACCGGGCCATCGCCCAGGCCGCCGACGAGGCCGACGAACCCGTGCTACGCGATCTCGCCAGCCGCATCTCCGCCGACGAGGTCCGGCATTACAAACACTTCTTTCGCTTCTTCAACGCCTGTAACGCGCGTGAAGGCGTGGGCCGCATGCGTGTGCTCAAGGCGCTCGCCTCGCGGCTGCGCGAAATCAAGAACGAAGATTCGATGATCGCCCTGCGCAACGTGCTGCGCATCGAGCGTGGCGAGGAAGACATCCCCGAGGCCGACGTACGCGCGCTGAACTCCAGCGTAAGCGCAATGGTGCGGGCGCATCTGCCGATCGACATGGCGGCCAAGATGCTGCTCAAGCCGCTGCGGCTGCGGCCCGCGCTGGAGCGCTCCATCCGGCCGCCGCTGGTGGCGCTGGTGCGGCGGGTGATCCTGCACTAGGCCCCGGCGTACATTGCGCACGTTGCGCCAATAAAAAACCCGGGCCGAAGCCCGGGTTCTTTTATCTAGCCGACAGAGTGTCGATTAGAACTTGTGGCGCAGACCAACCACGGCGCCCATTTGGTTGTTGGTGCTGCCATCGGCGCCCGTGAACACATCACCGATACCGTTCACACCCAGCGGCAGCCCTGCGTTGCTGCTGTTCTTGGCGTAGGCCAGGTTCAGGTACGCATCGGTGCGCTTGGACAGCGCGTAGTCGGTGCCCACCACGAACAGCCACGGGTTGCCCGCGCCGGTGGTCTTGAAGTTCTGGTAGTAAGCGGTGCCCGTCAACGTCAGTGCCGGCGTAGCTTGATAGCCGGCGCCCAGCCAGTACATGTTCGAGCGCAGCAGCGATTCAGAAGCCAGCGGGTGGGTCGTGTTGAGCCAACGGTAGCCTGCGTACAGCTTGGCCGGACCGAAAACGTAGGTACCAGCCACGGTGGCACGTTGCGTCTTGATGTCGGCCACGAGACCAGCCAGCGCCGCGTCGTCCGTGTTGCCATTCGACTGGTCGTACACAGCGCCAACGGCGAACGGGCCGCTGGCGTAGTTCAGACCTGCGCTCCACTCGCGACCCAGCTTGGTCTGGCCAGCAATTTCTTGACCGTCGTTGCGGGTCGAGTACAGCGCCGAAGCCGTCAGGCCACCAAACGTACCGACGTACTTCACTGCGTTGTCAGCGCGGCCAGCCAGCGCGGCGTCTTGCGAAGCGATCGAGTAGCGCGAAGCGATGGCCATCGGGTCATAGTTCAGCGCGAAGTCATACAGCAGGTTCGTCTGGCGGCCCAGGGTCAGTTGGCCCCATTGACCTTGCAGACCGACGTAGGCGGCGCGACCGAACAGGCGATTGCCTTGTGCCGAACGGCCATCGTCAATGTTGAAGCCGCTTTCCAGGTTGAAGATGCCCTTCAGGCCACCGCCCAGGTCTTCAACGCCACGCAGGCCCCAACGCGAACCCGACATGTTGCCCGACTGCAATGCAACGCGCGAGCCGCCGTTTTCCGGGGCCTTGTTCACCCACTCAACGCCAGCGTCAGCCACGCCGTACAGGGACACGCTCGATTGTGCGAATGCGCCGGCGGAAACCAGGGCTGCCGCAGCAGCCGCAAACAGCTTGATCTTCATATCGTTTTCCTTGAAAAACACTATCGCAAGGATTTGCGATCGACGGCCATTATGTATGCCGACACCGCATATCAAACAATGAATGGAATCAGGCTGTGGTAAATATGAAACCTAAGGCATTGATCCAATATTTACCATATATATCAGTCACTTACCAATCAAACCCACTCGACGTAAGCGAGGCTTACAAGATCACAATCCATTGGCTTACAAGCCGTAAGTCGTTTGCTTATTAAAATAAGTCGATTGGCGATAAAAATTGAAGCCTTGAGGGATCGTTGTTTTCGCTTATGATTCGGGCCGAAGCTTGAATGACAGTTTCACAGCTTCATATCGACTTTAAGGGCCGCTAAACAGCGGCCCTTTTTTTGCGCGAACGTCAGTCGATCAGGCGGCGTGGCCGATCTTCTTGGTGATGCGGTGCTTGAAGGTGGACACCGTCTTGGGAGAGATGCCCAGGCGCTTGGCAATCTCGGTGTTCCGATGGCCTTCTGCGACGAGCTGGTTCACGCGCATTTCGCGCTTGGTGAGCGTGGCCAGACCCGCACCTTCCGATGCGCCCATCGCGGAAGTCGGGAAAGACAGGTAGCCGCGTGCGGCCAGCAGAAGCGCTGCGGTCAGCACGGATGTCGCCTCGGATTTTGGGACGTAGGCGTTGGCCCCGGCGAGGAACGCGAGGCGGGCCTCGTTGCCCGTGGTTTCAGCGGAGGTCATCACCAGGCCGATGTCTTGTTGCTGGGCGCGTACGCGGCGCACCAGTTCAAGGCCATCGAGGCCGGGCAGGTTCATGTCGACGATGGCCAGCTTGGGCCGGGCCGAACGAATCAGTTGCAGGCCCTGCGCACCGTCGGCGGCGGTCGCAACCAGCTGCAGGTGCGGCGAACCTGCCAGCAGTGCCTGAATGGATTCGAGGACGATGGGGTGGTCGTCAATGGCGACGACGGAATGAAAGGCGTGACCGACAGGTGACATGGACGTTGGCGCTTGAGCTGAGGGGTCGCCCGCCACGTTCCGTTGCAAAAAGAACCGGCGGATAGCATGTTGCGAGCCTCTGGCACCGCCGCAGTTCCATCCGGTACAGCTTTGCACAGATTGACCGTCAGATCCGCGTCAATTGCAACGCGGTGTCACGACCCCCGGCCCATCGGCCACGCCTTACGTGAGCCGGAAGACGTCTACCGCCCCGCGCAGTTCTTGCGCTTGCTGACGCAGGCTTTCGGCCGCGGCGGCAGCTTCCTCGACCAGCGCGGCGTTCTGCTGCGTCACTTCGTCCATCGATGTTACGGCGCGGTTGACCTCTTCGATGCCTTGCGACTGCTCGCGCGAGGCGTGGCTGATTTCGCCCATCAGGCCGGCGATGCGTTCCACGCGCGTGACGATGTCCTGCATGGCGTCGCCCGCACCGCGCGCGGCTTCGTTGCCGGCCTGCACTTCTTCCACCGAGCGGTTGATCAATTCCTTGATCTCCTTGGCGGCGGCCGCACTGCGCTGCGCGAGGCTGCGCACTTCACCGGCCACGACTGCGAAGCCGCGGCCCTGCTCGCCGGCACGCGCCGCTTCCACGGCAGCATTCAGCGCGAGGATGTTGGTCTGGAAGGCAATGCCATCGATGATGCCGGTGATATCGGCAATCTTCTGCGCCGTGGCGTGGATGCCCGACATGGTGCCGACCAGCCGTTCGACGGTCTGCCCGCCGGCGTTGGCGGCCTCGCTGGCGGACTGAACCATGTCGTGCGCGTGCTGCGCGCTGTCGGCGTTCTGGCGCACGGTGGCGGCCAGTTCTTCGATGCTCGATGCGGTGCGCTCAAGGCTGCCAGCCTGCGCTTCGGTGCGGGCAGACAGGTCAGCATTGCCGGCCGCGATCTGACCCGTGCTCGAAGCGATGGTGGAGGCGCTGGCGCGCACCTTGTCGACAATGCCGGTCAGGCCATCGCCGACGCCGTTCACGGCGCGCATGAGCTGGCCGATCTCGTCGCCGCGGGTGGCGGGCAGGCGATGCGTGAGATCGCCCGCGGCTACGCGCTGCGCGACGTTCACCACCTCGGCCAGCGGCGTGCTGACTGCGCGACGCAGCATCCAGTACAGGCCGCCGGCCAGCAGCGCGCCCAGCGCGAGGCCAAGGAGCAGGAACCGGTTGCGGGCGGAAACCAAGTCGGCTTCCAGCTCATCCACATAGGCCGTCCCCGCAATCACCAGCTTCCAATCCGGGTACTGCGTGAACACGGTGAAGCGTTCACGCGTGGCCCCAGCGTCGGTGTCAGCCAGCGTATGGCGCAGCGTGCCGTCCTTGCGTTCGATCATCTCGCGTACCCAGGCCAGGCCACTGGCGTCTTTGGCGTCGAGCAGGTTCTTGCCTTCGCGCGCGGTGTTGCGGTCGATCAGCACCTTGCCCTGGTCGGCGCCGGGCTTACCGTCGATGACGAAGTAGCCGCCACTCTGGCCGATACCGTGGGCGCGGATCTTGTCCTTGAGCAGCGCGAGTTCCGAGCGCACATCCACGCCCACATACAGCGCGCCGATGACCTTGCCCGATGCATCACGCACGGGCTCGTACTTGCTCATGTAGGGCACGCCAAACAGCCACGCCAGGCCGCGGAACGGCTCGCCGGCCATCAGCGCCTTGTAGCTCGGGTGGGCGCGGTCTAGCAAGGTGCCGATAGCGCGTTCGCCGTTTTCCTTCTTGAGCGAGGTGGTCACGCGGACGAAATCATCACCGGTGCGGGCGAACACGGTGGCAATGGTGCCGCCGGTACGCGCAAAGAACTTGTCCGGCACGGTGAAGTTGAGGTTCAACACCGTGTCACCGGTCTTGAAGGTGGGCGTCGGCTTGCCGGCCACCTCCACGGTCTGCGCCGGGTCGACCGTGTACGGGCCGGGAGCCGCATCGGCAAAGGCCGTGAGGAAGCGATCCGCCTCGGTGCGCATGGTGCCGTCGAACAGCGCGATCATGTCGCGCATGGCGGCCTCCTGGTCGTGCATGGCGGACTGCGTGTTGGCTTCGAGCGTGCGCAGGCTCGATTGCGAAATCGCCAGGGCGAAGATGCCGAACACGAGCACCAGCACGGTCAGCCCGATCACGGCCAGCCGCGTGCCGAGACTCGTGGTGCGTTCAGAAGATGGGGGCGGGGGCGCAGACGCTCGCATGCTTGTTCCTCGGGGTCGTCAGTCGAGTTAACAACGGATCGCCTGAGAAAAGCTTGAGCGCAAACGTTTATCTGTGCGTTTTCTTGACTATCCCGGGCCTGCCTCAGCGGTTGCAGCGCAGTTCCACGTGCTTGGGTACCAGTTTGGCCGGGTCGCCAGCGCCAAGATCGAGCCGCAAGTCGCCGCTGGGGGCGCCGAGCGCGCCGCCGGCATCGCGGCCGTCCACAGTGGCCCGGCACCCCTGCGCGTTGGCGAAGCGAACGAACGGGTGCACATAGCCCGCCACCTCCACCGACAGCGAACGGCCATCCGTTGCGCGGCGCCAATTGGACAGGCGGCCGCTGGCCTCGCGCACGTAGGGCAACGCCTGCGGGGCGCTGTCGATCGAGAAGCGCGCCGCGCCGCTGGTCAGGTGGATGTAGGTGCCGCCCGGGCCTGCCTGATAGCCGGCGACATCGCGGGCGTCGGCCAGGCGCGGCGCGCCGGCGGCGCTCCAACGGACGGTGCGCAGATCGCCCGCGCCCCGCACTACCCAGGCGTCGCCATCACGGGCGACCGCCACGCTGCGGAAGTCGAGCACCTTGCGGATGTAGTCCGACGCGTACACCGGCATGACCGGCTGCGCGAGTGCCCAGTCGTACACCTGCCGCAGCGCCGTCAACGAAGCCAGCTTGGTGCCCGAATACATGTGGTAGTAAATGCCGATCGGCTTGAAGCGATAGGGCTTGTCGGTCAGCTCGAAGGTCTCGACAGCGCGCCTGAAGCCGTAATACGGGCCCTGCCAGAGGTTGGTGTAGATGTTTTCGTTCTGCGCGGGAGCAAAGACCTGGAACAGGCCGCCGCCCTTGTCGACTCCCAGCGGCGCCACCGCCGTCCAGCTGGGGTTGGAACGCGTGATGTACGTATCGCCGCCGTTCATGCTCAGTACGCCGGCTTGGTTGGCCGCTTGTACGGCGGCCGGAGGCACCTGGCCGTTGCCGCTCCACAGCAGCACCTTCACGCGCTTGTCGGGCGGGGCAAGGCGGGTGTTGATGTAGTCGATGGAGCCGGCCACTTCGCGGTCGAGGTTGAAGCGGTAGTTGGGAATCCTGAGCGAGAAGGAATCGGCCGCGCCTGCCGTGGGCGTGACAGTCTCTTCGGGTGGGCTGCTGGTCCGGAGCCAGTTGAACGGGTGTGAGAACGTGTGACTCGCCAGCTCAACATACGGCAGCGCAAAGATACTGCGGGCAATCGGCTCCAGCTGGGGCGTGAGCTTGGGGTACATGCCGTTGGCCGCCACTTCCCCCTCGATGATGGAAACCGTGGTCGGCACCTTGTAGCGCGCAAAGATCTCGCGCTGCAGCGCCTGCCCCGAAAACTCGCCCGGGGGAAACTCCGTGCGCGAGGCAAAGCCATCGCCGTCGATATGCACCGTCATCAGGCGACGGCCGTTCTCCGTGGTGGTATCGGGGACGGGCATGGCTGGCAGCGCCAGCGCCTCGCGCAGAAATGCCAACGGCTGAATGACCCAGCGCGCCTGATCCACATCGGGCATGCGAAACACGCCAAACGGCTGCAGGACGTAACCGCCCCACGGCATGATGGCCGCCGCGTCATACGTGTAGCTTCCCGCCGATAAGCGCAACAGCGATCTGGCGCCCGGCGTATGGGCACTCACCTTGACGCCCACAGCGCTGCGCCGGTCAGGATGCGGCTGCAGCTCGAAACCGATCATGGGGTCACGTGAGGCGATCGACAGCGCCTCCGGCGGTGCGCCGGGCACCAACTCCAGGCCCAGCGTCTGCGCCATCCCGGCGTCCATGCGCAAACCAAACTGATTGAACATGGCGACGCGCACACCGGCCCCGACCACACGCCTGAGCCACGCCGCCCAGGCGCCGGGGTGCGGCGCGTTGGCATCGAACCAGGTGACGACGCCGGCGTAGCGATCCGGCGTGACGGGAGGCAACGGCTGATACGCATCCGCCACCTCGACCCGGTAGCCGAGGTAGTTGAGCGGCATGGCGAGGTACAGCACCGAGGGCAGCGTATTGGTGCTGGTGCCCGGCTCTTGCGGCTCGACCAGCAGCACGCGACGCGGCATCACCTCCAGGCGGCCGATCCCGATGACATCGACCGCCGGCGTGGTGGCGTAGGCCGTGACGCCCGCTGCGCGCGCCACGTTGGCGGTGTCGCGCAGACAGGTCCTGGTGTAGCTCGGGCAGTAATCCAGCGCGACGGCGGGCAGGTGATACTGCGTGCCGATGCTGCGCAGCGTGGCGATGCGGGCGCCGCGATCGGCCTCGGATACGTCACGCAAACTCGTGTCGCCCGCCCGCTCCCGAACCAGCCCGGGGGTGACCACGCCGGCCAGTTGCGGGGCAAGCCGATCCAGCCATGCGGTGCCGCCCGCGAGCACCTTGGTCTGCGGTGCGCGATCGTGCAGCGCACCCAGCAGCGCCACCACGGCATTGTCGGCATCCGGGGCAGCCCGCTGCAGCATATCGAGGCCATCGAGCAGAAAGCCCTGGTAACCCTGTGCCAGCAACGGCGCAAATACCGTGTCGAGCACATGGCCGGGCCCGTTGGTCGTGCGGATGGCGTCGGCCTGCTGGGCAAGATCGACCCGCGCGAACCATGCAGTGGGTGATGGCTGCTTGGGGTCAAACACGCCGGCGCTCGCCGGGTCGAGCACAACCCAATCGAACGCTTGCAGTTCCGGAACCGGCACGTCGCGCCCGTAATAGAACGCGATTTGCGGTTCAACCTGAGAAGCGGCCGGCTGGGCTTGCGCGCCCAGGCCCACCAGCGACAGCGCCGCAGCCGCCACCCACATCGTCCAACGCGGTTGCATCAAATTCCTCGAAAGCCATTCAGGTGCTCATTGTGCCGGTCAGGCGTGCGATTGCAATGTTTCGTGGACGCAGCGCCGCACCCACCGCACTTAGAACGCCGATTTGACCACGCCGCCATCTACCCGCAGCGCCGCACCCGTGGTCGCCGACGACAACGGGCTCGCCACATAGGCCACCAGACTGGCCACTTCCTGCGGCGTGGCAAAGCGCTTGATGAGCGAGGTCGGGCGGGCGGTCTCGAAGAAGGTCTTCTCGAACGCCTCAAAACTCTGGCCACCCGAGAGCTTGCCGACAAACTCATCCACGCCTTCCGAACGCGTCGGCCCCGGCAGCACGGCGTTCACGGTAATGGCCGTGCCCGCGGTCACTTCCGCCAGCCCGCGCGAAAGGCCCAGCAGCGCGGTCTTCGTCACGCCGTAATGGATCATCTCTGCCGGAATCTGCACGCCGCTCTCGCTGCTGATGAACACGATACGCCCCCAGTTCTGCGCGCGCATGCCAGGCAGGTACGCGCGCGACAGGCGCACGCCGCTCATCACGTTCACGTTGAAGAAGTGCAGCCACTGCGCATCGTCGATGGCTTCGAACGGTTTGGGGTCAAAGATGCCCAGGTTGTTGATGAGGATGTCGACCGTGGGAAAGCGGCCAACCAGCGCATCGATCTGCGCCGGGTCGGACAAATCGCCCGCAAACGCTTCGAGTTGCGCGCCGGGCACATCGGCCTGCAGGCGCGCAACGGCGTCGGCAACAGACCCTTCGGTACGCCCGTTGACGATGACGCGGGCGCCTTCGGCCGCGAGTGCTACAGCGATGGCATAGCCGATGCCCTTGGTAGACCCGCTGACGAGGGCGAGCTTGTTCTGAAGGTGGAGGTTCATGGCACTGAAAAAGGGAATTTGGACGAGGAAAGGCACATCGCGCCACATGCTGTGCACCGCGTGCGGCACCGACGTTTCAACCATGATACGAAGGCACCCATCCCTTGGCAGCCGCAATCGTTTTGGAGCGGTATCCAATGAAATTTGATGGTGGGCGTCGGTATCGATCCCGGCTTGACGGCCTGGGCAAGCGAAGATTAGTGTGCAATGAAGCACGCCCGCGCAACCGGGGCAGACAGGAAACGCAAGGCGCGCCTGACAAGCCGGATCACCGGCAGAACGGGGAGCACCATCATGAGTATCGACGTACAAACACCACCTGAGGCCGCCGCCGCGAGCACCATCACCGAAGGCGCCTACCAGCTTGACACCATGGATCGGGACACCAACATCGGCCGGCTCGTGCACCGGGTCCGACACGCGTTGGTGACGAACATCGACAGCGCCCTGGCGTCGCTGGATTTGACCGCCGCGCAGTGGACGGTGGTCATCTACCTGGCTGAAGACCTGGCCACCACACCGGCCGAGCTCTCACGCCTGCTGCACTACGATCCGGGCGCAATGACACGGCTGATCGATCGGCTGGAGAAGAAGAACATCGTCAAGCGTGCGCCCAGCGATGCGGACCGCCGCTCGGTGGTGGTCTCACTGACCGAACAAGGACGCGCGCTGTATCCGGAAATCCGGCCCTTGATCATCGACGTGCTGAACCACATGCTGCGCGGGTTCTCGCAGGCCGAGGTCAAGCAGTTGGAGAACCTGCTGCTGCGCGTGCTGCATAACGCCTGACCCGCTCAGGCGTTCGGTTGCGTTCAGCCGACCGTGCTGCTGGCGCGCAATGCGTCGCGCTGGCGGCGCAGCTCGGCCACGGTGTCCGAGGCATCCGCCGGGACCACGCTGGCTTGCTTCAGCGCGGTTTCGAGTGCGCGTGCGCGTTCTGCAATCGCGCCCTGCTCCACCGTTAACGCCGCGCCCTTGATGCGATGTGCGGCATGGCTCGCCGCCGCCAGGTCCTGGGCCTCTACGGCGCGGACAAGGCTGTCCAGGTCCTCATCGAGCGAATCCAGGTAGACCCGCCACAGATCCTGCCCGGCATCGGCCGCGACTGGCGTAGCGACACGCGGAGCATCCCTGTTGTCACACCACAGCGCGATCAGGTCGCGCAGAACGTCTTCGCGAATCGGCTTGGTGAGCATCCCATCCATGCCGCTCGCCATCACGCGCTGTTGGTGCTCGTCGTCGGTGGCGGAGGATATGGCGAGGATAGGCGTGTGGGCGCCCGTGCCGGATTCGCGCGTGCGGATGCGCTCGGCCACGGTGTAGCCGTCGATATCAGGCAATTGGCAGTCCAGCAGCACCAGCTGAAACCGCTCGGCAGCGGTTTTCTCCAGCGCCTGTGCACCATCGGCCGCGAGCTCGACATCGCAGTCGAGTTCGCGCAGTTGGTATTCGAGGATGAGCAGATTGGCCGGCTGGTCATCCACAACCAACACGCGCGGGCGGGGCCGCGCTGATCCGCTGGCGCTCACTGCCCCTCCAGCTCGTGCTTGATCTTGAAGAGCTCGGTGTCGGTACGAATGCCCAGCTTGCGGTAGGCCGACTGTTTTTGCGAACTGATGGTCTTGATGCTGCGCGCAAACTTTTCGGCAATATCCGTGACAGACATGCCGTCGAGGCAGCAGCGCAGGACCTCGCGCTCTTTCGGGCTGAGTTCTGGGCGATCCACGAGGGCGGACAGCTCGGAGGCCCCGGCGGCAGATCCGTCGGCTGGTTCGGCATTCAGCGTATCCCGCTCCATCTCCGCCGCCAGCGCAGGGTTCAGGCGTTTGCCGCCTGCGGCCACGGTGCGAATCGCCCGCACCAACTCTGACAACTCCTCTTCCTTGCCGACAAACCCGCGAGCGCCCGCATGCATGACCATCCCGACGGTGGCCTTGTTGTGGTGAGCCGAAGCCACCAGGATCTTCAAATCCGGGTACCGCACGCGGATCAGGCGGATCAGGTTGAGCCCGTCGATTTCCGCCGGCCCCAGCGAGTAATCCATCAGCAGGACATCCACTTCGACGGTGCTGTCCTTGAGGGCCTGCACGATTTCCCGGCCCGATGCGAACATCCCCGTCACCTCGATGTCAGCCTCTTGCTTCAGGCGCGCAGCCAAGCCGTGACGGACCACTGCATGGTCATCGAGCACGACCACACGGATCGGTCGGGTCGCGGTCCAGTTCATGTTGGCAGGTTCCTATTCGACTTGTTTTGTGACGGCTGCAAATAAAACTGGCTCCAATGTGCCATAACGTCGCCGTAAGAATTAACGTTGCGGCACAAATTTTAGGTCAGATCGGACGCGCCCCACGGTTCATGCACCCGCCATTCTCGTGCAGCGGAAAGGCCGCATATTAATGTCTTTATGCGCTGAGCTGAATGCAACTGAATAGATACCGAATGTTGCTGCCACCTGGATGCGATGCGTGGCAGCGTCGCCCCGGACATAGAGAGGGCCGTAGCAATAACGTTCCATACCCAGCGGCACCGCGCGGCCGAATCAGGCTACGGCTGCATTGATGCACGCTTGCGTGCTGCGGCGGGCACGTTCAAACACCGTCATGTCGTCCATCAAAAACGCGACGTTGGCGTTGGAGCGAAACGACTCGATTTCAAAGATCAGCTGATCGACGTCCAGATCCGCACGTAATTCACCTGCGGCCATACCCGCCGCAATCACGTCACGAAAACGCCCACGCACGGCATCCCGATGATTGCGTACGCGATCCTGGATGGCGCCGGGGCGCGCTCGGTATTCGTAGCTGGCCGCGCAGACAAAGCACCCACCGGGCGACTGCCCGCTTGCCACGTAGTCGAACCAGCCCTCGGTCAGGGCACGCAGGCGCGCAAGGGGGCTATCCAGCGCCATCGCCGGTTCCACCACCGAGGTGAAGTAACGGTCGACACCGGCATTGAGCGTGGCGAGCTGCAGCGTTTCCTTATCGCCGAAGAGCGCCTGGATGTTGCCCTTGCCCACGCCGGCATCCGTGGCGACGCGGCCGATGGTCAACCCCTCGAGCCCATCGGTGGAGGCAATGGCGGTGGCGTGTTCGAGCACCTGGGCGCGCGCGCGTTCGCCACGCAGGCGGCGGCCATCGGTTTCATTCATGGCAAATACCCTATGGACAAGTGGGGCTTCCGTAATCGGTTCTTGACGCAGGCCGATTCACTCTTAGTATACGTACGACCGTATATTAATTACCGAGCCCCTCCCATGTCAACCGAATCGCTTTCGGGCGGCCGCGTCGTCGCGCCTGCTGCTACCCGACATTGGCCAGCGCTGGCCGCGCTGCTGACCGGCACCTTTGTCACCATTCTCGACCTCTTCATCGTCAATGTGGCGATTCCGGATATCCGCGCAGGGCTGCACGCGAGCTTTGCGCAGATCCAACTGGTGATGGTGGGTTACAGCGCCGCGTATGCGGTGTTCCTGCTCAACGGTGCGCGCCTGGGCGATCTGTTCGGGCGCAAGCGCATCTTTCTGGCGGGCATGGCGCTGTTCACGCTGGCCTCGGCGCTGTGCGGGCTGGCGACCACGCCGTGGATGCTGATTGCCATGCGCGTCGGCCAGGGCTTGGGGGCCGCCATCCTGATGCCGCAGGTGATGGCTTCGGTGCGCGTGCTGTTTGATGGCGATGCGCGCCGCCGCGCGTTCGGCACCATGGGTGCGGTGCAAGGCGTGGCGGCATCGGTTTCGCAGATCATCGGTGGCTTGCTGATTGCGCATCCGCTGGTCGGGCACATGGCCGGCTGGCGGGCGGTGTTCCTGGTGAACGTGCCGATCGGCATTGCGGCGTGGCTGGCGGCGCGTGTGTTTGTGACGGAATCGCGGGCGCCGGTGGCGGCGCGGCTGGATGTGCACGGCGCCGTGGCGGGCGCGGTGGCGCTGGGCATGCTCCTCGTGCCGATCATGCAGGGTCGCGAGGCCGGCTGGCCGTGGTGGTCCTGGGCCGTGCCGCTGGCTTCGCTGGTGGTGTTCCGGCACTTTGTGCGGGTGGAGCGTGCGCTGTCGGCCGCGGGCCGGGTGCCGATCATCGAGATGGCCTTGTTCCGCAACCGCAGTTTCGTGCTGGGCGTGCTGGCGATCTTTCTGTTCTACACGGCCATCAGCTCGTATTTTCTGGCGCTGACGATCCTGCTGCAGTTTGGGCGCGGGCTGTCGCCGTTGATGGCGGGGCTGGTGTTTACGCCGGCCGCGGTTGCGTATTTTTCCGGCTCGCTGACAGCGCCACGGTTGGCTGAGCGCATCGGGCAGCGCGCGCTATTGCTTGGGATGGCGCTGTTTGCTGGGGGCCTCGCACTGCTCGCGACGATGGCGCAGGCCGGGGCGAGCGAGGCATGGCTGCTCGTGCCGCTCGTCATTGGCGGTTTCGGCCAGGGCATGGTGCTGCCGCTGTCGCTCAACACCATCCTGAGCGGCGTGGAAACGGCCCAGGCCGGCATGGGCGCCGGCACGGTCACCACGATGCAGGCGGTGGGCAATGCAGTGGGCGTGACGGTGGTGGGCGTGCTGCTGTTCTCCCTGCTCGGCCATGTGGAGGGCGCGGACGGCGTGGACATCGCCAACCACGCCGCGCACTACGGCCACGCGTTTGCCCTGGCGATGCTGTACAACGTGGCAGCCACGGTGGTCGCCCTCGTCCTGTTCTGGCGCGCGTGGCGCCGGCACGGGTAGCGGGTAACGGGTAGCGCCCCACGCTACCTGCGCACCCAGCCGCGCCGCACGCACGGCGCGAGCACCACGCCATGCACCGCCAGCCCAAGGCGGTGCAGCGGCTCCGACAGCGTATGCGCCACGCGCCCGCTGCACAGCCACGCACAGAACGCCGACACGGCCGCCGCCCCCAGCATGTCGAACGGGTAATGCACCCCCAGGTAGATGCGCGCCCACGCCATCGGCACACCCAGGAGCGCCAGCAGCACACCCACACGGCGCAGTCGCGCATTCCACATCAGGCTGAATGCCACCGTCCACAACGCCGTCAAGTGGTCGCTTGGAAAGGACGAATCCGGCGCGTGCGGCAACAGGTTCGTGCCCAAGCCGATGGCAAACGGGCGCGGGTGATACCACGCCAGGCCCAAGCCCACGTTGATGAGCAGCGCCAGCGCTGCGGCCACGCCGGTCTGCAGCGCTTGGCGGCGCGTGGTCGGCTCGCCCCATAGCCAGCCGGCCACGAGGGTCAGCGGCACCAACCAGATGGCGTATTCGGCAAACGCCATGGCCAGCCAGATGATGGCGGGCGACGGATCGCCCGGCGCGTTGATCCAGAGAAACAGGGTGTGATTCAGCGATTCCATACAACGTGGCCCGAAGGCGGGCGTGATTTTGATTGCGGCGGTTTGTCCGGCGCACCCTACCGGGCGTTCCCTTCAATTGCCTTGGAGCCGGACTGCCCGCAACCCTATGCCCGCAGACTTAGGCGGGACACAGCCGCCCTGATCCCTGCCTAGGCTTTTCCCCCCGCCAGCGGCTGCCTATGATGGAGACACGCCGACGCGCCACCGGGCATCCGGACTTCAGCAGCCCCAGGCGGATCGCACACCTACAGACCACAACAAACCCCGGGGGGCGGATGGAAAGCTTGCTGATCCAGCGGACAACGCGTGCGCAGTTGGTCTTGGCCGGCACCGTCGCACTGCTGATCGTTCTGACGCTGGGGCTCTGCGCGCCGCGTGCCAATCTGCCGTGGCCCGCCATCCCGCCCTTCATGCCGATGTGCGCGCTGACCGTCTTCACCACGGCCGTTATTGCGGCATTTCTGCTGGGCGCCCAGTTCACCGTGACGCGGCAGCCGATGCTGGCGGCGCTCGGCGGGGCCTATGCCTTCACGGCGCTGGCCGTTGCCCTGCAACTGCTGATGTTTCCGGGCGTGTTCTCGCCGACCGGCCTGCTGGGGGCCCGACCCGCCAGCGCAGTGTGGATGTGGGTCTTCTGGCATGGCGGCTTTCCGTGGTTCGTGATCGTGGCCGTGCTGGTGCGCGAGCGGGTGTCGCAAGACGCCATTCGCGCCGGACAGGTCTACCAGTGGGCCTGGCTGCTGATCGGTGGGCCGGTGGCCGTGGGCGGCTTGCTGTGTGGCGTGGCGTTGATGGTCAACCTGCCGCCTCCGCTGGACCCGGCTCAGACCGGCTCACTTGCCGGCAATCCGGTTGCCGCCGCCCTGTGGACAATCAATGTCATCGCCGTGCTGGCGGTGGTGGCCAGCGGCCGCTTGCGCGCCGTGCTCGACGTCTGGCTGGCGATTGCCGCGCTAGCCTGCCTGACCGACACCACCCTCAACCTGCTCAGCCCCGACCGCTTTACCGTCGGCTGGTATGTCGCGCGCCTGTTCAGCATGTTCGCGCCCGGGGTGTTGGTCTGCGTGCTGGTGTGGCAAGTCACCACGCTGTACCGGCAATTGTTTGAGGCGCACGTGTCGTTGCGGCAGACCTCCATGCACGATGCGCTGACCGGCCTGTACAACCGCAGCGTCTTCAACGAGCGAATCAGCACCGACCTGCGTGCCGCGCAACGCAGCGGACGCCCGCTTTCGCTGGTGATGATGGATGTGGACCACTTCAAGCGCTACAACGACGCCTTCGGACACCTGCGCGGTGATGCCTGCCTCGCGGCAGTGGCCGCTGCGCTGGCGGGCGTGGTGCGTCGGCCAGCCGATTTCATCGCGCGCTACGGTGGCGAGGAGTTCGTCATCGTCCTGCCGGAGACGACGGCAGCCGAGGCGCAGTCATTGGCCGAACGCGCCCGCGAAGCCGTACTGCGCCTGCGCATCGAAGCCGCCGCGCCATCACGCTACGTCACCGTCAGCGCCGGTTGCGCCACGGTGGCGCCGGGCGCCGAACCCATCACCGCCGACGTACTCGTAGAAGCCGCCGACGCCGCCCTCTACCAAGCCAAGGCCGCCGGACGCAACCTCGTGATCAGCGCCCAGGCGATGACCGCTGCCGTGACGTAACGCCATTCAGCCGCGCTTCAAAATAAGGCGGCACCAACCCGCCTGCTGTCTGTTTCTGTTTACGTCTTTGTATATATAAAGATAGTAGTAGTAGATAACGGTGGATAGTTTCTGTGGATATCCCACAAAAGTGCTTTCGCCTCAATGACTTGCAGCGCGCACAACCCATCGGGCTGAATGTGCGCCGGTGTGGATGAGTTGGGTAACTCGCATCCACGGCCATCTGCGTGTGGACAAGTTGTTCGCGTGCCATCGACATTCCACCCCCGCAAAACCAACACGCTTGTCCGCTGAGTTATTCACAACGGGAGGTGGGGGTTATCCACAGCGGGCGCCTAGCCGGCCCTGAGTCTGAACACGCTCACCGCACGTCTGAGGCTGTCGGATTGCTCCTGCATCGCTTGTGCGGCAGCAGCCGACTCTTCCACCAGGGCAGCGTTCTGCTGTGTCACCTGATCGATCTGACTGATGGCCTGGCTCACCTGCTCGAGGTTGCTGCTCTGCTCGTCCGAGGCTGCGGCAATTTCGGCAATGATGGCCGATACGCCTTCAATGGCCCCCCCAACACGCGTGATCGCCGCGTTCACGCTGGCGGCCTGCTCTACGCAAAGCTCCACGTTGGCCGTGGATGCCCCGATCAATTCCTTCACTTCCTTCGCCGCCCCGGATGCCCGTTGCGCGAGCGATCGCACTTCACCGGCCACCACGGCGAACCCTCTGCCCTGTTCGCCAGCGCGCGCGGCCTCCACCGCAGCGTTGAGCGCCAGGATATTGGTCTGAAACGCAATCCCCTCGATCAGCCCCGTGATCTCGGCAATCTTCTTGGAGGCACCACTGACCTCGCCAACCGTTTTCACCATCGTGGCCACTTCAGCACGCCCGGATTCCGTCATGCCCCTTGCGCTTGCGGCGAGCGACGTGGCCTGACGGGCGTTGTCGGCATTCCGCTTGACCGCCTCGGTCAATTCCGTGGTGCTCGCGGCCGTCTCTTCAATCGAGGCGGCCTGCTCCTCCGTACGGGTGGACAGATCCATGTTGCCCGCCGCAATCTGCCCCGCGGCGCCGGCAACCGACTCGCTGGCGACGCGGATGCTCCCGACCGTAGCCACCAGTTGTTCCGTCATCTCCGCCAAGGCCTGCAGCAGCTTGCCGGTCTCATCCGTCGATTTGGTGGCGACCACGGGCGAAAGGTCGCCTGCTGCCACGCGGCTGGCGATGTCCACTGCCGCATGCAGCGGCCGCGTGATGCTGACCGTCAGGAAGTACGCAAAGACCACGCCGAGCGCCAGAACCAACCCTTCCAGGACCATCAGCAGCGTGCGGCTCTGTGCCGCGCTGGCATCGATCTTCTTGGCGGTCTCGTCAATCGTGCGCCGTTGCACCTCCACCAGCTGGCGCATCGTGTCCTGGTACGCGTTGGCACCCGGCACGAACACCTGATCAAGAATGCGCTGCGCCTCCTCCGGCTTGCCAGCGGCCTTGGCCTGATTGATCGCATCGCGAGCGCTCAGATAGACCTTGCGCAGGTCTCCGATCTTGGCAAACAGCGCCTTCTCTTCATCGCTGGACAACAGCGCTTCGACCTTCTTTTGGTACTCGCCCGAGCTCTTTGACGAAGCAGCGACTTCTGCCGCGAAATACGGCCCCAACGAAGGGTCCGAACTCTTGGCAACCGCAATGGTGCGGCGGATGCCGGCGGTAAGATTGGCGTACCAATCGCCCATCAAACGTTCTTTGAGCAGCGGCTCGTTCATCATGTCCCGCGTGGCCGTGGAGACACTGTCCAGGCGCCACAGGGCGATGGCCGTGATGACGATGGAAAACGCGAGAATGACGGCAAAGCCGATCGAGAGGCGCTTGCCGATTCTCATGTTGCTGATGAGCTGCATGTCTTCCGCTCCATTTGCCGCACCGTTGCGCAGGGTGCGGGCATGTTTTGCACGGAGGCACCGTCAACCCCTACCGCAGTGCCAACGTCATGTTGACCGCGACCGCGCAAACCCGGCGATATGCGAGCGATATGCAATAGAAGCGAATCCGACGGTGGCGCCGGGTGGTATCGAAAAGGCCATCACCTGATGAAGGTGTTCCTTCTCCATCGGCGCAAAACCGAGAATCTAAAGCCCAGGTTTCTCTGGAGCCTCAACCGAGCATGGAAAACCGAAAGACACGGTGCTCGGCCGGAATGGTGGCGTGCGCCAGCGTAGCGGCCAATGGCATGCCGTGGTCGCTATTGGTAAAGAGGACGAATCCGTTCCGGGACGACAGCGACACCATGGCAAATGCCCGATACCCCGGGTTATTGCCCCAATGCCAGAGGTAGGTGTCATTGCTCGTCGTTTCTATGCCCCATCCGTACCCCCATGTCATGCCCAATGCCGAGTCAGCGACGATGGGCTTGGCAAGGGTCAACTCCAGCAAGGCGGTGTCGGCCAGCAGCGCCGAGATGAACTTCGCATAGTCTTGCGCCGTGGTGTAGAGCGACGCAGCCGCGTTCGGCTCGCTGAATGCCAACTGAACCGTCGAACTGCCGTGCACCAGATGCTTCCGGATGTCGTCTGTCAGGTGTAGCGCTGAACGCTGCATGCCGATCGGCTCGAAAACAGTCTTCGACGCGCACGTTTCGTAGTCCTGGCCCGCCACGGCACTAATCACTGCCTGCAACAGGGCATATCCCTCGCCGGAGTATTGCCATCGCTCACCTGGCACAAATGCGGGAGCGAGTTTGCTGCTCGTCCAATTGGGTAGCGGCACCAGGTGCGCAGTTTTGGTTTTACTCACCAGGTAGCGCCACTCGCCTGCGTCCAGGTCGAAGTCTGCCCATTCGGCTTTGCGGAGCTCACCTGGTCGGACAAATACCATCGGCGCGAGCAGTAAGGCGCAGCGGACAACCAGCGTGCCTCGGAAGGCATCGATTGCCCGGAGCAACGCTGCTACCTGGGCCGGGTCCGTGATGGAGGCAAAATTCTCGTGCTTGGCCGGCGGCAAAGCGCCTCGCAAATCGCCGGATGGGTCACGGACTGCACGGCCGGTTGCTACCGCATAGCGGAATATCTGGCCGCAATTTTGGTGGGCGCGGTGCGCCGTATCCAAGGCGCCTCGGCCTTCGATTCGGCGCAAGACCGTCAGCACTTCGGGCGCTGTAATTTCCGCAATCGGCCGCCCACCGAGCCACGGAAAGATATCCGCTTCAAGGCGGCGGATGATCTTCGTGGAATGGCTCTCTGCCCAGGTGGGCGAATACCTGGCAAACCACTCACGGCCGACAGTCTCGAAGCTGTTGGCGGCCCGCTCAACCGTCGCCGCCTTCTGCGCCTTCCGCTCGACGGATGGATCGATGCCTCCGGCCAAAAGGCGCTTCGCGTTGTCGCGTCGCTCGCGGGCGTCCTTCAGGCTGACGACTGGATAGGCACCAAGCGACAGGCGCTTTTCCTTGCCCCCAAACCGGTACTTGAGGCGCCACAACTTGCCCCCTGTCGGGTACACCTCGACGTATAGGCCGCCGCCGTCTGTCAGCTTATATGGCTTGTCTGTTGGCTTTGCGGTGCGTAGTGCTATGTCGGAGAGGGGCATTGGGGGCAAGTGGTTCGCCGGGGTAGTGACTTGCCCCCAAATTTGCCCCCACTTGCCCCCGGGTGTCAACGGTAGAACTTGGGCAACGCTGACAACAAAAAACCCGCAAAGCCTTGTGGCTAGCGGGTTTCTTGGCATTGCTTGGCAAAGTTTGCCAATGAGTTGGTGGTGCAGTCGGGGATCGAACTCGCGTCAAATCTCTGAACCAGATGGTCATGCCTCGGTTTTGAGGGCGCAGATTCGATCTCCTGGCAATGCGATCACAAGCCCGTGAGCATCCGATGCATCCTGAGTGCCACCCGGCTGCGGTAAGTGCCGCTATGGCTGCCCCGCAAACCCTGGTCCCGTAGTGAGTCGTACTGGTTCCATTCAGGCGTGGACTAACCAGTACCCTTAGACGACGTTAGTTAAGTTCTATCGGCGGAGGTCTCAGGCGCTTGGCAAGCGGGCTCGACTTCCCTGCGTGCGGGCTTGCTGTTATCCCCATGGCTGCTGAAAGAAATTGAGTCTGATTTTCGCGCCCTGCAATGCCGATTGCAGGGGCTTTACGGATCGCGGAGGACCTGACCGCAATCCGGATCAGCAGCGCAGCTCGTTCATCCGCTTGCGGATGTAGTTCAGGTTGTCCCGCCACGGAGACATCTGCTGCGTGGTAACGGACAACCGCAAAATGCCGTCTCGATCCGCCTTAAGACGCGCGCACTCCGCATTGACGGCACTGACCTGCTGCTGAATAGCGATCTGCTCGGCCGCTAGGTCTCGATCCCGCTGCGCCATACGTTGATCCCACTGCCGTGCAAGCTGCTCTTCGGCCCGCTTCGCCGCTGCCGCAGCGTCTTCCATCTCACGCTGGCGGACATTGCTTGGCGGCTGAGCAGGAGGGTTATCAGCAAGCGCGCGCATGGCCTGCCCACACGGCGCTTCCGTATAGACGGTCTGTCCGTTGATTACGCATTTGTTCACCCCTGCCGGAGGCGCGGCCGGTGGTGCCGTGGGCTGTTGCACCATGGGAACGGGTGGGCGCTGTGGCGGCGCAGTGATGGGAGCCGGCTGCGTCGAGACGGCCTGCTGGCCCGGCACTGTTACGCCATTACCGGTGAGGCGCAATTGCTTGGCAGCGATGTAGACGACGAGAAGAACAGCAACCCACACCATCAAAGAGATGGTCCAGTGCACTCCCTGCCTTGCGCCCTGGGGCGGTTTGCCATACCAGCGAGCGTATTCCCTCTGCCAGTCGGGATTTCTCAGTTGCGGCTCTCGGCGATCCCGATACCACTCGCGATCTTGCACTCCCACGACCCCTACCCCCCTCTGTGGCGGCTTGTTGGTTTTCTGCTGCGATTTATATCAAACATAATGCACGGCCTGGAAAATAGCCCCTCCGGCCCGCTTCGGGGGACACAGGCAAAAAATGCCCGTGGTTCCGTGGCTGTTGGCGCGCAGCTAAATTTGGCTCCGCCAAGTGGGTCAATTCTGCTCGCGCTTAACCCCCCCAATCTCAAACCCGTAAACTCTCCTGCCAAAGGAGAATAGCCCTTGAGAGAATCTTTGCGCGTTTGCCCTCTAGCGGTCTTTCCTGCTGCCGAGTTAACATAACGCACTTGCACAGACAACTGCGTTGCACCATGAAATTCGATGACACGAAGAGCGACACGCTGAACCTGCGGGTCTCACCGTCATTCAAGCTCGCCTTGAAGGCTGCTGCTGATCAAGAGCAGCGCAGCATGGTCAATATGTTGGAGGTTCTAGTCGCAGACTACTGTGACGCCAAGGGGATCACCATTCCGAGGCTGCGCTCCGGGCGCGGGCACCGTGCCGCCAGCCGTCGCGAGCCAACACCACGCGCCGAGCAACCATGAGCCTGGATCTAGAAGTGGGCGAAGAGACCCACAGCACTACACCGAAAGCCGATACACCAAAGATGCACACACCCATGGGCTCGATTGCCAAGTTATACAAGGCCCCATTGCCATCCACGCGCACCGGACCCCTATATAACGCCTTTTCTTATCCGACGAAGATTTCGCCGGAAGCCATCGCGGTCTACATCGCCACACACACCGAGCCTGGAGCGACAGTGCTCGATGCGTTCGCGGGCAGCGGCACGACCGGGCTTGCCGCGCTTCTCTGCGACCGGCCTACACTCGAAATGAAGCGCATAGCGGAGAATTTAGGCGCTAAGCCTAAATGGGGCCCGCGCAACGCTCAGCTCTTCGAAGTTGGCACGCTGGGCTCATTTATCTCCCAGACCATGTGTCATCCTCCCGACCCAGACGAGTTCGCCGAGGCCGTCAGCGAACTCTGTCGTCAGGCGGAGACCGAGATTGGCTGGCTGTATGAAGCGAAGGACGCGACGGGGAGGCTAGGAGCACTCCGCCATGCCATTTGGTCGGATGTGCTGGTTTGCCCCCATTGTCGGGCAGAGACTTCCTTGTGGGACGCCAGCGTAAAAACGAAGCCATTGGCAATGACCGACTCGTTTCGCTGTAAAGGCTGTCGCAAACATGTAGCTGTCGAGGACTGCGAGCGAGCCACCGAAACGGTCTTGGATGCTTTCGGGCACAAACAACACACGAGAAAGCGGGTGCTTGTCCGGGTGCATGGATGCTGCGGGACCGCCAAGTGGCAAAGACCGCCGACTGATGAGGATCGCGCGTTAATCGCACGGATCGCAAAAGCGAAGCTGCCGAAGTCCGCACCGAATGCCGACATCGGTTGGGGAGAACTGCGTCGCGCAGGTTATCACCTCGGTGTAGATAAGCTTCACCACTTCTATACAAAGCGCAACTTCCTCGCGATGGCTACGCTTATAGAGCTTGCCAATCGCTTCCCTGAGAGGGTGCGCGATGCGCTGCGCCTCTTGGTCCTTAGCTACAACGCGAGCCACTCGACGCTGATGACCCGGGTGGTACTTAAGAAGGGCCAGAGTGATTTCGTGCTCACCAGTGCCCAAAGTGGGGTCCTCTATATCAGCGGGTTGCCTGTGGAGAAGAACGTCATCGCAGGGGTGCGGCGCAAATCGAAGGCGTTCATCGACTCGTTTCGACTTCTACGCGGCAGCCGCAGCCGCGTAACGGTCCACAACATCAGCAGTGAAGCGATGCCACTCAAAGCCCGTTCGGTGGACTACATCTTCACGGACCCGCCTTTCGGCGACTATATTCCGTACGCCGAACTCAACCAGATCAACGAGCTTTGGCTAGGACGCTCTACTGACCGTTCACGCGAAGTGATCGTCAGCCCGTCACAGGCAAAGGGTGTTATCGAATACGGCGCGATGATGGCCTCGACATTCAAGGAAATGGCGCGAGTGCTAAAACCAGACGCCGTGGCCACAGTGGTCTTCCATTCCGCACATTCGGAGATTTGGCGCGCTCTTGCCCAAGCGTATTCTGAAGCCGGCTTCACAGTTGAGGCCGCGAGTGTGCTTGATAAGATCCAGGCAAGCTTCAAACAAGTCGTATCGACCGTCTCCGTGAAGGGCGATCCGCTACTGCTCTTATCGAAGCGCCCTGCTGAACGTGCGAAGTCCAAGGCGAGTGCCAAAATTGCGGCCGAAATCATTCATACGGCTCGCAACGGTTCGAAGTTGGACCCGCAACGGCTCTACTCGCAATTCGTTGGCCGCTGCCTTGAACTAGGCCGAGACGTAGATATGGACGCCAAAACGTTCTACGCACTGGCTCATGCCGAAGGGCGACGGCTCGTACCGACTGGAGCGCCATGACGCACGTGCGCAACATACCAGTTCAATTGGACCGAGCCGCCGACACAGAGCAGCGCAAGCGGCTGGGTCAATACTTCACCGGCATGGGACTTGGGCGTTTGCTCGCGGCCCTTGCGTTGGCAGAAGATGCCAAAAGCATCTTGGATCCGATGGCCGGCTCCGGCGACCTGCTCGCCTCCTGCCTGGCAATCGGCGCGAAGCCTGAACTGTTGGCGGGCATGGAAATCGATGCGGCAGCTCACGAGGCATGCACCACTCGCTTGCCCGAGGCTCATTGCATCCTGGGCAACGCCTTCGATCCCGACACAATCGCACAGCTTCCTGCGAAATCGTGGGATTTAGTAATCGCCAATCCACCGTACGTACGCTACCAATCCCTTTCTGACAAGGGCGATACCGCGCATAGACTGCCCTCCGCGATGCAAATCCGCACCGATTTGCTTCGCGCGCTTGAGCTAATGCCCGCACTAGACGCGCGAGACAAGCAGCTATTTGCTCATCTGGTTAGCGGTTATTCTGGCCTGTCCGACTTGGCTGTACCTTCGTGGATTCTCTGCGCTGCGATGGTGAAACCAGGTGGGAGGCTGGGCTTGGTCGTCCCCGAATCGTGGCTTAGTCGAGACTATGCGACCATCGTGCACTACTTGTTGTTCCGTTGGTTCGAAGTGGAGTTCATCGTGGAGGATGAGCACGCGTCGTGGTTCGAAGACGCCCAGGTCAAGGCTACACTGATCATCGCTAAGCGTGTAGCGCGACGGGCCTCGGTGCTCTCACAACCGGAGCGATCTACCTACTGTCACATTGCAATCTCAGCCGCCGCTGCAAATCAGGACAGTCCCATCGGCCGTATCGCGCAGATACCAACCGGTGCCGAGAACAGCTTTGCCACACAGGCGCGGTGCTGGCTTCGGGATGCGTCGCGGCATGCGACTGAGCTCGCTCGCACACATCCCGTTTCAGTGAAGCAAGCAAGCAGGAACGTGTTTGCCTCCGCCTCTCGCCAAAAGTGGTTCGTCGCATTCGGCGAAGCGCAGACTCAATCTACAGAAAGCGTTTACATCCCTCATTCGATTCACGATTGGCTCGTTCGCTGTGTGCCGACGCCATCTTTCGAGAGCTTTGAGTCGCAAGGGGTCTGCGTTGGCCAAGGTCTTAGGACCGGGGCCAATAGCTTCTTCTACGCCGACGGGAAGTGCTGCGGCGAAGATGTCGAATTGTCTTTTTCGGGGCCGCTAGCTGGCCTAAGCGCCAAAACCTCTCTGGACATCGCCAAACCCGTGCTACGCCGTCAATCGGAGCTGCCGGATGGCTTTGTTGTGAAGCCTGCGAACGCCACTGGCTGGGTGCTAGATCTGCGTGGCCATGCGCTGCCCCAAGACATTGGGAGCAGTGACCTGATTTCCGGGCCCTACAGACCGCTGTTGGGAGACATAGCGAAGGTTGTCAACTTTGCTGCGCAAGCAAATTTCGGTACAGCCGAGAAGCCCCGGAAAATTTGGGAACTTACCGCTGTCGCGCCCAACATCCGGCGCGCCTCGCGCGGAGCGCCTGCTCGCCATTGGTATATGTTGCCTGACTTCGCGCCTCGCCATCTACCGGACATACTGCTCGCTCGCGTAAATTCCTCGACGCCCAGGGCTTACCTAAATGAAACCCGCACATGCATCGTCGACGCGAATTTTTCGACTATGTGGATCATGGAGCAGTCTCGGTGGACTGCTCCAGCACTCCTGGCATTCATGAACTGCGCATGGATCCAAGCCGTCATCGAATGCTCCGGAGCCGTAATGGGCGGCGGCGCATTGAAAGTGGAGGCCGCTCACCTGCGCCGTCTTCCGGTACCGATGTTTGACACAGACCAGCTTGGGAAGCTGTCTGAACTCGGCGAGAGGATCGCGAAGGGCGATGACGCGCAAGAAACAGTGGCATACATCGACCGCGTAGTCGCTCAAGCACTAGGCTGCGACGACGAGGGTACAGCCGAACTGAAGCGAGTCGCGCGCGCAGGGCAGGCGCGGCGCGCAAAGCACAACAGAAAACGAGAAAAAAACGATGAAGACAACGTATGTTGAGGCCCAAGGCAGAGCATTTCTGGAAGAAGCCGTAAGCCTCATGGCCGAAGGAAGGTCGGAGGACGTTCTGCGCCACGCACTGTCGGCGAAGTTGCCGCTGATGTTCCCAGAGCAGCCCTGGTGGATCAAAGCACACGTTACGGGTACAGAGTCGCTTGCGAAGTTCCACGAGTTCGGGGCGAAGAAGTACGGGTTCGTTGATGTCCTCGTTGGGTCCACGGTCATCGAATACGAGCGAGATCTCCATGCGCTAGGCACATTTGCTCATGGGCAACACCAAGTCAAACAATATTGCGCCTCACGTCTTAACGAAGGCACACCTCCTGACCTGCTAGTCGGCGTACTCTCTGACACAGTCCGGTGGCACGCATTCCGAATCTCGCAGGTCAAAGAACTTTCAGCCGTCCCTGGGGCCTCAACCTACGGCCCTGAACACATTGAACTCGCCGAGCTTGAGTCTTGTGACTTGTCTGCCGCGGGGACCATTGAAGCCAAGAAGCTCGGCGCTTTCCTAGTAAGACACCTCGGGCGAGAAGGCGGGCGGCAACTTGCCGCGCACACGCTCGCCAATGACTTGGGGTTCGATAGCCGATTTTGCCAAGTTCACCTCGATCCGATCAACGATCTGGTCAATACCGCCTTCACTAGCGACCCTGCCTACGCAGGCATGATCACAAAGCTGTGGACGGATTTTGTCTCCTACCTCGGAGGCGAGGAGGCCGCGGGAAAATTCGATAGGACTTCTTACGTCGGTGAACTCTACATCTTGAGTCTCGCCAAGCTCATTTGCGCCAACGTCTTAAGTGGCAAAGGACTCGTGAGTGACGATGGGGAGCTGCGTTCGATTCTTGATGGCTCCTTCTTCAAAGCCAGAGGCCTTTCGAACCTGGTCGAATATGACTATTTCGGCTGGCTCAACGCTAGCCCTTACGTCGCGAACCTGGTCACGGTGGCTCGCGACATCCAGGATGACCTTCGTGCCTACGATTTTGAATCGTCCCCGGCAGAGGATCTATTCGGTTCTCTCATGGCGCAACTCGCTGCACGCTCGCAGCGCCTGCTTCTTGGCCAAGAATGGACGCCGGCATGGCTCGCCGCGAAGCTAGTGAATCACGCACTGTCAAAGACTCCTGCGGATCAGCAACCGAGATTCCTCGACATGTGCTGTGGTTCCGGCGCGATGGTCGTGGAGACGATCAAAGGCGCCCAAGCAAGGCTGCTAGCGACCGGCGCGAAACCGGGGGACCCGACAGCGTTGAGCGAGCTGACTTCTGCAATCACGGCCTTCGACATTGATCCTCTCGCGGTGATGCTGGCAAAGGTAGGCTGGGTATTGGCGAGCAAGGACTGGCTAGCACCGGGGTGCGAAGTACAGATTCCCGTGTACCACGCCGACTCACTGTTCGCGAACACGCCAGTTACCAAGGTGTTCAGTCCGGCAGGCGACGAGCAACGTAAGTTGAAGCTCGACACGGAGGACGTGGAGCTTCCGCAGTTTTTGATCGACTCAAAGCGACAAGCCTTGTTCGATGCGTTGCTCTCGCGGGGCTACGAGATGGCCATGAGCAGTGCGGCGGCGGCTACGACCACGCTCGATGACCACGACATCGAAGTCATGGTAGACGCCGTCGCAGCGGACACAGCGACACCCCTCACAACCGACGAGCGCGCAGCGTCCCTTGTCTTTGTGGGCCAACTGCTCCGCGCGCTCGAAGCATTGCAGCGAGCTGGCCGAAACGGCATCTGGGCATTCGTGCTCAGGAACAGCTTCCGCCCAGCGTTGGTTGCGGGCCGCTTCAACGGAATCGTCACAAACCCGCCTTGGCTCGCCCTGAGCAGGATCGGCAGCAACCCCTACCGCCAAGCCTTGAAAGCCAAGGCACACCAGTATGGAATCAAGGCGCCAGGTGCCTCGCATCTGCACGTCGAAATAGCGACAATCTTCCTGCTGCACGCGGTCGACCGCTATTTGTCCAAGGAAGCCGTAGTCGCTTGCGTCCTACCCGACACGGTTCTTAACGGCTCACACCACGAGCCGTTTCGTGCGGCCAAGTATCTGACCACAAGCCGTCCCATCTCGTTTGCCCCCGAGGAGCTTTGGAAGGTTGCAAGTCAAACCTTTAAGAATGAAGCGATCGTCCTGTTTGGTCACAAAACCAAACCTCAAAGATCTCCCACCAAGTTCCCTGGAATCGAAGTTAGCCGATCACTGGACGCAAAGACAGAGTTCCATATTGTTTCATCTGGAGGCAAGACTGCTTGGACGACGACGCCTTCCATAACACCTGGTGTGAATTTGGATACCGCAGACTCTGTGGGCCCGCTATTTCGTCAAGGCGCGGATATCATGCCGCGCGGCATCATCTTCCATGCTGCAACGAAGACGGGATCATCTTGGAAGCTCGGTCCTATTCTCCCAGGCTCGCCACTCCGCTTCCTGCGGTCCGAGGGAAAGAAGTTGGTGGACTTTTCCCTCAGCGCCAATGGCGTTAGTGATCAGGTGATGTTCGACGTGCTTCTCTCGAAACACTTGGCCCCTTGGGAGTTGGCCCCCGGCTCGAAAGCATTGCTGCCGCTCAAACGAGGAGCAAGCGGTTGGGAGGCTCATACCCAGTCCGGCGTTGCAGCGTTGGGCGTTTCCACGGCAGGCGCAATTAAGGCCGCTTTGGCAGCCAATAACGAGTCGTTCGACAACTTCTTCGTGCGAGTGGACGCCGATCGCAAGAAGCTCACGAACCAAAGTTGGAGTGACCAAGACTACCTTGTGTTTGGCTCTGCAGGCGGCAAGTTGCCCTGCGCTGCTTACGTCCGGGGTAGTCAGATCCCATACTTAAAGACGATCGTCGACCAAACGTTGTATTGGGGGCGAGTATCCAGCGAAGATGAGGCCATCTACATCACAGCCTTGATAAACAGCCCTGCCGTTATCGACGTGATCTCTGCACTTCAGCCCCGCGGGGCGTTCGGCGAAAGACACATTCACAAGCTAGCCTTCGACCGCACGCCGGCTTTTGATCCCTCATTAGCGCAGCACCTCGCGGTGGTCAGGGCCGCTAAAGAGCTTCTCCACGAATGGGCCATGCGCAGATTAGACGCCGATATCACACCCCTACTGGCTCCGGAGATGCACATGATCACGCGACGCAGAAAGATTCGCGCAGCCTTAGCATCGCTGCCCTCTTGGGGCTTCTACGAAGAAGCAACGCGTACCGTATACGAGGGCTAGTTCATGTCAACGGCGGTCCGCAATCGCGCCGCTTCAATCGCTGACGTCACCCACACTGCCGTACCAAAATGACGCCCGCTGTATCGTACTTGCCGGGTGTGTAGTTCTGGTGCAGGTACTACTTTGGAATGCGGAGAAGCGTAGCAATCGCGCCGGGTGTTGACGGAAGACCACGCGACTTACAAACATTTCCAGGGTATATGTTGCGTCGCAGCATGCATTCGGAGACAATTGCCTTGTCTCCTCCACCTCCTTGGTGGATTCAAGCCCAGGCGATTGCCTGGGTTTTTTTTGCTGCTTACTCCTTCTTCAATGGGTTGCCCCTGGAGCGGCCCCCGTTGCGCAGCAGGTGATCTTGACGACCATCTCTGACAGCCAGCTCTCTTTCTGCAGCACTGCCCGCAGTGCCAAAAGCGCTGCGCCGAGCGGGTTTTCCGGATATCTCACCAAGCTCGTGTGTAATGAAGCGATTTTTCGCTTTCTGTCGCAACGATACCCGATGTGCTCCACGAGTTCGAACCGTTGGCGCGGACAGTATCTTTGGAGACTTTGACGCACGGGTGCGATCTGCTGCGGCGCCGTGCATCTGACACTTTTCCGTACAGTCAGATTACCGGCGAAAGCTTGTCCGCTCGGACAATGACGGGCGCGACAAAAATGACCTTGCGCAGTGATGACTGTGGGCCATGAGGTTGCAGGCGAAAATGTCCCCGCCTCCAGTGCGGGGGCAACTCCTGGCCCGGCGTCAGACGCTCCCCGTGTCCTGCCACATTGAAGCCGTCGAGGGAAGTCGGGCCGACAATGTAGCGGTCATACAGTTGCTCAACCTCTGCCAGCTTCTCCTCGCGTTTGCGCCGGCCGAGCCCGGGAAACTCCTTGGGCGCCGCGCTGTAAGGTTGGAAATGCCGCAACTCAGCGCCGTCCGAGCGCAGATAAAGCAAGGTCTTGGTGACATAGTCCAGGCGCTGCTTCCAAAGGGCACGGGACTCATGGATCTTCGCCATCTCCCATACCGTTTTAGCGTTGCAGCATTGTCTATCCAGCTCCCGATCGATTGTCGGAAGCAGCGGCGCGCGCTCGTCGTCGATCGTGATGCCGAAGCCTTCAGCCGTGACGTTGCCCTTGTCCGTCGCCCCGAAGCTCGACATGGTCAGCACTCTGCCTGCTGAACAAGACGCGGCAGCGCTGGCGGACTCGAACAGGAAGATGGCATGGGAGCCGCCGCAATTGTGACGGTGTTGCCAGGGCGGAATGATGCATAGCGGGTGCGGTGGCAGCACCAATAACTGGGCAGGTAGGTCGGACGCGATATCACTTCCGCTCAGCAAGGTTCCCAGCGATAACGTGGGCTCATACAGCGCGCCATGCCGCCACCAAAACGTCAGTGGCATCATGATCGCGCTCATCTTGCCACGGAGATCTTCAGCGGCGCCTTCACGGTCCGTCTTGGAGAGGACAATGCTCGGCGTGATCGCGTCCATCAGCGTGATGAATGCGGTGTGAAACGACGTGCCGGGATCGCTGACGATTCGGCGTGCCTTCGCCGCCCGCGCGTCGCGCTCGCACAGAAGGTCCCACGCACGAAGTGCTCCGCTGGCCCGAATACGCACTGGTGCGGGCAAATGCTTGAACGCAGATGACAACGCCGCAACCGACTTGGTCACCGCCGCGTTGACCAACGGATCCTGAAAGGACCAAAGTTCACGGCGAATCGATATTGTCTGCATCGTGCAATTTCCAGCACCTTTGTGAGCGAGAGTCGGCCGCCCTCTTATGCGAACGGCATTGGCAGACCTTGGGGCAGATAGGCACGGATGAACTCAGCATGTTCTTCCAAGTCGAGCCAAAGCCTGACTTCAGATCCGGCCATTCATGTTGCCCGGCTTGCCGAACTGTTCCGCCACAGCACAAGCTGGAGAAACCTCATGCGCGTTCGGAACGATGCGCTCGCCCGCGCAATTGCGTGGGATTGCTACGATGCCCGGCCGGTGATTCCCATTGCCTTGTGTGCGGGGTAACTCCTGTTACTGCGGATCACTCATAGCACTGTCGGTTTGCGAACCCGGGACCCTCAGCCGCGGCTTTTCAAGATACGACGGATCGTAGTACGGCGGTAATGCCACACGAATTCTCGTAACCCACTGCTCCATGACGCTGAAACTCACATGCAGCAGGTAGTCAGGCAGCTTCCACACATAGTGGCCAGTCAAGGAATCAGCCTGTCCCGCCAACGGGTAACTCCCGATCGCCGGCACTAGAGATTCCAGTGGGCTGGCAAACGTAATCCCGCAAGGCATCTCACCATCAAAGCCAACCGACGAATGCACACCCTTGCGAAAATATCGCGCCCCGGACAGGATGCGTTTACCTTGGGTTGATGGTTCCTGGGAACGGTGGAAGTACAACTCGACACCTCGGGTCGGTAACTCATCCAGCCGAATGGAACTGTCGTCGTCCGTTGCTTCTTCCTTGAGTGGAGAGAAGTCAACGCCGTCCATACCAGGATCGCGCGCGACCTCCGGCCACTCCTTTCGGAAAAGCGCTTGCAAGGTATGAAAATCGGGCTGAAGGACTTTGGGCAGCACCGATGGTCGAGGCGGGTTGCGTTTTAAGCCGACTTGCATCATGCGAATCGACGCCATCTGCTTGGCATACACCACAACGATCCAATGGTCAGCGAAGTCCCAACGCTCCAGCGCCAGCGATGGAACAAGTGGGAATGACCAAGCTGACGACCCAAGCTTCTTCAACAACGCGTCGCGGTTGTCGTCAAACGCCAAGCCATGAGGCAAGGCGCCAGGGTATCGCACATGGTTGTAGTACTCATCGCCAGAATACAGCTGGACGTTCGTGATGATCGCAGGCGACGACGTGAGCGCATCGTCGCCGTGATAGAAGTCCGGCGGGCAAATCGTGATCGAAAACCCGAGTTGCTCAAAGAACACGCCTCCGATAGGCGAGTGCTCGGGTAGCTCGAAACTTGGGTTGTGAGCGTACTGCCAGACCGACTTGTCTATGGTCTCAAACGAGTGACCAAGGCGCTCAATGAAAAGATCGGCAGTCGGTGTTGGATGGTTCGTCATGGCTGGCTTTTGGCTACAATTTCAATTGGCAAGCTCCCGTGTCTTTTCAATACGAAAAGACCCTTTACCAGTCCAGCTTCTTTGGCGGCTTCTTTTTGGCTCGCTCAATAAAGACAAAGCCAACCCCTTTACCATCAGGAAGGAAACAAACAGAAATCGTGTATCCGTCGCGGTTGTACCAAAGGTAGGTTCTATTCTCCGGGCCGGACGGGCTATCGGTTGTCGGCTCACCTAACATCGACTTCGCTTGGTCAGGCGTCGTATCAAACGTCAGGCCAACGGGTAGCGGCCCCGTGTATTCCGCGAAGTCACCGCCGTAGCGCGCGCTATAAACCTGAACAGAGCTGAAGATCAGATCACCCGGTTCAGTTGGCTCCTCCCACCATTTCTCGTAACTGGTTCTTGACGAGAAGATCAGCGAAAAGCCCTCCTCGTATCTTGTGATGTCCTCGACCGGAACCTCTTGATAGACAGGACGTTCCTTCAACCCAACTGACGTCAGATAAGCGTCAAGCTTCTTGCTCTCCGGTGGCAGCCCCAAAAATTGAATAGCATCCGAAATCAACATAACAATAGCCCTCTTACTTAACCTTTTCCTTAACCTCTTTGATGACCTTCAGCAGATCCCTTTCATACTCTGCATTTGTCTTTTTCCTGATCTCATCAGCTTCCTTCTTGTACTTTTCTGCGCATTCATCATCCATTTCCTTTCCTTCGGCCTCCTCGATGGTCTTGGTATCCCTCTTGGCGGCCTTCTGAAGATCTCCAGCATCCTCCTTGATTTTCTCAGGCGAGTTGCGCCGCCCGTAGGTCTCGCTGTGCTTCTGGTGATCCTTCTTTGGGATAGCGATAGCCCTCCCCTGTTTGGAAATCAGTCCATTGTCACCAAACAGCGCAGAGAGCTGTGTCTTCGTTAGGTCGATGCCGTATTCGTCGATGAGATTCTTTGCTGCTTCCTGCAGCGCAGCTTTTGACGGTACGTGGTCTCTATCCAGCTTCCCATCGCCCGTCTTCTTCAGCATGTCTCCGTAATTGCCGCCCTCCCCGCAATTCATCTTGCCCTTGCCGACAACGGTTGTCGTATCGGTTTGCGTAGTTGGCGTCGAAGAGCTCTCCGATGCATGCTGCAGAACCGTCGCTGTATCCTTGACCGCCTTGGTAGCCACGACGCTCGCGGCGAGAAGGCCAAAGCACCAGACCGCCAGTTCCTCAACGGCCATCCCGGCGAGAATCAATGGTAACGGCATCTCACGCTCCCTTCCTGCCGGGGACGAAACCCACTGCTGGATGGGCTGCTACACCGGCGCCGGCAGAAACACCTGCCAGGGCCATCAGCTTGCCTGTATTGGCATACTCACCCATGGGCGCCGCCGCATTGCCGGCACTGCTAAGGAAGCTGTGCTCTGCGGGTGTCTCAGCCTGGACCGGCGGACTGCTGCTGGCGGAACTCGCGCTGGCAGCCACGCTGCCGGAGATATGTGGCATCTGGGTCGTGATGTAGATACCAGGGCAATTGCCGCTGTTCATCGTGCAAGGGTCACCTTGTCGAATGACAGGTTTGCCCGAAATGCGCATGTTGCTGGAACCTCTGACCGGCTTGACTTCACCGCTGGTGGTGCCGCTCTTGACGCCGCCGCAACTGCCGGGCGCATCACCCGTGCATTTGGGCTGAGTGCTCTTGTCGAGCACATAGGCCGGATCACCGTTGAAGCGCACGTTGGGCACGACCCCAACGCTGCTTCCCAGATCCTGCGTAACGGGGTACGGCAAAGGTGGAGTGCTGCTGCCCACCGGCGTCTTGTTGATGGAAGGTGCTGTGGAGATGGCCTTCAGGCTTCCGTTCTGGCGCGCGCCTATCTTTCCCATGTCACTCCCGCTCAACGTGATGGGCAGACTTACCCGCCCTGCGTTCGCGGGCGAGCGCCGCCATCTCTTCCATAAAGACGCGCTCGTTCGTGCCAAATAGCTGTGCTTCCACTTTGCGAATGGGCTCCGCATCGCCTAGCACGGCGCGCCAAACGAGCGTGAGACGTCTCTGATCCGGCTCAACCATCAGCGTGTCGATCTTCAAGGGGTGCAAAAACATGAAGCCGCTCTCCATGCGTACAACCAACATGCATTGCGTCTGCTTCAACTGAAGACGCAATACGCAGTTACCGTCCACGTCCATTCGAGCAGCGGGCGTGTCGTGGGCACAGAGGTTGACGAGTTCAATCACTTCGCCGCCCGACAAAGCATCAACTTGCTGGTCGGGCCAAGCCGCGTTCCATACAGCGAAGTCGAAGTCCTTTGGCAAAGGGGCGTCACCGGAGATGAACTCATCATCAACGGTGCCCGTGAGCTTCGCTCGATCAGGATGCCCCTTTGGGCGAACACCCAAACCGACAACCAGCTTGCTGGCAGCCGCAGACCATTCGGGATCACCTGCACGCGCCTGGTTGAAGTGGCGCAGAGTAATCGGCTGCGCTGGATGTTCGATCTGCGGAGCCGGCACACGGCTCATACCCGTCGCGTCGAGGTGCCAGCCAGTGGCAAACCCGCGTCCTATTGGATTGGCGGCCAACGCCGCGTGAGCGACCGGAGCTGTGTCAGCCTCGGGGTGGGATGCCACTTGCTCAGGAGTCAGACGGTGCTTCTTCGGCAGGCGGGAGGCGGCTTTGCTGTCCGCATCGATGCGGCACTCCCCTCCAAATGCCTGTTCAAGCCGCACAGGGAGCGTGCGCAGTGGCGCGGGCGCAGTCAACCGCCAAGACGGCAGTCGCACCAAGCCCAAGGTACCCACCTTGACGAGCGTCGCTGCCAAGCGCTGCAAGCCAGCGCGTTTGGCAAAAAACCGTTCACCTGTCACCGTCAGCGTCTTGTCGATCAAGCACTTGCCAGGTGTCGTGCTGCGTTTCGCGTTCTCCAGAGCAAGCCGCCATTGCGCCATTTCGTCCGGCGACGCCGGCATCAGCGGATTCAATCCATGCGGCTCGGGCGGTAGCGCAGCGGGAGTGTCGGGCAAGTGCACACGCAACCGCACATCAAATCTCGAGGGCGGCTTGCCGTTGGCGGTAACAGGGGCGTGCGCGACAGCGTTGACAATCACATCGCAACGCGGCTTGTAGTGGCACAGATCGGACTCTTGCCGAACGCTCCCGGCCAGTGCTTCACCAAAGAACTCATCCGACTCACAGAGTGGCGCCTGATCTTCCACATACTCGAGCTCGCCCGCGTCGTTCCATGAAAGTGTCTGCCGTAATGCGACGACGTGGAAGGCCTGGCTGAGCTGATCGATGCCAGCAAAAGCCAGAGCCGGAAACGGCGTGTGATTAACGAACTCCATCAGATCAGTTCACGTCTACGTCTTTGCCATTGATCTGCACCGAGCCTGAGCCCTCGATCTTGAGCTTGACGCCCGTGAGCGTGATATTGCCGGCCTCATCCATACGCAAGCTGGACTTACCCACCTTGACCTCAAACACCTTGCCGGCCCGGGTCGTATAGGACTGCCCCACCATAACGGTCTTGGACAAGCCCACCTCTTCGAACTGCGCAAGGCCCACGGCGGTATTCATCGCACCGCCCACGGTGACGGCATAGCCAGCCCCCACGGTCAACGCCTTGGCAATCGCGACCGTCTCGGCCTGGTTCTGCCCGATGGTCACGGTCTGGTTGGCGCCAATCGAAATCGACTCGTTCTGGCCAACATCCTCCTTGCGGTTGTCGCCAATCGAAATCGTTTCGTTGTGATCAACCCGCTCAGTGCGGTTGCCGTGAACGGTGATGGTTTCGTTGTTATCCACCGTCTCCGTGCGATCGTGTTTCACGTGCACGGTTTCATCGTGGTCGATGGTCTTGCTGCGGTCGTGGCCGACCCAATGACTTTCGTCGTGCTCGACCTCGATGCGCTGATCTTTCTCGGCGTGCAGCCACACTTCTTCCGCGCCCTTCTTGTCTTCAAAGCGCAGCGCGTTGGCGTTGTCGTAGCCGCCGCCTTGGCTGGAGCGCGACAAGA
>CBJMVH010000031.1:0-50583 GCA_966433195.1 uncultured Ralstonia sp.
CCATGGTGAGGATCTTTTTCATCTCGTTCTTAAGCGTGGAGTTTCAGAATCCTGCCCGCCCTGCCTGCCTCACTGTCTGCCGGCTGTCTCTCTGGGCGCCTTCACCGGCTGCTGGCCGAGGTCTGCTGACTCAGGCCATGAGACGGTCGTTTGAGGTGCGTCAAACCGGCGCATTGTAACGCACGGTTTTTTTCTCAGTCCAGTTAGGGGTCCCGTGACTTGACAGCGCGGAATGGCGCGCCCCGCGCGGCCCGTCAGCGCACCCTCGGCGCCCGGCGGCAAACAGCCAAATGCTCTTATACTGGCCGTTTCCCAATCTTTTACCGCCCAGTAGGCTTGCACGATGAACACCACCTCCTCGCCTGCCCCGTCCGACCAGCGCACACGCTTCGAAGGCTCCGACCAGTACGTCGCCACCGACGACCTGAAGCTCGCCGTCAATGCCTCCATGACGTTGCAGCGCCCGCTGCTCATCAAGGGCGAGCCCGGCACGGGCAAGACCATGCTGGCCGAGGAAGTGGCCGCCGCGCTGGGCATGCCGCTGCTGCAGTGGCACGTCAAATCGACCACCAAAGCGCAGCAGGGCCTGTACGAATACGACGCCGTCTCCCGCCTGCGTGACTCGCAACTGGGTGACGACAAAGTCCACGACATCCGCAACTACATCGTCAAGGGCGTGCTGTGGCAGGCGTTTGAGGCAGACCAGCCCGTCGTTCTGCTGATCGACGAGATCGACAAGGCCGACATCGAGTTCCCCAACGACCTGCTGCGCGAACTGGATCGCATGGAGTTCTACGTGTACGAGACGCGCGAGACCATCCGCGCCAAGCACCGCCCGCTGGTCATCATCACGTCGAACAACGAAAAGGAGCTGCCCGACGCCTTCCTGCGCCGCTGCTTCTTCCACTACATCAAGTTTCCGGATGCGGAGACGATGCAGGCCATCGTTGACGTGCACTATCCGGGCATCAAGCCCGCGCTGGTCAAGGCCGCGCTGGATGCGTTCTACGAGATGCGCAACCTGCCGGGGCTGAAGAAGAAGCCGTCCACCTCCGAGCTGATCGATTGGCTCAAGCTGCTGCTGGCCGAAGACATTCCGCCGGAATCGCTGCGCAGCCAGGATAAGAACGCCGCCATTCCGCCGCTGCACGGCGCGTTGCTCAAGAACGAGCAGGATGTGCATCTGTTCGAACGCCTGGTCTTCATGAACCGCGCGAACCGCTGAGCCGGGGCAGAACATGTCGCGTTTGATTGCGCCTGTCACTCTGTCCGGCCAGCACGCCTGGCTGGAGCCGCTTGGCCCCGAGCACGAAGACGAAGTGCGCGCCGCAGCCGCCGATGGCGAGTTGTGGAAGCTCTGGTACACCTCCGTGCCCTCGCCCGAGAACACCGGCAGTTGGCTGGCCACCGCGCTCGACATGCGCGAGCGCCTGGGCGCCATGCCCTTTGTCGTACGCGAGATGCACGATGGCAAACCCGGCAAGGTGGTCGGCGCCACGCGCTTCTTCAACGTGGACGAGGCCAACCGGCGGCTGGAGATCGGTCACACGTGGTACTCGAAATCCGCCCAGCGCTCCGGCATCAACACGGAGTGCAAGCTGCTGTTGCTGGCGCACGCGTTTGAGGCGCTGCGCTGCATTGCCGTGGAATTCCGCACGCACTGGATGAACCACCAGAGCCGCGCCGCCATCGCCCGCCTGGGCGCCAAGCAGGATGGCGTGCTACGCAATCACCAATGCATGCCGGATGGCAGTTTCCGCGATACGGTGGTGTTCTCGATCATCGAATCGGAATGGCTGACCGTGAAGCGCCATCTGCAATACAAGCTGGAGCAACCGCGCACCTGAGCGCGGGAGGATCACCATGCTCATCGATTTCTTCTTCACCCTGCGGCACGCCAAGCTGCCGGTCTCGGTCAAGGAATACCTGACGCTGCTCGAAGGGCTCAAGCAGCAGGTCATCGCGCCCTCGCTCGACGAGTTCTACTTCCTGGCGCGCATGACGCTGGTGAAGGACGAGAAGCACTTCGACAAGTTCGACCAAGCATTCGGCGCGTACTTCAAGGGTGTGGAAGGCGCGGTCGATTGGCGGGCGGACATTCCGCTCGATTGGCTCACCAAGAAGCTGGAGCGCGAACTCTCGCCAGAAGAGAAGGCGAAGATCGAGGCGATGGGCGGCCTCGACAAGCTGATGGAGCGCCTGAAAGAACTGCTGAACGAGCAGCACGAGCGCCACGAAGGCGGCAACAAGTGGATCGGCACGGGCGGCACGTCACCGTTCGGGCACGGCGGTTATAACCCGGAGGGTATCCGCATCGGCGGGCCATCGAAGGGCAACCGCACGGCGGTCAAGGTGTGGGAAGCACGCGCGTACAAAGACTACGACGACACCGTCGAACTGGGCACGCGCAACATCAAGGTCGCGCTGCGCCGCCTGCGCAAGTTCGCGCGTGATGGCGCCGACATCGAACTGGATCTGGACGACACCATCCACTCCACCGCCGCCAATGCCGGCATGCTTGACATCAAGATGCGCCCCGAGCGGCACAACAACGTCAAGGTGCTGATGCTGATGGACGTGGGCGGCTCGATGGACGACCACATCAAGCGCGTGGAAGAACTGTTCTCCGCCGCCAAGACGGAATTCAAGCACCTGGAGTACTACTACTTCCACAACTGCGTGTACGAGCACCTGTGGAAAAACAACCGCCGCCGCCATGCGGAGCGCTTCTCCACGTGGGACGTCATCCGCAAATACCCGCCCGACTACAAGCTGATCTTCGTGGGGGACGCGACGATGAGCCCGTACGAGATCCTGCAGGCTGGGGGCTCAGTGGAATACAACAACGCTGAAGCTGGTGCGGTGTGGCTCAAGCGGTTGATTGAACAGTTCCCCAAGTTCGTCTGGCTCAACCCCGAGCCCGAGGGCCTGTGGGAATACCGGCAGTCCATCTCGGTGATCAACCAGATTGTGAAGACGCGGATGTATCCGGTGACGATTGCTGGCTTGGAAGCGGCGATGCGGTTGTTGTCGAAGTGAAGTTTTTTGAGGTTGGTTTTTGGTCGGTGGTCCATCCCTTGTTTCATCCCCTGCCGGGGCTGACTCACTTTCTTTGGTCTTGCCCAAAGAAAGTAAGCAAAGAAATGCGCGCCCGATGCGGCGAAAGACCCCTTGAATTTCTGTCGCAAGGAGGGGAAGGGAAAAACTCGCTGCGCTCAAACAGTTTCCCTTCCTTTTTCCTCCTTGCAACAGAAATTCAAGGCGCCGCATAGGGCAAGGGCGAAGCACACCATCTACTGCCCGCGCACCACTTCGTCTTGCTTGCACACAGCACCACATCTCAACTTGGCGCCCACCTTTGTGCCTCGTCGGTTTGGCCGTTCCTGCCCTTGATGGCGCCTTGAATTTTTGCAAGCGGGCGGAAAAAGGAAGGGGAACTGTTTGAGCGAAGCGAGTTTTCCCCTTCCCCGCCCGGTTGCAAAAATTCAAGGGGAAGTCGCCATCTCGGGCGCGCCTTTCTTTTGCTTACTTTTCTTTGGCAAGACAAAGAAAAGTGAGTCGGCCCCGGCAGGGGACGATACCGGGGGATGGACCACCAAGATCCCAAACCCCTACTCAATCCTCAACGCCTCAAACGCCGGATTCCCCTCCGGATACTCAGGCTTCATCCCCTCCAGCACCCGCAGCAAAATCTCCGCGACCATCAAATTCCGATGCGATTTGGAATCCGCCGGCACCACATACCAAGGCGCATCAGGCGTGGCGGTGGCGTTGATGGCCGCTTCGTAGGCCTCCATGTAGTCATCCCAGAACTTGCGTTCTTCGATGTCGGCGGGGTCGAACTTCCAATGCTTGTGCGGATCGTCGATGCGCTCCTGTAGCCGTGCGCGCTGCGCATCTTTGGAGATATGCAGGAAACACTTGACGATGGTGGTGCCGGTGTCGCTCAGCATCTGCTCGAACGCGTTGATATGCCCGTAGCGGCGTTTGCACTCGGCGGCGTCGATGTCGCCATGTACGCGCGTGATCAGCACGTCTTCGTAGTGGCTGCGGTTGAAGATGACGATCTCGCCACGCGCGGGCGTCTGGGCATGGACACGCCACAGGTAATCGCGCGCCAGCTCGGGCGGAGTGGGCGCCTTGAAACCGACCACGCGCAGGCCCAGCGGGTCCATCGCGCGGAACACGCTTCGCACGGTGCCGTCCTTGCCGGAAGTGTCCATTCCCTGCAGGATCACAAGCACCTTGCGACGATGCTCCGCGTAGAGAATGTCCTGCAACGTGTCGAGCCGTGCGCCGATCTCAGCCAGCCGTTCCTGGTCCGTTGCCTTGCTTCCGCTGGAGAACGGCTTGCTGGCCGCATCGATCTTGCCGATCTTGAACTTGCTGCTGCCGTCGAACCGATACTCGTCAATCACCGCTTTGCCGTTCGAGCCCACGGTCTCTCCTGGTTGTTGTTTTAACGGATGGGGGTGCAGCGGCCGGCCGCGCTCAATGTGCGGCGGTCAGCTTCAGTGCGTCCAGATCGAGCGTGCCCTCGAAGACGGTGGTGGCAGGGCCCGTCATCATGACCGGCTGGCCGTCACCGGCCCAGGCAATGGTCAGATCGCCGCCATGCGTGGCGACCTTCACGGGCGAATCGAGCAGGCCACGGCGGATGCCGGCCACCACGGCCGCGCAGGCACCGGTGCCGCAAGCAAGCGTCTCGCCCGCGCCGCGCTCGTACACACGCAGGCGCACGGAATGGCGATCGACGATCTGCATGAAGCCCGCATTCACGCGGCGCGGAAACACAGCGTGCGATTCGATCAGCGGGCCGTCTTCCAGCACAGGGAAGGCCTCGGTGTCGTCCACCACCTGCACCGCGTGCGGGTTGCCCATTGACACGGTGGACAACCATTCGGTGCGGCCGTTGATCTGCAGTGCGTGCAGCGTGTCGTCGCCCTCTGTGCGGGTGGGCAGGCCATCGGGCAGGAACGGCAGGCGCGCGGCCTCGAATACGGGCGCGCCCATGTCGACCGTGACTTGGCCATCGTCCTGCATCGTCAGCGTGGCAATGCCATTCATGACTTCCACGCGCACGGTGCGCTTGTCGGTCAGACCGCGGTCGGTGACGAACTTGACGAAGCAGCGTGCGCCGTTGCCGCAGTGCTCCACCTCGCCGCCGTCGTGATTGAAGATGCGGTAGCGGAAATCGACGTCGGGCCGCGTCGAGCGCTCGACCAGCAGGAGTTGGTCTGCCCCCACGCCAAAGTGGCGGTCGGCAATGGCCGCCCATTGTTCGGGCGTGAAGTCGATCGGGGTCTGGATGCCGTCGAGCACGACAAAGTCGTTGCCCGCGCCGTGCATCTTGGTGAAGTGCAGTTTCATGGCAAGCCGCGCAACTGCGGCAATGAGCGTTCGGAAAACGCCCATTCTAAAGCGAGCCGGCCGGATACGGCCGAAGGCCGCAACCTCGGCTCAGTAGATGCCGGGCATGCCCTCGGGCCGGTGCTTGAAGCGCTTGTGCACCCAGTAGTACTCGGTAATGCGCGGGCGGATGGCGTCTTCAAAGAAGGCGTTCATGCGGCGCGTGTCGGCCGTCAGGTCGCCGGTGGGATAGTTCTCCCACGCAGGCAGGATGCGCAGCGCGTAGCCCTGGTAGTTGGGCAGGATCTCGGTGTACATCGGCACCACCTTGGCGCCGGTCATCTGCGCCATGCGCGGGATGGCGTTGAGCGTGAGCGCGGGCACACCGAAGAACGGCACGAACTCCGAGTCACGCTCGCCGAAATCCATGTCGGAAATCAGCTGCAGCGCCTCGCCGCGCTTGATGGTGCGCATGATCTGGCGGATGTTCTCGTTGCGCGACACCATCGTCGCGCCAAAGCGGCTGCGCAGCGCTTTGATGGCGTCGTCGAGCACCGGATTGGCCATGCGGGTGTACAGCGAACAACCCGCGTTGCCGACGTTCTTGCGCAAATAGTCCGTCAGCGCCAGCGCACCGATCTCCACGCCAGACAAATGCAGCGTCACCAGGATATGCGGGTGGCCGTGCAGCGCCGGCAGGTTGGCCTGGTCGTCGATCTTCACCACGCGGTTCAGGCGCTTTTCTGAGGCGAACCACGCGAACGAGCGCTCGGCAAAGCTGCGGAAGACCTTGCGGAACACGTCGTGCGCCATGGCCTCGCGCTCGGCATCGGACTTCTCAGGAAAGCACGCCTTGAGGTTGGCCAGCACCACACGGCGGCGGCCATTGGGAATGCGATACAGCAGCCCGCCCAGCGCCTCGCCAAAACGCGCGACGAAACCGTACGGGAAGAAAGACAGCAGCCACAGAAAGCCGAGGCCGAGTTTGGCGGAGAAACGTTCCATAAAGGCAGCAGTGTCAGACGGCGGGCGGCGCGTCCGCGCCCTTGGGGTGCTTGTAGCGGTTATAGCCCCACAGATATTGAGTCGGCGCCACGGCAATCAACTGCTCGATGGCGGCATTGATGCGGGTGGCGGCTTGCGTCGCATCTTCCGGCAAGTCGCCGATGTCGTGCACATGCAGGCGATAACCTGCGCCACGCGGCAGGCGCTCCGCAAACAAGGCGACGACGGGCGCACCCGTCAGCCGGTGCAGGCGGTGCACCAGCGTCATCGTGTAGGCGGGCTTGCCAAAAAATGGCGCCCAGACGCCTTCGCCGGCGGTGGGGGTCTGGTCGGGCAGGATGCCGACAGCCTCGCCGCGCTTGAGCGCACGCACCAGCATGCGGACGCCGCGCGGATCAGCCGGCGCCATGTGCATGTTCGGTCCCGCACGCATGCTTTCGATCCAGCCGCGCAGGCTTTCCTTGCGCGGCGGTTTGAACAGCGAGGTGACGGGATGCTCACGCGCGTAGGCCTGCGGCAGCACTTCGAAGCAGCCCAGGTGCGGTGTCAGAAAGATCAGGCCACGTCCATCTGCGAGCGCACGCTCGATGATCGTCCGGCACACGTCGAACAGATGCGGAGCGACCTCCGCCCCGTTTTTGCGCACCCAGAAATACGGCATCTCGAAGACCATGCGGCCGGCGGAGCGGCCCGCCTCCTTGAGCATGGCGGGCGTGGCATCGGGATATGCGTGGCGGAAGTTGGCGATGAGCCGGTCGTGATAGCGGCCGGGCACCTTGGCCGCCAGCGCCCCCAGCCAGCCGCCCAGCGCCTGCAGCGCGGAAAGGGGCAAGCGTGAAAACAGCCAGAACAGGAAGGTCATGCGTGCGGTCGCAGCAATGTGTTGGTCGCAGTCGACAGGGGAGCAGGGTCTTGGCAGGCGGTGCTGCGGCCCCAAAAAGTGCCGCGTATAATAGCGCGATTCGCCGAGTTAACTGACAACTTGCGGGGCGAATCCTTGCTGGGCCTCAATCTGGAGGTCGCAAGGTCGATAAATACCGCTAAAGCGTCGCCGGCCGTGGACAAACGGATTGGCGGCAATAGCAATCGCCAATCTGGAGCCAACAGCCGTGTCAAACGACTTCCTCTTCACCTCGGAATCCGTCTCTGAGGGCCATCCCGACAAAGTCGCCGACCAGATTTCGGACGCCATCCTGGACGCTATCCTCGCCCAGGACAAATATGCGCGCGTCGCTGCAGAAACCCTGTGCAACACCGGCCTGGTGGTGCTGGCCGGTGAAATCACCACGACGGCCAATGTGGACTACATCCACGTCGCGCGCGAAACCATCAAGCGCATCGGCTACGACAACACCGACTACGGTATCGACTACAAGGGCTGTGCGGTGCTCGTCGCATACGACAAGCAATCGCCGGATATCGCCCAGGGCGTCGACCGAGCATCGGACGACTACCTCAACCAGGGCGCCGGCGACCAGGGCCTGATGTTCGGCTACGCGTGCGATGAAACGCCCGAGCTGATGCCCTTCCCGATCTACTACGCACACCGCCTGGTTGAGCGCCAGTCGCAACTGCGTCGCGACGGCCGCCTGCCCTGGCTGCGCCCGGACGCCAAGTCGCAGGTGACCGTGCGCTATGTGGACGGCAAGCCGCACAGCGTGGACACCGTGGTGCTGTCCACCCAGCACGCGCCGGAGATGTCGCAAGAGGCCATCCGCGAAGCCGTAATCGAAGAGATCATCAAGCCCGTGCTGCCCTCGCACATGCTGGCCGACACCAAGTATCTGGTGAACCCGACCGGCCGCTTCGTCATCGGAGGCCCGCAGGGCGACTGCGGCCTGACCGGCCGCAAGATCATCGTCGATACGTATGGCGGCGCAGCCCCGCATGGCGGCGGCGCGTTCTCGGGCAAGGACCCGTCGAAGGTCGACCGCTCGGCTGCATACGCCGCACGCTACGTGGCCAAGAACGTGGTGGCCGCCGGTCTGGCGCGCCAGTGCCAAGTGCAGGTGAGCTACGCGATTGGCGTGGCACGCCCCATCAACATCACCGTGTACACGGAAGGCACGGGCGTGATCCCGGACGACCAGATCGCCAAGCTCGTGCAGGAACACTTCGACCTGCGCCCGAAGGGCATCGTTCAGATGCTTGACCTGCTGCGCCCGGTCTACGAGAAGACCGCCGCTTACGGCCACTTCGGTCGTGAGGAGCCGGAGTTCAGCTGGGAAGCCACCGACAAGGCGCTGCTGCTGCGCGAAGCGGCTGGGCTGGCGGGTGAGCCGGCCAAGGCATTCGCCTGAGCCTGCGTTGCTGCAAAAAGGAAACCGCCCTTCGGGGCGGTTTTTTTATCGCCAAAAAAAGGCCGCCCCGAAGAGCGGCCCCTCTTACTACGAGAGCTCTGCTATTGCTTGGCAACCGCCGCACGGAACGCGGCATCGTCCAGCAAGGCCCCGACCAGCTTGCGGTACAGCGCCTCGTACTGACCTGCTGCAAGCGGAATCGCGGAAACGCCCACGAACGGGGAATCCCACGAAGCCTCGGTGCGCAGAGCACGGTCGTAGCGGACCGTGCCGGCCCGCGTGACGACAAACCGCGCAGCCAGCGCTGCTTTGCCCGTCCCGACTGGCGCCTCAACCGTGCTGTTGAGAAGCGTGCCGGTAATCACCGCGTCGGACTTGGCATCCAGCAAGCCAGCGGATTGCAGCTCGACCCGCAAGGTTTCACGCAGGTATTGCGCGAATGAGCCCTCCACCGGTGAGCGCACCATATTGCTGCGGATGCTCACGCCCTTGTCGAGGCTGGCAGGCTGCCCCGCGTCCAGCGTGAACTTGCCGACCTCCACGGGCCCGATGGCTGGGTTGCCGCCGCGCAACTTTGCCGCGTTCTCGATCGTTGGCTTGGGCGGGCTCATCGGCATTTCCGCGCAGCCAGCCAGCAGCGACACGGCCGCCAGCAAAGTCGCCCATAACATCCGCGCCATGCCGGAATCAGTTGAATGCGGCGTCATAGGAGAGATCCTTCAGCGCATTGCTCACCACATCGCGCGTCATCTTTTGAACGGCGTCGAGCATCGAAGGGGCTTTTTGCACGCCGGCCGGCGGATTGGCGTTGCCGACCGTGGTGTGGATAGCGTGGCGCGCCGTCTTGACGATCGGGGTGGTCTGGCCCGCCGGCAGATAGCTCACCGTGCAGATGTAGCCATCGGTGACGGCGCTGCCGGCCAAGCCGAACGTCAGGCCGGTCACAAAGCCCTTACCCGCGGCGTTATCCGTGAGCGGCACGTTGTTCAGCGTGACGTTGAGCATGCCGATATTCGGTGTCGGTTCGCTCGCGACCTTGGAGAACAGGCCGGTATCCACGACTTCCTTGGCAACGGTGTCTTTGAGCAGCGTGGTGGCGCGCGGGTTGGGTGCGCCCTTGGTCTGGAACTCGAACACCAATTGCACAGGCTTCGGATTGGCAACCTTCTTCATCTCCGATGCCGGCACTTCCTTGGTGGCAGTGTCGACGTAGACACTTGCACAGCCGGTCAACACGGACGCGCCAACCACTGCCGCTGCCATGACGATGCGGCGGATGAACGCTCCGCCCCCCAATTTGCTGTTGTTGTTTTGCATACCCTGATTCTTCTTATGAGAGATGGTCTCGGATACGTCGGCGCAGGCAATCGATATGCATCTGCGCCTCCGGTGCCCCGATGGGGCTCCGGGATGCTATCAAAGCTGGTGCTGGCTCCACGCCCCCTTTGAAGTGGGGTGTTACAACATCACAATCGCGCAATCGCGGTCAGGCACGCATGCCATTGCCTCCCTTACCGTATCGCCACCCAGGAGCCCATTCCAATTGACGACCACCGCCACCGACCGCTACCTCGCCCGCATGCGCGCCGTGCTGGCGTACATCGACGCGCATCTGGAAGACGCGTTGGAGGTAGAACAGTTGGCGGAGGTGGCGGCATTCTCGAAGTACCACTTCCATCGCCAGTTCACGCTGCTGTTTGGCATGAATGTCGGGCGCTACGTGCACTTGCTGCGCCTGAAGCGCGCGGCGCACCAGCTGGCGTATCGCGACGATGCGCGCATCACCGACATTGCGCTGGCATGCGGGTACGAGGCGCCGGAAGCCTTTGCGCGTGCGTTCCGCAAGCAGGCGGGGCAATCGCCGACGGATTTTCGGGCCACGCCGCAGTGGGCCACCTGGGCTGCCGATCTACACGCGCTACGCGCCCTCAGGAGCCAACACATGCCCGCACAACCGCAAGCCCGAACCGTCAACATCATGGAACGCGAAGACGTGCCCGTGGCCGCCATCGAACATCATGGCGACCCGGCGCGCCTGGGCCAGACCATCCGCACGTTCATCGCGTGGCGCCGTGAGCATCGGCTGCACCCCAGCGTTTCAGCCACGTACAACATCGTCTACAACAACCCCGACGACGTGCCGCCCGAGGCTTTTCGCATGGATATTTGCGCAGCCGCGCGCGAGCCCGTGGCGCCGAACGGGGCCGGCATCATCGCCAAGACGCTGGCCGGCGGGCGGTACGCCGTGCTGCGCCACACCGGCTCGGACGACACGCTGGACCAGAGCGTCGCCTACCTCTACGCCGAGTGGCTGCCAGCCAGCGGCGAGGCATTGCGCGACGCGCCGCTGCTGTTCCAGCGCGTGCGCTTCTACCCCGATGTGCCGGAGCACGAGGCCGTGACGGACGTGCTACTGCCGCTCAAGTAGGCGATCAGGCGTCCAGATGGATCTGGATGCCGGTGGCCGTATAGATGGCCGTGGCCTTGAAGCCATCCACCACCACAGAAGAGAACTGTCGGTTGCTGCCCGCGCCGTCCACCACGGCAATCGTGTCGCCCACCTTGGGCGTGTACCCGTTGGCGAAGGTTACGTGCAGCGTGCCGCCGGCAATGGTGGTGAGGCCGGCCACGCTCAATTTGCCCTGGCCGTTCGGGCCGATGACGAGGTTGAGCGTGGTGCCCTGCAGTTGCGTGAACTTGCCGGCAATCGCAACCGCCGTGGGTGCGTTGACGGCCAGCGTGCCGGCGCCCAGATACACATCGCCCGTGCCGAATGCGTTGGCCGAATCGGCTTCGAGCACACCACCTGCGATCTGCGTGCCACCGGTGTAGGTGTTGGCGCCCGCCAGACGCAGCGTGCCCGTGCCCTGCAGCGTGAGCTTGCCCGCGCCGGAGATGGCGTTGCGCCACGTGTCTGCCGCGTTGAAGCCGCCCTGGCTGGCGTCCAGCGACACGATCACGTTGCCGTTGAAGGCGCCATAACCATCCGCTGCGGCAAACAGGTTCAGGCGGCCCCAGCCTTCAGCATCGTCGAGCACGGGATAGCCGGAAGCCAGTTCCGTCGTCTTGAGCACCACGCGGCGCTGGTCGGCACTCAGGTACGGGAAGCGCGTTTCCAGCAGCACTTCGGCGCCCTTGGGCACCACGGGCGCCAGGGCCGCGCTGTTGATCTGCGTGAAGCCGAACGTCATGCGGCGCGTGAAGTTGGCTTGGTTGGTGGCGTAGTCGGCAAAGCGGTCGGTGGCGAGCGTGCCGGACTGCGCCAGCGCAGGGAAGCTCGTGGCGTCCGTGCCGGTCTGCGCCATCAAGCCGGTGTGGGCTTGCGAGAAGGCAGCGGACTTGAGTGCAGCGTTGGCCGGATCGTTCAAGTTGGCGGCCACCGCTGCAATGCCGAGCATGCGCCCGGACATCACGTCCAGCGGTGAGTGCATGCCCGCCAGGATGCGGTTCTCGCCCAGTTCCATGCCGCGCGTGAGCATCTGCTGGAAGCGCTCGGGCACCAGATACGCCATCGCCAGGGCATCGCGCATGGCTTCAGCGGAGTGCCCGCTGATGAAACCGCCGTCGGTGCCTGGGGTTGAGCTTTCCGCCGGCACGAGGGTCGGCACGACGACTACGCTGCTGCTCCAACGGTACGGGCGGGCGTATTTATAGAAGCGCTTGGCCGGCTCGGTGGAGGCGTTGTTGCCCATGGTGTTGATCAGGTCGACCACCTTGCCGAAGGCGGTATTGCCGCCCGAGGTGCCCACACCCGTGTTGTTGCCGCTGTCGTCGTAGCGCACGGTGGTGGCGTCGGGGGGCACGGTGGTGATGCTGGTGGTCTGCTGCGTGAGCGTGCGCCACGCGGTGGTGAGCGGCCCCATGCCGTCGGTCACGCTGTAGCCCTTGCCACGGCGGTCATCAAAGTACGCCGCATCGGCCTGGGCCTGCGTGCGGTTGGTGGTGGCATTCACCACGTATTGAATGTTGGCGTTCAACACCGGCAGATTGAGCTGCGTGCCGCCTGCCGTGCCGTCGTTCGGCAAGCCCGTCCATGTGGAAGCGACCACCGCCGGGAACGAGCCGTTGGCCGGGGCCGTCACGCCGGCATCGACGATTTCCGTCAGCGGCTGCCAGAGGTCAAGAAAGCGCGTGAACAGGCGCACCCCGGCATTGGTGCCGAGCGTGGCGTAACGCGCATCGCCACGCTGGTTGGTGGCGATGTTGTCAACGAACGCCGGCACGCCGCTGGCCACCGCCGCCGTGTCGACAAAACCCGGATCGGCCGGCGGCGCCGGAATGGCCTGGGTGGTGGCGACCGGTGTGGTCGAGTTGTCATCGCCACCGCCGCACGCGGTCAGGGCAAGGGCGCCGAACAGGGCAACGAGGCTGGCGCAAACGCGCGGGCGGACAAAAACGGGGCGGGCAAACACAGACATGGGCAGGCGGGCCGAAGCCCGTAGAGACGCTGGAAAAGCCCAGCAGTCTCGGCGCGCGCCGTGAAATTCCCGTGACGATTACGTTACAGAATGCAAACGATTGCGCCCCATCTTAGGGCATGTCCGCCAGGCGCCTCATGAAGATTGCCGCGCCATGCCGTTATGTCACAGCGTGATAGAATTCGCGCCACAAATTTTGACTCTGGTGAAGCCTCTGCCGTGTTCGCGGGCAATCGCCGCCCCGTCGACCATGTCCGCCTCACCGCTCCAACGCTCCGCTCTGCGTCGCTGGCTCCACAGCTTTGTCCCTGCCCCCGTAACCGTTCGCTGGCGCGAGCGCGTGCGCTCTGCCGTGGGTGCGCTCGTCGGCATTCTGTTGACGGGCTCGATGATGAAGCTGGTGCCGGACGCATCAACGCTGATCCCGCTGCTGGTGGCGCCCATGGGCGCGTCGGCCGTGCTGCTGTTTGCGGTGCCGGCCAGCCCGCTGGCGCAGCCGTGGTCGATCATCGGGGGCAACCTGGTGGCGGCCACGGTGGGCGTCACGTGCGCGCTGCTGGTGCCGGACCCGGTGCTGGCCTCTGCGCTGGCCGTGTCGATTGCCATTGCGGGCATGTTTGCGCTGCGCTGCGTGCACCCGCCCTCGGGCGCGGTGGCGCTCACGGCGGTGATCGGCGGCCCGGCCGTGCATGCGCTGGGGTATCGCTTCGTGGCCGAGCCGATCCTGATCCAATCGGCGCTGCTGCTCGTGGGCGCGCTGGTGTACCACGCCGCCACGGGCCACCGGTATCCGCACGCGCAGCGGCTGCCGGCAGCAGAGCGCCCGCCCACCACCGCCGGCTTCACGCGTGCCGACATCGTCGCCGCGCTGCGCCGCCAGAGCGAACTGCTCGACATCGACCCCGAAGACATTGAAGCCGTGCTGCGCGAGATGCAGCTCCAGGCCTATACGCGTACGTTCCAGGCGCTGACCTGCGCCGACATCATGTCGCACCCGGTGATTGCCGCAACGCCGGCCACGTCGATCCCGCGTGCGCTGCAACTGCTGCGTCAGCACAGCATCAAGGCGCTGCCGGTGGTGGACGCCGGGCAGCGCGTCATCGGCATCGTCACCCGTGCGGATTTGCTTGGCCTGAACCCGCGTGACCTGCGCCAGACGCTGCGCCACTGGTTCAGCATCGGCGCGCTCACCCCGCCGCGCGTGGCCGACCACATGAAGACGCACGTGCAGACCATTGCCACCAGCGCGCCCATGTCAGACCTGGTGCCGCTGTTTGCCAGCGCCGGGCACCACCACATTCCCGTCATCGACGCCAACGGCCAGCTGGCCGGCATCATCACCGAATCGGACCTGGTAGGCGGGCTGTACCGCCAGGCCACCATCGAACCGCAAGCAGCCTGACCCACCGCCGGTGCGGCGGTTGGCCTGCTCGGGTCAGGTTGCGTCCATCGGTAGCGTGCGGAACACCTCAAGCTGCTCCGCTGCCATGGCGTACGCCACCAGGCGCGGATAGTCCGCCGCCGGCACGCGGTCCGGCACCATCAACTGGATAAAGCTCCACGCCACGGCCACCGTTACGCCCGCCTGCGTGAGCGCGCCGGCCTCGATGGGCAGCGGCGTCTCTTTCCATTCGGCTTCCAGCGCATCCACGGCCGCCAGCAACTGGCCTTGCACGCGGTCGACCCATGGCGTGTGCACCTTCTCCGCCGGCCGCAGGTTGTGCTCGTAGACGATCTGCACCGCTTTCTCACACGCGGCCAGCGCCAGACCAATCGCGCGCAATTCGCGTTGACGCGCGGCAATCGGCGCGGGCAGCAGGCTGCGCCCGGCCACCGCCTCGGCGTAATCGATGATGAGGGTGGAATCCATCAGCACGGTGCCGTCGTCGCACACCAGCGTGGGGGCTTTCACCACGGGGTTGATGGCCTGGAACTGTTCGAAATGCCGGAAGACCGAAACCGATGCATGTTCGAACGGCAGGCCAAGCAGCTTGAGCGAAATGGCGGTACGGCGCACATAGGGTGAGTCGAGCATGCCAATCAACTTCATGGGGTTCTCCTGTATGAGGGGCAACGTGAGGCGCCCTGCGGCGCGCGCGGATGGCCATGATAATCAGCCCGCGCCATGCCTGCAGGCACCCCCTGGGCATGCTTTCTGCGTGCCCCGGCTTGTTTGCTGGTGACGCCACGCGGGCAGGCGTATTCCTAGAATGACCAGCACGTCGGGCCACCCAGGAGATCCCATGCCGTTTCTCGCGCATCACCACGACTGTTCCGGCTGGAGCGGTGAGATGGCGCAGCGCATTCTCGCGTTCGATTGGTCGGCCACCGAGCTGGGGCCGATCCCTTCATGGCCGCACAGCCTGCGTGCTGCCGTGCAGACCCTGCTGGCCTCGCCCGTGCCGCTGGTCATGCTGTGGGGCCAGCAGGGCTACATGGTCTACAACGACGCCTATGCCGAGTTTGCCGGAGGGCGGCACCCGTACCTGCTCGGCTGTCCAGTCGAGCTCGGCTGGCCCGAGGTGGCGGACTTCAACCGCCATGTCATGGACACCTGCCTGGCCGGCGGCACGCTGTCGTACCGCGACAAGGCGCTCGTGCTGCTGCGCAACGGCCGGCCCGAAGACGTGTGGATGGACTTGTATTACAGCCCCCTGCCGGACGATGAGGGCACCCCTGCGGGCGTGCTCGCCATCGTGGTCGAAACGACCGAACGCGTGCAGAACGAACGCGAGCGCCACAGCGCCGAGCAGGCCCTGCGCCAGTTGACGGAAACGCTCGAACAACGCGTGGCCGATGCCCTATCCGCCCGGGCCGACGTGGAAGCGCAGTTGCGCCAGGCGCAGAAGATGGAAGCCATCGGCAGCCTGACCGGCGGCGTGGCGCACGACTTCAACAACGTGCTGCAGGTGATTGCCGGCAACTTGCAGTTGTTGTCGGTGGAAATGCCCGGCAACGCGCGCGCCCAGCACCGCATTGCGGCCGCTACGCGCGCGGTGCAGCGCGGCGCCACGCTGGCCGCACAGTTGCTGGCCTTCGCGCGTCGGCAGCAGTTGTCCCCCGCCGTGGTAGCACCGGCACGGCTGGTGGCAGGCATGAGCGAAATGCTGCACCGGGCGCTGGGCGAAACCATCAAGGTGGAAACCCACCTCGCCCCCGACTTGTGGAACGTACTGGCCGATCGCAACCAGTTGGAAAATGCGCTGCTCAATCTCGCCATCAACGCGCGCGACGCCATGCCCGGCGGCGGCCGGCTCACCATCACCGCGCACAACCTCACGCTGGATACGGCACAGTCGCACGGGCACGACGCGCTGCCTCCCGGCGACTATCTGGTCTTTTCCGTCGCCGACACCGGCGTGGGCATGCCGCCCGAGGTGGTCGAGCACGTCTTCGAACCCTTCTTCACCACCAAGCCCGACGGGCACGGTACGGGCCTGGGCCTGAGCATGGTGTTCGGCTTCGTCAAGCAGAGTGGCGGGCATGTCGGCATCCGCAGCACGGTCGGTCAGGGCACCACCGTGCAGCTGTACTTTCCGCGCTGCACCGAAGCCGCACCGGCCGATACCGCCGACGCCGACTTGCGCAAGACCACCGCCACCCCCATCGGCGGCCGCGAAACCATCCTGGTGGTGGAAGACGACACCGACGTGCGCCTGACCGCCGTCGACATGCTCACCCAGCTCGGCTACCGCGTACTCACCGCCGCCAACGGCGACGCCGCGCTGGCGCTGATGAACAGCGACACGCCCATCGACCTGCTCTTTACCGACGTGATCATGCCCGGCGCCATGAAGGGCAGCGAGTTGGCCACCCACGCCGCCCGGCGTGACCCGCCGCTGCCGGTGCTGCTGGTGTCCGGCTACACCCGCGACGAGCTCACCCATGCCGAAGGCGTGCCACCGGGCGTCGTGCTGCTGGGCAAACCGTACCGGCGCGATGATCTCGCCCGCACCGTACGCAACGTGCTGGACGAGCATCGCGAAGCCGCTGCACTACAGACAGTCGCGCAGGCCACGGCCACCGCGCAGACCACCACGCCAATCGTCATGCCGGCCAGTACGAGCAGTACGGCCAGCACAACGAGCACCTGCCCCGCCAGCCTGCTGCTGGTGGAAGACGACGCCCTCTCGCGCGAAGCCATGCACGCCATGCTGACCGCCTTCGGCCTGCGCTGCACCGCCGCCGCCAACGCCGAAGACGCCCTCGCCCTGACCGGCACGCAGCGCTTTGACGTGTTGCTGACCGACCTGACACTGCCCGGCCAGTCAGGCGCCGAGCTGGCGCGCACCCTGTTGCGCGCCCAACCGCATCTGCAGGTGCTGCTCATGTCGGGCTACGGCACGCACGCCGAGATTGGCGAACCCATTGCCGGCGCACGCCTGCTTGGCAAGCCGATTGCGCTGCCGGCCCTGCAGCAAGCGCTGGCGCCGTGGCTGCACGCCAGCCCGCAAGGCGTGACGCGGGTAGCATAAACTGCGGCACGCTGTCACAAACTGCACCGCTGCTCCGTCTAGAGAGATCACCCTCTCAGACGACCACCGACCACCATGGCCAGCACGCCCCGCACCGACACCCAGGACGCCGCCTTCACCGCCGCACGCCCGCGCCTGTTTGCGATTGCCTACCGCATGCTCGGCACCCGCGCCGACGCGGAAGACGTCCTGCAAGACGCGTGGCTACGCTGGCACCAGGCCGACCACGCCACCCTGCAATCCGCCGAGGCGTGGCTGGTGACGGTGGTCACGCGCCTGTCCATCGACCGCCTGCGCGCCGCCAAGGCGGAGCGCGAAGCCTATGTGGGCTGGTGGCTGCCCGAACCGCTGGTGGAAGTGGAATCCAACACGCCCACGCCCGAGGCCGCCGTGGAACTGGCGGGCGATTTATCGATGGCATTGCTGTGGGTGCTGGAACGCCTGTCACCCGAAGAGCGCGCCGCGTTCTTGATGCGCCAGGTATTCGACCAGGATTACGCAGAGATCGCAGCCCTGCTCGGCAAGACCGAAGCCGCGTGCCGACAAATGGTGCACCGTGCCGCCGAGCGCGTGCAGCAGGAGCGCCCACGCTTTGACGTGTCGCACGATGCGCACCGCGATTTGCTGGCGCGCTTTGCCGAAGCCTCGCGCACCGGCCAGCGCGACGCCATTCGCGCACTGCTGGCCGACGATGCACAACTGGTGGGCGACGGCGGCGGCAAGGTGCCCTCCTTCACGCGCATCATTCAAGACGCCGCGCAGATCACCAAGATCTACTGCGAACTCGTCCAGCACATGGGCGAGGTGCGCTACGAGCACGCGCGCGTCAATGGCGAACCCGGGCTGCTGCGCTATGTGAATGGGGCGCTGGAATCGGCGCAGTCGTTCGTGATCGAAGACGGGCGCATCGTGGCCATCTACGTGGTGCGCAACCCGGACAAGCTGGCCCACATCGGCCGCGCTGCGTAAAGCAACAAAAAACTTCGGCCGGGTTGTCACAACGCGGCCACCCCCGGCGTCTTGAAGGGTAGGGAGCGACGCTGCACGCAACGTGCGCAATCGCTCCTGGCATTTCACCCACCTCAAGGAGCCCATCATGTCGCACGCCCCTCGCATTGCCTATTACCAACTGGCCCCGAAGGCCTTCAACGGCCTGCTGAACCTGTCGAACAACCTGCGCAAGGATCTGCTTGGCGCGCGCCTTGTCGACCTCGTCCTGCTGCGCGTGTCGCAGATCAACGGCTGTGCGTACTGCATCGACATGCATTGGCGCGACCTCATCAAGATGGGCGAAGACCCGCGCCACCTCAACGCCGTGGCCGGCTGGCGCGAGGCACCGTTCTTTACCGAGCGCGAACGCGCGGCGCTGCGCTGGGCCGAACTCGTGACCAACACGCCGCACAGTGACACCAGCGATGAAGAGTTCGCGCGGCTGCGCGCGCATTTCAGCGACGAAGAGATTGCCGAGCTGAGCTTCGTGATCGTCGTCATCAACAGCTGGAACCTGTTGAACGTGAGCCTGCGCAACCCGGTGCCGCTCAAGGTACCGGCCGCCGAGGCAGCATGACCCTCGCCACGTAGGCGCGGCGCTTACATAAGCAGACGGCACCGCCGCCCCAATGCGGATGGCGCCGCGCCGGGCGCCGTCATCGCACGCCTGCGTGGCGCGTCGAGCCACCGTATCAAGCGGCGCACGCTGCATGTCTGCATCCATGAGGCCGAGGGCTTTGTCGGTCAATTGGCCTATGTCGGCCAGCGGGTCGGGGTTTCTATGCTTCGGGAAAACGCGAGCCACCGCTTGCGCCAATCCAGAACGAGGGGAAGCCATGGCCGAGCTGTCGACCGCCCAAGCGCAGCGTGCCGGTTGCACGCCATCACAACCCACACCCGCGCCCATTCCTCCGCATCGGCATGGCGCCGCGCTGGTGATGGCGGCCGCGTTGTCGCTGGGGCTCGCCGCATGCGGCGGTGGCGAGGATGCCGTCACCAGCACGACGCCACCTGCCACCAACGTCACGCCAACGCCAACACCCACGCCTTCACCGGCTCCCGCGCCTGTGCCCACCTACACCGTGGGCGGCACCGTCAGCGGACTGGCTACCGGCACATCCGTCACGCTGCTCGACAACGGCGGCGATGCAGTAACGGTCAGCGCCAACGGCAGCTTCCACTTCCCGACCCCACTTGCGCAAGACAAACCCTACGCGGCCACGGTAGGCACGCGGCCGTCGGGCGAGAACTGCACCATCGCCAACGGCAGCGGCACGGTGGCCACGACCAACGTCACCACCATTGCCGTCACGTGTGCGCCGCGCCCGCTGTTTGCGTATGCCGTCAACTCCAACGACGGCACCGTCTCGGCCTACACGCTGAACCTGACGACGGGCATGCCGACTGCCATCGGCACTACGCCGGTGCAAGTGGGACAAGGGCCGCTGTCGCTCACCATCGACCCGGCAGGCAAGTACGTCTACGTCGCCAATGCAGCCGACAACACCATCACCACGTTGTCGATCAACGCAGACACTGGGCTGCTGACGGTGGTCGGCACGCCCACCACCACAGGCCTCCAGCCCTTCAGCATCGCGCGCACGCCCAACGGCAAGTTTGCGTACACGGCCAACTTTGGCGACAACACACTGTCGGCGTTCTCGGTGAATACCGGCACCGGCGCGCTCACGGCGCTGGCGCCCATCACCGCCGGCAACAACCCCTACGACATCAAGCTCAACAGCGCAGGCACCTTCGCCTATGTCGTGAATGCCGACACCGCCAACGCCAACGGCACCGTCATGGCGTTTGCCGTCAACAGCAGCACCGGCGCGCTGACGCCGGTAGGCAGCGCACTCACCGCCGGCAGCGTGCCGCAGTTCATCGCCCTGAGCCCCAACGGCAGCTACGCCTACGTGGCCAACAGTGGCGACAACACGCTGGGCGTGTACAGCATCAACGGCACCACCGGCGCACTCACTGCTGCGGGTGCGGCAGTGCCGGCGGGCACCAACCCCTATGGCATGGCCATCGGGCCGTCCGGCGGGTTCCTGTACGTGGCCAACGTGCTGGGCAATTCCGTGGACGTATTCAGCATCAACCCGTCCAACGGCGCACTCACGAAGGTTGACACCACCGCCACCGGTGCCAACCCCGTGACGATCGTGCTCAACTTTGCGGGTACCTTTGCGTATGTGGTCACGGCCAGCGACAACACGGTCACCGCGTACAGCATCAACAGCACCACGGGCAAACTGACCGCCGTGCCGAGCGGCACGGCAGCCACCGGCAACATTCCACGTGGGATGGCGGTGGTGGCGGTGCCTTGAGGCAACCGAAACCAGACCGTAGATATGCAAAGCCCCTCAGCGAGGGGCTTTTGCATGGAACTCCAGGGCGCCGGGTGCCTTCAATCCAGAATCACACCCCGGCGCGCATGCGCAGGCGGCGGCAGGCTCGGCTCGCCCACCATGTCGCGCACGGCATCTTCAATGGTGCTGGAAAGCGCATTGAGCGCGAGGTCGTTGTCTTCCGTGCCGAACGGGTCTTCCAGCTGCGAGGCAATGGCCTCGTGCGCCATGAAGGTGTACGCCACAAACACCGAGAACACCGGCGTGAAATTGCCAATGCTTTCCACCAGCCCAAAGGGCAGCGCTGCGCAGAAGAAGTACACCGTGCGGTGGATCATCACGGAGTACGCAAAGGGCAGCGGCGTACTCGCAATGCGTTCACACCCGCCGATGGCGGCAGACAGCTCGTTCAGGTTGCGGTCAAATGCCAGCGCCGCCCACTCGTCCAAGGTCTTGTCATGCGTGCGCTGGCCCACCCATTCCCCCAGCCACTGCAGGAGGATAGCGGGCCGGTAGCGCGCTGCCATCACGCGGTCGAGCAGCGTCGCCGGCAGACGGGCCGCCATGTCTTCACGCGGATCGGTATGGCGCAATTGATGGCGCAGCGCATGCGGTAGTGCGCCCAGCACTCGCACGAATTCAAGCACGTCGGAGTCGGCCACGCCGTGGTTGTGCTCATCGCGACGCGGCAACGTCGTGGCCTGCCGCGTGAGCGAACGCGCAACGTTGAGCAACTGCCCCCAGAGCTTGCGTGCCTCCCAGTAGCGGTCGTAACTGGCGTTGTTACGAAAGCCCAGAAACACCGCCAGCGCGATGCCGATGAGTGAGAACGGTGTGGTGCTGAGGTTGACCGTGAGCGGCAGCCAATGCGCATGCACCGCCAGCGCCACCATCGAGATACCCAGGATGAGGAACAAGCGTGGCAACAGCTGCGGCAACACGGAGCCGCGCCACGCGAGCAGCATGCGGAACCAGTGCAAGTGGGGGCGAACGACCATGGGCAGACGCGAGCGCGTGGCAGGTGGGGTGCGGGAATTATCGCAGACGCCGAGTGTGGAGCGTGGCCCACTGCGCCGCTGTCCCATGCCCAAGGAAGTCGACACCTACGTGGGTGCAATTGCCTCTTTATCAGCAACCGCGATTACGCGCCCATATTCGTCACGCACTTATCAACCCAATCGACTCAAAAAAACAAATAGAGAAATAAAGATGAAACTCCCCAATAACACAAACGCAGATCGACATAAAACGGATTCACCCGTTTTATGCCAATCTGCGTGCGGAGCCCGAAAGCCCCGCATGGCTGAAGCCGGATCAGACCGTGGTGTAAGCGCCCTTGGCCCAGCCGTTGCCGTCCCAGCACCACTCCGTGGTGGTGCTACCGCTGGTGGCATACACGCGGATGTGGATGGCGCTGCCAACCAGCCAGCTGGTGACCGACACGTTGTCACCCGGCTCGTTGAATGCGCCCGTGTACCAACCCTTCCCGTCCCAGCAACGCTCGGTGATCTTGCCGCCATTGGCCGTGTAGACGCGGATGGATGGCACCGTGCCCCACGAAGTTGCGGCAGTCTGAACGTTCGACATGTTTTATCTCCATATGAAGTGAATGAGCTGGATCATTCTGTGATTCCAGTCTCAGTGAACGCGGCATATTTTGGTGCCGCATTTATGACGCCCCGGGGTTCAGAGCTTCGCCAGCATAAGCAAATAAAACCCATGCCGCCGCTGAGAGTTACGAATAGCAGATGGAGAAAAAAATTAATGAACAGATTATCGATTTTTCGAACACCACCATTATGTTGAGCCCATCCACAAAACAACCGTGCCGACGTTGTCACGGGTTATTGGAAAAGACTTAAACCGAAATGGCTGCACGTGGTGGCATAGGCGCGCCCGCGCCGCCCACATCCTCAACATCCGTTGAGAGTTGACGCCACTCCCGCGCACTCGGAACATCGCAAGGGCATTGCCATACCTTCACCCTTGGATTGCTCATGCAGAACCCCCATCGCCCCCGATTGTTCCGTCGCTGGCTTTGCGCCTTGTTGATGTCCTGTGCCGCCGGCGCCGCCGCAGCGGCAGCGGCGACACAACCGTTCGTGCACCCCGGCCTGCTGCATACCGAACAAGACTTCTTGCGGATGCGCCATGCCGTGGCGCACGGCACGCAGCCGTGGCAAGACGGGTGGCAACGGCTGATCGCCAACCCGCACGCCTCGCTCAAATGGACGCCGCGCCCGGAGGCCGTCATCTACCGCGGGCGCAATCACGAGCATGCCGAGAACTACGCAGTGTTGTTCAACGACGCAGCGGCCGCGTATGCACTCGCATTGCGCTGGAAAGTCTCGGGTGACGATGCCTACGCCCAGAAGGCCATCGACATCCTGAACGCGTGGTCTTCTACCCTCACGCGCATCGATGGCAGCTCGGACAAGTTCCTCGCCTCGGGCATCTACGGGTACGAACTGGCGAATGCGGCGGAGATTCTGCGCGCCGCGCCGCAGTGGCAGCCGGAAGACTTCCGGCGCTTCCAGGCCATGATGCTCAACGTGTTCTACCCCATGAACCACGACTTCCTGACCCGGCACAACGGCGCCAAGATCGACCACTACTGGGCCAACTGGGACTTGGCCAACATGAGCGCCATGCTGGCCATTGGCGTGCTGACCGACCGCCGCGACATCTATGCCGAAGCCGTGGACTACTTCAAGCACGGGCAAGGCAATGGCGCCATCGAACACCTGGTCTGGCAGCTCTACCCCGAGGGCATCGGACAGGTGCAGGAAAGCGGGCGTGACCAGGGCCACACCATGCTGGACCTCGCCCTGGTGGGTGCGTTCTGCCAGATGGCGTGGAACCAGGGCGACGACCTGTTCGGCTACGACAACGACCGCGTGCTCAAAGGCGCGGAATATGCCGCCCGCTACAACCTCGGCCAGGACGTGCCCTACACGCCGTACCGCAACAGCGATGTGACGCAGCCCGAGATTTCAGCCGGCGGGCGCGGCGAGGTGCGCCCCATCTGGGCACTGCTCTACAACCACTACGTGGTGCTGAAGAAGCGGCACGCCCCTGGGGTGACCGCGTTTGCACAGCAGGTGCAGCCCGAAGGCGGCGGCGGGGATTACGGCCCGAACAGCGGCGGCTTCGACCAGTTGGGTTACGGCACGTTGACCTATACGCTCAAGCCGACCACCCCACACTGACGACACCGCAACGCGGCGGGATCCGCACACTCATTGCACCGCACCGATGAACGCAGCCAGCTCCGCCGTCTTGGGGTTGGCAAACACATCCTTGGCCGGCCCGCTTTCATGGATCAACCCCTGGTGCATGAACACGAGTTGATCGCCCACATCACGCGCGAAGCGCATCTCGTGCGTGACCATGATCAGCGTCATGCCTTCGGCGGCAAGCTGCTTCACCACGGCCAGCACCTCGTTCACCAGCTCCGGGTCCAGCGCGGAGGTGATCTCATCGCACAGCAGTACCTTCGGCTGCATGGCGAGCGCCCGCGCGATGGCCACGCGCTGCTGCTGGCCGCCGCTGAGCTGATCGGGGTACGCGTCGAACTTATCGGCCAGGCCCACCTTGGTCAGCATCTGGCGCGCAAGGTCATTGGCTTCCGACTTCTTCATGCCCTTCACCACCACGGGTGAGAGCGCCACGTTCTCGCCCGCCGTCAGGTGCGGAAACAGGTTGAACTGCTGGAACACCATGCCCACGTTCAGGCGCAGCGCACGCAATTGCGCGGGCGTGGCTTGCGAGCCCTTGAGCACTGCGTTGTCGACCACGATCTGGCCATCGTCGATGGCTTCCAGCCCATTGATGGACCGCAGCAGCGTGCTCTTGCCCGAGCCGCTGCGCCCGATGATGGCGACCACCTGGCCGCTTTCCACGCGCAGGTCCACGCCCTTGAGCACGTGGTTGTTGCCGTAATGCTTGTGTACGGCGCAGAGATCAACGAGCGGCATAGAGCTTCTTTTCCAGATGAGAGGCGTAAAGAGACAGCGGCCAGCACAGCGCGAAATACGCCAGCGCCACCAACCCATAGATGAGGAACGGCTGGAACGTGGCATTGGCCAGCACCGAGCCCAGCTTGGACAGATCTTCAAACCCGATGATGGATGCCACCGCCGTGCCCTTGACGATCTGCACGGAGAACCCCACCGTGGGCGCAATCGACAGGCGCACCGCCTGCGGCAGCACCACATGCCGCATCTGCTGGAAGTAGCCCATCGCCAGGCTGGAAGATGCCTCCCACTGCCCACGGGGGATGGCCTCCACACAGCCGCGCCACACCTCGGCCAGATAGGCGCTGGTGTACAGCGTCAGGCCGATGGCGGCAGCCGTCCACGGCGACATCTCAAACCCCGCCATGGAGGCCCCAAAGAACACGATGAACATCTGCATGAGCAGCGGCGTGTTCTGAAAGAGCTGGATGTACGCCTTGCTCACGCGCTGCAGGCCGGCGTTGCGCCCCACGCGGGCAAACAGCACCACCAGGCCCGCCGCGCCACCCAGCGCAAAGGCCATGAGCGACAGCATGAGCGTGGCAAGCAGCCCCTCCCCCAGCTTGAGGAGAATGGGCAACAGAGGGATGTCGGCGATCATGCTGTGGTCTCCGCAGGCGTGGGAGTGACCGTGCGTGCCACCGCCGACGCCACCGGTGCACGACGGCCGACAATGAAGCGCTGCCCGATCCAGGCCAGCAGCTGACGCAGCAGCAGCGCCAGCGCAAAATACAGCGCCGTCACCACGAGATAGGTTTCAAACGCGCGGAAGTTGCGCGACTGGATAAAGTTGGCCGCAAAGGTCAGATCCTGCGCGGCAATCTGCGAAACAACGGATGTGCCCAGCATCACGATCACGATCTGGCTGGAGAGCGCCGGCCACACCTTCTGCAGCGCAGGCCGCAGCACCACGTGCCGGAAGATCGCCCAGCGGCTCATGGCGAGTGCGTTGGCGGCTTCCAGTTGGCCACGCGGTGTTTCCTGAATGCCCGCGCGCACGATCTCCGTGATGTACGCGCCGAGGTTGACCACCGCCGTGAGCAAGGCCGCCTGCCACTCGTTGATCTGCACACCCAGCGAGGGCAAACCGAAGAACACGAACATCAGCTGCACTAGGAACGGCGTATTGCGGATGCCTTCCACATACACCTTGAACAGCGCGTTGAAGGGCTGGATGCGCCAGGCGCGGCACACGCCCCCGGCAATGCCGATGGCGCCGCCCGCCACCGCGCCCGCCGCCGTGAGCGCGAGCGTGAATGCCGCGCCCTGCGCCAGCTGGCCGCTGTAACTGAAGACAGCGCCAAAATCGAATTGATAAGCCATGGAGGTCATCCGTGGCCCGGCACACCCAAGCGCCGGGCCTGTGTTGCGAAGGCGTGCGCGGTGCTTACAGTTTTGCCGGCAGCGGCATCTTGATCCAGCGCTGCGACAGATCGTTCAGGCGCCCATCCGTCTTCAGCTTGGTGATGACGGTGTTCACCTTGTCCAGCAGCGCAGGCTCACCCTTGGCCACGCCCACATAGCAGGGCGTGTCTTCCACGGGGAACTTCAGGTCGAGCTGGCGCAGCTTCGTGCGTTCGTTCACCGCATTCGCCACGATGTTGCCCACTGTCACCAACTGCACCTGACCGATCAGGTAGCTCTGCGCGGTAGCGTTGTTGTCTTCATAGCGCTTGATGGTGGCCGAGGCCGGCGCCACGGCCGAGAGCGCCAAGTCTTCCGTCGAGCCGCGCGTCACGCCGATCGTCTTGCCGGCCAGATCCGCCGGCGTCTTGATCACAGCTTCCTTCGGGCCGTACACGCTCTTGGGGAACGGGGCATACGCCTGCGTGAAGTCGATCACCTTGGCGCGCTCGGCGTTTTTACCGAGGCTGGAGATGACGATGTCGACCTTGCCCGTGGTCAGGAACGGGATGCGGTTGGTGCTGGTGACGGGCACCAGTTCCGCCTTTACGCCCAACTCCTTGGCGACGAGGTTGGCCATGTCGATGTCATAGCCCTGCAGCTTGAGGTCCGGGCCCAGGGAGCCGAACGGCGGAAAGTCGTTCGGGATCGCCACGCGGATCACGCCGGCTTTCTGGATGTTGGCCAGCGTGTCGGCATGGGCCGGGCGGCCCGGCAGCAACGCAGCCACCGCGCTGGCCGCCATGACGGCGTAGACGAAGGTGCGGCGCGAGGTGTTGCCCAAGGTGTGGCGCAGGGCGGGGCGGGCAGTGATGCGGGTCATTCAAGAACTCCTTCAGAAATAGGGGCGAGGCGAAAGGAAACCGGTTCGGGTTGCATGGATTCGGATGCAGCGGGCGGGGCGCTCAGGTCGATCCCGCTGCGGCGCGCGGCCGATAGAAGGTGGGCGCGCATCGCCTCTGCACTGGCGGCGGCATCACCTGCGGCAATGGCCTGCACGATGGCGTCGTGCTCGTGCGCGGGGTGGTCGTCTGCGCCGTTGCGGGCAAAGGGCAGGCGCAGGCTGTGGCCGATGGCATGTTCCAACTGGCCCGCCATCGCCATCAGGCCCGGGTTGCCCGACTGCTGCGCCAGCAACAGATGGAAGTGCAAATCCGCCTCCGCCGCGCTCAGCAAGTCATTGCGCGCCAGCGCATGCGCCAACTGCTGCTGCAGCCATTGCAGATGACGCAGCCCAGCGGCCTGCATGCGCGCAGCGGCCAGCGCCGTCCAGCCGGGCTCCAGCACCAGGCGCAGCTCAATCAACTGGCGCGGCGACAGCGTACCCAGCGCCGGCGTGGCAAACGGGCGATGCAGACGCTCGGCGCTGGCCTGCGGACCACGCACCACCACGCCACGGCTGGGCAGGATGTCCACCAGGCCCAGGGTCTCCAACACCGTCAGCGCCTCGCGCAACGACGCGCGGCTCACGCCCAGGCTGGCCGCCAGCTCGCGCTGCGGCGGCAGGCGGCTACCGCTGGGGTAATCGCCGCGCAGGATGCCTTGCTGGAGTGCTTGCGCAACGGAGGATGGAATGCTGAGCATGGGCCGAATTGGAGAAAGACACGGTCGTGGTCTGACCGGTCGCCCACGACTTATGCGAGTTTTGTGCCATGCAGCATGGCGCGGCGTGTTGAGCGGTACTGCGGGGGGTTGATTGCCTGGGCGATGCCCTTGCGCATGCGGGATGGAGCGTTGACGGCCTTGCATTGGTGCACAACGCACCGGCTTGGAACACGCGGTCGATCGGGCAAGCGCGCCCCCATCTCGTCATGCACCAGCGGCGGAGCCGCGCGCTATATTGCTCACCACAAACGTGACCGCAATAGGCGAGATAGACAACTGAGGCGCATGGCGACAACCCCGACCTTTTACCCCTGCAGCCCACAACCGCACCATGGCATCGCGCAATCAGCGCCCGTCGCGAGCGACGTGATCAAGCTGGAAATCGATGCCAAAGAGGCGGAAGCATGGTTCTCGGAGAGGCAGGCGTGCCAACGTCTGCGGGAATTGTTTCCGGCAGCCATCGCGTTTTTGATTGAAGACGACTACCTGGGTGACAAAGACAAGGCGTCGATCGAGCAAGAGCTGGCGCCGGCAACAGTGACTTGGCGACCCGGATATCGACTGGACGGCCGCCACGGCCGCTGAACCCCGCAGCCCTCCCCTACCGCGCCCACGCGCGGCAATGCTCAAGATACTGCCGCTCGTGCAGGCCAATCAAATCGACAATGCACGTCCACAGCCAGAACGGCGCGTCGATGGATTTGCCGTGCCGTGCTTTCAGATCGCGTCGCCACGCCAGCGCAACATCGCGCGGCATCTGCTGCCCGTGCGCCAGCCCCACCACGTGGCCGAGGTAGGTCGCCAGCGATACGGCGTCTCGGGTGCCCAGGGTTTCGACATCGAGCTTGAGGTCTTGCGGCAACAGCTCGCGCACGAAGAAGCTCGTGCCGAGCATGCGCACCCACGCCATGCGATTGCCCAGCTCGGGGCAGAGGTGGCGCGCGCCCGTAACCACGCGTTCACCGTTCTGTCTTGGCATGTCGGCGCCCGGCGCGCGCGGTGCGGCCGGTGCGACGGCTTCCTTGAAGTCCAGCAGCCGATGCGGGCGCTCAGCACACCCCTTGGCCGACAGCAACACGGCATAGCGCCGCTTGCCGAGCGAACTGCAGCCTTTGACCCAGTAGGCTGCATCGACAATTTCAGCGTCATCCCGGGTGCTGCCGTAGAGGTGGCCGACCAGCTCCAGCAGTTCCGGCTGACGCGTAAGTTGCTTCAGCGCGCGCTGCTCGTCGCGCGCGAGCGGCCAGAAGCGCTTGCCCAGCGGGATGGTGGGCGACGCGTCTTCCAGCCGATCGCGGGCGAGCTGCTTCCACGTGCGGGCCGTGGCGGCCTTCATGGCGGTATGCACGGCAGCGGGCCGCTCGGGTAACGCCATGGCGCCGTCTGGGTTGATGCCATCGAGATAGCCGGTCATCAGCCCCTCGACCATGCGCGCGGTCACGATGCCGGGCAAGTCTGAACCACGCGCCGCCGTGGCCAGCGAAACGCCCAGCCGGATAAGGTCGAGCGCGGGATTGCCGATGACGGTCTGGTCCAGATCGCGGATCTGGATGCTCGTGCTGCCCCGCATGTCGCCAATGGGGCCCAGGTTGCCGACATGGCAGTCGCCGCAGATCCAGATGCGGGGCCCGTCGGGCAGCGTTTGCGGGCGCACCGTGGCCAGCCATTCATAGAACTTCTCGGTGCTGCCGCGCACGTAGGCGTGCGTGGACCTGGCCATCTTGACCTGCCGCAAGCGCATGAGCACGGGGCCGCGGTCTTTGGGCTTGACGACTTTTGCGGAGGGTTTTTGTTTAGTCATATGGGCCGCCTCCTGGGGGCGCAACGGTGCAGCCAACGCTGACACGTTGATGTGCCCATCCCCTAGCAGCAAAGGGGCCTGCGCCGCGGCGCCCTTGGTGCCGCCTGCGTGCGGGGCGCAAGGACGGGCTACGCCATCGACACAAACGCGCCGACACCACGCAGATGTTCAAGAACTCTCACCAACCCCGCACTTGCCTTGACGCGCGCTGAGGCGGCGTGGGATACCGCGTGTGCCAAACGGAGCACCCCACTTTCGTAGGGGGTCCTGCCGTATCCACCCATCCCAAGAAATGAGCCTAGCAATGTCGTCGACGTGGAAAAGAACGAGCGCGCCGCGCGCGCACAGCATGGTGATCGGTCTGCTGAGCCTGTGGCTGGCGGCTTGCGGCGGCGGCGCGTCCGACACGCCTGCCGACGCCTCCACGTCCGCAACGACTGCACCCGTGTCTGCGTCCAACCCTGGGGAGCGCCCACCGCCGTCGCCTGCGCCCACACCGGGGTCAAGCCCCGCCGCACCGACCCCTGCGCCCGCTCCGACGCCAACACCAACCCCTGCGCCGAGTCCAACACCCGCTCCGGCGCCAACCCCAGCGCCGAGCCCCACGCCCACCGCCACCATCACGTGGCCGAATCCCGCGTCGATCGGGTGGGGCACGGCACTCAGCACGGCGCAACTGAACGCAACGGCCAATGTGCCCGGCACCTTCGTCTATTCGCCGGCGGCTGGAACCAAGCCGGAGGTCGGCATGCAAACGCTGTCGGTCACCTTCACCCCGCAAGACACAAGCAAGTACGCGCCCTCCACAACCGTGCGGACGCTGACCGTCAACAAGGCCGAGCCGCCGGTGCGGTGGGACCTGCCCGCCGCGGTGCTCCAGGGGTCTGCCCTCACGCCTGCGCAAATCAGCACCACGCCCTACGCGCTATATGGCATTCAGGGCACGGTGGACCCAGCGTCATACACCACAACCGATGGCGCACCGCTGAGCGCTGCCACGACCAGCACGGCCGGCAGTGTCATCCTGCAAGCCACGTTCGTACCGAGGGACAGCGCGCACTACCGCTCGGCCCTGGTCAGCACGGCGCTGACCATCAAGCCGGCCGCCACGGCAGCCGCCATCAACTTTGGCAGCGCAAAACAAACCATCCAGGGGTTCGGCGGATCGGCGGCCTGGTACTACAGCCCGATGGCGGACGCGCGCGCAAACGCGCTGTTCGGCACCAGCCTGACCGACAGCCTCGGGCTCTCCATCCTCCGGCTGCGTATTGCGCCCGCCGAGTGGAACGCCACCACCCAGACCGCCGACACCACCCAATGGACCGCAGAGCTACAGAACGGCGCCGCCGCCCAGGCACGGGGCGCCCTTGTCTTTGCCTCGCCGTGGTCGCCGCCGCCCAGCATGAAGATCGTCAACACCGACCGCAGCAACCCGCTCTATAGCGGCCGCCTTGACCCAGCGCGCTATGCCGACTACGCCAAGTACCTGAACAGCTACATCCGCTATGCCGCCACGCGCAACGTGAACCTCTACGCCGTCTCCCTGCAGAACGAGCCGGACTGGGACCCGCAGACCTATGAATCCTGCCTCTGGAGCGCCGATGAAATGACAGCCTGGACCGCCGGCTATGGGGCCGCGGCCGTGGCCGGCACCACGGCCAAGCTGATGGCGCCAGAGTCGTTCTACTTCTCGCAGGCCACGGCCGACACGCTGCTGGCCGACGCCAACGCAGCCGGCAACCTCTCCATCATCGGCGGGCACCTGTACGGCGGCGTGCCCGCCTATCCGGCCTCGGCGCGCAGGCTCGGCAAGGATGTGTGGATGACCGAACACTTCCTGGACTCCGTCAACAAAGCCGACGGCAAAACGGCATGGCAGACCAGCATCGACGACGCCATCGCCATTGCCAAGGAAATCCACGACGGCTTTACGCTGGGGCAGTACAACGCCTACGTGTACTGGTGGCTGGTCAACTCCAACGACGCCCAGCCCACCGGCCTGATCGACGGCAACAACAAGCCCACCTACTTCGGCATCGGCCTGAAGCACTTTGCGTACTTCATCCGCCCGGGCTACGTGCGCTACGACACCACCACCTTGCCGCAGAAGGGGGTCCGCGTTTCTGCGTTCGGCACGCCGGCGGGTGCCGCAAACAGCAAGGCCGTGGTGGTGCTGGTGAACGAGAACGCCACGGACGTCACGCTCACCACGTCGATCAACGCTGCGGGCCGCACCCTGACCACGCTGACGCCGTACCTCACCACCGCCACGGCTACGTTCGCGCAGCAGCCGGCGCTGGTGGTGAGCGGCAATACGTTCACCGTGACGCTGCCGGCCAAGAGCATTACGACGCTGGTGAACTAGGCAGGCGCGGCCACCGCCGCCATGCGGTGACACTGCCATAGACTTGCGTGCGCACCCAATGGCGCACGCATGCGCCGCATTACCGTGCGGCGAGGACAAGCGGCCCGACAGCAGCGCGAGATTCGACCCCGAGTTTGTCCAGCACGCGCCCGACGTGGCTGCGCACCGTCCAGTAGCTGATATTGAGCACCTTTGCGATCTGTTTATCCGACAGGCCCTTGAGCAGCAGTTCGCACACCTCGCCTTCGCGCCGCGTCACCTGGAACTTCTGCTGGAACCACGCCCCCGAACCGACGGTGCCGGCCGTCAGATAGAGCCGGTGAACAATGCGGCCATCGGCGGCGTGCTCGAACTTCGTGCACAGGTCAAACCCTGCCCATTGCATCGACTCGCTTGCGCCTAGCGCGATCCGGCTCAACAGCAGTCGCAGCCCTTCGCGCTCGCTGGCGCTGCAGCCCGCCATCAGCGCTTCTGCGGCGCGATTCGGTTGTGCGGGCCCGGCAGGATCAAGCACGAACGACGGCCGGCTGTCGGCGGCGGCCTCATCCCCCGCCTGCATGGCAATCGCCCGTTGCCGATGGGCATTGATGAGGTGTGGGCGCAGTAAATCGAGAATGCGCAACTCGCGCTCGCCGAAGACGCGGTCGACATCACTCGTACCCAGGCGGTAATCGAGCAATGTTCCACCGCCGGCATCCAGGCACAGACTCATGCCCGGGTAGATGCGGTACCGCGTGAGGAAATCGGTGAAGTATTCCGTACGCAGCAGGCTGCGCCGGCCAATGATCCGCTCGACGAGCAGCGGCTCTGTTCGGCCGTGCAACAGCGGGGAGATCGGGTCCACGGTATGAAAGTGCTGCTTGTATTCCCAATTCAGTTGGAGATCCCGCCCCCACGTGGAGGTGTGGATGGGAATCGGGTCCGCATCGTGCCGAACGATATGCGAGATGACGTCAATGCCGAGCAATGATTCGAGCTTGCGTGCCACCTCCGGCCGCTCCGCCACGCTATCGGGCGATGCCTCGTGCAGACACCCGACGAGCGCCATCACCAATTGAAGATCGTTAAGAGAAAGCGTCATGACCATCCAGAGGCATCCGAGAATGCCGGCGCGGCGCGCAGAGTGAGACTTCAGGCGGAATGTTCGTGGCACCCTGCAAGGGGCGCTCGCGCTCTGCAGCAGCGCTGTTGATGCGCGCATCCCGATATCGCATTCGGCTTGTGAGACGCGGCGATATCAAGCTTTGATGTGAACGTGAGAGGCCCAGGTAGCGGTTGGGTGGAACGGAAGAGCCAGCCCCTTACCGTCACCGGCCGGCGCGCCCGTGCAGCCAGCGACGTGCCCGTGACAACCACCCATCAGGTGCGGGCTCGGCATGAGCCGCCTGCGCAGGCCCAACCGTTTGGTTGCTCACGCAGATCTCCAACGCGCCGCGCGCCTTCAGCGTACGCAACAGCAGGCGTGCCTCTTCGAGTTCAAGTTCACCGTGTTGGAGCAGCTCGTCCAAGCTGACCGCGCGCGTGGCCATGTCGTTCATCGCCATGCGAAAGCGCGGCTCCGTGAAGCGCGCATCCAGCGCGACCGGCTTCAGCAAGCGGTAGGTAGGCCTGTCGCCCGTGTCGATATCGACATCGACGAACGAGGCATCGCCGGCCTCGGTGGGCTGCCTGCGACTGTCCATCAGCCGCAGCGCAATCAGATCCAGCGCACCCCAGAGCATGGGCGTACTGAAAGCGCGTGGCAGCGTGAACACGTCATCACCAGACACGTCGGGCGCGGGTTGACCCAGCCACAGCTTGAAGGGCGCTGCTGTGCGCGCGTCGGGCTGCGCCCCCTCCAGCACCAGCACGTCGGCCTCGTGCGGCCCCGCTTCATCCCATTGATAGAGCGAGCGCGCGGCGATCGCCCGGATGCTGGCGCGCATTCGATGTTGCTGGCTCTCATCGAGATACTGCAGCGAAATGCGGCCACGCCGATTGTCCACCAACCGTACCGCGGATGGCGTATGAGACTGCATGCGGCTTCCCCTTTTTCCCAAAGGCCACTGTCTGTGCAGGGCCAACGCAGTGCCGAGGGAAGTCCTCGCACATCGGGCGGGCTGGCGATGACCCGTTCATGCCAGCCCGCGCACCGCGCTTATTGTTGTCGGCTGTGCAGGGCTTGCGCCTGACACGCCGTATCAGGCTGGAAACTACCATCCGCGCGCGTGTCGGCCGGGCGGCTGAGGAAATTTGAGTATCGGTGGGGCAGCGAGCCATCATGCGAGGGGCCTGCCGCTCGGCTCATCGAACACCCAGTGCTCGAAATAGCCACCACTGAAATCCACGTCTTATCCTTTGGGCTCTTGATCTTTTCGAATGCGAGTCATGCAACCGTGAAAGATAAGATTCAATGTGTGAAGTCAGGAGGCATACCTACCTCACAAGGGAGCGAGCTAGCGCTACCGACAGCGCTGCTGAGAACGATTGTGCGTGCGTGCTCAACTTCTTCCCAAGGGATTTGGGTCGAGAAATACGATCGCCGAGGGTATGCAACACGAGGATCACTGACACAGGCGGTAGCAGCTTCAATCCACAGCATGTCAGCGTAGCGGACCGTCAGGGATTGCTCTCCCGTTGCATCCACCTGCCCTCGGAAAATAGGGACATCCTTGTACTTCGTACAATTTCGCCCACCGCTGCCAAACGTGGGAATACTGACGCAGAACAATTTCGTTCCGATATCGATAGCCTGCGTTACCTGGACTTCCGCATGCGGAATAGGCACTCCGTTCTCATCAACAACGCGTAGCAGTACGAGCTGTGGCGGAATCGTCGGCACAGAGTATTCGTCCCATAAGGACTTCAAAGCGTAGACCGCAATAGCAACGGCGATCACCCAACGGGACAGTGCGAACGGCCGAGGAGAAGACTCACTGATCAAATCAGGATCGCCCCGATGTGGAAACGCTCGAAATCAACGCCGCTCCGCACGAAGTCTTGTGCCCATCGAAAGCAACCATTCGGCCATCGATTTTGACGTTGGGGTCACCTTCCACGATCACGCAATCATGGTGCCCTGGCATCGGGCATGAACATTGGTCGCCAACGCGCGCTACGGCGTGTCCCATCACCTGAGAGTGGTCGGCGCCTGTACCGGAACGAAGTTTTCGCCCGAGCGAGTCCCGCAACCAGTGCGGCGGGTGATTTGACGGCGATGCTCTCGTGGCCGCGGTACTCCACGCGGACACCGACTGCTCGGCCGAGGCGACCTAGCTCAACTGCGTCTTGCCAGCCTGACTCGTAATCCAGCTCAACGACTGCAACACCGCCCGAACCCACTAGGCGTAGCGCCTCCTCCTTGCTAGCGGCACGCGCAGTGGCTGTCGCCATGTGGTCGTTCCCCGGGATTCGCGACGGCATGAGACCTGCCCGTTTGTGCGCCGCGTGCGGCTACCTCTTCCTCGCACGCCCTCAAGTGCCGAGGCAACGATATTGCTCGGCCTCCGCGTGCCAGCGGGAGCGTCGACGGCGATGGCAGAAGCAGCATCTCCGGACGGACACCGATTACCGGGACAACCAGGCACGAGCTCGGGCGAGGTGGACACAGCGCCACCGCGACTATTGGCGCAGCTATCGCACAAGCCATCCGGCCTATGCCGAGCGCAATCGGCTCTTGCAGCGGGCAAGAAACGATCGACGACGAGCGATTGCAAAGATGTACGCGTCAGCTCCGAAAACGCCTCTGCCTTCAGGCACTTATGTGCTCCAACGCGCGTCCGAAGACGGGATTGCAAAGATGGACGTCTGGAGGGTCCAGATCGTAGTACTGCCGCCACCGCGCGCACCATCGAGAGCTGATTGCAAAGAGATGATGTGAGGCATGGTCTGCCGCCACCTGCTAACGTGATCTTGTGCGCAGCCCCGGGGGAGCAAACCTTGCTTCCCGACATGGAAGAGCAGCGCCACTCGCTAGCCGGTGCCCCGCCATGGCAATCGATCAGTACACCAGCGCTACTCCGACCGCGCCTTCCGCGCTTCGGGCTGCGGAGTACGTGCGCATGTCGACGGAGCACCAGCAGTACTCGACCCAGAACCAATGCGACAAGATCCGCGAGTACGCCGCTTCACGAGGTATTGAGGTCGTTCGTACCTATGCCGATGAAGGCAAAAGCGGCCTGCGGATCGACGGACGGGAAGCACTGCAAAGCCTCATCCGCGATGTCACGACCGGTCACCCAGACTTCCAAGCGATCCTTGTCTATGACGTCAGCCGCTGGGGGCGCTTTCAGGATGCCGACGAGAGCGCGTACTACGAGTACATCTGCCGGCGCGCAGGCATTCAAGTCATTTACTGCGCTGAACAGTTCGACAACGATGGCTCGCCTGTCTCGACGATCGTCAAAGGCGTTAAGCGCGCCATGGCGGGCGAATATAGCCGTGAGCTATCGGCGAAGGTGTTTGCGGGGCAGTGCCGCCTGATCGAACTAGGCTTTCGGCAAGGTGGTCCCGCCGGCTTTGGTCTGCGCCGTGTGCTGGTCGATGAACACGGTCTCATCAAGGCAGAACTCTGCCGAGGTCAACGCAAGAGTCTGCAGACCGATCGTGTCGTCCTGGTGCCGGGTCCCGAGAACGAAGTCCGTATCGTCAATCTGATCTACAACTGGTTCATCGATGAGTCCATGAACGAATTCGACATCGCCGCACGGCTGAACACTATGCATGTGCGCACGGATCTGGACCGAGACTGGACTCGCGCGACCGTTAGGGAGGTACTCACCAACGAAAAATATATCGGCAACAACATCTACAACCGCGTCTCATGCAAACTCAAACGTGCCCGTGTCGTAAACGCTCCTGACATGTGGATCCGCAAGGACGGCGCCTTTGAGCCAATCGTGGCACCGGACGTGTTCTATACCGCCCAGGGCATCATGCGAGCCCGTGCCAGGCGGTACAGCAGCGAGGAACTGATCGAACGACTGCGCAATCTTTATCGGAACCGCGGCTTCCTGTCCGGCCTCATCATCGACGAGACGGAGGGCATGCCATCTTCGGCAGCCTATGTGTATCGTTTCGGGAGCCTGATACGAGCCTACCAAGCGGTGGGTTTTACGCCCGATCGCGACTATCGGTATTTGGAGATCAACCGCTTCCTGCGGCAGCTACATCCAAAGATCGTCACTCAAACAGAGCAAGCCATTGCCGATCTAGGTGGCATGGTGCTCCGAGATCCTGCGACCGACATCCTGGACGTCAACCAGGAGTTCACTGTATCGATCGTTCTATCGCGCTGCCAGCCGAGAACGAATGGCGGCTATCACTGGAAGGTGCGGTTCGACTCGAGCCTCCTGCCGGACATCACCGTGGCGATTCGGCTGAGCAAGTCCAATGATGTGCCATTGGACTACTACCTGTTGCCACGCCTTGACTTCGCTCGCCCCGGCATCCGACTAGCTGAGCGCAACGCCATTGAGTACGAAAGCTATCGCTTCGACACGCTGGACTATCTGTATCACATGGCCGAACGCGCGAAACTGAGAAGAGCAGCATGAACACGCAACCGCAACCTGGCGAGATCAGGATGATTCCGACCGACCGTATCGACGTGATCAACCCACGCGAGCGGAACAGCAAGGTCTTTGACGAGATCGTTGGGAACATCAAAGCCATTGGCCTCAAGAAGCCCATCACCGTCACGCCGAGGGCTGCTGCAGATGGCAGCGAGAAATTCCTTCTCGTCTGCGGTGAGGGACGGCTCAAGGCATTTCGCTCGCTAGGAGAGGCCACGATTCCCGCGTTGGTGGTCAACGTCAGCGACGAAGAAGCTTTCATCATGAGCCTTGCCGAGAACATCGCGCGACGCCAGTGTCGCCCTCTTGAGTTGCTGGCCGGTATTCGGCAATTGCGTGACAGCGGGTACACGCCCAAAAGGATCGCGGAGAAGACCGGCTTAACAACAGCTTATGTGCAGGGAGTCCTGACGTTGCTCCAGCACGGGGAAGAGCGCCTGTTGATTGCTGTTGAGAAAGGGACGATTCCCCTTACAGCTGCGCTCGCCATCGTTGGGGCCGGTGACGACGACAAGGCAATCCAAGCTGCGCTGCAGGAGGCATACGAATCCGGAAAGCTACGAGGCAAGCAGCTAATGAACGCACGGCGCGTTATCGAGCGACGCCAAACGCTGGGCAGATCCGCATCGCGCTACATGATAGGTAGACGAGACGACGTGACCACCTCAAGTCTCGTCCGGACGTATGAGAGCGAGGTGGAGCGACAGAAAGCGATGGTCCGCAAGGCGGAATTCACGCAGCAGCGACTCCTGTTTGTTGTTGGCGCTCTCCGGCAGCTGTTCGCAGACGAGAACTTCGTGAATCTGCTGCGGGCGGAGTCACTGACAACGCTACCGAAATATCTTGCCGAACGTGTCTGGCCCACCGGGAGCTCACCATGACAAGCGTCACTCTAGGCTTTGTGCCTGAGCCGCTTGCCATTCCCTTGCCGCGCATTCTTCCCTCCCGCAGGACACCGGCAGGCCTGACCAGCACTCGAAAGTTCAAGCAGATTCTCTCGTCCATCGGTGAAGTGGGCTTGATTGAGCCGTTGACCGTAACGGCGGTCGACCAGCACTCTGGCAACCACATCCTGTTGGACGGGCACATTCGACTTCTCGCGCTACGCGATTTGGGCCGCGACAACGCTTCCTGCTTAGTTGCCACGGATGACGAGGCATACACCTACAACAATCGCATCAACCGACTGTCGAGCATTCAAGAGCATTTCATGATCAGGCGTGCCATTGAACGTGGCGTCTCACTGGAGCGTCTTGCCAAAGCCCTTTCCGTCGACACTAGTCAGATCGTGAAGAAGATGAACCTTCTGGACGGCCTCTGCCCTGAGGCGGTGGATCTACTGCGCGACAGGCAGTTTTCACCGGAACTGGTGCGAGCGCTTCGAAAAATGAAGCCGACACGCCAGGTTGAGTGCGTGGAGTTGATGATTGCCGCGAACAACGTCACCGTCTCCTATGCGGAAGCGCTTCTCGTCGCTACGCCAGCGGCGCGCCTTGTCGACGGAAAGAAGCCGGCCAAGCTAACTGGGGTGACGCATGAACAGATGGCTAAGATGGAGCGAGAGATGAGCAACCTGCAAGAACAGTACAAGATCGTCGAGCAGACCTACGGCCAAGATGTGCTGAATCTCGTTCTGGCCAAGGGATACCTCGTCAAGCTCCTGGAGTGCCAACCAGTTCTGGCGTACTTGCGCCAGCATCAACCCGACTTGGTGCCTGAGTTTGAGTCAATTCGTGATGTTGTCTCTCTGGAGTAATAGCGCACCACTCAGGAGAGATAGAGATCGAACGACATGAGAAGTCGTGGAAGTAATGGCGGCTCTCAGTGGCGGATTTAACCGGTCGGCCATCGGTGGCAGTCGCTGCGCACCGTCACCGAATTTTAACTTGTCAACGGATAGCTCAGAGGCGTGAAGCGCCGGCAACGTGGTGCCTTATTAACCTTCGCTTACCGGCTGTTCAGGCTTCATTATCAAGGGGCCACGCGTGGCGTCTTGGGAGCGCCAGCAATCGAAACCCTGAATCCGCGTTGAGTGAGGTTTTCGAACGCCTTCGACAGGTTGACCTTGCTGAAAAACGGTAAGTTCTGCTTTAGTGTCGCACTGCTCTCGCCCAAGATCAGGAAAACAATCTCATAGTCAGCGCTTCTGAGGTTGTCCAACGGCACGAGATCACGTGCGGCCGGATTTACGCTGCGCAGTACCGTTCGCGCCTTCTTGCGGAACGCTTTGTCGCCGAGCATGATTTCAGCAGCCACACCGCCCTGAGCAAAAAGATGGCTCAATCCAGCCGATCCGCCCTTGCGATGCTTTACGTGCACCAACTGCTTGGTAGGAGTCAGAAGATCGCAGAGCTCAATGGGTGAGGTGGCCCGGTCGGTCTTGACGAGCTTCTTGTCCAGCAGGAAATATCCATGCGCTGCGGCCGCTCGAATGTTGTAGTCACCCTCGGACTCAATTTTCGATTCGCCTCCATCGTCCCACACTTCAACTGCGGGGAATGCAAGGGTGGCTATCTGAATCAAGTTCAATGTTTCGGCAATGCGGCCAATGAATGTTGCATCGACCTCGTACCACTTGCCATCGAAGATGATCTTCGTTTTGTCGCCGTCGACGATCTCGAAGTAGATGCAGCGATACACCGAGTGTTCGGTGATTTTGCCATCGACGTCGTGGACAAAAAGACGGTCACGCTTCAGGCCCTCGATGGTTAGACGCGCCAAATCAGGAATTGTGTCGATGTAGTCGGCAGAATCGATGACGGGACGGACACCATCCTTATTCCGCGTAAAACTAAATCCTAGGATGGTGTCCCATGCGCCGATTTCCGGCAGCGTGACAATGATTCCAGGATTGCGCGCGGAAACAGCTTGAACCAACTGCGCGTTCAGCGCATCGATTGAGGCCTCGTCTTTGACCTTGCGGACGTTGTCCACCCACGAGAAGGACGTCTTGTAAGCATCGTTAGCGTAGTAGCCTTTGATACGGCGGGCCAACGCGGGGAAATCCGCGGCTTCCATTTCGGTGCTGAAGGAGAACATCGCGTCGCCACCGGCGATCTGCTTAAGGCCAACCCCGCGCTTGGGGACGCCCGTCACAGCACGAAGAACATCCCGAAGGATGTCGATCCCGAAGACGCCCACCTCCGAGTCGCGAGCAGCCTGAGACTTCTTCTGAACAGGTTGGTCTTCGAGGGTGTGCAAGTCGACGCTGCGCAATGATTTCTCGTCGAGCGTGTTGAGCGCTGTGCGGAGGCCAAAGTCCTGAACGAACAGCGACTGCTCAATCAGATACCGGCCGTAGCCAAATGTAAAGGCGAAGATGTCACCGTCCACGCGAAGCAGCAGCACCGCAGAACTCGATCGATTTGCCAGATCTGGTATGGCGCTGCCCGCAACCTCGTCGAGCAAAGAACCCCAGCTAGGCCTCTTTTCAGCGCTTCGCCTCACATAAAGAACCCCGTCGATATCTAGGTCGTTTGCCATTGGATAGGTGTCCACTGGTGCGTCAGTGAGCAGATCCGCAAACAACTGGCCATCACCTAAAGGCTTTGCCATAAAAAGGTTCAGCCGGCGGTAGCTTTCTGCCATCTCATTTCCCCCAATTTCCTCAAGGCTGACGCCTGCCGCATGACATGGAGCGTTGCCTTTCTGTCAATTATCGTAGCCGGAAAATATCCGCAAATCCCGACACAATCAAACCTTCGAATGGTATAGCCTCAGGGAATCTGACGATAACACGCTCCCTTCTTTTGCCAATTTTCGTGATGCCCGGAGCAAGCTGAGCCCCCACTTCCCCCGGCGAAACCCACCTTTTTTCGATAAACGTCCCATAATGCTTCGCGTCCGTCGAGCCGTCATGTTCCCATGCAAGGTGACCACGATTTTCTGGCTACGGCAGTGCTAGTACAAAAATAACCTGGACGCTCCAGCGACGTTGCGTTCGGATAATGCAGATGGGGAAATATGGGGTGGACAGATCAATTACCTCGGTTGTCGGCCTACGACCCGAGCGCGGCGGCTGAGAGCGGCCTCAACCCGCTCGGACTCGCCGCAATAGCGGATCGCATTGCCAACGTGCTTGTGCCTGGCCTGCGGGCCCGGATGTATCAGCCACGGTATGTCACAGTGTCCGCCGTTGGCGCCATTGCTTGCCAGAGCTTGCACGGATTGACGACGGATCACGGGAAAACCACCCCCGATATCGTCTTCGAGTGGATCGTCGTGGAAGGTCTCGTCCGGCATACCGGCGATCGCAGGACCGACAACCTGCCAAGTAGCCAAAAAGCCGAGCGAGCTAAAGCCGCGAACGGGCGGCTGAGTCGGCGAACCTATCTCAGCGGGCCACGCGTATTCGGCTTCACGGGTGTCTATCGGCCCTCCTCGCGGGATGCCGGCGTGCTCACGCTCGACGACCTTCCGGCGCAGAACGCTGTCCGCCTCGCGAAAGCTTGGGAGCGCGATTATTACCTGCCGGGCTATGCGGACGGCTTAGCAGGCACGCGTGGGGGGCGGTTGCGCAGTGAGATTACGAACGCCTGCGGGCGCACGCAGTCCCTAAAACAACTGCCTGTGTAGCAATTGCTACCACTATGATTGCCAGCTCGCACAACGAACGTATGGTTTCTATCTACATGGGTGGAGAGGAGAAGCCCAAGAAGATCTCCGACTGGACGATCTGGAGCGACAAGCACGAAGCCCTACAGCTGACGTGTCATTTCCCCTCTCAAAAAAAATACACACGCCCGCTGAGTGACTGCCGTGTCGTTCCCATGCGTGAGATGGGCGCGACGCTGTTGACTGAGCGCGGCAGCGTGGTTACCAAGCCCATTGAAAAGGCAACGATCTATGGTGAACGGTATGCCGTCGTCCATTTCCTGGGTACTGCTAAACCCTACCTTTATAAATTGGACAACATTGAGTTCGTCACGCAGACAGCGATGAAGGAAGCACCAGTCTTTAGTTATCTCGTTGCTGTTGCGAACGCCCGAAGGGATCGCGCCGGTTCGTCAACTCAGCAGCAGATCGCAGCCAATGTCGTGCGCCAGCTGGAGAAACTACTACCCAGTCCGGACACCGCCTTGCATGCCTATTGCGTCGCGCAGAACGGCGAGCAGGCGACGGGTGGCGGCCTCGTTTACCCGTTCGGCGTCAATGAAAGCCAGCTTGCGGCGGTCGAGCGGGCGTTCAGCGCGCAGATCAGCGTCATTGAAGGACCGCCAGGAACTGGCAAAACGCAGACCATTCTCAACATCCTCGCCAATATCCTGCTCCGCGGTAAGACGGTCGCGATACTGTCGAACAACAATGCGGCAGTGGAAAATGTCTATGAGAAGCTGGAAAAGTTCGGCTTGGGCCATCTGATCGCCAAGCTCGGCAGCAAGGAGAACCGAGAAGACTTCTTCGCCAACCTGCCTCCTTGGCCATCGGCCGAACTGGAACTCGCACCGACCATGGTCGAAATCCAGGAGCTGCTGGCACGGTTGAAGCAGCACCTGCGTGACCACAACACGGCTGCGCAATTGCAGGCCGATATTGACGAGCTGGCGATCGAGCGTCGGTATCTGCAGCAATGGTGGGGCGAAAACGGGGTGCAGACTCCAGCGTCCCTGGACAAGTACGGGCTGTCCCCCCGCAAGACGGCGGACCTGATGGCCTACCTGTCCTATGTTGGGGAACAGCGCATCCGTCTCAAGGACCGGATCGAATTGCTGTTCAAGTTCAAGATTTTTCGCACCAAGCCCCTCGCGAAAGACGCACGTCTATCTTTTTTTCATGCTCTACAACTGCACTACTACGACAAGACGCTTAAAGAGAAAGAAGCAGCCTTGCGAGCTTGCCGTGAGTCGCTGGAACGGGGGCATTTCATGGCCTTGCTGGAGGCACTGACGACGGGGTCGATGCGCTACCTGAAGCATCACGTACATTCGCAGGCCCCGGCGTCGCACAGCTTCGATGCGCAGACGTACCGACAACAGTTCGATGCGTTCATACAGCGCTTCCCCATCCTTGGCAGTAGCACCCACTCCATCGTCAATTCGATCGCGCAGGGAGCGATCCTGGATTACGTCATCATCGATGAGGCCTCGCAGCAAGACATCGTGCCAGGCATCCTGGCGCTGGGCTGCGCGAAGAACCTGATCGTCGTCGGCGACAGCCGGCAATTGGCGCATATTCCGGTGACGCTGGGGCTACAAGCCCCCGCCAACGCTTACGATTGCGAGCGATTCAGCTTGCTCGATTCGTGCATCGGCGTGTTCAAGGACACATTGCCCAGGACCTTGCTGAAAGAGCACTACCGTTGCCATCCCAGAATCATCCAGTTCTGCAACCAACAGTTCTACGGCAACGCGCTGGTCCCGATGACCCAGGACAAGGGCGAAGAGGCTCCCCTGCGGCTGCTAGTGACCGCCAAGGGCAATCACGTCCGCAAGAACACCAATCTCAGAGAACTGGACTCCCTACTCAAGGTCCTCGAAGACGAGGCCGCGCCTGTCAGACTGGAAAGCGACGGCCGGGGCTTCATCGCTCCGTTCAGAGCGCAGGTCACGCTCGCGGGCAAGCAGTTGCCAGCAGATTTCGTTAAGGACACCGTGCACAAGTTCCAGGGCAGAGAATGCGACGAGATCGTTTTCTCAACCGTATTGGACAAGAAGCAGTCCAGTCTGGAACGACTGGATTTCGTCGACGACCCCCGCATGGTCAATGTGGCGGTGTCGCGAGCCAAGAGCCGGTTCACTTTGGTGACGGGCGATGAGGTCTTCTCCGCGAACAATGGCCACATTGCAGCGTTGATTCGCTACGTCGAGTACTACGCGCAGGACGGGCAGATCGTACGGGCGCCCGTCGTATCGGCCTTCGATCTGCTGTACAAGGAATACGATCAATCTCTGGCGCGACTCAACTCCCGGCTCCGGCCTGAGGATTCACGATACAAGTCCGAGCAGATTGTGGCCGAGCTACTCCGCGCGGCACTGTCCGACGCATCGTTCCAAGCCATAACGTTCTACACTCAGATCGCGCTGAACCAGGTCGCATCATCAACCAATCCCACCTTGACCGCGCGAGAGCTGGCATTCATGCGCAACCGTGCAAGCTGTGACTTCGTACTGTATTTCAAGGTGGGCAAAACGCCGTTGGGTGTGATCGAAGTGGATGGCGGCTCCCATGACGAACTGGAGCAGGCGGCGCGGGATGCGTTGAAGAACAGTATCCTTGCGAAGAGCAATCTCCCCATTCTGCGCCTGCGCACTGTTGAGAGTGGTATCGAGGAAAAAATCGCTGGGTTTCTTTCCGCATGGGCACGTGCGACCGCGAACGAGGGACGTGCTCCGGCTAGCGCATCATGACGGGCGACTTTGTGGCAAGAGCGGCCTTGCAAGGCACCCGTCGGGTATCGCGTTTAGTGAGTATGAGCGCCACGCCAATGTGGGACGAGAGACGTTGGAACGCCAAGAACTGACGAATTTTTATATCTCATCATCGGGATATTTACCTCACTGCAGTAACCTAGCTCCGATCGTCAGCCTTCCCGCCGAATAGTCAGCTGCACGGATCCGAAATTGTTGAAATAGAAACCGGGCACATCGTTAGCGAAGCAGAAGAGCCTGCCGCTGCTCGGCGCCGCCACTGCTCTGCTACAGCCAATTTGGAAAGCAGCATCGAGTTCGCGGTCAATAGCTCCAACAAGGCAGAACCAGCGAGCCGTTGGCAAGCGAAGCGCCGACTCGAAGTGTTGCTGAGGCCAACCCTTGCTGTCATAGCCATCGGCGTCTGACTTTACCCAAGCGTCAAACCACTCACCCTCTGCCGTCAATTGGTAGATAGCTCCCTGCTCCAAATCCACCCCTGTGTCGTTCCATGGGGCGCCGGCGAATATCGTCATCTGGGTGGTTTGGCCAATTTCCATGAGTTGCCTTCCTCGTGAGTTGGCAATGCCTCCATGCATCAACGATACGTAACGAATGCGCCGTTGCGTTCGTAAATCGCGCGTCCAGCATAGACCAACTCCGGGGTATCACTTGTGCTGTGCCGGATTAACTCGATTGAAGGGTAGGCAAACGATGCAGATGGTCTATGCTGGCCCAAAACAAGTCGACCTGAGTAGGCCGAATATCTCACTGATCCATGGGGGACCGAGCATGGACAACAGAGCGTGGATGCTGGCGCCCGTGTGTCTATTGATGGCATCGGAAGCGACGGCAGCGTCATGGGAAGTTTCCGATGGCCCGTTACGGTTGAACCTCGGTGTAGTGACAACGGGTAACGAGACACCAATGGGGCTGGTCAGGCCGGGTCTAGTAAGTACGCTCCCCAAACTGGTCAGCCACAAGATCGCGGAACAACAGGCCCAGTTGCTCAGTGCGGCATCTCCAAATGCACAGATCCAGTGGCTCAGCATCGACGCGCAAGACGCGCCGGAAAATTTTGTAGCCTCCGCGCCATTCTGTGCGCCACAAAAAGGCGCCAACTTGGTGTCGCGCGCCGCAGCTTGGGAGGTGGCTTATGGCTGCCTGAAAACGCTTTCGTCCAAGCAAGACGGTGGCGGTCAGCCCTTCCTGAATCAATTCCTGGATGGCGGAGCTGGTGCCAGGCTGTACGGTATTGAGCCCGTCCTTGATCAAGTGAACGTGGAACGCGCCAACAAAGAGGATTTCCTATCGAGAAACTCAACGGTATCCCCCGACAGCGCGAGGCCGGCCTCACTCGCCACTCAAGCACTCTCAGCGGCCGACGCCGCAACTCAGTTCGTCCCTGCCTCGCCCGTCTGGCCCAGTGGCGAGCCAGGGTGGCACCTTGGCGACGACTATTCGCAACTCCTCAGTGCTTATCGGAAGGTATTCCCACATGGAACAGAAACAAAAGGCCAGGTGCTCGTGGCTCATCTGGACACGGGTTACCTCCGCGCAGACCCGGTGATTCCACTGTACTTTGACCAGAACTTAAGCAAGACATGCTACGCGTCGGAATGTAGCGAAGATGGGACGGCCCACTGGGGTGCACATGGTCCCTTGGTGAGTCCCGGCCACGGCACGGGCACGCTCTCCAACTTCGCTGGCCGTCCGTACGTAGACGCTAACGGCAAGGGCCCGACCATGCTGGGCGGCAATCCGAGCGCCCACATATATTCGATCAACATACATGACTCGGTGGTCCACTTGGATAGCCGCCGAATGGCGGCTGGCATCTTTCACGCCGTCAATGACGGCGCAGATGTCATCACACTGAGCCATGGAGGACTGCCGTCGCTTCAACTCTCAGACGCAGTGAGTCATGCATATTCCTCAGGCACGCCAATCTTCGCAGCGACAGGCGATTTCTTCGAGCTTCCACTATTTTTCGGGAGAACGTTTCAGCATGTCGTCTATCCAGCCCGTTACAACCAAGTCATGGGGGTTGCTGGCGTCACCAAGAATCGACTCAGTTATGGGGAGGATCCGAGTTTGGCTTGGTGGTTCTCGTTTGGTCCTGGGTACTACGGAAGAATAGGGTCATGGATGCTGAGAGGGAGCTTCGGACCGACCGCCGTCATGAGCGACGGAAATATCGTTTCCGCGTTCGCACCGAACATCACGCGCTCTTCTGCCGAACCGAAGGTGAGCAACATCATTGGTAGCAATGGCGCGGGTACATCGCATGCCACCCCTCAGGTTTCGGCCGCGGCATCACTCTGGCTGGAACAGAACCGCAATAACTTTGGAGCTGAATGGCGAGGTTGGCAGAAGAGCGAAGCTGTCTACCAAGCTCTATCCAACAGCACTGATCGCTGCTTCGCAGACTACACGGTCGAGCACTACGGTCACGGCATATTGAAGGCCAACGACGCGTTGGCCTGGACGTATTCTCGGGACAACAACGCTGGACCCGTCCTGGTGAAGACCGGGCAAGCTGGCACGCCGCCTTTTCCACTGAAGCAAAGAGCGCCGGACAACGTTGAGCTACCTGGCGTCATAGACATCATTGCCTCCGCTCGACTACCGGGGCAATTCGAAAGCTCCTTGCGAGAAGCATTCATCAACTCGCTAGCTACTGAACTGGCTCAAGTGGTCTTCACGTCCGAAGAGCTGCAGCACTACCTTCAGTCGTTGAATGCGTGCCGTCCAGCCAACGGCTGCGATCGTTGCACGCGCCAGGATATTGATTGGCTTCGTCTTGCCGAGATTGTTTCGACCTTGGACGATGCCTCTCCAACGCTCAAACACGAACTGGCCGCTTCGGCGCAAACATGGGTCAAGGCGAAGTCCAGTCCTGCATTTCTCCAAGGGGCTGGAATCACAACGACCGCCGGCGCACGGTGATGCCGTCATTTCCAAACGGAACAAGTAGGCCGCCACGCCACAGAGAGTGAGAGGCGCCGTTTTCACGAGCTGACCGTTCGTCAGCACACATTCCTCAAAGGTGAAGAAGATGAAAGAGCCTGGTCTGGACGGTCGACATCGCAACAAAGACGGTCAAATTCACCAGAAGCGCAGCGACACATTGAACAAGAACCTCCCCAACCCTATTCCTGGATATGGGCCGAACGTCCCGCTCGAGAAGATGAGGAGGGACACAGGCAAGACCAGTGAGAAGGATATTCGCGACGCGATTAAGAAGAAGTAATAGCCGCAGCGGTAGTGGCTCGGCAGTTGGGTAGACGGCATAAGCCCGCGGGCGCACCTACCACTTCCTCTTGAATTCGCACGTCGTTGTCATTGCAGCAGATGGGTCACACGTATTCGTTTTTCCGTGGCCTTGTCTATGCGCATAAATACAAGCAGCTCTTGGGAGGGCACATGGCAAAGTGGGCAGACTATCTCATTTTTGCAGTCCGCTTCAACGCTAAACGGACGCACATTGATCAAGTGCGAGTAGCCGTTGATAACGGCGACACCGTGGGCGCGACGAGTGAACATGATCGTCAGACGATCGTCTCCGCAATAAAAAACGGAACTACGTTCGTTACGATCTATAAGAACGCGGGCGGCAACTGGGACAAAGGCAAGCAGGTGTATATCGTGCCGATTTCCGGTAGCGAGTACCTCAAGACGATCGCGGATAATAAGCTTGTAGACAACCTCGACAATCTTCCCGAGTTCTAGCGGTAAGTGGCATTTAGATGTGGTCGTCGTCGCCAACGCAATGAGCTCCCCCGTTGTCTGCAGCCACCACCTGGCTTATGGAGTGTCGGTCGATTGAATCCGCAGAGAGGAGCCGGCGCATCGCAACGTCTGCGTCCGAGGCCTCGCCCTAGGTCTGGGATGTCGCTGCAGCGTTGAGGATGCCGGCCATCCGCTGCCAAACATACTGCCGGCAAAACGTTCGCGCGGAGCGGGGACCAGCGATAGGCTGAATACCACGTGCCATCAACCGTTGGGCAACTTGCTTTGGGCTCGTTCTTGCCAGGGTTGCCAACTCGGTACCCAGAATATATCGCTCACGGAATTCACGCAGCGCGGGAACATCCACCCATTGAGCTACACGCCGACCAGCACGATCAGTGGTGGCTGACAAGAGCCGCGCTCGTACCAGTGCGTAGGCGACTTCCGACTTCACCCCCAACTTCAAAGCCACATCGCTGACTGAAAGCCTCGAGGCTCCAACTGTTTCCGTAACTGGTCGCCATTTCGCGAGGTCGTCCTTACTGAGACGCCATTTCCCCATTTCTTGCTTGGAGCCTGGCGGCACCCAAACGGACAACTCCCCTGCCTGGATCGCACAAATCAGTGACACGAAGTTCTCCGCACTTGCGATGCTGCATTTCGCAAGCTGCGTCACTGAGACAGAGTTTTTCGGCTCTGTTGCCATGTGCCGTCCAGAATGCGCACATCGGTCCAAGGATGTCGGATCAATCCACCATCGTTGCCCCGGCCTTGGAGGACCCCCGACCACAGCCAGCAAACCAGCCTCAAGAAGTTGCCGAATGCGCTTACGACTGATTCCGAGATGTGCTGCAGTTTGCTTAGCGGTCATCGCCTGTTGTATTCGATCGGCATAGTTGCGCACCATCGTAAGGTTCATGATTCGAGCACATCTACCGCTTCTGTGTGTTTGCTCACGCGTCGGTATCTCTCGCCCCTTTGCCATGCGTCTGAGCAGCGCTGGCGCCACTCCACTTCTCTTGGCTGCTTCGCGAACGGGCACCCAAGTGTGGTTTCGAACGAGTTGTGGTCCGATATTTCTATTCCGACAGGCCAGCGGTGCTTCCCAATGGTCGCTGATGTATGACTCGAAAGCTGTACGTACGAAATCAAAACGTGGAGCTTTGAGATAGTGATAGATGTCCTTGTAGATCGGCCCTACGGCTTCGCGAATCTTCCAGCTGGAAGCAGTGCGTCGCTGCTCGCGTATTGCATCGAGCATCTCCCCGAACCCATACGGCCAATTCATCAGCGACTTGCCGGCTTTCTCTGCAATGGGTGCTGCAACCGTCAGTGCGCCAGCCTCCTTCAATTTAAGAGGCTTGTTAGTGCTGACAATGGTCCCGCGAACGCCGATTCTCAAAGCGAGTTCGTGGAACTCGGACAACGTCAGGTCGTCGGTAATGTGGTCGCTACGCTCACTTGGCCGAGCGACCCGAAGGGCGAGTCGCTGGGCAATCCACAGCGCTTCCCGACCTGCCGGCTGGACGGCTAGGTCAGCGTCCACAAGCGACTTACCGCAAGCGCCACACCGGAAGCATCGCATTGTCTCGATGCTAAGGGTGGTGCCGCAGCTGCCGCAACGCTCTTGAAGCCATATGCTATGGCGAGGGCAGCAGGTCGCAAGCATCAAACACCAGCTCGCTCGCCAGTATCCGGCCTCAATCATGCAATGGGGACAATACTTGCGGTTCCGGTGACTCCAGGTCCTTGCTGGGCGGGTGCTCGGATGCAAGAGTTCGTCGAGTTGCTCACCCCAGATCAACGGGCGGCCCACTTCGTGTCAACGCCGACTGAATTCTGACCCGCCTTTCGGCGAATCGCCGAAGTAAATC
>CBJMVH010000032.1:0-48576 GCA_966433195.1 uncultured Ralstonia sp.
TGGAAACCGGTATCGTAAAGTGGTTCAACGACTCCAAGGGCTTCGGCTTCATCACTCCGGACGCAGGCGGCAATGACCTGTTCGCGCATTTCTCTGAAGTGCAGGGCAATGGGTTCAAGTCGTTGCAAGAAGGGCAGAAGGTGAGCTTTGTGTCGGGCGTTGGCCAGAAGGGCCCCGTCGCCACCAAGATTGCTGCGATCTGATCGATCTCGCCCGCAATAAGAAACCCCGCTATGCGGGGTTTTTTTTTCGTCCTGGCAGAGTGCCACGCACCGGACACGGCCTGCGTGCCGTCAACGGAGTGTTTGCGCGACTTCCAAAGGCAGTGACGTCAGGGGGACAGTCAGGCACCGGCAAGGCGCGCCATGGCCGAGGACATCTTAAACACATCTCACTTTCGGGCGTAAAAAAACGGCACCGCAGTCAGACACTCCGGTGCCGAAACGCAGTTGCACCGGCCGGTGAACCGGCCAGCGGATGGCAACACAACTGCGCGGTTCAGTAGTCGAGTTCAGGCGCGGGTGCCTGGGCGGGCTTTTCGTCTTTTGGCGCGTCGGCGATGGTGGCGTCCGTCGTCAGGATCAGCCCCGCGACGGATGCAGCGTTCTGCAGTGCAGTGCGCGTGACTTTCGTCGGATCAACGACCCCGGCTTCGACAAGGTCGCCATACTCGCCAGTGGCTGCGTTGTAACCGAAGTTGCCCTTGCCTTCGAGCACCTTGGCGATGACCACGGACGGTTCTTCACCCGCATTGGCCACAATGGCGCGCAGCGGTGCTTCCAGCGCGTGCTGCACGATGCGAATGCCGGCGTCCTGATCGCTGTTTGCGCCCTTGAGGTTCTGCACCGCTGAGCGTGCACGCAGCAACGCCACGCCGCCGCCCGGCACGATGCCTTCTTCCACCGCTGCGCGCGTCGCGTGCAGTGCATCGTCGACACGGTCCTTCTTCTCCTTCATCTCAACTTCGGTGGCGGCGCCCACCTTGATCACAGCCACACCGCCGGCGAGCTTGGCCACGCGCTCCTGCAGCTTCTCGCGGTCGTAGTCGCTCGTGGCTTCGTCGATCTGCACGCGGATCGATTTGACGCGGGCATCGATGCTGGCCTGATCCCCCGCTCCGTCGATGATGATGGTGTCGTCCTTGCGCACCTCCACGCGCTTGGCACGGCCGAGGTCTTCCAGCGTGGCTTTCTGAAGCTGCTTGCCCGTTTCTTCCGAGATGACCGTAGCGCCGGTGAGGATGGCGATGTCTTCCAGCATGGCCTTGCGTCGGTCACCGAAGCCCGGTGCCTTGACGGCGGCAACCTTGAGGATGCCGCGCATCGCGTTGACGACGAGCGTCGCCAGCGCTTCGCTCTCCACATCCTCAGCCACGATCAGCAACGGCTTGCCAGCTTTCGATGCGGCTTCGAGAATCGGTAGCAGATCGCGAATGTTCGAGATCTTCTTGTCGTGCAGCAGGATGAGCGCATCGTCCAGATACGCCGCCTGTTTTTCCGGATCGTTGATGAAGTAGGGGCTGACATAGCCGCGGTCGAACTGCATGCCTTCGACTACATCCAGCTCGTTGTCGAGCGACTTGCCGTCTTCAACGGTGATCACGCCTTCCTTACCGACCTTTTCCATGGCGTCGGCGATGATCTTGCCGATGGCCTCGTCCGAGTTGGCCGAGATGGAGCCCACCTGGGCGATCTCACGGTTGGTGGAGATCGGCTTGGACTGGTTGCGAAGCTCGTCCAGCACGGCGGTCACGGCTTTGTCGATGCCGCGCTTCAAGTCCATCGGGTTCATGCCTGCGGCGACGTGCTTCATGCCCTCCTGCACGATCGCCTGGGCGAGCACGGTGGCGGTGGTGGTGCCATCGCCGGCAATGTCTGCCGTTTTGGATGCCACCTGCTTGACCATCTGCGCGCCCATGTTTTCGAACCGATCCTTCAGCTCGATTTCCTTGGCGACAGAGACGCCGTCCTTGGTGATGGTCGGGGCGCCGAAGCTGCGCTCGATGACGACGTTGCGGCCTTTCGGGCCGAGCGTCACCTTCACGGCATCGGCAAGCACATTCACGCCCTTGACGATGCGGGCGCGCGCGCTGTCGTGGAATTTGACGTCTTTTGCACTCATGTTGTCTGCTCCGGGTAAAGTCGTTTGGGTTGACTCAACGCGTCGCGAACGGCCGGTCAATGCGCGGTGTCCGCGACCGGTGTGAGGCTTCAGGCGGCTTTGCGCACTGCCGCAGTGTCGGCTTCGATGACGCCCATGACGTCTTCTTCACGCATGACGAGCAATTCCTCGCCGTCGACCTTCACGGTCTGTCCTGCGTATTTCCCGAAGATCACCTGGTCACCGACTTTGAGCTGGAGCTCGCGCTGCGTGCCGTCCTGCAACAGCCGGCCCGTGCCGACCGCAATGACTTCACCCTGTTCGGGTTTTTCCGCAGCGGAATCGGGAATCACGATGCCCGAGGCCGTCGTCCGCTGCTGCTCGATTCGCTTGACGATAACCCGGTCGTAGAGGGGACGAATCTTCATTTTCCATCTCCTGAGCGATAGATCACCAAAAAGGAATCCGGCTCACGCACCACCGAATCGCGCGTGCCCCGCCTTGCGCGGGCATGCCGTGCCAAGAACTTGGCGGAAAGCGAAATAGAGGCGCTCCGCGCGCGCTTCAAGAGGTCGTGAGATGCTGAGTGTGTAACAAAATGTTTCAGCGGAGCAGGATGCGCTGGACGGCGCCGAGCCGGTACACCGTCCGGCCCCGCGCTTCGGTGCGCCGCGACATGGGAAGGACCGGGCAGGGCGGCCGGCGCCCGCCATCTGCGCCGAGGGTGTCGTCGGGCTCATCCAGCGTCCGCCATAGCCCGCCTTTGACAGGGCGGAAGAGCCAGCGCAGGTAGCCTTCGTTTGCCGCCATCTGCATGAGCTCGGTGCGATCGGGTGCGCCATCGAGCAGCGCTTCGCGTTCTGCTGTGCCGTCTCCGTAATCTCCGAACGCCTGGCGGCAAGCCAGTGCCTCGCCCGACGAGGCGCCGACCACGTTGCAGCCACGTCGCTCTACGCGCTCGAGCTCCCATGCACCGAGTTGCCAGGCCGCGTCGAGCAGCGCTTCATCGACGGCCTCGAAGCGATGCCACGGTTGACCCAATTGAATGGCGGACCCAGGCACGGGGCGGGGCGGAATGTCGATTCCCGGCAACACGAGCGGACTTGCCCGCCGAAATCCGTGCCAATGCAGGATCGCCACCAGCGGCGTATTCACCCGCCTGACCGCCGTGACCGTCACGGCCACCAGCGGCAGACGGACTGCATCCATCTGTTCGTGCACTGCGTTGATGATTTCCATGAAGCCTCCGAATGGCGTGTCCAATCGCCTCTTGAAATTCGCGCTTGCTGCCCTATTTTAGGTTTCGCTTATGCAGTCGCGGTTCGCGCGCTGCGTGTTTCGATTTGTTTGTCAGTGGGCCCGCCACGGATGGACGAACTGGAGCGCGTAGTCCGGTTCAGCCCCGTGCCGGCCCGTTCAGGAGCCAGCCATGAGCGATCTCTTTTTCGGCACCGATCTGCTGGGCGAGTTCGACCGCCTGCACCGGCAGATGGCCAGCCTCTTTGCGGGCGTGCCCGCAAGCCTGCGCGCCACGCGCGTCGGCACGTTTCCTCCCGTCAACATTGGCAGCACCGACGACTCCGTTGAAATCGTCGCGTTCGCTCCGGGGCTCGACCCGGCGCAGATCGATGTTTCCATCGACAAAGGGCTGCTCACCATCAGCGGCGAGCGCAAGCGCCCGGACATTGAGCTGACCGACGACACCCGGGTCTATGCCGACGAACGATTTGTCGGCGCGTTCCGCCGCGTGATTGAACTGCCACAGGACGTCGACCCCGAAAAAGTCAGCGCACGTTATGCCAACGGGTGCCTGACCGTGAGCGTCGGTAAATCCGAGGCGTCGAGACCGCGCCAGATCACGGTGCAGGGTTGACCCGCGCGCTGCTCAAACCATGGAGGACATCATGAACGACACCACCCAACTCGCCACCCAGGCTCAGTCCGGCAATCACGCTGTGGCAAAACAGGCGGCCGAACAGACGGCTGCGCGGCAGACCCACCTTGCGCCGCCGGTCGACATCTTCGAGAACCGTCAGGGGATCACGCTGTATGCCGATCTGCCCGGCGTGCCGCGCGAGAACCTGGACGTGCGCGTGCAGGACGGCACGCTGACGGTCGACGCGGACTTGCTGGTGCCCACGCCTGCCGGCCTGCGCTTGCAGCACGGCGAGGTGCGGCACCCACATTTCTCGCGCACCTTTGTGCTGAGCCCCGACTTTGATGCTTCCCGCATCGATGCGCAGCTGCGTGATGGCGTATTGAAGCTCACGATTCCTCGCCGTGATGAAGCCAAGCCGCGGCGCATCGAGGTGAGCGTCGGCTAAGCGGCTGAGCCGCCCTTGTTCCGATTCAGAAGCGGGCGCGTTCGCGCGCCTGCATTTGGCACCGTGCCCTGGTTACGGTTGATTGTCACTAGGAGACAAAGATGCTGAGTGCACACGAATTCGCCACGTTGATGTTGGTCAGTCAGTCGCCTGAGCAGGTCGACATGAATCGCGCCGAGCTCGATACGCTGCTTGAGAGGCAACTTGTCATGCTCGAGCGTTCTGCGGAAGGGCATCGTCGCCGTGCGCAGTTGACGGATACCGGGCGCTCGCTACTGCAAGCGTTGAACGCCCATGGCTATCACGACCAACATCGGGGCGAATCGGCAGCGCTTGAAGAGAACCTATGAGCTGTCCTACCGTGCAGCTTTCTGTCTAAACGCAGCGGAAGGCTACGGGTGAAGCTTTTCGCCGTTGTTCAGCATGTCAATGAACTGCGCAATTTTTTTTGCACGCGTTTCCGCCTTCTTCACGTTCTGGATTCTGAACAGAATGGCATAGCGGTTCTGGCTATTGAGCGTACCGAAGAATTGCTTGGCCTTCGGGTTGGCGTCCAGCGCCTGTTGCAGGTCATCGGGCACGGTTGACGTGCTGGCAGAGGAATAAGCGGCGTCCCAACGCCCGTCGCGCTTAGCCTGATCGATTGCGCGAAGCCCGGCGGGGCGCATCCGCCCGGCACCGATCAACGTCTCGGCTTTCGCCTTGTTGATCTTGGACCAGATGCTTTTTGTGGTTCGGGGCGTGAATCGCTGCAGCCAGTAGTGCTCGTTTTCCGCCTGTTTTTGCCCATCGATCCACCCGTAGCAAAGGGCGCTCTCCAGTGCCTCTGCATAAGACACGGTAGGTTGTTCAGCCGATCGTTTGGCGATGCGCAGCCAGACACCGGGCACATCGTTGGCGTTGGCTTCAAGCCAGGCTTCCCAGGCTTCCTGATTGGTGAACGTGAGTGTTGCGCTGTGCATGATGGTCGGGCGGAACGACGTGTTCGCGAACTTCCGTTAGGAGGAAACGTTATTCACGCTTGAAGCGCAGAACGCCTCGGCCGATCGGATTCCCCGCAACCAAGGGGTTCGGCATCCATGCCGTGCTGATTTCAAGTGCGTCGCCATCCAGTGTGTAGAAGCGCTCTTGTTCGGTGTCGTTCCAGGCTTCATTCCAGGAAGCGTCGACCTTGGTGATGAACCGATCCCCATCGACCCGATACCGCCCCGTGTACGCCATCACCGTACGAAAAAGGGCGGCCAGTTTCTCATCGGTATTCCCGGGCTCGCGCGTGTTTGCGGTGACGAGCACCATCATTCGCCCATCCGCGCCAAACATGAGCGACCCCTTGGGACTGGCGCCCCACGGTTGCGTGCGCTCCATGGTGTCCTGAAGCTCGGTCTCAAAAGATATCAATCGCCAGCTACCGTGGAGTTTTGTGTCGCGCTCGGACATGGTATGCCCCCGTCGTTGTTCACATTGCGGTCGCGCCGGGCGCGGCCCCGGCCCGCAAAGCCAATGTTTGCATGGTAATGGGCATGGGTTGCCTCCGCTGCTGCTCTTTTGGTCGCAAGTTCCGCTCACGGAACGGAACAATGCGTTCCGTTTTTGTGCATTGCAATATCGAATGGCGCCTCGTACCTTCAAGTGACCGTCGATTTGCTGACGCCCCCAAGAAGGTATGCCATGAATACAACACCCGATACAGCGCTCCCGTCCGTCCAGCCCAAGACCGACAACACCGTCTCCGCTCTACAGCATGGGGATATCGTCGCCGCGTTTACCGCGCAGTCATCCCAGCGAATTGCCGTGCTGCACATGCTGTACCCGCACACCGACGCCCGCACGCACCGCAGTCTGGATAGCCTGGTTGAAGCGCTGCATCGCCATGGGCTCCACGGCGTCGCCACGCTGGTGGAAAGCGAAGCCCGCTACCTCGTGTTCCAAGATCCCACCGAGGCTTGGCGCGCGCTGCATGAGATTCGCCATGACTCGCTAGCCGTTGGCGTGCATCTGTACTATCGCGGCCTGATGGGCGGTGCGGCGGAAGCTGCGTTGGATGTGGATGCGCATCTGTTGCAGTGAGCGCCTGAATGGCCCCTGTCCGATTGCGAACCCCAACGCTTTTCGGACGGGCTGAGTGGCGGCAGCGCATTAGCCGTGCCGCCGCTTAGATTTCCCATCGTTAGTCTCATTCCGACCATTCTTAACGCCACCGGCCCGGTGCAATGGCCGGCCGGCGCAGCGAAGAAAAAACGCTGCTGAACGGAGCGTTACGTCCACCATCGGGAGGAGAGCGCCGCGATCCTTTAGAATCGCGCACTTTGCCCGTACTCCCATGTGGTTCAAGAATCTTCAGGTTCATCGTCTTCCGGCACCGTGGGCCGTTACCCCTGATCAGCTTGAAAAATGGCTGGCGCCCCATGCGTTCCAACCGGGCAACAGCGTGGAAAAGCAGACCGCCGGATGGGCATCGCCCCGTGACGATGGCGCGCTGGTGTATGCCGCCAACCGCCAGATGCTGCTCACATTCCGCGCTGAAAAGAAGCTGCTGCCAGCGTCGGTCATCAATCAGGTGACCAAGGCGCGCGCGCAGGAGCTAGAGGAGCAGCAGGGCTTCAAGCCCGGGCGCAAACAGCTGCGCGAACTCAAGGAGCAGGTGACCGACGAGTTGCTGCCGCGCGCATTCAGCATTCGCCGTGACACCCGGGTGTGGATCGACCCGGTCAATGGCTGGCTCGTCATCGACGCCGCTTCGCAGACGTTGGCGGATGAGGTTCGTGGCCTGCTCGTGAAATCGATCGACCAGCTGCCCCTCACCAGCGTGCGCGTGGCGCATTCACCGGTGGCCGCGATGACGGAGTGGCTGCTCTCCGGAGAGGCACCGGGTGGGTTCACCGTCGACCAGGACGCTGAATTGCGCTCCAACGGTGAAGGCGGGGCCACGGTGCGATACGTCGGCCACGCGCTGGAGGCAGAAGACATGCGCCGGCATATCGAAGCCGGTAAACAATGCATGCGCCTGGCGATGACGTGGGATGACCGCGTCTCGTTCGTGCTGACGCCATCGCTCACGATCAAGCGCGTCACGCCGCTCGACGTGATCAAAGAGGCAGAAGACCCCACCGCGCAAAACGACGAGGAACGCTTCGAGTCCGATTTCGCCTTGATGACCGGAGAATTGGCGCGGATGCTGGCCGATCTGGTCGAGATTCTGGGTGGGGATCAGCAAGACGCGGTGCTTCAAGCGGCCGCTTGAACGCGGTCGGCTGGCCCGGTTAGCGCGCCCGAGGCTGGCTGGCGTTCACCGCTAGTTGCGCCTCGAACGCCCGCTTGTAGGCGGCTCGCGCTCCACCGCGGGCGACATAGTCGGCCAGCACCGGGAATTCGTCCAGCACGCCCGAGGCCCGCAGCCGGAGCAGCACCGACACCATCATCAAATCCCCTGCGCTGAACGCACCGTCGAGCCACTCGGCATCGCCCAGGTGCGCAGCAAGTTGGTGTAGCCGATGGCGGATGCGGTCCATGATCAAAGGCAAGCGCGCCTGCGTCCAGGGTTTATCGCCTTCCTGAAACTTGGCGGTGACGAGTTCGAGTACCGGCGGCTCGATGGTGTTGAGCGCCGCAAACATCCAGGCGATTGCGCGTGCTCGAGCAGGGGCGTCGTCCGGTAGCAGGCCGATATGGTGCTCGGCGATATGCAAGACGATCGCGCCGGTCTCGAACAGTACGAGCTCACCTTCCTCGTAGGTGGGAATCTGCCCGAACGGATGCAGCTGCAGATGCGCCGGCTCCTTCATCGCCTGGAACGAGACCAGGCGCACATCGTAGGGTTGGCCCACTTCTTCGAGCGCCCAGCGGACACGCGTATCGCGCGCCAATCCCTTGCCGCCATCGGGCGACCGTTCGAAGGCGGTGATGGTGGGGGTCATGGCGTGCTCCGGCGAATGGATGGCATTGGCGGTCATTTTGCATGCAGGCGCGCCCAGTTCAAGCGTTTGTCTCAACGGTCGGCTGGCTGTGCGCCGAATTCAATCGCCTGCTTTTTCGCCTAGCCTTGTGACGTCGCCGGCCGGATAGGCACGGCTTGATCTTGCGGACCCTTCACAGGCACAGCCATGCACATTCCCAGCATCATTCCATCCAGAACCGCGCTCCTGGTCATGCATTATCAGACCGACATCACCGGGCTGTTTCCGTCGGTCGCCCCTGCCTTGCTGACGAATACGCGCCAGTTGTGCGATGCGGCGCGGGCCAAGGGGATGCACGTGTATTTTGCGCAGTTCCACTTCAGCCCAGGCTATCCGGAGGTCAGCCCCTTGAACAAGAACGGGCAGGGCGTGAAGCAGCTTGGCTTGTTCGTGCACGACCGTATCTCGCCGGAACTAGGCCAGCGGCCGGATGAGCCGCTCATCCTCGCGCATCGCGCCAGCGTGTTCTTTGGGACGGATCTTGGCGTGCGGTTGTCCGCCCAGGGTGTCGACACACTCATCATGGTGGGCATTGCATCGACGGGCGTGATGCTGTCCTCCGTTGCGCATGCGAGCGATGCGGACTACCGCATCTTCACCGTCAAGGATTGCTGCTACGACCCTGACGAGGTCGTGCACGCGCATCTGTTTGCAACGGCGTTTGAATCCCGCACGACAGTGCTGTCGCTGGACGAGGCGTTGACGTTGCTGGCGTAGGGCTAGCCAAGTCAGGGCGGCACTGGAACCGGTGCGCACGCTACCCGGTTCCGACCGTTGCGCTTGGCCTCGTACAGCGCGACATCCGCGGCTTTGGTCAACGCTTCGAGCGAGGCGAAACTCGAGCGCCGCGCCGTGGCGCAACCCACGCTCACCGTGAACGGCGCCAGGGCTTGATGGCCATCGGTCGGGCAGGAGCCTTCGATGTCTGCGCGGATGGCTTCGGCAATCTGCATGGCACCGGCTTCGTTGGTGTCGGGCAGCACGAGTACGAACTCTTCTCCGCCGTATCGGGCGGCCAGGTCACCACGCCGGCGCACGTGTTTGCTGATGCAGTTGGCGAGATGCTGGAGCGCGGTGTCGCCTTGCGCGTGGCCGTGCGCGTCGTTGTACCGCTTGAAGTTGTCGGCATCTACGAACAGCACGGAGAGACAACTGCCGTTGCGCTGCAGGCGGTCCCACTCGTTGTCGAGCACGGTGTCGAGCGCGCGGCGGTTCTTCAGCCCGGTGAGCGAGTCGATCTGGGTCAGCTCTCGCAAATGATGCTCGGCCTTGACGCGCCCGCGCAGGGCAAAGGCCAGGAGCCATACGCCGCCGCAAAACGCCAGGCTCACCAGCAATGACGAGAGCCCAACCACCCACGCCAAGCGCGTCCATGACGCCAGTGCGTCGGCCATGGCAGGCGCCACCACGGCAATGAACGGCGTGCCCGGCACGCGCTGAAATGTGTATTGCCGCAGCAGGCCATCGCTGGCGGACGGCGCGACATAGACGCCCGACTCCTGATTCACCATGCGCGGGAACGTCTGCGATTTGCTGTAGTTCAACGAACGCGCTTTGGTTGACGGTGGGTTGCGTGCCACCAGCGAGCCGTCGGTACGGACGATGGCCGTCACGCCGTGCGGACCGACATCCAGCTTCGACAGCAGTTGCTGGAAGTACTCCAGGTCGATCGCCACGAGCGCGGTGCCGCCGAAAGAGCGGTCTGGCCGGTTGATCCGTCGGCTGAGCGCGACGGCCTCGGTGCCGCCGCGGGATCGCGCGTGATAGACGCTCGATATGTACAGGCCAACGTTTGCGGAATCCCGATGGGCGATGAAATAGTCGCGGTCGCTGAAATCCCAGTGGTGCGTGGCGGAGCAGCAGCCGTCGATGAGCCGGCCTTTGTCGTCGGTCACGCCCATGCCGGTCAGGTACCGTGTGGCGGCCGTGGGGCTGAACAAGAGGTCATGCCGCACGTCGGGGCTGAGATGGCGGACGCCGGGCTTGTCCAGCACGGCAATCAGCGTGAGCAGGGACTGGTCTGCCGACTCCACCGTGCGCGAGATGTGGCTCGACAGCACGGCGGCTACATTCTTCGACATGCCGTGGGCATGCTCGATGGCCGTCTCGCGGTCAGCCCACAGGGTGAGCGCGCTGATGGACAGCACCACCAGCGTCAACAGCGTGCCCAGTGCACCGACAACAAAGGGGTGATGACCGGCCAGCGTAGCGAGCCTTTGGGCAAAGGGGCGAAGGGACATGTCGGGGCGGCAGGGCGGCAAATGCCGTGCGTCTGTCTTTGGAGGCGGAGTGCGGCCGATTCGGGGCGGTAGTCGCCCACGCAGCGAGCGCGCAGCCCTTCTGCCGGAAAGCGACAGAACGGTTATCGGCAAGAATTGAAAAAACTACAGCCCGACAGCGCTGGGGGGATGCGGCTGGGATCGGGCTGGCGCGGCTTGAAGGGCGGGCGTGTTCCGGCGAAGCGGAAATCAGCCGCGCATCCGCAGCAGATCTGCATACGAGACCAGCTTGCGTTTCCCCTTCTGCAGCGTCTTCTGCTTGGACGGGGTGCGGGTAGGTTTGCCGCGCTCGAACTTGGCGGCGGCGTGTGCGTCTTCCTTGGCGTGAATGTCCGCCGCCCTGGCTTCGGCTTTCAGGCGCTCCGCCTCCAGCCGGGCGGCAATACGTTCCTCCCGGGCAACATCCTGCGCGGCCGACAGGATTTCTGCCTTGAGTCGATCGCGCCGTTGCTTGGCGGCAGCGCGGGCGGCCTGCAACTGCTCTTTGCGCTGCCGCAGCCAGTCTTGCCGGCTCACAGGCGCGGGCCGTGCCTCCGCTGGGACGCTTAGGCGCAGGGCCCGGCTGGTGGCAACTTTGTCTGTCCGAAGCGTGCGTCGCGCATTCTGTTTCGCATCACTCACGGTGCGTCGTTCTCCTCAAGCGCACATCCATGTGGTTCAGGCGGCAACAGCCGGGTGGGTCTGTTGGCCTGATGTTGCCAACCGTACCACATGACTTTTGGTTACGCCGGGGTGGACGAGAGGCCACAGAGCAGGCCGTCGACCACGGGGCGCGTGCGCATTCAACCCGCGACATGGATCCAGAACCGCACGCCCGCCAAGCCCGCCGCCACCCCCGCAGCCAGTGCGATGCGTAGCCGATAGATGGCCGGCGTCGTGGCCAGTAGCACGCGCCCGAGTGCCCAGCCGAGGATGGACAGCACCAGCGCGACGGTGCCCGGCAGCCATTGCAATGACACGTCGATCCCGGCGTCTGAAAGCGCGGGTTGTGGGTGTAGCCACGCCAGCCCCATTGCGCCGCCGGCCGCCAGCAGGCAACTGCTCACGATTGTGGTGATGGCGGCATCGGCGCGTGGGTCAGCGGCCTGATGTTCCAGCCGCGCATACGCATTGCGCAACCGGGCATATGCCGCCCGGAGAATGGCGAGACCGGTCGCCCCGGCAAGGCGCAGTGTCGCCACCAGGGCGTGGGAACGGACACGTGTGTTGTGCAAATTGGCTTCACCGGCGATGGCGCCAGCCGCCATTGCAAGATAAGGAAAGGGCGTCCACACGAAACTCACGATCAGGAACAGCGCCCCGCGATAGCCCGAGAACCACAGAACGGCCGTGAACGTCAGATACGCCAGCAACGCGACCAGGGCACCGCGTAGCGGCCCATACGCCTTCAGGTCGGCACGGCGAGGGTGCAGCAGCCACGTCCACCCGTATGCGAAGGCGGCTGCCAGGAACGGCAGCCCAAACGCGAATTGCGAGGGCATGGGGACGGGAGGCTCGGCCAGATAGGGCGTCAGCACCGGCGTGAACACCGCAGAGGTGCCGAGCGCGACGAAGGCAAAGAACCTGGCGGTAAATGCGCGCATACCGATAGCGTGCTGCTGTATAGGGTTGTGCCGAAAGGAAAAACAATCCCATGGTGCCGCCGGGCCTCGACCGCTTTGCCATCACGGCATTGGGCAGCGATTTTAAGCCCGCGTTAACGAATGGCGTTTGCATGGCGGGGAGGCGCCTAGAGGCTATCCCGAATACGCGGCGCCCTCATACCCCTCATCAAAATACGTTGCTTCCCTACCTCAATTGGGCCCGCCGACACACTGCGCGACCCCAACTCATCGTGGCCGTGCTGGCCAGGCGTTCTAGAGCGCGCTGGCGACACGGTCGGCGGGCCACGCGCCGTTTGTGGTGATTGCACAGCCGGGCGTGCCGACCAAGCCGCTCACGCTGTACGTCAACAAGATGCAAATCGTGGCGATTTCCATGGCAACGCTATGTGAGGCGCTTCGCAAGCGGGTACAGGCAAAGCCGTGGCCGACGCGCCGGAAAACGGCACGCCCCGCCGCAAGCATATGAACGCGATGACGATATCGTCCGGGCGGCAGGGCGCGTTACGTCGAGCCTCCGGCGCCGGACCGCCCATTCGCCAAGGGCTGCGCGCTGCGGGGACCGGCCCATCTTGCCGCCGAAACCCCCTGTTCGCGAATACGCAACCCAATTGCGTGCCTGTTGGCGCAAAATAGCGGTTTGGGCATTTTTGTGCCCCCGAACACCTTGGAGACGGTATGAACAACGTTGCCGAATCGGCCCTTTCGATCGAAAAGAACCCCAATGCCGTTCCGGCGGATGAGCGCGCACGCCTGCTGGAAAGCCCGGCTTTCGGCCGCGTATTCACTGACCACATGGCCACCATCCGCTACACCGAGGGCAAGGGCTGGCATGACGCCAAGATCAGCGCGCGCGGTGTCGTACCGATGGATCCGGCCACCCAGGTACTGCACTACGCGCAGGAAATTTTTGAGGGGATGAAGGCCTATCGCCTACCGGATGGCGGCGGTGCCCTGTTCCGCCCCGATGCCAATGCGCGCCGCTTCCAGAACTCCGCCAAGCGTCTGGCAATGCCGGCACTGCCGGAAGATCTGTTCCTGCAGTCCGTGCGCGAACTCGTGAAGCTGGATCGCGAATGGATTCCGTCGGGCGAAGGCTCGGCGCTGTACTTGCGCCCCTTCATGATTGCCACCGAGGTGGCGCTGGGTGTCAAGCCGGCGGCGGAATACCTCTACTGCGTGATCGCGTGCCCCGTGGGGGCGTACTTCAAGGGCGGCGCTTCGGCGGCCGTCACGATCTGGGTGTCGGATACCTACACGCGCGCCGCACCTGGCGGCACCGGTGATGCGAAGTGCGGCGGCAACTACGCCGCCAGCCTGCTCGCCCAGGCCGAAGCTACGCGCGAAGGCTGCGACCAAGTGGTCTTCCTGGACGCCGTGGAGCGCAAGTGGATTGAAGAACTCGGCGGCATGAACGTGTTCTTCGTCTTCGACGATGGCTCGCTGCAAACGCCGCCGCTCACCGGCACGATTCTGCCGGGCATCACGCGCGATTCGCTGATCACCCTGGCGCGTGGCATGGGCCTGACCGTGCGCGAAGAACCGTACTCCATCGACCAATGGCAGGCTGATGCGCAAAGCGGCCGTCTGCGTGAGGCGTTCGCCTGCGGTACGGCCGCCGTGGTCACGCCTATCGGCAAGGTCAAGGGACACAAGCACAACTTCACCATCGGCGACGGTGGTGCGGGCGAGTTGACGACGAAGCTGAAGGCCGCGCTGGTCGAGCTGCAGAACGGCCGTGCGCCGGACCCGCACGGCTGGCTCGACCGCGTGTTCTGAGCCCGGGATGGCTGCATCGCTTTCCACGCTTTCCGCTGACGGCATCGAGGCGTGGATCACCACGCCGGATGGCCTTCTTTATGCCAAGCAATGGGGCGGCCCGTTGGACGATGTCGCCAAGCCCCCCATCGTGCTGCTGCACGATTCGCTCGGCTGCGTTGAGCTGTGGCGCGATTTCCCACAGCGCCTGTCACAGTCCACCGGGCATGCGGTCATCGCCTATGACAGGCTGGGCTTCGGCAAGTCTGATGCTGTTGCGGGGCAGCTTGATCCTGCGTTCATTCAGCAGGAAGCGTACGGCGGCTTTGCCGCGCTGATCGAGCAGCTTGGCGTTGATCGCTTCATCGTCTTCGGCCACAGCGTGGGCGGTGGTATGGCGGTCTCGATTGCGGCGGCCTATCCGGACCGCTGCGCGGGCTTGATCACCGAGTCTGCGCAGGCGTTTGTGGAAGAGCAGACGCGTGAAGGCATCCGCGTCGCCCAGGCGCAGTTTGCCCAGCCTGGGCAGATGAGCCGGCTGGAGCGGTATCACGGTGACAAGGCGCAATGGGTGCTGGATGCCTGGGTGAACACGTGGCTATCGCCGGCGTTTGCGCAGTGGTGTCTCGATGATGTGCTGCTCGCTGTGCGCAGCCCCGTGCTGGCACTGCATGGCACGGAAGACGAATACGGCTCGACCGCCCAGCCCGAGCGCATCGTCACGCTGGCTGGGGCGCCGGCCACGCTCAAGCTGGTGCAGCATTGCGGGCACGTGCCGCACCGGGAGCAGGAATCGACCGTGCTCGATGCGGTCAACGTGTTTCTTCACACGTTGGCCTGATTTTCGTCTCCTACGTTCGCGGGCGTTTGCGCCGTCGCTTCGGCATCAAGGGCGCCTGAATACCACATTGGTGAGTTGCGCCGCACCAAAATCGAACGACCGTTTCTAAATCGCCCGTTTCAATCACTTGCCTTTTTCCTGCCTGCGAAGGGCTGCGCAGTAGCCGCTTTGTTTGGAAGCGCGTCCCTAGTTTCTGCCATTGGACTCTCCCCCTGCCGCGCCTATAAAACAGGCGTCGGGCAAGACCCCGGCGGCGCACGCATGTGCGCACAAAGCCAAGCTACCCAGCGGGGCAAAACAGGAGGAAGACAATGGCAACACCCGGCATGGTCGCGTCCGCGGAATGGACCGACGGCAAGCGCTATCTGTGGATGCTCGGCGCGCTCACCATCACGCTGCCCATCGTCGCTGCCGTTTCGGCGCTCGCCACGGGGTGGCATCCGGCGTGGTGGGCGGGGCCGTTCATCGTGTTCACCGTCATCCCGCTGCTCGATTTTCTGATTGGAGACGACCGCGACAACCCGCCCGAAGACGTCGTCCCCGTCCTGGAAAAGCAACGCTATTACCGCCGCATCGTCTATCTGGCCACCACGGTGCTCTACGTGAGCTTTGCCGTGGCGATGTGGGTGCTGCGCACGTATGAGCTCCCCTGGTACGACTACATTGCGTTCGCGTTTTCGGTGGGCGTGGTGACGGGCATTTCCATCAATACCGCGCACGAACTGGGGCATAAGACCGATGGGTTCGAGCGCTGGCTGGCGAAGATCACGCTCGCGCCGGTCGCTTACGGGCACTTCTTTGTAGAACACAATCGCGGCCACCACGTGCGGGTGGCCACGCCGGCAGATCCGGCAAGCGCGCGCTATGGCGAATCGTTCTGGGAGTTCCTGCCGCGCACGGTGGTGGGCAGCGTCAAATCGGCGTGGGCGTTGGAAAAGCGTCGGTTGGAGCAGCACGGCCATTCAGTCTGGTTATGGCGCAATGACGTGCTCAACGCCTGGGCGATGACGGTGGTGCTGTGGGGCGTGTGCATTGCGTTTGTGGGGCTCAAGGCAGTGCCGTTCCTGATCATCCAGGCCGTGTACGGCGCCTCGCTGTTGGAGGTGGTGAACTACCTGGAGCACTACGGCCTGTGCCGCCAGCAGTTGCCCAGCGGCCGCTATGAGCGCTGCACGCCGCAGCACTCCTGGAACAGCAATCACGTGGTGACCAACCTGTTCCTGTATCAACTGCAGCGGCACGCCGATCACCACGCCAACCCCACGCGCTCGTTCCAGGCGCTGCGTCATTTCGAACATTCACCGCAGTTGCCGGCCGGTTATGCGGCGATGATCCTGATCGCCTATGTGCCGCCGTTGTGGTTCCGCGTGATGAATCCGCGCGTGGTGGCGCACTACCACGGCGACATGTCGCTGGCGAACATCAAGCCGTCGATCCGCGAGAAGGTGCTGGCGCAATATCCGGCGCGGGCTTGATCTTCTCCATGGCAATGCCGGGGCGCAGCGTTGGTAGCAGAATAACGGCGCGATCACTGTTCACCTACTGCCATGAACGCCGTCACGCCTACCGCCTTGCTTGAACCCGCTCCCGTCAGCCTGCGCTCCAGCGAGGGCCTCGGCTGGGACGGTTTTGCCGCCACGCTGCTTGGCATCCGCCCGGGCACATATCGGGTGCCGGCGATGGTGGATCACCGCATCAACGTGCATGTCGGTGCGCCCGTGCGCGCGAACTGTGTGTGCGATGGCCGCCGCTATTCGCGCATCCAGGCGCACGGCGATGCGGACGTGATCCCCGCCGGGATGCCTGGTATGTGGACCGACGATGGCGATTGTCGAATTCTCCGCATCGCCATCAGCGATGGGTTTGTGCGACGCATCGGCGAGCAGGTCGGCTTGCGGGCGGCGGAGATCACCCCGCGTCTGCAATGGCGCGACACGCGTGTGCAGCACCTGGCCGCGGCGCTGGGCGCCGAACTGGAGGCGGAAGACACCTCCGACGCGCTCTACGCGGAAAGCCTGTGCACGGCGCTCGTGGTCCGCCTGCTGAGGAGCAGCCGGGATGCCGTTTCCGGCAGAGCCAACAGCGCGCAGACACTGGCGCCCCGCGTGGCCGCACGCGTGATTGAGTACATTGAGGCCCATCTGCACCAGCGGTTGACGCTTGCCGAGCTGGCCGCACAGGCTGGCCTGAGCGTGCCGCATTTCAACGTGCTGTTTCGCGCCACGCTGGGTGTGCCTGTTCATCGCTACGTTGTGCAGCGCCGGGTGGAGCGCGCAAAGACGCTGCTGCTGGAGAGCCGGCGGAGCGCATCGCAGATCGCGCTGGACGTCGGCTTTGCGCACCAGAGTCATATGACGCAGTGGATGCAGCGGCTGCTTGGCGTGACGCCGCGCGACATCGCCCGTGCGGGCCGGGTGGCGGCCGTGTCCGCAGATACGTTCGCTGCATAGTCGATCCTCCAAACCTGCCAGATTCCTCCGTTCCTGCAAGTGCGTCTTGCGAGGGGGCCCTAAGCTCGCGTCTCACACCTGATAGGAGCGCGAGCATGTTTGTCATCTTTGGAGCATCGGGCAAGGTCGGCCACGTTACCGCCACGGCATTGCGCAATGTGGGCCGTCCGGTGCGTGCGGTAGTACGTCATATGCGGCAGGGCGAGGCGCTTGCCAAGATCGGCTGCGACATCGCCATGGCTGACCTGACAGATCCGGCCTCCGTCGCGTCGGCCATCAAGGGCGCCGAGGCGGTACAGATTCTGTGCCCGGTGCCGGTGGGTGATGCCGACCCGGCTTCGACCATGCAACGCATGATCGACGTGGCCGCCAACGCGCTGCGCGCTGACCCACCCCGGGCGGTGCTGGCCTTGTCCGACTACGGCGCGGAACTGGACCGCGGCACCGGCCTCACGGGGCTGTTCCATCTGCTGGAAGAGCGGCTGAAACCGCTGGCCACGCACCTCACCCTGCTGCGGTCGGCCGAGCACGCGGAGAACTGGGCGGCGATGCTGCCCGTCATGTTGGCGGCGGGGCGGTTGCCCAGCCTGCATCAACCGCTGGATCGTGCTTTTGCAACCGTTGCAACGCAGGACGTTGGTGCGTTGGCCGCCGAGCTGCTGGTGGAAGGCCCGTCGGGCAGGTCACCGCGCATCGTCAGCATAGAAGGCCCGCGCCGGGTGACCCTGATCGAAGTGGCGCGTGCCTTCAGCGCGGTCATCGGCCGCGACATCGTCGCGGAAGCCGTGCCGCGCGCCGCCTGGGCCCCCATGCTGCAGCGTGCTGGGCTGAGTGCCAACCACGCGCAACTCATCATCGAGTTGTACGACGCGGTGAATGCAGGGCAAATCGACGTCGAGAAAGGCGTGTCCGAGCAGCGTTTTGGCAAGACCGACTTGCAGGATGTGTTTGCCTCGATGCTCGCGGCGCATGTGAAGTCGAGGTAGGCGGGTTGAGGCATTTCGGCAGTGGTGTTCGGCACCTGGTTGGTGCGCCACTTTGCGCCTATCCTTTGCTGCATTGCTCAAGCCGACGCCCCTGCAGGCGAGGAGGCCCCGTGACGATCCCGCTGCGCTATCTTGCCCTGGTACTGCTGGCCATGCCTTGCGCCCACGCCGAAGACGACCTGCAGAACCGCGGCCACGATCCGTTCTTCCAGATCTCGTCGGGTGTGGCCAATTGCCCGGAGCCCGCCGGCCCGCGCATCAGCGAAGCCGAATGGAAGCGCGATTCCCACCACCGCATCGAGCATGGCAACCACTGCTGGGTCGAGGGGCGCTGCCGCTTGCCCAATGCGTTTTCGTACGACGACGAGATTGCCGACACGGCGAAGCGGCGCCTGCAGTGGATGGCCATCCATGTGCCCGGCTGGAAGCAGAACACCACGCTGTGGGTGACGATATGGCAGCGCTGGATGCTCGTGCAGGGCTGCGTGGCGCCGGGCTACGCGTTCGAGCCGTTCATGACCGCGCTGCGCGACGTGCCAGATGTCGAGCGCTTCATCAACGAGACGACGGCACACCCGGAGCGAGGTGTGCCGTATGCGCTGTTTCACAAAGGGGCTGCGACGCCAGGCGGCGCCAAGCCTTAGCGAGGGCGGTCAGGCAAACAACGGCAGCACCAGCGCCACAACGGCGGGCACCGTCTGCACATAAAGAATCCGCCGGCTGACAGTAATGGCCCCCCAGACGCCCGCCACCGCCACGCAGATCAACCCGAACAGCGCAAATGCGGCGTTGACGACCGGGTTCGGCGCCACCAGCCCAATCACCAGTGCGGCGACGAGAAAGCCGTTGTACAAGCCTTGGTTGGACGCCATGGCTGCGGTCTCGGCAGCCTTTTCGGGCGTCATGCGGAACACCTTCGGGCCGCGCGTCTTCCAGAGCACCATTTCGAGCACCACGATATAGACGTGGATGAGCAGCACCAGCAGATAGGCGACCAGGGCAAGGGTTTTGATCATGGCAATCGCGTGAGAGGAACGTTTGCGGATGATAGACGCTCCGAACACGGAAATAGCGGCCGCGCACCTGAAACTTTCTTCGGTAAGGGCTATGCTTGTGGGCTTGTTTTCGTTCGTTTCAGATAGAGGAGCCATCGCATGACTGCAACCCAAGGATCCATGATTTCGTTCAACCGCCCCGACGGGCAGGAGTTGAAGGGCTACCTTGCCAAGCCAGCCAAGGCGGAGGGGGCGCCCGGCATCGTCGTCATCCAGGAGTGGTGGGGCCTGAACAATCAGATCAAAGGCGTGGCCGACCGCCTGGCGCGCGCCGGTTATGTGGCGCTGGTGCCAGACTTGTATCGCGGCACCATGACGGTGGAGGAGGAAGAGGCACACCACCTGATGAGCAATCTGAACTTTGGCGATGCGGCCACGCAGGACGTGCGCGGCGCCGTGCAATACCTCAAACAGACTTGCGACCGTGTGGGCGTGACGGGCTACTGCATGGGCGGCGCACTCACGCTGCTGGCGCTGTGCAACGTGCCTGAAGCCGCAGCCGGTGTGGTTTGGTATGGCTTTCCGCCGCTCGAGTACATCGATGCCTCGAAGATCAAGGTGCCGGTGCAGGGTCACTGGGGCACGCAAGACACCGCCTTCAACATCGAAACGGTTGACGCGCTGGAAAAGAAGCTTGTCGATGCCGGCGTCGATGTCGAGTTCCACCGCTACCTCGCGCACCACGCCTTCGCCAACGAAACGGCGGTCGGCGAGAACCGTATCGCCATCACGCAGTACGACCCGGTGTGGGCGCAGCATGCGTGGGACCGCGCCCTCACGTTCTTTGGCCGCACGCTGTGGTCGCGTCAGGGCTAAAGCACGATCGATTGGTCAGTCCAACCGTGCAGCCATCTCTTGCAGTTGCTGCACGGTGACCGTTGCACCGCAGTAGATACCACGGTGACGCTTAGGCCAGTCTCAACGTGCTTCCGGCCCGAATGGAAGGGCGACAAGCCGTTCAAAGCCCCATAGAACGTCTCCCCGGTCAGTCGGGAAGGGGCACGTCAAAGGATGGGTTGTCTGAATAGGATGATTGTCCTATTATGCGCGTCACGGCATAGGACGCGTGTCCTAGTGAGACCGGAAGCCTGCACGATGCCATACCGGAGCGTAGCCCCATGCCTGAACCGACAACCCGCGAGCGAATCGTCGCGGAAGCCGACCGGCTGTTTTATGAACACGGCTACGAACTGACCTCCTTTACCGCTATTGCCGACAGCGTCGGTATTTCACGCGGCAATTTCTATTACCACTTCAAGTCCAAGGACGAGATCCTGGATGCCGTCATCGAGGCGCGGCTCGCCAATACCCAGCGATTGCTTCAGGCCTGGGAGGAGCAAGGCGCCGGGCCGGCGGCGTGCATTCGCAGCTTTATTCGGATCCTGGTGACGAATCAGGCCAAGATCATGCGGCACGGCTGTCCGGTGGGCACCCTGTGCATGGAACTGGCCAAATCCGCGCACGGTTCACGGGACGAGGCCAATAAGGTCATGACGCTGTTCCGTGCCTGGCTGCGCCGACAGTTCAGTCTGCTCGGACATGAGGCTGATGCAGACGCATTGGCGATGCATGTGCTGGTGTTCAGCCAGGGCGTGGCCGTGCTCGCCGCCACCTACCAAGACGAGCGATTCATCCAACAGGAAGTCGAGCACATGTGTGCCTGGCTGGATGCCATCGCAGGACAGGTGCAGAGGGACCCGGGCTGACGAATCTCTAAGCAGAACATCGACAAGGGAGGGCGTGTGTTTATTGTGTTTCTGAGGTTTTCCACCCATCGGAGCCACGCCGGGCGGCTCATGTCGGGTCACAAAGCCTGGCTTCAGCAAGGCTTTGACGATGGTGTCTTTTTGCTCGCTGGGAGTCTGCAGCCGCAGGCAGGCGGCGTGATCGTTGCGCATGCCACGACCCTGGCCGAACTCCAGGCAAGGGTGGACGAGGATCCTTTTGTGTCGGAGGACGTTGTGCGCGCCGAGATCGTTGAGGTCGCGCCATCGGCCACCGATGAACGACTGAGCTTCCTGCTCGGCACAGCGTCGAAGGTTTCACTGCAGGAGAGCCAATGAACACCACGACACAAGGCCCCGACGGACAACCGCGCTGCCACTGGTGTGCCGCAGCGCCGGAGTTTTTTAGGTATCACGATACCGAGTGGGGTTTCCCGGTTTCGGACGATCGCCGTCTGTTCGAGAAACTCTGTCTGGAGGGGTTTCAGTCCGGGCTCAGTTGGCGAACGATCTTGGCCAAGCGCGAAAACTTTCGCGCGGCGTTCCTCGATTTCGATTTCAATCGCGTCGCACACTTTACCGAGCACGATGTGCTGCGGCTGCTGCAGGACGAAGGCATCGTGCGGCATCGCGGCAAGATCGAAGCCGTCATCAACAATGCGCGCCGGGCGCTGGAGCTGGCTGAGCAACATGGGTCGCTGGCAGCGTTCTTTTGGCGCTATGAACCCGATGCCGACAAGCTAGCTGAACCGCAGACGGTATCGGTGTCTGCGGAGTCGCAAGCCTTGTCGAAGGACCTGAAAAAGCGGGGCTGGAAGTTTGTTGGCCCCACGACTGTCTATGCCTTCATGCAGGCAATGGGGCTCGTGAACGATCACGCCGATGCGTGCGTCGTCCGCCAGCATGTTCACCGCGCACGAAAGACGTTCAAACGACCGCAGCCGGCTGTTGGCGGTTAGTCACTGACGACTTGGGCTGTGATGATGCCCCAGCGTTGTGAGTCAGCCCGCTGCGATTCGCTGCGCCGCGCGATCACCCCACCACGCGGCTTCTTCAAACACCGAGTAGCCGGACAGATCCGCATGCGCATAGTGGATCGGCCCGGCGCTCTCGCGAAGGCGTGCGATGCCCGGCCGCGAGAGAAAACCCGGCGTGGGAATCGCCATGGCGTGCCCACGCAGCGTCAAATCTGCGCGGCGGATCTGCGTGCGCAGGCGGATGCCGTACACCGTATCGAGATCGGCCAGTGCGCGGTCCAGCAGCGCCTGCGGCGGCGCCTTCAATAACCATTCGCGCGCGGCCTTGGGCGTCATGTCCGACAGCGCCACATAGGCCGTGAACACGCTCTGTGCGGGCGGCCCGACGCGGATGTCCTGATGATTCGCCACTACATAGCCGAGGCCCGTGCCGCGATACACCACGTTGTCCCAGGCGAGCGGCGTGTCGTCATGCTCGGGTGGAAAGCCTTCGATCAACAGGTTGGCGAGCAGCCACGGCGCGGCTTCAGGCAACTCGGCGGCGGGCACGTCAAAGCTTTCGACGATATGTTTGGCGACGTGCAACGGCATCGCGCTGACCACGTGATCCGCCAGCAGCCGCACGACGCGGCCGTCAGATTGCAGCACATCGATGGAGACTCGGGCGCCGGCTTCGTGCGTGGTGCCGATGCGCGCGGCGCTGCCGGGCAGCAGGCGGCCCGGTTCGTTCAGCCCGGCGGCTTCAAAGAGCCGTTCGGCCATCCAGTCCAGCCCCTCCGGCCACGTGAGCACTGTGCCTTGCTCGGCATTGCTGGCCATGCCGCCGCGGCTGGCGAAGTAGGCAATGCCGGCCCAGGCGGAGACGTGGTCTGCGGTGGCGCCGTAATCGTCGCGGCAGCAGTAGTCGGCGTACCAGTGCAGCGTGGCGGCGTGGTAGCCCTCGCGGTGCAGCCATTCGCGGAAGGTGAGGGCATCAAGCGCGCGCCAGGCGGGGTCGGCGGATGCAAGCGCCGTTGGTACGGTAAAGATGCGGCGGCCATCGTTGCCGGTGGTCCCCCGCAGGCGGTCGATGTGGGCGAAGAAGCGGGTGTGCTCGGCGCGCTCTTCGGGCGTGATGCCCTCGTGCGGCACGAAGCCGTCTTGCCAGCGATTGCCGAGCCACAGGCGTTCATCGGGCGCGTGAACGAGCACGCGTTCGTCATACGTTGGGCGCAGCGCAAACGGATCGCGCTCGATCACGCCAAAGTCGGCCAGCATCTCGCGCACGTGCGTCGATTCCATCGACGGCAGCGGCAGGTAGTGCGCGCCCGTCGGAAAGCGTTGGGCGCCAAATGCGCCACCGGCTGCATTGCCGTAGCGCTCCGGCCCTTCCACGACCACCACATCGCGCCGGCCGCTTCTTGCCAGGCGCCACGCGCAACTCAATCCGCCGATGCCGCTGCCGCAGATGGCTACGCCCACGCGTCGCGTTTCCGATGGCGCAGGCAAGGTGCGTAGATCGCGCAACTGATGCCCGGCCGCCTGACCGGGCATGCGCACATTCGGTGTGACCTCGGTCAGTGCGCGAAAGCCTGCCCACGAAGCGGCACCGGCCGCTGCGACGCCGGCTGTTGCCGCACCGATCAGAAAGCTGCGTCGTGTCGTCATCAGCGCAGCACGCCGTGCCAGTCTTCTTCAAAGTACCGCACCAGCGATTGATTGTTCAGCCGGTTTGGCTCCACCTGCGGGCGCGGCATGTCTGGCGCGAAGCTGAACATCTGGTGCGTGGTGTCGGCGTCCAGAAAGCGTGTCGGCACGCGATACGACGTGGGCGGTTGGAAGTCCGCCCGCCCCGGTGCAGCGAGGATGAACCCCCATTCGCCAAACGACGGCACCAGCGCGTGATAGGGCCACGTGCGATAGCCAGCTTCCTTCAAGGTCGCATCCACGCACCAATACGAGCGCGGCGCAAAGTAGGGCGATGTGGCCTGAATGACCACCAGCCCGGTGTCCGCCACGTGCCGCGACAGCAACCGATAGAACGGCACCGAATACAGCTTGCCGATGCTGAAGTTGGACGGGTCCGGAAAGTCGACGATGGCCACATCGAACATGTCGGTGGCAGTCTGCAGCCATTGTCCCGCATCGGCATTCACCACCGTCACGCGCGGGTCGCTGAAGGCATGCTGGTTGAGCGCGACCAACGCTTCCGCGTGCGAAAACAGGTTCGTCATGCGCGGGTCCAGATCGACCAGCGTGACGTGTTCGATTTGCGGGTACTTCAGGATCTGCCGCAGCGCCAGGCCATCGCCACCGCCCAGCACCAGCACGCGCCGCGCGCCGCGCGCGGATTCCAGCGCGGGCAGCACCAAGGCCTCGTGATAGCGGTATTCGTCGCGCGAGGAAAACTGCAGGTTGCCGTTGATGTAGAGGCGCAGGTCGTCCTTCCAGCGCGTCACCACCAGCCGCTGATACGGAGACGAGATCGCGTGGATGATCTCGTCGCCGAAGAGCGCGCGTTCGGACCAGTGCGTGAGCTTATCGGAGGCACCGAAGCCCGCCAGCAACGCCGCTGCCACGGCACCCGCGCGCCACGCCATCGCCATGCGCATGCGGGCCGTAAGCCCCAGCTCGGCACGGAAGTGCCACAGCGTCCAAACCGCAATCGCCGTATTGAACAGCCCGAACAGGAAGCCCGTGCGCACCAGCCCAAGGCGCGGCGCTAGCACCAGCGGAAATAGCAGCGACACGGCCAGGGCGCCCAGGTAATCGAACGTCAGCACGCGGCTCACTAAGTCGGAGAACTTGGCCTGCCGGCGGTGCAGCATGCGCATCACCAGCGGAATCTCCATGCCCACCAGCACGCCGATCACCGCCACCAGCGCATACAGCACCAGCCGGAACGGCGCCGATTCCACCGCAAACAACACAAACAGCGCCGCCGCAGACACGCCGCCAAACAGCCCCACCAGCAGTTCCAGATCGACAAAGCGTGCCAGCAGCGCGTCATCCGCCACATAGCGCGAGAGCCACGAGCCGATGCCCATCGCAAACAGGTAGGCGCCGATGATGGAGGAGAACTGCAGGATGGAATCGCCCAGCAGGTACGAAGCCAGTGCGCCGGCAATCAACTCATAAGCCAGCCCGCACGACGCGACCACGAAGACGGCCAGGACCAGCAAGGCATTGCCGCGACCGGCCGGTTGCGCGGGTTCGTAGGTGGCGTCGGGCTGCGGCGTTGGCATGCAGTGCGTGAGGAAAATGACGAAGTGTTAATAAACGGCGGGCGCCAATGGCGAGCGCGATTGTGCCGTCTTTTTCGCGTTGCCGCGAGCGCATTGCGTGCAACAGAATGGGGGGTACGCAAGCGACGCATGAGCCGCTATAGTGGCGCCACCTATGCACTGCCAGGCCCGCTTTTGGCCCTATCTGCCATGCCCGACATGACTGCTTCCGTGATCGCCTACGCCTCGCATCTGCTGGCGGGCGCCGTGGTGTTTTCCGGCTTCTTTTTCGTCTACCTGCGCCTGACGCCGTATGACGAGTTCAAGCTGATCCGCGAGGGCAATATTGCTGCGGCGCTGTCGCTGGCCGGTGCGCTGCTGGGCTTCGTGCTGACCATCGCGTCGAGCATCACGCATGCCGATGGTCTGGTGCCGTTCCTGTTCTGGGCGGTGATGGCGTCGATCGTGCAGTTGATTGTCTTCCTCGTGCTGACGCGGCTGATGCCGGACTACCGCCTGCAGATCGAGCACAACAACATCGCCGCCGGTATGCTGTTTGGCGTGAGCGCGCTGGCCGTTGGTGTGATCAACGCGGCCTGCCTGTCCTGATTTCCTGATTTCTTCCTGCCCCGCGAATCATCGCGAAGGAGTTTGCTGTGAGCCTGTCCAGTTTTATCAAGAAGCAGTTTATTGACATCCTGCAGTGGACGGAGAGCGAAGACGGCGTGCTCGCCTGGCGCTATCCGATGCAGGACATGGAAATCCAGAACGGCGGCACCCTGGTCGTGCGCGACTCGCAGATGGCGATGTTCGTGAACGAAGGCCAGATCGCCGATGTGTTCAGCGCCGGCACCTTCAAGCTGACGACGCAGACGCTGCCCGTCCTTACGTATCTGAAGAACTGGGACAAGCTGTTCGAGTCCCCCTTCAAGTCCGATGTTTATTACTTCAGCACGCGCCAGCAGCTCGGCCGCCGCTGGGGCACGCCGCAGCCGGTGACGGTGCGCGACAAGGATTTCGGCATGATCCGCCTACGTGCCTTTGGCGTGTATGCCTACCATGTGGCCGATCCGAAACTGTTCTACCAGCAGGTGAGCGGCACGCGCGATATCTACACCGTCGATGAAGTGGAAGCGCAACTCGCGCCCGTCATCATGGGGGCAATGGCCACGGCGTTTGGCGAATCCGGTGTGCCGTTCCTGGATCTGGCAGCCAACCAGATGCTGATGTCGAACAAGGTGCGCGAGGCGTTGCTGCCGCAGTTCACGCAATACGGCCTGGCGCTGGATAGCTTCCAAGTGTCCAGCGTCACGTTGCCGGACGAACTGCAGGCCGCGCTGGACCGCCGCATCAGCATGGACATGACCGGCGACATGCAGCGCTTCACGCAGTACCAGACGGCCGAATCGCTGCCCCTGGCCGCGCGCAACGAAGGTGGCATCGCCGGCACGGGCGCTGGCTTGGCTGCAGGCTTGGCGATGGGCCAGGCGATGGCTGACAGCCTGCGCACTGCGGTTCAGGGTAACGCTGGCGCAGCCCCCGCTGCACAGCCGCCCGCCGCTGCACCGGCCGCGCCGGCAGCAGACGACCCCACCGCACGCCTGGCCAAGCTCAAGGAACTGCTCGACAAGGGCCTCATCACGCAGGCTGACTTTGATGCCGGCAAGGCTGCCGTGCTCAAGGCGCTGACCGGAGGCTGATCCTCAGCCGGACGGATCGGATGATCGGGCGGCATCGCTGGCCGCCCGTTTTTCTGCGCAATGTTTTGCGCGATCGAACGACCTGACCATGTTTCATGCCAACTGCCCGGCGTGTGGCGCGCCGGTGGAACTGAAGTCTGCCGCCGCCGTCATGACGGTGTGCAGCTTCTGCAAAAGCACGCTGCTGCGCGACGGCGAGACGCTGTCCGACATCGGCAAGATGTCCGCCGTACTGGAGGACTACGCACGCGTGCAGATCGGCACCACCGGGCGCTACAAGAACAAGGCCTTCACCGTGGTCGGCCGCATCCAGCTGCGCTACGACGCGGGTTTCTGGAACGAGTGGTACATCCTCTTCGATGACGGCACGGATGGCTGGCTGGCGGAAGCGTCTGGGCAGGTGACGATCACCTTTTCGCGCGGCACCCCGGCCAACGCCGTTGCCTTTGAAGCGCTGCGGCCGGGCCTGCTCTACGAGGCGGAAGGCAAGCCGTTCACGCTGTCCGACGTGCGCGAAGCCGATTGCACCGGCGGGCAGGGCGAATTGCCGTTCCGCGTGGGCGAAGGCTGGCACGCCAAGGTGGCCGATGGCCGCCGCGATGATGCATTCATCACGCTGGACTATTCCGACGGCACGGCCCCCACGCTCTACGTGGGCGAGGCGACCACGCTGGAGTTGCTCAAGTGCCAGCTCCTGCGTACCGACGCCGAGATCAAGGAAACCGCCGGCCGCGTTCCGCGCAAACTTACCAACCTCGATTGCCCGCAGTGCGGCACGTCGATTCCGTTCAGCCCCGGCATGACCGGCCACGTGCTGTGCCCCGGCTGCGGCGCGGCCATCGATGCAGCCACACCGCGCGGCGAAATCATCGCCCGCGCGCGGTCCGTGCCGCAGGTTGCCACCACGCTGGAATTGGGCGACAAGGCGCTCATCGATGGTCAGCAGTGGCAGGTGATCGGCGTGATGCGCCGCACGGTGGTCGACGGCGGCGGCGAGTGGTTTGAATACCTGCTGTACACGCCCAAGCGCGGCTTTACGTGGATGGTCGAAACCGATGACGGCTGGTTCCGCGCCAACGTGCTCGACCGCTGGCCCACCCAGACCGACGGCCGCAAAGCCACGCTCGGCAATACGCAATACACCCGCGACGACGACTACACCGCCCGCGTGACCTACGCCGCCGGCGCGTTCAACTGGCGCGTGCAGGCAGGCGACCAGACGCGCGTGGTGGAATACACCGCCGGTCAGGAAAGCCTCGCTGCCGAGAGCGATGCGCATGAGCTGACGTGGTCCAAAAGCACGCCGGTCAGCGCCGCGCAGATCAAGGCATGGTTCGGCAAGGTGGTGCCGGAGCCGGTCGAGGAATCGTCGTCGAACTACATGACGGTGGCCGTGGTGGCGTGCGTGCTGCTGGGCCTGCTGAATCTGGTGCCGTTTTTCATGGCGCCGGGGTCGGTGTTTGTGATCACGTTCTTTGCGGCGCTGTTGCTCATTGTGCCGGCGTGGCTGGTTGCCAAGGTTGGGGGTGGCGAATGAAGGGGTGGTTCGTCCTCTATGCCGTGGCGGTGGTCATCGGTGCGACGTACATGGACTGGAAGGCGGGGTTTGCCGCGCCCCGCACGCCGTCGTACGGCAATAGCTCGAGCGGGTCGTCTTACTGGGGCGGTTCGTCCGGCGGCAGCGGTTATGGCGGGGGCTTCAGTGGGGGCCACAAGTGACGCGCACGGACGTGCCACCCTCCATGGCCGATGCACTTGCCGCAGTGGGTGAGCATCTGCTGCTCGATCTGTACGGCGTGGCGCCAGACCTGCTGCGTGACGCGGCCGCGCTGGAAGCCACCTTGCGTGCGGCTGCCGCTGCACTGGGTGCCACCATCTTGCATGCGCACCTGCACCGCTTTGATTCGCTGCGTGCCGGTTTGCCGGCAGGAGAACAGGGCGGGGTGACCGGCGTGCTGCTGCTGGCGGAGTCGCACCTCTCCATCCATACCTGGCCGGAACATGGTTTCGCCGCCGTGGATGCGTTCATGTGTGGTACGGGCACGACGCATGCCGCGCGTGCGGTATTTGAGCGGGCATTGATGCCGGCGCGTGTGGATGTGCGCGTCATGCGGCGCGGTTGATGAGGGGTCTAGACCTTTTGGTCTAATTCACATTTCAGCCTGTTCATATTTCACGCATGACAGGCAGAGTGGTACTTCGGGTTGCATTCCGATGGCGGATGCAAGGCCATCGGTTTTTCCATCAACCGACGAGGCCTTCATGACCACACTGCCCACGCACGTCCCATCTTCACTAGTTCCCAAGCCTTTTGCGCCGCCGGCATTGCCGGAGTGGATCGAGGCCCGCATGCGGTGTCATTTCGATGAACGTATGGGAAAACTCTGGGGCGGCGACCACCTGCTGCACGGGTTGACGCCCGGTCCAGACGCGTTGCTGCTGAACAGCAACGATTATTTGTGTCTCCTCGGCGAGCGTCCGCTTGTCCGCGCACAGGCGCGCGCACTCCTTGGGCATGAGCATGAAGTGTTGATGTCCGCGGTGTTTCAGCATGGCGACACGCCGCAGAGCCGGCTGGAAGCCCGACTGGCCAAGCTGATGCGGGCCGAGGCCGGTTTGATTGCGCAGTCGGGGTGGGCCGCCAATGTGGGGCTGATCCAGTGCATCGCCGGGCCGGGCGTGCCGGTCTACGTGGATATGCATGCACATGCGTCCCTATGGGAAGGAATTCATGCCGCGCAAGCGCAGGCCGTTCCGTTCCGTCACAACGACATGGACCACCTGAGGCGGCAACTGGAGAGCCATGGGCCCGGCATCATTGTGGTGGATGCCATCTACAGTACGACCGGCAGTGTGGCCCCGCTGTCGGAAGTCGCGTCGTTGGCGGAATCCAGCGGGTCGGTGCTTGTCGTGGACGAATCTCACTCGCTGGGTACGCACGGGCCGCGTGGCGCGGGCCTGGTGGTGGAGTTTGGCCTTGAGGCGAAGGTGCACTTTCGGACCGCGTCGCTCGCCAAGGCGTTTGCTGGTCGGGCGGGATTCGTCGCTTGCAGCGGCACGTTCAAGGAATTCTTCACCGTGGAGGCTCGCCCGGCTATCTTTAGTTCGGGACTCCTGCGCCATGAACTGGCTTGGTTTGATTCTGCGGTGGACTTCATTGCCGCCGCGGATGATCGTCGGCAGAAACTCCATGCGATTACGCGTTCGGTCAGAACCGGTATTGCCGAGTTGGGTTACAACATTGGGCAAGGTACCGAGCAGATCATTGCGCTGGAAGCCGGCTCGGAACCGCAGGTGAAGATTCTTCGTGACGCATTGCAGTCCAATGGCATATTTGGCGCGGTATTCTGTGCGCCTGCGACACCTAAAAATCGAGCGTTAATCCGCTTGACGCTGCATGCCAAAATTGCCGCGGCAGATATCCAGCGTTTATTAAGCGTGCTGGGGGACATTCGTGACCAAGTGGGGCTGGACGACTGGCCCTCGACACGACGGGCGAGGCGAGCCGCTCCAGCTGACCCATTTAGAGAGCTTTCCGAGTCCTTATGACGACAGAGCAGGTCGAGGTATTGCCAGATAACCCAGGCAGCTGGTTGGTTCGCCGCTGGCAACATCTAGTGAATACGCTGGTGCAAGCGGCACTCGTTGATGAAGAGAGTGCCGCACGCTTGCAGCGTATCCGCTTTGTGGGTGTGCTGGGCGTGGTAGGGCATCCACTGTATTTCTGGATCTGGGGGTACGTGTTTCCGCAGCCCTATGAGAACCTTTGGTTGCGATTGACCTGCATGCTGCTGTTCATCCCGCTCTTGTTTGCAAGCCGGCTGTCTCAGTACAAATGGCTGCCGCCTTACGCGCTCTTCGTGATTACGGTCGGGTTGCCTTTTGCTTTTATCTTTTTCTACCTGAAAAACGCGGGGACGATGGTATGGGCAGAATCCGTGATGATCGCGGTGGTGGTTTTGTTCCACTTTGGTGCAGCGTTTGCCTTGATCTCGCTTACAACGGGAGCGATTGCCGCGACAACGCTGTTTTTTCTGCTCGGCCACGCCGTTGACACGTTTCCTTGGCACACCTTGCTGGTGCAAATTCCGATTTTGGCATTTGTCATTGCCGTGCTCATTATCATCAAGCTGGATCGCCAGGTGTTGGCGGAACAGAAGCGGCGCGGTATGGAGTTGGCGCTGGGCACCGTTGCCCATGAACTGCGAACTCCGCTGGCAAGCATCGCGCTGACGGCACAAGGTATCCAGAACCGCCTGCCGAACATGGTGCCGGTCGATCATCCCGATTTGCGGGGCGTGCAGCAGGCGGTTGAGCGGATGCGTGCCGATGTGGCTCGTGCCAACACCAGTATTGAGCTGTTGGTCGCCAATTCCAAAGACCCGCAAACCGTCAGCACCGGCTGGTTCGACCCACACGAAGCAATCTGCTCGGCTGTCAGCGCCTACCCGTTCGAGCCCGGCACCCGGGAGCTGGTGTCCATCGCGCCCAGCGCAGGCGTGCAGGTGCTGGGCAACGCCAGCTTGTTCGAACACATCATCACCAACCTGACCAAGAACGCGCTGGAGGCCATCCACCGCGTTGGCAAGGGCAGTATCCACATCGGCTATGCGCTGCAACCGGAAACGGTGGAGATTGTGGTGCGCGACACCGGGGCGGGGGTGCCGCCCAGTGTGCTCAAGCGGATGTTCCAGCCGTTCGTGTCCTACCCCGCGCATCGCGGTACGGGCATCGGGCTGATGTTCTGCCGCAAGGTGCTGCATAGCTGGGGCGCGGCCATCTCGTGCCACTCGGTGGAACACGAGTACACCGAATTCCGCATTCGCTTTCCGAACCCGCGCTGATGCTGCCCGCGCGGGGCTCAGGCAATCCGCCGCTTACCGGCCGACCATGTTCTCCGGCCGCACCCAGGCATCAAACTGCTCTGCGGTGACGTAACCCAGGGCCAGTGCGGCCTCGCGCAGGCTCGTGCCTTCCTTGTGCGCCTTCTTCGCAATCTGCGCCGACTTGTCGTAGCCGATGTGCGGGTTGAGCGCAGTCACCAGCATCAGTGAACGCTGCACGAGTTCATCGATGCGGCTGCGATTCGGCTCGATGCCCACGGCGCAGTGGTCGTTGAAGCTGCGCATGCCGTCGGCCAGCAGACGCACGCTGTGCAGGAAGTTGTAGGCAATCATCGGGCGGAACACGTTCAGCTCGAAGTTGCCCGACGCACCGCCCACGTTGACGGCCACGTCGTTGCCGAACACTTGCGCGCACAGCATCGTCACCGCTTCGCTCTGCGTGGGGTTGACCTTGCCCGGCATGATGGACGAGCCTGGTTCGTTCTCGGGGATGGACAGTTCGCCCAGGCCGCTGCGCGGGCCGCTGGCCAGCCAGCGGATGTCGTTGGCGATCTTGGTGAGGCTGGCGGCCAGCGTCTTCAACGCGCCGTGCGCATGCACCAGGCCGTCAGCGGATGCCATGGTCTCGAACTTGTTGGGCGAGGTAATGAAAGGCAGCCCGGTCAGTTGCGCGAGTTCTGCCGCCACTTGCTCGGCGTAACCGGCGGGTGCGTTCAGGCCCGTGCCGACGGCTGTACCACCCAGCGCGAGTTCACACAGGTGTGGCAGCGCGGCGTTCAGATGCGTTTCGTTGTGCTGCAACTGAGCGACGTAGCCCGAGAACTCCTGACCGAGCGTGAGCGGCGTGGCGTCTTGCAGATGTGTGCGGCCGATCTTGATGATGTCGTCGAAGTCTGCCGCTTTTCTCGCGAGCGTTTCGCGCAGGGTGCGCAGCGACGGAATCAGGTGGTGCGTGATGGCCGTCACGGCGGCCACGTGCATGGCTGTCGGAAACACATCGTTGGACGACTGGCTGCGGTTCACGTCGTCGTTCGGGTGGACGAGGCGCGCTTCGCCGCGTTCGCCGCCCAGCAGTTCGCTGGCGCGGTTGGCGAGCACCTCGTTCATGTTCATGTTGGTCTGCGTGCCCGAGCCCGTTTGCCAGACCACCAGTGGGAATTCGTTCGGGTGCTTGCCGGCGATGACCTCGTCGGCTGCCGCAATGATGGCGTTGGCTTTTTCCGCCGAGAGCAGCCCGAGGCGATGGTTGACGGCGGCGCTGGCACGTTTGATGCGGGCGAGCGCGTCGATCAGCTCGCGCGGCATGCGGTCGCCGGCAATGTCGAAGTTCTGCAGCGAGCGCTGCGTCTGCGCGCCCCACAGGTGATCGGCGGGGACTTCAATGGGGCCAAAGGTGTCGCGTTCGGTACGAGTGGTCATGGTGGAAGGTGGGCACGAGTGACTGGGGCGAACACCCCAGTATAGGCAGAGCCCAGTGCCCTTGTTGGCGGTAGGGCGGACGGCCAGTAGGGTCAGGCAGCGCCGTTTTGCCGGGTACACCGTTTGCGAGCCCGGGCGTGGCACGCCACAATGGCGGCTCCACTGCACGCCCCACTGCCTTGCCATGTCATCTTCCGTTTCCGTGGACACCTCTCTCAAACCGCTGCTCTGGTTAGTGGCCATGGGTCTATTCATGCAGACGCTGGACTCCACCATCGTCAACACGGCCTTGCCGGCCATGGCACGAAGCCTGTCGGAAAGCCCGCTGAAGATGCAGTCGGTCATCATCGCCTACACGTTGACGACCGCCATGCTGATGCCCGCCTCCGGCTGGCTGGCCGATCGCTTCGGCACGCGCAAGATGTTCTTCGTGGCCATCTTCTTGTTCACCCTCGGCTCGTTGCTGTGTGCGGAGTCTCGCAGCCTGACGATGCTGATCGCCTCGCGCGTGGTGCAGGGCGTGGGTGGTGCGCTGCTGATGCCCGTGGGCAGGCTGACGGTGCTGCGGGTGGTGCCGCGCGAGCAGTTCTTGCCGGCCATGAGCTTCGTCACCATTCCGGGGCTGATTGGCCCGCTCATCGGCCCGACGCTGGGAGGCTGGCTGGTGCAGGCGGTGTCGTGGCACTGGATCTTCCTGATCAATATTCCCGTGGGCCTGATCGGCGCGCTGGTCACGCTCAAGGTGATGCCCGATGTGCGTGCCGAGGATGACGGCCGCTTCGATTGGTCAGGCTATCTGATGCTGGCCTTTGGCATGGCGGCGGTGTCGTTCTCTTTGGATGGCTTGTCGGAATTGGGCTTCCAGCATGCAACGGTGCTCGTGCTGCTGGTCTTCGGGCTGGCGGCGCTCACCGCGTACTGGCTGCACGCGGGGCGCGTGGCGGGGCCATTGTTTCCGCGCACGCTGTTCAGCATTCCGAGTTTTTCGATTGGTGTGCTCGGCAACCTGTTTGCGCGCATCGGCAGCGGCGGCATGCCGTTTCTGATTCCGCTGTTGCTCCAGGTGAGTCTGGGCTATACGCCGCTGCAGGCCGGTTTGATGATGGTGCCGGTGGCGGCCGCCGGCATGGCCGCCAAGCCGATGGGCACATGGGCCATCAAGCGGTATGGCTATCGGCGCATGCTGTTTGTGAACACGTTGATGGTCGGCCTGATGATGGCCAGCTTTGCGGTGATGACGCCCGATGTGCCGGTGTGGCTGCGTGTCGTGCAACTGGCGTTGTTCGGCACCTTCAACTCGATGCAGTTCACGGCGATGAACACGCTCACGCTCAAGGACCTGAACGGCCCGCTGGCCAGTGCGGGAAACAGCATGCTGTCCATGGTGATGATGCTGTCGATGAGCCTGGGCGTGGCCGCCGCAGGCGCACTGCTCACGGGCTTTACCGACTTTACCGCCGGGCCCGAAGGGCGCGACACGCTGGCTGCGTTCCACAAGACATTCGTCTGCGTGGGCATCATGACGGCGGCGGCCGCGTGGATTTTTGCGCAGCTCTCGCGCTTCGAGTCAACCCAGGTCGTCAAGCAGCCCGAGATCGAAGTGCATTGACGCATTGACGATAGGCGCCAACTACTTCTGCCAGTAGCCGCGCATCTTCTTGGTGAGGTCCACCTTGGCGGCGGCACGGGCTTCCGCAGCCGGGTCGGCACCGGGCTCCGGCGGTGGCCACGCACAGGCCTCGAACAATGGCAGCAACGCCGGCGGAATGAAGCGCGTGCGCGAAGCGTAGATGTGCCGATCACCATTCGGCGTTTGCTGCGTGACGTAAAAACGCTGCGGCACCAGGATGTCGAGATGCTCGCGCGCACGCGTCATCGCCACGTAGAGCAGGCGGCGCTCCTCTTCCAGTTCCTCATGCGAGCCGGCACCCAGGTCGGCGGGCATGCAGCCATCTACCGCATTGAGCACGTACACCGCCTTCCACTCCTGGCCTTTCGACGAGTGGATCGTCGAGAGGATCAGGTAGTCCTCATCGCGGTACGGGTCGCCGGATTCATCGCTGGTCAGCTCGGGCGGGTCGAGCGTCATCTCGGTGAGGAAGCGCTCGCGCGTGGCGTAGGTGGCTGCCATGCGGGCGAGTTGTTCCAGATCGCCCTGGCGTACGGCGGCATCGTCGTGCAGACGTTCCATGTGGGGCGTGTACCAGGCGCCGACGGCTTCGAGTTCGCTGGCCCACTCCAGGCTGTCTTTCGGGGTGCGCAGGGTTTGCATCAGCGCCATCAATGTCGCCCAGTCACCGGCCAGGCGGGCGGGCGGCTCGTGCGCGAGCAGCGCTGCAATCGGGTCGGCTGCTTCGGCCATTGCGTCGAGCACGCGGGCGGCCGTGGCCGGGCCGGCACCCGGCAGCAGCTGGATCACGCGAAACCCCGCAATGCGATTGCGCGGGTTCTCTGCCCAGCGCAGCACCGAGAGCACGTCTTTCACATGCGCGGCTTCGAGAAACTTCAGGCCGCCGTATTTCACGAACGGGATGTTGCGGCGGGTGAGTTCGATCTCCAGCGGCGCGCTGTGGCTTGCGGTGCGGAACAGCACGGCCTGGGACTTCAATGCCAGGCCGCCCTCACGCTGATGCAGCACCTGCTCGGCCACGCAGCGCGCCTGCTCGGCCTCATCGCGCACCGAGATCAAGCGCGGGCGATGCGTCGACGCGCGGTCTGTCCACAACGTCTTGGCGAAACGCTCGGTGGCAAAGCGCATCACACCGTTGGACGCATCCAGAATCGGTTGCGTTGAACGGTAGTTGCGCTCCAGCAGCACCGTGTGCGCCGCCCGCGAGAAATGGCGCGGGAAGTCGAGGATATTGCGCACCGTCGCTGCGCGGAACGCATAGATCGATTGCGCGTCATCGCCCACCACCGTCACGCCGCGGCCGTCCGGGCGCAGCGCACGCAGGATGGACGACTGCAGCCGGTTCGTATCCTGGTACTCATCGACGAGGATGTGGTCGAAGCGCGCGCCGATCTCCGCCGCCAGCTCCGCGTCGGACACCATCGCGTGCCAGTAGAGCAGCAGGTCGTCGTAGTCGAGCACGTGCTGCGCCTGCTTGGCTTCGACATACGCATCGAATAGCGTGCGCAATTGTGCCTCCCACATCGCGCACCACGGAAAGTGGTGCTTGAGCACGGCGTTGAGCGGGCTTTCGGCGTTGATGGCGCGCGAGTAGATGGCCAGGCACGTCTGCTTGAGCGGAAAGCGGCGTTCCTTGGTCGAGAGGCTCAGCTCGTGGCGCACCACGTTGAGCAGGTCGGCGGAGTCGCTGCGGTCGTGGATGGTGAAATCGGGCGCGAGGCCGACGCGTTCAGCGTATTCGCGCAACAGGCGTGCGCCGATGCCGTGGAAGGTGCCGGCCCAGGGTAGCGTGGTCTGGTATGACGCGCCGGCGGAACTTTGCATGCTGCTTGTGCGTTCACCCTGCATGGCGCGCGCCAGCAGATGGCCTGCGCGGTTGGACAGTTCGCTCGCGGCCCGGCGCGAAAACGTCAGCAGCAGAATGCGTTGCGGGTCCGCCCCATTGGCGACGAGATGCGCGACGCGCCAGCCCAGCGTGTGCGTTTTGCCTGATCCGGCGCCCGCCAGCACGAGCAGTGGGCCGGTTTCAGCCGCATCCGCTCCGGAAATGCCGAACTCGACCGCGCGGCGCTGCTGGTCGTTCAGTTGGGCCAAGTACGCTGGCGCGCTGCGAGTGTCAGGAGTGGGTGAAGCAGAAAGCACGGCGGGGCATCACAAAAAATAACTGTATGAATATACAGCACTGCGTCGCCCAGCCGAGGGAATTTGAGGGCGATGACGCCACACCCAGACAACAGGTGTGGCATCACCGGTTTGCACACGGTCCGAAGACCTTGTGCGTCAGACGCGCTTAGTGGGTCTGTTGCACATAGCGCTGCACATCGTTGATCGTGACGCGGCCCGAATGCGTCGCGTCGATCTGGTCGAAGTGCTTGGCCACGTAACCCAGACCGCTGGCTTGTGCCTGCGATTTCGTGATCGCGCCGCCGCTGCTGAGCGTTGCGTTTGCGCTAAGCCGTTTCACCAAGCGTTGCTGGGCTTGCTGTTGCAGTTGCTCGCCGGTGGTGGGCGCGACGGGCAGGGGCCGGTTGGCGGGAAAGAACGGGCCATCCACGCCATGCCCGCCCTTGGGCAGCGTGATAGGTGCGACGGATTGGGCGGTGGGCGCCGCATGGGCCTGGCCGACGGCCATACCGAGAAGAATGGCCGGCAGCACGTGCCGCAGCATAGTGATCGGGGACATGATCATCGCTCCTTCCATCAAAGTTTAGGCGCCGAGCTTGCGGCGGCGGTCAGCGTTGGCGTGCCGGCGGGATTCTGGTCGGCCCACGGCGCGGGCAACTTCGCCAGCGTCAGCGCGGACGGAATGGACTGCCCGTTGAAGTACGCAACGAGATCGTTCTTCATTTGCGGGCGCGCCACGTCATCCAGGTAAATCATGTGTCCGCCTTGATAGAAGGTGACTTGCAGGTTGGGGTTCAGGCCCTGCACGGTCTGCAGGCGCGCCAGTTCTTTTTCGGTACTGAAGAACGGCGTGGCGAGGTCGTGGTAGCCGTTGGAAGCCAGCACCTTCAACTGCGGGTTCATCTGGAGCGCGGCGAGCAGGTCGGGCAGCGTATCCGGCAGCGGTTGACCGTCGTGCGAGAAATCCCACGCGTTGATGATGCTGTCGTTGAGCGGCGCGTAGGTTGCATTGGGCGCCGTGTAGCCCAGGTAGTTCGGCATCTGGGTCTGCAACGCGGTGGTGAAGGGCTGCGAGATCAGAATGTCTGATGGGTCCGAATCGTTCGCCAGGCGTGAATCCGAGTTCGGTAGCGAGACACGGCCGTCATACCGGCCGATCGTGGTGCCGGGCAAGAGCGACGTGTTGAACGGGTTCTTGTTGAAGTAGCCCTGCAGCGCCTGGAATGTCAGGCTGGACGGCGCCTCCCACGAGGCCAGGGTCGACCTGGACGGATACACCGGCCGGCCTAGCGCATTTGGAGCGCCGAGCTGGCTGAGCGCCCACGACTGCGCATACTTCTGGAGCTGGCTGTACGTGTTCGTGACGAACCGCTCAGACTGCAGCGCGTACGCAGCTTGGTTGGGTTGAGCCGGCGACACCTGGTTGAAATACGACGCCACCGCCGCATAGCCCGGGAAATAGCCCGCCACCGTATCGGTCGCGAGCTTCAACCCGGCGGTCGAGTTCTCAATAGCCGTGGCTTCCACCGCATCCGCAAAGTAGTTGAGGATGGACGATTGCAGCACGATGCCGGTGAGGTGCACGCCGGCCGTTTCCAGCGCCAGCGCCAGCATGTTGGTGCGCGGTGTGCCGTACGACTCGCCGTACAGATAGATCGGCGAGTTGCTCCGGTTATTGACGGTCAGGTAGCGCTGGATGAAATCGCGCATGACGTTGACATCAACATCGCTGCCCCAGAACGAGCTGTTGGTATTCGGCGCGATCGCCTCGGAAAGGCCGGTTCCAGGTGGATCGATGAACACCATGTCGGTCGTGTCGATCAGACTCTGCGCGTTGTCGACGAGCGCGTAGTTCGGCCAATTGGTCAGCAGCGGGTCAGGCGTTGCAACGCGCGTGGGCGCAAACGACCCCAGGCGCAGCCAGATCGACGAAGATCCCGGCCCACCGTTATAGAAGAAGGTGACGGGCCGTGCCTGCCCGTTGCTGCTGGGCACGGTGTAGGCGACATACGACATCGTCGCCTCGGGGTTGCCGTTGGGGTCCGAGGCGGTCAGGTGGCCGGTCGTGGTGGTGTAGTTCACCGGCGTGGCACCGGCCGTCCATTGGTAGTGCATGACCGCTGCCTTTTCGGACACCTGCGACAGCGCCAGGCTGTCCCCCGCGTTGGACGAATAGGCGACGGGGTCGACGTAAGGCTGGTTGGCCTCCACCGTTTTCGCAGTCACGTCTGCCTGAGTCGCGCTCGCCGTGGATGCCACGGGGCTGCCGTCATCGCCCCCGCACGCTGCGACAAGCGATATGCCAACAAGCAGTGCACCGACGCCCGCCAATCGCCCCCAGGCTGGAGTGCGGACGGAACGGCCGGAGCCATGACTACTGGAATTACGGGTTGGTTTCATTTGCATCCCTATTATTGAGGAGATACGAACAAAGAAAGCCGCGTGGCGGGGAGTCCCGTCAGAAAATAGGCAAAAAAATGCACGAGTGAATGCATCGGAGTCATCCATGGGATTCACTCCGTCAATCAATGCATGCTGAAAAGAATTGCCTGAACGCTTCTAAAGGTGATCGACGCGTTAGCGGCGGGTTTTACACAGACCGGGAATTTGCAATGAGGCCCGGTCTGTGCAGAAAAGCGCTAAGGCTGATCCTGGCCGCCAGAGGGTGGCGGCTTGGAGATCATCAGGTCCATCGTGGGCTTTGGCGGCGAGATGGCGCGGCACGCTCGTTTGGTTTGTGGCTGGCCCGGTAAATCGTCTTTGGTAATGCGCCCCAGTAATGCGCTTGTTCTATCGCATTCTTGCAAGCTTGCAGACAACATGCTGTCTCCCGGATCAGGATCGTTGTCGGGCCATGGATGGCTTGTGCTGTGGCCGTTCTGGGCACCTTTTGGGTGTTCGGCTAGATGGTCGCCATCAGGTCAGCGTCAAAAGAGTGGTTGAATCATAGAAGCAAAATTAGCGGTGTCAATGGAGCGTTGATTCGATTTTCCGATTTTGTAATTTTGATCCGACGCCAAGGTTTACAGAAAATTACGCTGGAAAATTTCCAATCAAAATGCGCTGAGACAGACAAGAGGTTTAGCAAAGGCGCCATTCGAAAGCGTTGTACTCGCAGTTTTTATTACTGCGATGGATAGATGATTACCATCTCAATTGAATAAGATTGAACGCGCGATTTGCCCAGTATTGGTGCGCGGCATCCATTCTCTGGAGCGTGTGGCGGGGAGAGGTATGACAGAAAGCCAGCGAGGGGAGGCTTGTCACCGGCATCGACGGCGGTGTGGCGCAGATCGATGCCGTATGAGGGCAGTGGAGTTGCTGCCCCGTGTGGGGAGATCGCTTTGTCAGATGCCGTCGCGCAGCTTCTTCGCGAGGTCTTGCGGCGAGGTGCGTTGATTGACGGCGTCGACCAGGTCGGCGACGAACCACGGCAGGATGAGCTTCGTACCCGGATCGCTCACGCCGATGGTCAGCGTCTTTTGCGAGGCGGCATCGGTTTGCGGCGCGTGCTGGGGCGATTGTTGGGCCGGCTGCTGTGCACGTTGGCTGTGCGCCAGCATGGCCTGGAGTTCCGGATCGGAATAGGTGGTCGACGCGGTCGTCAGTGCGGAAGCGGTCATGGCGGCGGACATCAGGGCCGATGCCACGACGAAGTGTTTGAGAGTTGCGGCAGCCATGTCAGGCCTCCATCGAACAGAAAAGATTGAAAGGGTGGCAACCGGTTGCAGCGCGGTCACAGGCTGCAATGATCCACCATCGGATCGTGGTGCTGGCTTAGGGTTCCGTTTCGCTCAGAAAACCGTAAACACCGTGTGCGCTCGATCAGCGCGCCTGCGGCTGCAATGCGATAACTGCCATGCCCACCAACGCAATGGCTGCGCCGCCGATGTCCCAGCGCGTGAGCGAGATGCCATCCACGAGGCGCAGCCAGACCAGGGCGACTGCAATGTAGACGCCGCCGTAAGCGGCATAGGTGCGGCCGGCGGCAGTCGGGTGGAGCGTCAACAGCCACGCAAACAACGCCAGCGAAGCCGCTGCCGGGATCAGCAACCAGATGGACTTACCTTGCCGCAGCACCAGCCACGGCAGGTAGCAGCCGACGATTTCCGCCACGGCGGTGACGGCGAACAGCAAGGCGATGCGAAAGACGTCCAACATACGGCGCACACATGGTCAGAAGCGAGGCACCGATTGTGGCACGCTCACCTGCCGTCAAGCGATGACGCCCGTTTGCGCAATGAGCGCGTCAACCTCCGCCCGCGTGCCGGCATACGCGCCGGGGTGCGAGGCCGTCAGCGCGGCCGCAGCGCCCGCCTGCCGCAGATGCGTTGGCGCGGGGGCCCTGGGCGCTTTCAGCAGGCTCGCCAGCCAGCCGCCCATGGCCGCGTCGCCGCAACCGACCGTGTCGACCACTGGCACCGGGAACGCCGGTTGCTCGATGCGCTGGTCACCGTGCAGCCATTGCATGCCGGCCGCCCCAAGCGTAAGCAGAATTTCGGCCTGCGGCGCCTGTGCGCGCAGCGCCGTAAGTGGATCGGCGTCCCCGGAAAACAGATGATGCAGGTCTTCGTCCGACACCTTGATGACGGATGCGATGGCGGCCATGCGCCGGAACAGTGGCGCGTAGTGCGGCGCCTCCATCGCTACGCGCCAGTTGGGGTCGAAGGTGATGCGTATGCCTTGCGCGGCAAGCCTTTCCGCCAGGGCCACCAAGCGGCTGGCCAGTGGCTCGCGTGCCAGGCTGATGCAGCCGAAGTGGGCGATCTCCACGGCGGTCTGCCAGCCTTCGGGCAGCGCCTGAGCATCGAAATGCAGGTCGGCACTGTCCTCGCCGACAAAGAAGTAATGCGGCGGTTGTGTGGACGTGACCATCGCCAGCAATGGCGAACGGTCCACGCGCTGCAGGAAGCGCAAATCCAGCCCCGCCGCCTGTGAATCGGCGAAGAGCGCATCACCGAAGACGTCGTTGCTGATGGCGCCCGCGTAGCCCGTGGGCACACCCAGCCGCGCTGCCACACGAGCCACGTTCCAGCACGCGCCACCTGGGCGGGCGAGCCAATGGCCGTTGCCCTGGTTCAGGAAATCGGTCAGCGCTTCGCCAAAGACGACGAGGCGGGGCAGAGGCAGTGTGGCGGTCATGCGGGCAAGGGAAGATCAGCAGAGGCAGTGGACGATGCCGAGGGCAGCGGCCACGCGCGACGGTACAGCGCGCGGAACATCGATAGCCGCTCCGCAAGGCGCGCATGGCGGGCGGCATCTGGCCGGTAGGTGGCCAGCACAGGCGGCTTGGCGCAGACGATGGCTTCAACGCCGCCCTCGGCCATCCAGCCCAGGCGTGCAGCGCCGAGTGCGCCGCCGGCTTCGCTGCCAACGTGCGTGGTCAATTCCGTGTTGAGCACGTCGGCCAACAATTGCGCCCAGAACACGCTGCGCGACCCACCGCCGACAAACGACAGGGTTGCTACCCGCGTGCCTGCCGCGCGCAGTGCATCCAGCCCGTCGGCCATGCCGAAGGCGACGCCTTCGATCACGGCGTAGCCAAGCGCGGCGCGGTCGCTGGCGTGCGAGAGATTGTGGAAGTGGCCGTGTGCCAGCGGGTCGTTGTGCGGCGTGCGCTCCCCGGACAGGTACGGCAGGAAGACCGGTGCCGATTCGCGCGTGGATTCCGTCAGCGCGGCAATCTCGTCGAGCAGCGTGGCTTCCGGCACGCTGGTCAACCGGCAGAACCAGCGCAGGCAGCTTGCGGCGGAAAGCATCACGCTCATCTGGTGCCAGCGTCCGGGCAGCGCGTGGCAGAACGCATGCACGGCCTGGGCAGGGTTGGGGCGGAAACGGTCATTGACCACGAAGATCACGCCCGATGTGCCCAGCGAGAGAAAGCCATCCCCGGGCTGCGTTGCGCCAATGCCGACGGCGCTTGCGGCACCATCGCCACCGCCACCCGCAACGATGACGTTGCGCGCCAGGCCCCAGGCATCGGCCACCTCGGGCAGCAATGTGCCGCTCGGTGCGCTGCCTTCCACCAGGCGTGGCATGTGCCGACGCGAGAGGCCCGTTGCCGCCAGCAGTTCGTCGGACCACGTGCGTTGCGCCACATCCAGCCACAGCGTGCCGCCCGCATCTGACGGGTCGGATGCGCGCTCGCCGGTCAGGCGCAGGCGCAGGGCGTCCTTGGGCAGCAGCACACAGTCGATGGCGTTGAACACATCGGGCTCATGGCGAGCGCTCCACAGCAATTTCGGCGCGGTGAACCCGGGCATCGCCAGGTTGCCGGCGATGGCATGCAGGTTGGGCACACGGCGCGTGAGTTCGAGACATTCAGCGGTGCTGCGTGTGTCGTTCCACAGCATGGCCGGACGCAGCACGCGGTTGTGTGCATCGAGCAGGACCGCACCATGCATCTGCCCCGACAGGCCGATCGCGCGTGTCGCAGCAAATGCCGTGGGCACCGCGTTGCGCAGCTTGTTGACCGCCGCACACGTGGCTTGCCACCAGTCTTCGGGCGTTTGCTCCGCCCACCCCGGATGCGGCCGCGACACGCTAAGCGGCTCGCCCGCCATGCCGACAATGACGCCCGCTGCGTCTAGCAGCAGCACTTTGACTTCCGAGGTGCCGAGGTCGATACCGAGGTACATGGGGCCGCCGGGGTGAGTTGGCTCAAGCCGGGATTGTCGCGCGAATCAAAGCCAGGTCATACGGCGGGATCAACCTGCCGTGGCGGCGTGCTCGACGGCAAGCCACGCACGCACCCGCGCGACCGCGTTGCGAACCAGACCCGTGAGCGCTTCTGTGCCGGCCAGGCTGCCCCACAACGCAGCGTTCTGGCAGTACACGGCAATTGGGTCTGGCGCCTCCAGCATGGCGCGTGCGGCAGCCGGGTCGAACTGCCCATCCTGGTAGACATACGGCAGCGTGCCAGCACGCCAGCGCTCCAGAAACACAAAGAACAGCGCCGGCAGCATCGCCGTGGCGAGCGGCACATGCGCCCGTGCAAAGGATTCGGCCAGCGTGGGCGTGATGAAGCCGGGGATCTTGGAAAAGCCGTCCGCCGCCACGCGTTGGTTGGTGTCACGGATGTGCGGATTGGCGAAACGGTCGAGCACGGTATCGCGGTAGGCGGCCAGGTCGACGGGGCTGGGCTGATTAGCGGTGAGGCAGGGGATGACGTCTTCGGTTACGTAGTCCCATGCCATGCGGTGGATGGAAGGCACGGCCACGCTTTCGTCGATGGTGCTCAGGCCCAGCAGCGTGCCTGCCCACGCAATGCAGCTATGGCTGGCATTGAGCACGCGGATCTTCGCTTCTTCATACGGCAGCACGGAGGTGACGAACTCAACGCCCACGCGTTCGAGTGCCGGGCGACCGGCGCTGAAGTCATCTTCCACCACCCACTGCGCAAAGGTCTCGGCCATTACGGGGCAGCGGTCTTGCCAGCCGGTGTGTGCGGCCACGCGCTCGCGCAGGGCATCAGTCGGGCGCGGGGTGATGCGGTCCACCATGGTGTTGGGCGTGCTGGCGTGCGTGTCGAGCCAGGCAACGAGATCACTGTCGCCGCGCAGCGCGAGGAACTGGCGCAGGCCATGCGCCACGCGCTCGCCGTTGTGGCGCAAGTTGTCGCAGTTGAGCAGCGTGACGGGGGCGCCGCCACGTTGCACGCGCAGGCGAAGCAGGCGGGCCAGTGCGCCGTAGAGCGTGCTGGCGCCACCGCGCAGGTCTGCGGCAATGTCCGGCTGCGAGGTGTCGAGCTGGTGCTGCTGGTCGAGGTAGTAGCCGCCTTCCGTCACGGTGAAGGAGATCACGCGCGTCTCGGGCGCGGCACCGATGTCGCACAGCGCAGCGAGTTCAGCATCCCACGGCACGACAGTATCGACGGAGGCAATGCGTGTGTACTGCCGGTGGCCGGCGGTGTCGACGGTTTCCAGCGTGTAGGCGCCGTGCTGGGCGGCGAGATCTTGCAGCAGTGCAGCCGCATCGTCGCGGATGTTGGCGAGCGCCAGTCGCCATGATGTGTCGCCAGCCTCGCGCAGGCGATGCAGATACCACGCCTGATGCGCGCGATGGAACGAGCCGGCACCGAGGTGCAGCCAGGTGGAGTAAGCATTGGGGGAAGGCATGGTCGTGGCGTACGGCGTGGGGCGTCAGGCGGCCAGTTGGGCTTGCAGGCGCGGCAGTGCGCGGCCTTCGGCGTCAAACAAATGACAGTGGGCGGCATCTGCAGCGAGCGTGATGGCGCTGCCGTGCGCCAGCTTGGTCGACTCAGGCACGCGCAGCACGAGGCCGTCTGGCGCAGCATCGCAATCGGCATGCAGGTAGGCCACATCGCCGAGGGATTCGATGTGTGTGACGGATCCGCGCAGCGCGCCGGTCGTCTCCAGATGCAGATGTTCCGGGCGAATGCCGAGCGTGACGGCATCACCGGCGCGCAGTTCGCCCGGCGACACGGCCACGCGCTGCTGTCCACTTGCAAGCGTGACGTCCACGCCGGATGCATCGGCGCGGGCAACGGTGCCGCGCAGGAAGTTCATCTTGGGCGAGCCGATGAAACCTGCCACGAACTGGCTGGCCGGATGGTGATACAGCGCTTGCGGCGAACCCACCTGCTCGATGCGCCCGTCGCGCAGCACGACGATCTTGTCGGCCAGCGTCATGGCTTCCACCTGGTCGTGCGTGACGTAGATCATGGTGGTCTTGAGCGCGTCGTGCAGCCGCGCGAACTCAAGCCGCATCTTCACGCGCAGCGCAGCGTCGAGGTTGGAGAGCGGCTCGTCGAACAGGAAGACCTTCGGCTCACGCGTGATAGCCCGGCCGATGGCCACGCGCTGGCGCTGGCCGCCCGAGAGCTGGCGCGGCTTGCGGTCGAGCAGGGCATCGATGTGCAGCACTTCTGCGGCACGGCGCACGGCGGTATCGATGGCCTCGCGCTTCATGCCCGAGAGCTTCAGGCCGAAGGCCATGTTGTCGTACACGCTCATGTGCGGATACAGCGCGTACGACTGGAACACCATGGCAATGCCGCGCTTGGCGGGCACCACGTCGTTCACGCGGGTGTCGCCGATCAACAGGTCGCCGCCGTCGATGCTTTCCAGGCCGGCAATCGTGCGCAGCAGCGTAGATTTGCCGCAGCCCGACGGGCCGACAAAGACGACGAATTCGCCATCGGCAATGTCGAGGTTGATATCGTGCAGAACGGTGTTTTGCTCGTAGCGCTTCTGCAGATTGCGGAGGGTCAGGCTGGCCATGGGGAGTCTCCTTAGGCGTATTCGGTATTGCGGTGTGCGGATCAGGCTGGCGTGGCGAGGGTCGACGTCAGCGCATCGGCCAATGCCCGCATGTCGGTGAAGACGTGGCGTGCGCCAGCAGCCAGCAGACGTTGCGTGGCGACGGCCGGTACATGCGCGACGCCGGCAAAGCCGAACACCGTCAGGCCCGCAGCGCGCGCGGCACGCACGCCGGTGTCGCTGTCTTCGATAACCAGGCATTGCGCGGGGTTGGCGCCCAGGCCAGCGCAAGCGGCGAGGTACACATCCGGCGCGGGCTTGGGCCGCGGTGTTTCGTAGGCGCTATAGATGTGTTCGCCGAACACCTCACGCAGGCCGGCGCGGCGCAGGCTGGCTTCGATGCGCGGGCGGCTGCTGTTGCTGGCCACCGCCTTGGGCTGCGGCAGGCCGGCGAGCAGGTTTGCAATGCCCGGCACCGGCTGCGATTGCGTGGCGCAGTCGTGCTCCACATCGGCCAATACGGCAGCCAATTCCGCGTCGGACAGATGAAAGCCGATGCTGCTCTGCAGTTCATTCAGCAGCGCCATCGTGTTCATGCCCAGGCGCGGCTCCAGCAGTGCCTCCAGCGCGGCGGACGAGAGTTGCGGTACATGGGGCCCCAGCGTGCGGATCAGCGCGCGCAACGCTACGGATTCGCTGTCGATCAGCACGCCGTCGCAATCGCAGATCAGATAGGCGGGGGCGCGTTCGTTGGCATATTTGTTGGCGTGTGGCGTCATTTCACGGCCCCGAACGTCAGGCCGCGCACAAGTTGGCGTTGTGCCAGCCAACCCAGCACGAGGATCGGCGCAATCGCCAGTACGGAGGCGGCCGACAGCTTCGCCCAGAACAACCCTTCCGGGTTTGAGTACGACGCAATGAACACGGTGAGCGGCGCGGCGTCGATGCTGGTCAGATTCAGGCTCCAGAACGCTTCGTTCCATGACAGGATCAGCAGGAGCAGCGCGGTGGAGGCCAGCCCCGGCAGCATCGTCGGCAGCAGCACGTAGACGAGTTCCTGCCAGAGGTTGGCGCCGTCCATGCGCGCGGCTTCCAGAATCTCGCGCGGCACGTCGTTGCAGTAGGTGAAGACCATCCACACGGCAATCGGCAGATTGGCGAGCGTGTAGACGATAACGAGCGCGGTGATGGAATCCAGCAGCCCAGCGGTCTTTGCCAGCAGGTACACCGGCAGCAGCACGCCCACGGCCGGCATCATCTTGGTTGACAGCATCCACAACAGCACCTGCTGCGTGCGCTTGTTCGGGAAGAAGGCCATCGCATATCCGGCGGGAATCGCAATCGCCAGCGCAAGCAACGTAGAGATGACCGACACCGCCAGCGAGTTGCCGAGAAAGCTCGGGTAGTGCGCACGTTCCAGCACCTCGCGGAAGCTGTCCAACGTGGGCGTGAACCACAGCGTGGGCGAGTAGGCGTTTTGCTCCGTTTTGAATGCGGTGAGGGCCGCCCACGCAATGGGGAAGAACAGCGCCAGGGCAATCGCCCAGGCCAGCACGCCGGCAAGCCGCGTGCGCCAAGTTGCACTGAGTGGGGTCAGGGTGCTCATTGTTCGTGCACTCCCTTCAAGTTGCGGGCCAGCATGCGGACCAGGAAAAACGCCACGACGTTTGCCAGCACCACAGCCACGATGCCACCGGCCGACGCGATGCCGATGTCGAACTGTTGCAGGCCGAGGCTGTAGACGAAGTAGGCGAGGTTGGTGGTGGCCGTGCCGGGGCCGCCCGCAGTGGTGGTGTGGATCTCGGCAAAGATGGAGAGCAGGAAGATGGTCTCGATCATCACCACCACGGCAATCGCGCGCTTCAGGTGCGGCAGCACGATGTGCCAGAAGATGCGCAACGGGCTGGCGCCATCGAGCTGCGCGGCTTCCTTTTGCTCCGGGTCGAGCGATTGCAGGGCCGTGAGCAGGATCAGGAAGGCAAACGGCGTCCACTGCCACGCAACGATGATGATCACGGAGAGCATCGGGTGCGTGGCGAGCCAGTCCACCGGCTCAGCACCGAACAGGCGCGCCACCCACGCAGCCAGGCCGTACACGGGGTGCAGCATCATGTTCTTCCAGATGAGCGCGGCCACCGTCGGCATCACGAAGAACGGGCTGATGACGAGAATGCGCGCCACCCCGCGCCCGGCAAATGGCTGGTCGAACAGCACCGCCAGCAACGTGCCCGCCACCACGCTGATCACCAGCACCGAACCGATCAGCACCAGCGTGTTGCCGATGGCCGGCCAAAAGGCGGGGTCTTCGATCAGGAAGCGGTAATTGTCGAGGCCCGCCAGGCCGGTCTGATCGGGGTTGAGCAGGTTGTAGCGGCTGACGGAGAAAT
>CBJMVH010000033.1:0-46785 GCA_966433195.1 uncultured Ralstonia sp.
GACTACCAGCGCTTCAAGCAGAACCGCGATTTCTCGCGTGTGGATCTGGGCCTGGGCGTGTCGTTCTAAGCTGCGGAAGCGGCAAATTCAAGGAGGCGCAAGCCATGCGTTACCAGCCAGTGCCCATTGTTCTTGTCTGTGCCGCCGCCGTCGGTGCGCCGGGCGTTGTTGTCACCAAAGCCTTTGCGGCGGACTATCTGTCCGCTGCCGAGGCGCAGAAGACGATGTTTCCCGACGCCACCAGCTTTGAGCCGATGGCGCTCACGCTCTCACCTGACCAGCTCAAGCAGTTGGCCGACCGTGCGGGCGGCCAGGCCAAGCCCGGTGCGTGGCGGGCATGGCAAGCCAAGCATGGCGATAAGGCGCTCGGTTACTTCGTGACTGACGCGGTGATCGGCAAATTCGAGCTGATCAATTACGCCGTGGGCCTGAACACGGCGGGCGAGATCACCGGCGTCGAAATCCTCACCTACCGCGAGAGCCACGGCTACGAAGTCCGCAACAAGCCGTGGCGCACGCAGTTTCTGGGCAAGTCGGCCAAGTCTGCGCTGCGTGTGGGCGATGACATCAACAACATCAGCGGAGCGACGTTGTCGTGCACGCATCTGACCGATGGCATCCGCCGCATTGCCGTGATGGCCCAGCTGGCGCTCGTCCAGCGCTGATGCCTGTGACTTGCCGGCGCGCGCGGCCGTTGCTCGGCACGCTGGTGGACGTGCAAGCCGACGGGCCGCAGGCCGAAGCCGCCGTGGCTGCTGCTTTCGACGAACTTGCCGCCGTTCACGCGCTGCTGAGCTTCCATGCGGCCGACAGCGAGTTGCAGGCGATCAACCGCGCCGTGCCAGGCGCACGACTGCGTGTGGATCCGAGAACACTGGCCGTGCTGCGCCTGGCGTGCACATTGCACAACGCATCCGCACGCGCATTCGATTGCCGGGTCGGCACGCCGGAGCAGTTGGCCGATCCGCGCTTTCCTGTCGCCTTCGCGGGCGATGTCCTGCACAAGCAAACGCACGCAAGGATGGACTTGGGCGGTATCGCCAAAGGGTATGCCGTCGACCGCGCCATTGAGGCGATGCGCGGCTTTGCGGTGGAGCGCGCTGTCGTCAACGCAGGCGGCGATCTACGGCACCACGGCGCATACCCGATGACTGTGCAGGTACGCGACCCGCACAACGCGGCGCGGATCGCCGCAACGGTACAGCTCGACAATGCGGCCCTGGCCAGTTCAACGGCGGGTGGGCTCAAGGCCAGCCCCGACGGCATATCGCGCATTCATAACGCGCGCCGGATCGCACTGCCCGCTCTGGCCGGTGCAACCGTGCAAGCGCCGACTTGCGCGCTGGCCGATGCACTGACCAAAGTGGTGCTTGCCACGGGAAACACCACGCACCCGCTCCTGGGGCAGTACGGCGCGGCGGTCACCGTATACTCGCCCGGCTAACCGGCTGCCCGACACATCATGTCTGCTTCTCCGCGTTTTACCCACCATGTGCGCGAAAGCGCCTTCCGCCTGAGCCGCCGACGCCGGTGGATGGTGTATGGCGTCTTCGCTGTGCTGCTCATCACTGGCCTGGCCTGGCTGGCAGCACATTTCCTCGACGACGGCAGCGAAAGTGGCATGCTGGCGCTCGCGTGGAGCATGAAGCTGCATGGCGCCGCCGCCATGATGAGCTTGTCTCTGTTCGGCATGCTGTGGGGCCCGCACATCCGCAACGCTTGGATGCGGCGGCGCAATCGCAGCGCGGGCGCAATGCTGGGCACGCTGACTGCCGTGCTGGTGCTGACGGGTTATGCGTTGTACTACGTCAATGGCGAACGCATGCGCCAGAGTGCGGAAGTGCTGCACTGGTTGGCCGGCATCGTGGTGTGCATCGCCCTGTGGGCACACATCGTTATCGGACGTCGCAAGCGCAAAAGCCCGCCTCCTTTTCAAATCTGAGCGACGTTTTCCATTCAAAACGTTGTACGGCCGACACCGCCGATTGCCGTGCGTTGAACACCCAGATCCAGGTTCAGGGGCCGTACGTCTGACGGCCGGCCAGTCTCATACACCTCGCCCCGGCGAACCCGGTGCCTTGACCAGGATGACAGGGCAATCCGCACGGGCGACAACGCGATTGGCCACCGACCCCAGCACGGCGTCGACAAACGCACCGCGCCCATGTGAACCCATGACAATCGCGGCGGCCTTCACCGACTGGCTGTATTGAACAATGCGTTCCGGCGCGAACCCGACCAATGCATGCGCTTCAACGGGAATGCCCGCGTTGCGCAGGATCGCAATAGCAGAGGCCATGGCCTTGTCACTCTCTTCCTGGTGCCAAGCGGCCAGCTCGGCCTGTCCAAGAAAGCTTTTCACTTCACCACTGAGCTCCGGCGTGCAATGCAGCACGTGCACGGTCATGTCTGGCATCAGCAGGTTGCGGCCGGCGATGCAACGCGCGGCCGCTTCTGAATACGCGGAGCCATCCGTAGCCAGAACAATGTGCTGCGTCATCTCGGTACCCTCCTCACATCAGCGGATACCGTCAACGTACTGCATGGGCGATGGCGTGCGCTGATCTCGATCAATCGATGCCGAAATGGCCCCGCATGACGTGGCTGGCTGCTGAGCGGCCGTAGATCAGCGCTCTGCCTTGGTTCGTGCGCCTTCGGAAGATGCGTCGGCCGATTCCCGTTGCCTCCACCGCAGGCGCCTCGTGTGCAAAAGGGCTCGCCAGTCCAGTTTGGCGAACCCGTAGACGAGTGCCAGAAACAAGGCCTGGGACACGACAAAGTACACACCCATATAAGCGCCGTCGAACTGGGCCTCTTCATCCAGATAACGGGCACCAAGCTGGGCAATGTGCGTCCATGTCAGATAACTCATCCAACGGCCGATGAAGAACGGCAGCCCAATCCACCATAGCCGCATCCCGGTCAGCCCATAGGCAATGAAGATGTAGTTGGACGGGAACGGGCTGAATGCGTACGCAAGCATCAGCCCGACCGTCATACCTTTTCGCCCTTCCAGCCAGGCGCGCACGACATCAATGTTCTGACGATCTGCCTCGCGCATCCAGCGGTTGCGCACGAGCGAGCACGAGAGCCGTGCCAGCATCAGGCGTCCAAGGGTGGCTGCACAGGCGGCCACGCCTGCAAGCAGCACCGGGTCGGCATCGGGCTGCGAGAAGCCGATCCACGACATCACCATCCACGTTGGCGGTGCAAAGGCCGGCATCACATTGAGCAAGAAGACCGTTCCGAACAGCGCAAGCAGATTTGCCATGGTGATCAAGCCTCCGCACCGAGCACATCGAACAACTCGTCTTCCTGCGCGCAATGCAGTCGCACGATGGCATCGAGTCCATACAGCAAGCGTTGCAGCTCTTGCGTGACAACGGCATCGGGGCCGTCAGCGGACACATCGGCGACGATCCTGCCCAAGAGGGTTGTTACGCGGAAGATCTCGCGATGCATGCCGCTCATGGCCGCCATCGGGTCATCTCCACCCAGCAAGCGGGCCACGTCCGGATAGAGTTGGGTGTCGTCTCGACGCTCGTGCGGCACCAGGACGTCAGCCAAGGATTGATTCAGCGTCAACAACTCGGCTTTCGCCACACTGCCTGTCATATGCGGCAGGGAGTCTGCGACCGCGCGGATGCGGCCCAGAATGGGTTCCAGGTCTGCGTGTTCAGCCTTCAGCCGTTCAACGTCTGCGGTGGCCAGCGAACGTGTCGATTCATCCGCCGCTGGGCGCAACGTGCGCAGGGCGTTGGCAATGGCCAATACGTCGACGGCCTCCTGCAGCATTGCGCCGGCCAACGGTGGCAGGTACCCCAACGCAGCGGCAACCATCGCCACCAGGGACAACGACATGCCGATCATCACGCTCTGCAGCGCGATGCGGCGTGTGCGGTGCGCAATCCGGACGGCGTCAACCAGCCGGTCCAGACGGTCCACCAGCAAGACGATGTCGGCCGCTTCCGACGACGCTGCCGCGCCGCGGGCCCCCATTGCCACGCCGACGTCCGCAGCGGCCAGCGCCGGGGCATCGTTGACACCATCGCCCACCATGATCACCTTGCCGCCGGTGCGAGCACCGCGAATGGCCGCCAGCTTGGCCGCCGGCGACAGTGCCGCATAGACCTCCGTCACCCCCAACATCGCCCCCACAGAATCGGCAACGTCCGGCCGGTCTCCGGTCAGCATCGCCTGTCGGGCGATGCCCTCACGGCGCAACAGGCGCAGCGCACGCGGTGCCTCAAGGCGGACGCGGTCGATCAACTGCAGCGCTCCTGCCAGCGCACCGTCAATGCCGACAAAGACCGCCGACGCGCCGGCGTAATTGACGCGCTTGACGAATCCTTCCACCCAGCCAGGCGCCTCTGACGTGCCAAGGACATAAGGCAACGTGCCGATGGAAACGGCATACCCGTCAACCTGGCCACGTACGCCGGCTCCCGGGCTCTCGACCACCGCACTCGGCAGTCGCAGCGTGGCGCCACGTTCGCGTGCCGCCTTGGCAACGGCCTCTGCCGTGACGTGATTCGATGCCTGCGCAAGAGACCCCGCCAGACTCAGCACAACGCCGGACGCGTATTGCGGCGCGCATTCCATATTGACCAGCCGTGCATAGCCGCTGGTCAGCGTGCCTGTCTTGTCAAAGAACAGCGTATCGGCCAGCGCCAGTCGCTCCAGAGCGCCGCCGCCCTTGACCAGTACACCCCGCTTGGCGCAACGCGACAGGCCTGACACGATGGCGACAGGCACGGCCAGGATGAGCGGACACGGCGTGGCCACGACCAGCACAGCCAGACAGCGCGCTGCATCCCCGGTGAGCCACCAGCTTGCCCCGGCCAGGACGGCCGTGAAGCCGACAAAGGCAAACGCGTAGCGGTCGGCCAGCCTGACGGAAGGACTCCGCTCAGCCTGCGCCGCGCCCACCAACCGGACGACACCTGCGAACGTACTGTGTTCGGCCGACGCGCTCGCGATCATTTCAAAAGCGCCCCCCACATTCAGCACGCCACTGCAAATGGCATCGGCCACCGCACGATGGCGCGTGAGCGACTCCCCAGTCAGCGTGGACTCATCGAGATCGGCAGGCTCGGACAAGGTGCCATCCACTGGCACGACTTCGCCGTGTCGCACGAGTAGCCGATCCCCTGCTTGAACCTCCTGCAGATCGACCGTATGCCACTGCCCGCCCTCAAAGCGATTGGCTCGCTTGGGCGCGTGACTGAGCAACGCGGTCATTTCGTGCTGGGCCCGCGCTTGGGCAAAGTCCTCCAGTGCACGCCCGCTTGCGAGCATGAGGGCGATCACCGCTGCGACCAGTACTTCGCCGGAGACCAGCGCAAAGCCGATCGACATCAGCGCCAGCACATCCACGCCGGCCTGCCGCCGCATGAGCGAGCGCGCAATCGTGGCGACCAGCGCCAGCAAGTTGGGAATGATGCCGATCAGAAAGAACTGCCGCGCATAGCCATCGGCATCGACAGCGCGTGCGAAGAGCCCCGCCGCCAGGGTCAGCGCCGATAGCGTCAGCAGCACGAGATTGAGAAGAAGGCGCCGTGAACGCATGAGCGGGTCTCGCATGAAGGCGTGCGTTGGCTGCACTAGATCATGCGGCGCAGCAGCCGGTCTTTCAGGACGAACTCATGCCAGAGTGCCGCCGCAGCATGCAGGCCAACCGCGATATAGACGAAGGTGGCCCCCGACTCATGCACCTCCTTGAACACGCTCGCCAATGCCTTGTCTTGCGTCAGTGGCAGCGTCAATGTGATCCCGAACGGCTGAATCGGCTTGCCTCCCCAGGCTAGGGCCAACACGCCAAGAATGGGCATCGCCACCATCAGTACATAGAGCGCGGCATGCGTGAGCCGGGCAACACGCTGCATGAACAGCGAGCCCGGCACGGGAGGCGGCGCTTGCGTGCCCCACCGAGCAAACACGCGCAGCACCATCAGCACGAGCACCGACAGCCCCGCTGTCTGGTGAACCATGAACACAGCAGCGCGGGCGGCACTGCCTTTCGGAAAGGCATCAAGGATTTCGATCGCCACCACGGCGATCAGCACCGCCAGGACCACCAACCAGTGGAGCGACCGCATGGCCAAGGCGTATTTCGGTTCGGATTGCATAGCGTTATCCAGAATGTTTGAGTCAGAAAAGAAGTGGCTGCCGGATCAATCGTCAAAGTCCCACATGCGATGCAGATCGAGCTGGAGGCGACTATCCGCTTCCAGCGCGTCGACACGGGCCAGCCGCGCGGCAAGTGATGCTTCGGCGAGACTGCGGCGCGCCGCCAGAAGCTCGGTCAGGCCGGATTCCCCCGCGCGATACGCACGCGTTGCGCGGTCTGATGCGCATTTTTGCAACGCAGCCGCTTCCATCTGCGCCTGCGCGCTTGCCCGTTTGCCTTGCAAGCTGCCGTAGAGCACATCGAATTCCGCGCCCAACCGCCGTTCCGAACCGAGCCGGCGCCGCGCCGCGGCTTCTGCATCGGCTGCGGCCGCCGTGGCCGCCGCGCGCCGATGTGCGGAGCCGAGTGGCATGGCTACGCTCACACCCACGATGCGTTCGGCACCACCACGTTCCACCGTGACGAACATGCCGACCGTCGGGTCAGGGCGACGCTCCAGATCGGCGCGCTTGGCCATGTGCTGCGCCTGGGCCTCTTCGGCCATGGCAAGCCGGTATTCGTGGCTGTCTTGGATGTACTGCGTACGCAGGCGATCTGCGGGATCTTGCGGCAGCGGTGGCAGCGCGGTATCGGCATCGAATGCAGGCTGGCCCAGTCCGGGAAACCGGGCCTGCAACTCGGCGCGCGCGGCCTGTTCGGCTGCGATGGCCATCGCCAGCGCCGCCTGCATGCGTGCGTGCTCGGCTGCGGCCAACTCGCCATCCAGGCGCGAGGCATCGCCCAGTTGGACCCTCCTGGCCGTCAGGGCTGCAAGATCGGCGGCCGCTTTGGCATTGTCTTGCGCTCCCTGGCGCGCTTGTGCCGCGCGCACGGCACCAAACCAGAGGGCCACGATCTGACGCGAGGCCTCATGGCGTGCGTCCTTGACCGCAAGCTGGGCGGCCTCACCCGCCGCGTCGGCAAGCTGGTTGTCGGCTTGCGTTTTGCCCCATAGCCGCAACGGCCGCTCTACGGCGATCTGGCCTTCGGCATAGCGCTCAGAAGGATCACGCACCCGGCGCCCTTGCCCAATGGCGCGCACCACGGTTTCCGCCGTGCCGGCGCGGATGCCGTCGGCACGCGCCAATGCGGCGTCGCGGCGTGCCTCTGCTGCCAACACATCGGGCGACTGCGATACGGCGTCACGTACCGCGTTCTCTGTCGGCAGATAGCTTGGTGCACCTTGCGCGTGCGCCGCCGCGCTCCAAAACAGCACTGCGCTGGTGCCCGCCAATGCAATGCGAAACACGTTCCACCTCATTGCGAATCTCCCTGCACAGCGGCCATGCGCGGCCGAGGCAACCCAAAGCGTTCAAACAGCAGGGGCAGTAGTAGCAGCGTCAGCGCAGTCGACGAGACCAGCCCGCCCGATACCACGATCGCCAGTGGCCGCTGAATCTCGGACCCCGGCCCGCTGGCCAGCAGCAGCGGAATCATCCCCAGCGCGGTAATACAGGCCGTCATCAGCACGGGCCGCAAGCGGTCTCGCACGCCAGCGCGTACGGTTTCCGACATGCTCAAGCCCGTCTCCAGCAACGTGTTGAAGTGCGACACCAGCACCACGCCGTTGAGTACGGCGATGCCCAGCAACGCGATGAAGCCCACCGAGGCCGGCACCGACAGGTACTCGCCCGATATCCGCAACGCCGCAATGCCCCCAACAAGTGCAAACGGAATGTTGGCCACCACCAGCACGGCCTGCCGCACCGAGCGAAACGTCAACATCAGCAATAGGAAGATTGCGCCCAGCGCCAGCGGCACAACCAGCGCCAAGCGAGCGGCGGCGCGCTGCTGATTCTCGAACTGGCCGCCCCACACCACACGCAGCCCTTTCGGCAACGTGCCCATGCCACCCACTGCCGCCTGTGCCTCCTGCACGAACCCCGCGAGGTCTCGACCATCAACGTTGGCCTGGATGACGGCAAAGCGGGCGCCATCTTCGTGGTTGATGCGCACAGGTCCATCCACGCGCTCGATACGGGCCAGAGACGTGAGCGGCCATGCTTTGCCATCCGGTGCCGTCACCAGAAGGTTGGTCAGGTTTTCGGGCGCCTGCCGCAAACCCGCGCTACCGCGCAAGATCAACGGCGTGCGGACAATGCCCTCGGGCACCACACCAATCCGGTCGCCCTCGATCAACGCGCGCAATTGCGCCTGCAGCGCGTCGCCGGAAAAGCCGGCCTGACCGACTGCAGCCCGGTCCAGCGATACTTTCAGGTATTGCACGCCGCTGTTGCTGGGCGCAATCACCTCGGCCGCGCCTGGGATGGTGCGGACCTTGGCAGCAATGGCTTGCGCCGCAGCATCGATGGCGGCGAGGTCGCTACCGAACAGCTTGATGGCCACGTCACCGCGTGTGCCGGTCAGCATCTCTGACACACGCATCTCGATGGGCTGGGTGAACCCGTAGATCACGCCGGGGAAGCGCTCCATCACACGCCGGATCGCCACAGCGATGTCGTCCTTGCTGCCGCGCCATTGATCCTTGGGCTTGAGCACCAGGAACGTATCGGTCTCGTTCAGGCCCATCGGGTCCAGGCCAAGATCATCCGAACCCGAGCGCGCGACGATCGAGCGAATTTCCGGCACTTCCTTGAGCAAGGCCCGCTGCACGCGTTGATCCATGTCCAGCGATGCCGCCAGCGAAACGGACGGCGCCTTCTGCAACTGCACGATCAGGTCGCCCTCGTCCATCGTCGGCATGAAGGTTTTGCCGACCGACATGTACAGCACCACGGCCAGCCCCAACGCCGCCCCGGCTACACCAAACACGATGCGGCGGTGCGTTGTCGTCCATGCCTGCATGCGCGCAAACCCGTCCGCGACCTTGCGCATCACCCACGGCGGTTCATCTGCATGGGCGAGCAAGAGCAAAGAAGCCAGCGCCGGGACCACCGTAAAGGCAATCACCACGGACGCAGCCAGCGCCAGCACGATGGTGAGCGCCACCGGCCCGAACAGCTTGCCCTCCAGACCTTGCAACGACAGCAGCGGCAAGAACACGATGGCAATGATCGACACGCCCGAAAGCATCGGCACCGCCACGGTTGCCACCGCATGGCGGATGATGGCGCCGCGCAGCGCTGGATCTGTCTTGTGGTCGTGCGCGCGCGCCATGGCGGTCTCGATGTTTTCGACCACGACGACGGCGGCGTCCACCAGCATGCCCAGCGCAATGGCCAACCCACCGAGACTCATCAGGTTGGCGGTCAAGCCCACATAGCGCATCAGCAGGAACGTCGCCAGCATCGATAGCGGCAATGTGGCCGCCACCACCAGCGCTGCACGCACGCCACCGAGAAACAGATACAACGTGATGACGACCAGCACGCTGGCCTCGATCAAGGCGCGCACCACGGTATTGGCTGCGCGCGTCACCAGCTCGCCGCGGTTGTAGAAGACGTGGGTTGACATGCCCTTTGGCAACTGCGGGCCGAGCGCATCCAGACGCGCCTGCACCGCCTCCACCAGCTTGCGGGCGTCACTGCCGCGCAGACCCAGCACCAGCCCTTCAACCGCTTCGCCGTTGCCATCCTTGCTGACCGCGCCGTTGCGAGTGGCCTCGCCCAACCGCACGGTCGCCACATCACCGACCGTGACCGCAGGCGCAGCATCCGGGCTTCGCGCCGGTACTACGACGATCGCGCGCAAGTCATCCAGCCCACGCACGCCACCTTCGACGCGTACGACCCAATGCTCGTCGCCGCGATCCAGCCGCCCTGCTCCGTCGTTGCGGTTGTTGGCATCCAGCGCCTGGCGCAGTTGGTCGAGGGTAACCCCGCGTGCGCGCAGGCGCGCCGGATCGGGTGTCACCTCGTAGCTGCGCACTTCACCGCCCAGGGCATTGACATCGGCCACGCCCGCCACCGTGCGTAGCGCCGGGCGGATCACCCAGTCCAGCACGCGGCGCCGCTCGGCCAGTGAATACCCGTCGCCCTCCACGGTGAACATGAACATCTCACCCAACGGCGTGGTGATCGGCGCCAAACCACCGACCGCGGTCGACGGCAGATCGCGCGCCAACCCGGCTAGGCGCTCAGACACCTGCTGGCGCGCCCAATAAACATCCACCCCTTCTTCAAAATCGACAGTCACATCGCTGATGCCGTATTTGGACACCGAGCGCACGATGGTCTTGTGAGGCAGGCCAAGCAGCTCTTGCTCAATCGGCGTCGAGACGCGCTGTTCGACCTCCTCCGGCGTCATGCCCGGCACCTTGAGCACGACCTTGACCTGCGTCGGCGAGATATCGGGAAACGCGTCGATCGGCAAATTCAGATATGCCCAGATGCCGGCGGCAGCCAGCGCACCGGCCGCGATCAGCACCAGCACGCGCTGGCGCAATGAGAACTCAATCAGGCGGGCCAGCATCACTGGTCTCCTGCGAGCAAGCCTTTGAGCGCACCGACACCGGCCACGGCTACGCGTGTCCCTGCTGGCAGGTTGGCGCGAACAACGGCGATGGCATCGTCGGTACTGGCGACGGCGACTTGCTGAAAGCGGAAGCCCTGATTGGTCGCAACGAATACGCCGGGCACGCCACGCACGTAGGCCAACGCGGCCACTGGAACGCGCACCATGCCCGAGGCCGCAGACCCCGGGGAGCCGTGCAGTTTGAGCGTGACATTCACGCTTTCACCGGCTCGCAAGTCTCCACGACGCTCCAGCGATGCGCGCACACGCACGCCTGCAGTGCCGTCCCCCGAGGGCGCAACCCCCGTGACGATGCCGCCCGCGCCACGTAGTGGAATCTCGACGCGGTCCCCGATAACGGGCACCGGTATATCGGGGCCAACGAGCAAGTCCAATTCCAAGGCGGCAGGGTCGACGATCCTAAAAAGCGATGCGGACGCTTCCACCCGCGCACCGGGCACCGCGTTCACCTCGGACACCACCCCACCACGGCTGGCCACCAATTGCGCCTCAGCACCCGAGCCGTTGAATGCGATGCCTGCGGAGGCCACCTCTGCGCGACGCGCCTTGACCATGGCGTTGGCCTCGGCAGCACGTGCCTGCGTCGCCTGCCAGCGGCTGGCAGCGATGATGCCGTCGTCGTACAGCGCCTTGTCGCGGGCGAGCGACTGCTGCGCAAGACGCGCCTGCGAATTGGCCTCCGTCAGGGCACGGCTGGTTTCGAAGAGTTGCGGGCTCAGAAAGCCCGCCAGCGGCTGGCCCGCGCGGACGGTCTGGCCCACGGACACCAGCACCCGGGGCACCATGCCCGCATACGGAGCCGCCACCACCGATTGCGCATCCGGCTTGAAGACCACGCGCGCATGCGTGCCGACGTCTAAGCCCGAAGAGACAGCGATGACGCTGAAGCGCACACCGAGTGAGCGCGCCTGTTCAGCGGATAGAGGGACTGCCTGCGCTACCGCCTGCGCGGCGGCTTGCTCAAGAGGAAACACAGTCAGCGCAAGACATGCACTGGCTGCGGCGATTCGTTTGGAAAACATGCCTGACTCCAATCCGCAGGGGCAACGGCAAGACGCCGCCCCCGGCTGCGCCGCCTATGCAGGCAGCGCGAAGATCGACCGTTGCTGTGCACTTCCATGCGACGCGAACAGCCGATTCCTACAGTGGATGGCCAACCGGAAAGCGAAGCCGCGACCGCTGCGTAGCGTGGGGCGAGCGCCGTGCATCAGAAGTCAGCACTTCTGATGCATTCATCTTCGCCAATGCAAACACAACGGGCTTGTTGCAAGTCAACAAGTGCGGTGAACGCGTACGCCAGCCGTCAACCGGGTACGGATCAGGGCAACAGTGGAGGGGCTTGGGCCGGAGGTGGCCGATTGATGCGATCGCGCCAGCGCGCTCGGATTGGCGCGGGGCGATAGGCGGCGCGGGATACCGAGGCGCAGGCAAGCGCCGCCAGCAGGAAGAACGTCAGCGCGGAGATTCCCGCGGCCGACGCTGCGCAAAGAAGTGCAGTGAGATCCACCGGACCAATGGCCGGCTCAACATCCACTTCGAAGGGCTCTGGGCTGGTCAACACCCAGTCATGACCGCCAACGACATCCGGCGCCGTAGCGAGGTGGCGGTTCGCAAATGACGTGGATTGAAAATGAGAATCAACCGCGACAGAAAGCGCGGTATGCACGTGCAGGCCAGCTTGTTTCGGAGTTCCGAGATGGCCGTGCAGAAGCGGGCTGAGCAGTTGCATCAACACGATGATGAGCAACATGACCGCCCGAAGCGAGACGCTTAGGGATGCACGTGACATGCGCGCATTGTAGTGCAACTTTTCGTCACAGCCAGGAGGAACAGCAACACCTAGGCCGACGGCGGGATTGATAACCATAGAACATCAATCGTTCCAAAACTTGCACTTCTCGTTTGCCCGCCTTCCCCTGAACATTGCCAAAACCATAAACGCCGGCACCACGGCGTATTTTTTCTTTGGCTTTCAGGAGACACCTTGATGCAACCCTCGCCCCGCCTTTCGAATGGGCGCTCAAAGGCCGCTGCGGTATTCCGCGTCACTGCCGGAAACTTCCTGGAGCAGTTCGACTTCTTCCTGTTCGGCTTCTACGCCACGCAGATCGCCAACGTCTTCTTTCCCGCCGACAGCGAATTCGCCTCGTTGATGATGACCTTTGCGGTCTTTGGTGCGGGCTTCCTGATGCGGCCGTTGGGCGCCATCGTGCTGGGCGCCTATATTGACGATGTTGGCCGCCGCAAGGGCCTCATCGTCACGCTCTCCATCATGGCAAGCGGTACTGTGCTGATCGCCTTCGTTCCGGGTTACGCCTCGATCGGGCTTCTCGCACCGGCGCTCGTGCTGCTGGGGCGTCTGCTGCAGGGCTTCTCGGCGGGTGCGGAATTGGGAGGCGTGTCGGTCTATCTGGCCGAGATGGCGACGCCCGGCCGCAAAGGCTTCTTCACCAGCTGGCAGTCCGCCAGCCAACAGGTGGCCATTGTTGTGGCGGCCGGCCTTGGGTTCATGCTCAACCAATGGCTGAGCGCATCGGACATCGGTGCGTGGGGATGGCGCGTGCCGTTCTTCGTCGGCTGCATGATCGTGCCGTTCATCTTCGTGCTGCGCCGCAATCTGGAAGAAACGCAGGAGTTCAAGGCTCGCCAGCATCGCCCCAGCATGAAGGAAGTCTTCCGCACGCTGGTTCAAAACTGGACCGTCGTCCTCGCCGGCATGATGCTGGTTGCGATGACCACCACGAGCTTCTACCTCATCACGGTGTATGCGCCGACGTTCGGCAAGACGGTCCTGCACCTGAGCACCGCCGACAGCTTGCTCGTGACCTTGTGCGTTGGGGTGTCGAACTTCGTGTGGCTGCCGATCGGTGGGGCGCTGTCCGACAAGATCGGCCGCCGCCCCCTCCTCGTCGGCATGACAGTGCTGACCATCGCCACCGCCTATCCGGCGCTGTCGCTGCTGGCGAATGCACCGAGCTTCGTCAACATGCTGCTGGTGCTGCTGTGGCTCTCGTTCATGTACGGCATCTACAACGGTGCGATGGTCGTCGCGCTGACGGAAGTGATGCCAGTGCAAGTGCGCGTTGCCGGCTTCTCGCTGGCCTATAGCCTGGCCACTGCGGTCTTTGGTGGCTTCACGCCCGCCATCTCAACGGCGGCCATTCACCTGACCGGCGACAAGGCCGCACCCGGCTACTGGATGAGCCTCGCCGCCATGTGTGCGCTCGCTGCAACGCTCATGCTCTATCGCCGCCGCGCAGTCGTACTCAATCCGGCGCATTGATGCCCAGCCCTCACGTTCCTGCATGACCACGACAATGACAATGAAAAACTTGCTCCAGAAACTCTGCGCGGTGGCCCTCGTCGCCACTGCCGCTGCAACGGCACACGTTCAGGCGGCCGAGCTGCATGTCATGAGCTCCGGCGGCTTCACTGCGGCGTACAAGTTGCTCGGGCCCAAGTTCGCGGCCCAGACAGGCAACACGCTCAACACCGCGCTGGGCGCGTCGATGGGCAAGTCGCCCGAGGCGATTCCGAACCGGCTAGCGCGTGGCGAACCCGCAGATGCTGTGATCATGGTCGGTTACGCGCTTGACGATCTCATCAAGCAAGGCAAGGTGATCCCGGGTTCGCGCGTGGAGCTGGCAGATTCCCGCATCGGTATGGTGGTGCGTGCAGGCGCAGCGAAGCCCGACATCAGCTCGGCAGAAGGCCTCAAGCAAGTGCTGCTCCACGCCAAGTCGATTGCGTACTCAGACAGCGCGAGCGGCGTCTATATCGAGCGCGAGCTGTTCAAGAAGCTCGGCATTGAAGAGCAGGTCAAGCCGAAGGCCAAGATGATTCCGCGGATTCCCGTGGCGGCCGTGGTGGCGAACGGCGAGTACGAAATCGGCTTCCAGCAGGTGAGCGAGTTGCTGCCTGTAGAGGGCGTGACCTTCGTGGGGAAGATTCCCGAGTCGCTGCAATCGGTTACGCGCTTCGCGGCGGGCATCCCCGTTGGCGCGCAGCATCCGAAAGAAGCGAAGGCGCTTCTCGACTATCTCGCCTCTCCCGCCGTGCAAGCCGACGTGAAGTCGACGGGGCTCGATTCCGTACCTGCACGTTGAAGCGTGGGCCTGCACAACCTGCAGACTCGCGTTATGCCCGGCTCCGGGTCGCCTTGCTGCGCTTGGCTTCGATGACCATCCGGTGGAACGCCTCGGCCGCCGGTGTGAGCGCCCGGCCGCGCCGTTTCACGATGCCAACACGGCGCTTCACCACGGGTTCCACAAGCGGCACGCTCGTGAGCACGGGGTGGTCATGCCCGGGCATCGCCATGGATGGCACGGCGGCAACGCCCAGCCCCGCCTCGACCAGCCCCAGCATGGTGGTGACGTGCCGCGTCTCACACACGCTCGGCGCGCGCGGCTGCACGGCCGACAGCGCCTGGTCGAGCAATAGGCGGTTACCGGAAGTCTTGTCGACCGACACGTAGTCGTGCTCATACAGCTCGCTCCAGGTCACGCGCTTCTTGCGGGCAAGCGGATGATCGCGGCGGCAAGCCGCAACAAACCGCTCCTGAAGCAGCATCCTGAATTCGATCTCGGGCTCCTGGCTTCCCATGAAGCTCACGCCAAAGTCCGCCTCGCCGCTGATCACCGCACCGAGCACCTCGTTCGCGCTGGAATCGATCAGCTTCACGCGGATGCGAGGAAACTGCTGGTGATAGCCCGCGATGAGGCTCGGCAAAAAGTAGTAAGCCACCGAAGGCACACAGGCGATGGTCACGTGGCCGAGGCGGCTCGAAGCCACGTCGCGGATACCGAGCAGCGCAACATCGAGATCGTCCAGCAGTTGTTCGGCGCTGCGGGCAAACACCCGGCCGACCGTGGTGAGCGTAACGCTGCGCGTGGTGCGTTCAAACAGCGCCACGCCGAGCGCGTCCTCGAGCTTGTCGATCCGACGGCTTAACGCAGGTTGGGACAGACTGATCGCCTCGGCGGCCTTGCGGAAGTTGCCCAGTTCCACCACCGCCCGAAACGCCTGCAAGTCCGTCAAATCAAAATTGATGCCCACGGGGTCGGCCTCCGCATTGAGATGCCGAGCATTGTGCGTGATTCCGCGCAATGACAAAAAGAAAACGCCAACCCGTAGGTTGGCGTTTTGCTTGGGCGTGACGAGGATCAGTGGAACTGATTCATCGTGTTGTCCTTACCCGCTGCCTTCAGCGCAGCTTCACCGCTGAAGTATTCCTTGTGGTCGTCGCCGATGTCCGAGCCCGACATGTTCTGGTGCTTCACGCAGGCGATGCCCTGGCGGATTTCCTTGCGCTGCACGCCAGCCACGTAGCCGAGCATGCCCTGGTCGCCGAAGTATTCCTTGGCCAGGTTGTCGGTCGACAGCGCGGCGGTGTGGTACGTCGGCAGCGTGATCAGGTGGTGGAAGATGCCGGCTTCGCGCGAGGCATCGGCCTGGAACGTGCGGATCTTCTCGTCGGCGAGCTTCGCCAGTTCGCTGTCGTCGTACTCGGCGCTCATCAGCTGGCCGCGCTCGTAGGCCGACACGTCCTTGCCGGCTTCCTTCATCGCGTCATACACCTGCTGACGGAAGTTCAGCGTCCAGTTGAACGACGGGCTGTTGTTGTACACCAGCTTGGCGTTCGGGATGACCTTGCGGATTTCCTTGACCATGCCGCCGATCTGGCCGATGTGCGGCTTCTCGGTTTCGATCCACAGCAGGTCGGCGCCGTTTTGCAGCGCGGTGATGCAGTCCAGCACGCAACGTGCTTCGCCCGTCCCCGAGCGGAACTGGAACAGGTTGCTGGGCAGGCGCTTGGGGCGCAGCAGCTTGCCGTCGCGCTTGATGACCACGTCACCATTGCCCAGTTGGTCAGCCGACAGCTCTTCGCAATCGAGGAATGAGTTGTACTGGTCGCCCAGGTCGCCCGGCTGGTTCGTCACGGCGATCTGCTTGGTCAGGCCGGCGCCCAGCGAATCCGTACGGGCCACGATGATGCCGTCGTCCACGCCCAGTTCCAGGAACGCGTAACGGATGGCGCGCACCTTGGCCAGGAAGTCCTCATGCGGCACGGTGACCTTGCCGTCTTGGTGGCCGCACTGCTTCTCGTCCGACACCTGGTTTTCGATCTGGATGCAGCAGGCACCGGCTTCGATGAACTGCTTGGCCAGCAGGTACGTCGCTTCTGCGTTGCCAAAACCAGCGTCGATGTCGGCAATGATGGGCACGACGTGCGTGACGTGGTTGTCGATCTTCTCTTGGATGGCGGCCTTGGCAGCGGCGTCCTTGGCAGCGTCCAGCTCGCGGAACAGGCCGCCCAGCTCACGGGCATCCGCCTGGCGCAGGAAGGTGTACAGCTCGCGGATCAGCGCGCTGACGGCGGTCTTCTCGTGCATCGACTGGTCCGGCAGCGGGCCGAACTCCGAGCGCAGCGCGGCGACCATCCAGCCCGACAGGTACAGGTAGCGGCGCTCGGTGCTCTTGAAGTGCTTCTTGATGGAAATCATTTTCTGCTGGCCGATGAAGCCGTGCCAGCAACCCAGCGACTGCGTGTACTTGGCCGGATCAGCATCGTAGGCAGCCATGTCGGCGCGCATGATCTTGGCGGTGTACTTGGCGATGTCCAGACCGGTCTTGAACTTGTTCTGGGCACGCATGCGGGCGGCGTACTCGGGGTTGATGGCATCCCATGCGCTGCCGTGGGTCTCTTTCAAAGCAGCCACTGCCTTGATGTCGTCTTGATACTGGGCCATGTCAATTTCCTGGAAAAAAACCGCGTTTGAGAAGAATCGGTTGCGTGTGCAGCTACGGAATTCGTAGCGAGCAGCATGGATTCATTGTAGGGCGGCTTTGATGCAGCGCGACAAAGTCTTATATAAGACATAAGACTTAGTTTTTCATTATTTATCAATGAGATAGAAGGCGAATTTTGCAATACGAAACGTTTTTTCAGGAAACGGAACGCGAGTGCGAGAGAAATTCCGGCCGGATCCCGCCATATGAAATGCGCTTTCAGCCGTTGAAGATGGGCGCTTCAGTCTCGCGCTGAGACCGCCGGGGACCCTCCAAGCGCCGCCAGTTCGTAGCGATCGCTACAGCCTTGCAACGGTTATGACGCCACATCTATGCTGCCGTCATGACGCTCACTTCAGATTCCTGGCTGCTGCTTATCGTCAGCCTGCCCACGAGCAGCGCCACGGCCCGCATGCGCATCTGGCGCGCGATCAAGGCGCTCGGTTGTGCAGCCCTGCGCGACGGCGCGTATTTGCTGCCCGCGCACGTCGAGCCGGCCGTACAACTGCGCCCATTGGCTGACGAAGCGCTGCAGGAAGGCGGCCAAGCGTGGGTGCTGCGCGTGCAAGCCGTCGATGCCGCCGAGGACGCCGCGTACCGCGCCCTGTTCGATCGCACGCCCGACTACACCGCGTGGCTGACCACGCTGTCGGAAAGCCGAAAGACGCTGCGCGACCTCTCTGCCGCCGAACGCAGCCGCGTGCACCGCCGCCACGCGCGCACCTACGAGGCCCTCCGCAAGATCGATTTCTTCCCAAGCGAAGCCGCCGTGCGTGCCGATGCGCAGTGGCGCGATTTTGCGGCGGCCGTCGAAGCCGTCCAGTCACCAGGGGAACCGCGCGCCGCGGCGGGTGGCATTCCGCGCCGGGACGCAGCCCAGTACCAGGGGCGCCTCTGGGCGACGCGGCGTCATCTGTGGGTGGATCGTGTGGCCAGTGCGTGGCTGATCCAGCGATTCATTGACCCGCATGCGCGCTTTCTCTGGCTGGAGCACCCCGCCGATTGTCCAGCCGATGCGCTGGGCTTTGACTTTGATGCGGCAGCCTTTACGCACGTCGGCGAGCGCGTCTCCTTTGAAGTGCTGCTCGCGAGCTTCGGGCTGGACGACGACCCCGGGCTCGCCCGGCTCGGCGCCATGGTGCATGCGCTGGACGTGGGCGGATCGACCACGCCGGAAGCCGGCGGATTCGAAGCCATCCTCGCGGGTGCGCGCAAGCGGCTTGCCGATGACGATGCCCTGCTCGCGGAAATCGGCACGGTGCTCGATTCCTTGTATGCGCATTTCTCTGGCAGCCGCAAACGCTGACCTGCCACCCTATCCACAGGTGCCCCGATGAACGCTCCTCTAGAACGCCCGGCCTATACGCTTCGGCAACTGGTTTTGTACTTCCTGCGGCTCGGCGCGCTCGGCTTTGGTGGCCCCGTTGCGCTGGCGGGCTACATGCGGCGCGACCTGGTCGAAACCAGGCGCTGGATTTCCGAGGCGGACTACAAGGAAGGCCTCGCGCTGGCGCAATTGGCCCCCGGGCCGCTGGCTGCGCAATTGGCGATCTACCTCGGGTATGTGCATTACCGCATCGTGGGTGCAACGCTCATCGGCATCGCGTTCGTGCTGCCGTCCTTTCTGATGGTGGTGGCGCTCGGCTGGGCCTATGTGCGCTTTGGCGGGCTGACGTGGATGCAATCGGTGTTTTACGGCGTCGGCGCGGCGGTGATCGGCATCATCGCCATCAGCGCCCACAAGCTCACGACCAAGAGTGTCGGCAAAGACAAGCTGCTGTGGGCCGTCTATCTCGTGCTGGCCGCGGTGACGGTCATCACCGAGTCGGAGGTGGCGTGGTTGTTTGTGGCGGCGGGCGTGCTGGTGTGGTTCTGGCGTGCGCCCCCCAAGTGGTTCCGTCAGGGCAAGTTGAATGCCGTGGCGGCCGCACCGATCGCCGCCGCTGGCGGCATCCTCAGCTCGGTCGATTGGCCGCTACTCACGCAGATTGGCCTGTTCTTCGCCAAGGCCGGTGCGTTTGTGTTCGGCTCAGGCCTGGCCATCGTGCCGTTCCTGTATGGCGGCGTGGTCACAGAGCACCACTGGCTCAACGAAAAGCAGTTCGTGGATGCGGTGGCCGTGGCGATGATCACGCCCGGGCCCGTGGTCATTACGGTCGGCTTTATCGGCTATCTCGTCGCGGGGCTGCCGGGTGCCTGCGTGGCCGCGCTCGGCACGTTTCTACCGTGCTACCTGTTCACCATCCTGCCGGCGCCGTACTTCAAGAAATACGGCAAGTTGCCCGCCATCCTGGCGTTTGTCGATGGCGTCACGGCAGCGGCGGTCGGTGCCATTACCGGCGCGGTGATCGTGCTGGCCAAGCGTTCCATTGTGGATGTACCGACCGCGCTGCTGGCCGTAGCGACCGTCTTGCTGCTGGTGAAGTTCAAGAAGCTGCAGGAGCCCGTGATCGTGGCAGGTGCCGCGCTGATCGGCCTGGCGCTGTATCCGCTGCTGCATCACTAATGTCGAGGTTTGCCATGCAATGGATCACCCGTGAACGCCCCAAGATTGACCGCATCGCCTGCCCCTGGCTGATCGCCCGCTTCATCGACGAGACACCCGATTTCCTCTACGTCCCGCCCGGCGACGTGGTGCGGATCGCCAATGAAACCGGCGCCATTCCGTATGACGTGCCTGGCGTGGAACTCACACACGTGGGCGAGCTGTGCAGCTTCGACGCGTTCCTCAACAAGTACGCGTTGGGTGACAACCCCGCCTTGCAGCACCTCGCCCGCATCGTGCGCGGCGCGGATACATCGCGGCTGGACCTCACGCCGCAATCGAGCGGTCTTTACGCGATCTCGCTGGGCCTATCGCAGGTGTTTGCCGATGACCTGGCGATGTTGGAACACGGGCTCGTGATGTACGACGCGCTATACGCGTGGTGCGTGCACTGCCAGGCCGAAACGCACAACTGGCCGCCCAAGATGCCGGCGTGAACAAGAGGGACGCCACAAAGTCAGCGTCCATTAAAGGGGGAACAACGGTCCGGCGCTTGCTAAGTGCAACGTGCAACGTCGGCATGCTTTCAACGGGCAGACAGTCGGCACACAACGCAGCCACACGCCCACCCCCTATCAGGAGCAACTATGTCCTTGCCCAAACGCGTCGCCCTCGCGCTTGCAACAGCCGCGTGCGCCTGCACCATTGCCCACGCCGCTCCGGCCGAGCAGCATTCCGCATTGGACCGTGCCCAGATCGAACAGACCATTGGTCTCAAAGGCACCTTCTCCGAGCGGGAAAACGTTTTCAAGGTATCCAAACCGCGCACCGATGTCCCCGTCCAGATAGACGGGCTGACCGCCGCCCCGTTCCTGGGCCTGACCTCATGGGCAGCCTTTACCCCAACGCATGGCGGCCAAGTCATGTTGATGGGCGACACCGTGGTATTCGAAGATGAGGTGAATCCGGCAATGACCGCGGCACTCGATGCCGGCCTGGAGGTCACCGCGCTGCACAACCATTTCTTCTTCGACCACCCCAAGGTGTACTTCATGCACATCGGTGGCATGGGTGATACCGCAAAGCTCGCGGCGGGCGTGAAGAAGGTTTACGACAAGATCGCCCAGATTCGGGCCGCGAATGCTGCGCCGACGATGAGCTTCCCGGGCAAGATCGGGGCGCAGAACAACATCACGCCCGCACCGCTGGAGACCATCCTCGGCACAAAGGGACAAGCCAGCAACGGTATGTTGAAGGTGGTGATAGGCGCCCGTGTCAGCATGCATGGCATGCCCATCGGCAACGAAATGGGCGTCAATACCTGGGCGGCCTTTGCTGGCACGGACGAGGAAGCCGTCGTCGATGGCGACTTCGTGATGCGAGAAGAAGAACTGCAGCCCGTACTGAAATCCATGCGCGCCGATGGCATCAACATCGTCGCAATTCACCAGCACATGACGCATGAGGAGCCGCGCGCCATGTTTCTGCACTACTGGGGCAAGGGCAGCGCTGCAACGCTGGCCAAGGCTATCAAGCATGCGTTGGATGCACAGGCCGCGGTAAGGACATAGCGGCGAACTGCATGCGCGATGCGCAGCGGCAGGGGTCGGCCACGTCGCAAACGTTGTCCAGCGCGTTGGCTCCTTGCGGGTTCTCCGGCGTTACGAATAGTTGCAATTCAGCCAAAATGCGTAGACCGTACAGAACTATCCTTCCGGCACCCCCACTGCCGAGGAGATAACCATGAGAACAAGCTATCGGAACGCCTTGATTGCACTGCCGTTGCCATTCCTTTTCGCCGCATGCGGCGGTGGTGATGGTGGCGATGCTGGCACTGGCACGCTGCATGTCTCGATGACGGACGCGCCGGCTTGCGGCTTCGACCATGTCTACGTGACGGTCAACAAGGTGCGCGTGCACGCCAGCGCGTCCGCAGCCGACACGGACAGCGGCTGGACCGACATCGCGCTGAGCACCCCACAGAAGATCGATCTACTCTCCCTCACCAATGGCGTGTTGACCGATCTGGGCACCGCGCCGCTGCCCGCGGGGCAATATCAGCAGCTGCGTCTTGTCCTCTCGCCCAACCAGGGCAACACGCTCGCCAACTCTGTCGTCGTCACAGGGTCAGGCACGGAGCAGGCCCTAGCCACGCCCAGTGGCACGCAGAGCGGCTACAAGATCATCCAGCCGTTTACCGTGCAGACCAACACGCTGGTCGATCTGGTGCTGGACTTCAATGCCTGTAAGTCGGTCGTGCAACAGGGCAATGGCGGCTACAGCCTCAAACCGGTCGTCACGGCCACACCCACTGTCGTGAGCGGCTCGATCACGGGCTATGTACCAGCCGCGCAGGCCGGCGCCACCGTGTATGCCGAACAGAACGGTCAGGTCATCCGCGGCACCGTGGCGGATTCCACCGGCAAGTTTGTGCTGTCGCCGCTGGTGCAGAGCAGTTCCAACGGCGCATATGATGTCGTCGTGGTCGACAACGCGTTGCCGACCGGCCACGCCACCGGCATCATCCGTGCCGTTCCTGTCACGGCCAACACGGCGACCACCGTGTCGACCGCGGCTGCGCCGATCACGCTGCCCAGTTCCACGACCAACACGGCCTCGGGCACGGCGACTCCGTCGGCACAGGCAACGCTGCGCGCGCTGCAGACGATCAGCTCCGTGTCGTACGAAATCACGTCAGCCAACGCCAACCTGGATACCGGGGCGTATTCACTGGCACTGCCGGCGGCGGCACCGCTCGTGGGCACTTACAGTACGACGCTGCCGATTGCGCTGTCTGCGGTCACGGCAGTCGCCGGGCAGTACTCGGTGCAGGCGACCAGCGCATCGGGTGCTACGCAAGGTACCTCCGTCAACGTCTCGGCCGGCAACCAGACCGGCGTCAACTTCAGCTTTTAACCAGGGAGAAGAGGGCCGAGCGCCCCTTACAACGCAATGAAGAACATCATCCTCATCCTGTCTTTGGGTGCCTCGCTGCTCGGCGGCTGTGCCGTCTATCTGCCCGATGACGGCCCGGTCGCAAGGCCGCAGGGCGGACCGGGCAATGGCTTCTGCCCGCCGGGCCAAGCCAAGAAGGGCAACTGCTGAACGCCCTATAAAGCGCTCAATAAGAAAAGCCGGTCTGCGTGACCGGCTTTTTTTCTTGGCAGAGGCGGTGCTTACCTACCCTTGCCCGTGTGCTTGTGTTGCACAGACTTGCCGTGCTGGTGGGCACGGTCTGCCGCGCGGGCACGGCCCTTGTCACGGTCCGCACTGTCAGGGCCATTGGTGTTGGCCATGCCGTGGCTGCTCATATGCGCAGCAGAACCCCCGCCCGCACCACCGCCCTTGGCTTGTGCGGGAACGGAAACCGCAAGCAGTACGCCGATCGCGCCGGCCAGCATCCATGGTGTGGTCTTCATTGCCTTCCTCCTTTTGGTTGTAGGTGTCTGCAATTTTAGAAATGCGCCGGCGCCTATGTGCATTTTCGTGCAACCAGTTGTAACTAGACCTTTCTCTCGCCAATTTTTGGCGTCAATCCGCCATCCGAAGGGGTTTTGCACACCCATCACAATGGGTTTTCATTTGTTTGCAGTCTGCACGTCACAGCGCGGTTCAATGGTGCGGTAAAGATGCCGGCCGTCTTGCCGTTAGCCTCCATAGGCACTCGGCCCAAGCCAGCGTGCCGACGCCGTTGCCACCTCTCGCTAGAGTCGCCCGCCCAGACGCCACCGCTTTCCGTTCATGTCCACTCAAACGTCGATGGACAAGCGCTTTGGCGCCAGCGTTGCCATCGTCCTCGTCCCTGTGTTGTCGCTGTCGTGCTGGCTGCTGGGCTACGCCTGGCTGGCGTACGGGCGCGCCGACGATGCCGCGCGCAGCTTCCAGGCGCTGCGGATGGCGTTGCTGGTCATGGAAAAGGTGTCGGCCGAGCGCGGCCCGACCAACGGCGTGCTCGGTGAAGACCTACCCATGCCGGCCGAACGCCTGGCCGCGCTGCACCGCGTACGCGCCGCCAGCGACGAACACGTCGCCCAACTGCTCGATGCGCTGCGCCCCGAGCATTGCCCCGCCTGCACAACCGACACCGATGCCGTACGGCGCGCGCAAGCCGATCTGACCAGCGCGCGCCAGAACATCGACCGCTTGACCGCCCAGCCATTACGGTCGCGCGGCAGCCATGAACTTGCCGATGCAGTGGACCGCATGATCGCGGTCATCCCCGAATTTCTGCCAGTGGTGAACACCCGCACGGCCAGCATCACGCGAGGCGATCCGGATGTGCTGAACTGCCTGACCCTGGCGCGGTTGTCGGCGGACCTGCGCGAATACGCCGGCCAACTCGGCTCACGGCTGACGGGCGCGCTGGCCCTGCATCGCATGCTGACGGCGGACGAGCAATACGCCATCGAGCGCACGCAGGGCCGCATCGACCAACTTCGCGCCATGATCGACACGCGTGTCGTAGGCCGCCCGGGGCTGGATCAAGACGCCATCGAAGCGCTCACCACGCAGTACTTCGGCGATGGCCTGAACTACCTCCAGCGTGTGCGTACCCAAGCGAGCCAACCGGGCGGTGTGGACATCACCACCGGCCAGTTCGCCGAACGCTACGTCCCGACCATGCGCGCCATCACCGATTTCCGCGACAGCGTGCTGCGGCTGGCAGAAGACGATATCCGCGAACACCGGCGCGCCATGCTGCTGGTGCTGCTGGGCTCGGCGGCGGCGGTGTTATCGGTGCTGGGCGCGCTGGCGTGGATGACGATTTCGTTCCGCCGCCACGTGGTGGGGCCGTTCGTTAACGCCACGCGGCTGATCGATGCCATCGCGCGCGGTGATCTGGGCGTGCACATTCCCGCCGGCTTTGCGCGGCACGAGATCCGCGCGATGTTCGATGCGATCCGCGTGCTGCGCGTCAACAGCATCGAGCGCCGTCGTCTGGAAGTGGAGCGTGCACATCTGATGCAGGAACTCGCGCGCATGGCCGAGACCGACCCGCTCACGCAGTTGCTCAACCGCCGTGCGTTTGAGGATCGGGCCGGCGCCATGTGCAATTCAACCGAGCCCAAGGCGAAGTGGCTCGCGCTGGTCATGTTCGACATCGACCACTTCAAGCGTATCAACGACACCTATGGCCACGCCGTGGGTGACGAAGCCCTGCGCACCGTCGCACGCCTGTGCCGCGCCGACGGTCCAGCGGCCGATGTGGTGGCGCGCATCGGCGGTGAGGAGTTTGCGGTGATGGTGTGGGCCGATTCGCGCGAGCATGCACGCGTGCTGGCGGAACGCCTGCGTCAGCGCATCGCCGACGTGCCGGTGCCCACCGGCACCGATGCCACCTGCCGCATGACGGCCAGCTTTGGCGTCGCCCTGGGGCGTGCGGCAGACCAGCCGCCACTGGAAACCCTGCTGCGCCGCGCCGATCATCTCCTTTATGCCGCCAAGCTGGCGGGGCGCAACTGCGTGATGACCGACACACCGCCGGCATCGCACGACGTGTCAGCGGCGGCGGAGTAGCGCGCGGTTTTTCTTGGACGGCCGAGCAACGCTGCTCTACATTGGCAACTCCCTTCAACGCCATCCCAGAGCTGCCGATGCCACAAGACCGCCACCTGATTCTTTACCACTCGCCGCGCAGCCGCTCACGCGGTGCGCGCATGCTGCTTGAAGCGCTGGGCGCCGACTATGAAGTGCACCCCTTCGACCTGACCACGGGCCAGCATCGCTCGCCCGAGTTTCTGGCCATCAACCCCGTGCATAAGGTGCCGACGCTGCAGCACGGCGACGCCATCATCACCGAGCAGGTGGCGGTGTATCTGTACGCGGCGGAGCTGTATCCGGAAGCGGGCCTGTCGCCGGCGGTGGGCGACCCATTGCGCGGGCCGTATCTGCGCTGGATGGCGTTTTACGGCTCGTCGTTCGAGCCGGCCATTGTGGACCGCTCCATGAAGCGCGAGCCTGCAGCGTATTCGCTTTCGCCGTATGGCGACTTTGATACCGTCATCAACACCCTGACGGCACAGCTGGAACAAGGCCCGTATCTGCTGGGCGAACGGTTTACGGCGGCGGACGTGCTGTGGGGTGCGGCGCTGGCCTGGACGACGATGTTCAAGCTAATGCCCGAAACGCCGCTGGTGCGCGCGTATATCGACCGCGTGATGGCGCACCCGGCGCTGCAGCGCGCACAGGCGGCCGATGCAGCCCTTGCGGAAGAACAGGACAAAGCAAAGGCCGAGGCAGCAAACGCCGCCCCGGCCTCGTAGACTGCAATTTCGCGCGCCAGCGTTGTTGGCGCTCGCGCTGCTGTTAGTGCGAGAGTCGGAACTGCCCCACGGCCTCGTTGAGGTTGTGGGCCTGCTCTTCGAGTGACTCCGCAGCAGCAGCGGCCTGCTCGACCAGCGCGGCGTTCTGCTGCGTCACCTGGTCCATCTGGTTGACGGCTTGGTTGACCTGCTCGATACCGCTGCTCTGTTCTTCCGACGCGGCCGAGATCTCGCCCATGATGTCGGTCACGCGCTTCACCGCGTCGACAATCTCGGCCATCGTCACGCCGGCCTGATCGACCAGCGCCGTGCCGTTGGACACGCGATCCACCGAGTCGCTGATCAACGCCTTGATCTCCTTGGCCGCGCCAGCCGAGCGCTGCGCCAAGCTGCGTACTTCGCTCGCCACCACAGCAAAGCCGCGGCCCTGCTCGCCAGCGCGGGCCGCTTCCACGGCAGCGTTCAGCGCCAAGATGTTGGTCTGGAACGCGATGCTTTCGATCACGCCGATGATGTCGGCGATCTTCTTGCTGCTCTCGTTGATGCCGCCCATGGTGTGGACGACCTGGCCGACCACATCGCCGCCGCGCGTGGCCACATCGGATGCCGTGACGGCAAGCTGGCTGGCCTGACGTGCGTTGTCGGCGTTCTGCTTCACGATGCTCGTGAGCTCTTCCATGCTCGATGCAGTTTCTTCCAGCGAGCTGGCTTGCTCTTCCGTGCGCTGCGAGAGGTCCGCATTGCCGGCGGCAATCTCCTGCGCGGCCGAGCGCACCGAGTCGCTACCCAGGCGGATCTGCTGCATCACCGCCGTCAGCTTGTCGGCAAAGGTGTTGAACGAGCGGGCGATCTGCGCGACTTCGTCTTCGCCGTCGGACGGCAGGCGCTTGGTGAGGTCACCGCTGCCCGAGCCGATGTCGTCCATCGCATCGCGGATCATCGACAGGCGACGGAACGCGCGCGCCGTCATCGCACCCACAATCAGCGCGGCGACGATGGCCACGCCGACGAGCGCACCGGCGGAGGTCATCACCAGCGAACGCATGCCGGCGGTGGCGTCGGACTTGTCCAGTGCCACGATCAGGCCCCAGTCGGTGCCCTTCACGCCCTGGCGCCAGAGCAGCTTGGCCGCGCCATCCACCGCCACTTCCGTCGGCTTGTCGGCTTGCGCCAGCACGCCAAGGGTGGCTTCGTTCAAACCGGCCGACAGATCGGTGGCGGGCTTGAGCGTCAACTTATCGTCGGGGTGCGCCACGATCTTGCCTGCCGCGTTGACGATAAAGCCAAAGCTCGCAGGCGTGGGGTGGATTGCCTTCACGTTGGCGATCACGCTGTCCATGGCCACGTCGCCGCCAATCACGCCCTTGAGGCTGCCGCCTTCCAGGACGGGTACGGCAAAGGTCACCACCAGCTTGCCGGTGCTCGCGCTCACATACGGCGGCGTGACCACCGGCTTGCCCGCATCCACGGCCTGCTTGTACCAGGGGCGCGCGGTCGGGTCGTATGTGGGCGGAATGCCTTCCGGATCGGAAAATTTGTACGTCTTGTCGGGGTAGCCGACATACACGTTGATGAAGCCGCCCGCGTCACGCACGGTCTTGAGCACCGGGATCGGATCTGCAGATAGCGCGGTGCCGTGCAGCGCGACCATCATCTGGGTCTTGGAAGCAACCCAGTCGTCGATGCCGGCAATATGGCCACGTGCAACGGATTGAAGGTTCTGCTGGATGGATGCGTCGTTGTACGAGCGCGTAACGAGGTAGTTCAGACCACCAGCAAACGTCAATGCGCCGACCACGATAGCAACGCAGGTCAGCAAAATTCGGGTACGAATGGATGCAAGCACAGTATGGTTTCCTACGAAGCCCATGGCAGGGATTCCACCATGTAAGGCATGCGGCACACGACCTTGTTGGCCCTGCCGTCGAACAAGAAACGGCCGTGCTAAGGAAATCTGAAGCCTGATGTCGCGCACGTTCCATGGCGTTGTCACGTTGCCTCGGCAGGCAACGTCCTACAATCGCGCGCAGTACGGTCGAGTTGTGCATGCAGCACGCCGGACTGGGACAAACACCAACTCAAGACAGGACGCCACATGAAAACCAAAGCCGCCATCGCCTGGAAAGCCGGAGCCCCGCTCACCGTGGAAGAAGTGGATCTACAAGGCCCGCGCGCCGGTGAAGTGCTGGTTGAGATCAAGGCCACCGGCATCTGCCACACCGATTACTACACGCTCTCGGGTGCGGACCCGGAGGGCATCTTCCCCGCGATCCTCGGCCATGAAGGCGCGGGTGTGGTGCTGGAAGTGGGTGCCGGCGTGACGTCGTTAAAGGCAGGCGACCACGTCATTCCGCTTTACACGCCCGAGTGCCGCCAGTGCAAGTTCTGCCTGTCGCGCAAGACCAACCTGTGCCAGGCGATTCGCGCGACGCAGGGCAAGGGCCTGATGCCGGATGGCACGTCGCGCTTCTCCATCGATGGCAAGCCGTTGTTCCACTACATGGGCACGTCAACGTTTGCGAACCACATCGTGGTGCCGGAAATCGCGCTGGCGAAGATCCGCCCCGATGCGCCGTTCGACAAGGTCTGCTACATCGGCTGCGGAGTGACTACCGGTGTGGGCGCGGTCGTGTACACGGCCAAGGTGGAAGCCGGAGCCAACGTGGTGGTGTTTGGCCTGGGCGGCATCGGCCTGAATGTGATCCAGGGCGCGAAGATGGTCGGCGCCGACAAGATCATCGGCGTGGACCTGAACCCCGCGCGTGAAGCGATGGCGCGCAAATTCGGTATGACGCACTTCATCGACCCGAAGGACGTGGACAACGTGGTCGACCACATCATCCAGCTCACGGATGGCGGCGCGGATTACTCGTTCGAATGCATCGGCAACACGCAGGTCATGCGTCAGGCGCTGGAGTGCTGCCACAAGGGCTGGGGCCAATCGATCATCATCGGCGTGGCCGAGGCCGGCGCGGAGATCAGCACGCGGCCGTTCCAGTTGGTGACGGGGCGCGAGTGGAAGGGCTCGGCGTTTGGCGGCGCACGCGGGCGCACGGATGTGCCGAAGATCGTCGACTGGTACATGGAAGGCAAGATCAACATCGACGACCTGATCACGCACACGCTGCCGCTGGAGCGCATCAACGAAGGCTTCGACCTGATGAAGCGCGGTGAGTCGATCCGCTCGGTCGTGCTGTACTGAGCCCAGGACACAGGAGAACGCAATGACAGTCGCGACACCAGCGCTCGAACTCATTTCCGAGCACGCATGTTTTGGTGGCGTCCAGCGCTTCTATCGACACGAGTCCACGGCGGTCGGACTGCCGATGCACTTCTCGGTTTATCTTCCACCGCAGGCCTTGGCGGGCGAACGTTGCCCTGCCCTCTTCTATCTGGCTGGCCTCACCAGTACGGAGGAGACCTTCGCCATCAAGGCCGGCGCGCAACGCGTGGCGGCGCGTGAAGGCCTCATCCTCGTCGGCCCGGACACCAGCCCGCGCGGCGCCAACGTTCCGGGCGAAACGGATAGCTGGGACTTTGGTGTCGGCGCCGGCTTCTACCTCGATGCCACACAGGCGCCGTGGAGCCAGCACTACCGCATGGAAACCTACATCGCGGAAGAACTGCACCACATTGCGCGCGTCGCCTTTCCGGTGGCGGCAGGACGCATCGGCATCTTCGGACACTCAATGGGTGGACACGGCGCGTTGACGCTGGCGCTGCGTCATCGGGAGCGGTTTGCCTCAGTGTCAGCCTTTGCGCCGATTGCGCATCCGTCAGTTTGCCCGTGGGGCATCAAGGCCTTCACCGGTTACCTCGGTGAAGACCGCACCGCCTGGGCCGCGCACGACGCAACGCAGCTGATGCAGCTGGCGCAGAACCCGTTCCCCGGCGGCATCCTCATCGATCAGGGCGAGGCCGACAAATTCCTCGCCGAACAGCTGTATCCGGAGGATTTTGCGGCCGCCTGCAAAGCCGCCGGGCAACCGCTGCAACTACGCCGCCACCCGGGGTACGACCACGGTTACTACTTCATCCAAACGTTCATCGAAGACCACCTGCTGCATCACGCAGCGCAGCTGCGCTGACGCGCCGCGCAGGCGCCAAGGCTATCGGCTGCCCCCGCCCGCGCTGCCTGCGCCGCCACCCACACCGCCGCCGACACCACCAGCCCCGGCAGCTGCACCGCTGTTGCCGCCACCCCCGGGTGCGCCCATCCCGCCCGTACCCGGGGCGCCCCCCGTACCGGTGCCGGGCGCGCCCTGGCTGCTGCCGGAGCTGCCGCCCATCACGCCGCCCGAGGTTGCCGCACCGGTTGAGTCATTCGTGCTGCCGCCATAGCCGCTCCGTCCTTGCGCGCCGGCAGCGTTGCGGTTGCGTGAGGACCCTCGGTGGCTATTGCTGTTCGTACTGGTCGAGGTCGAACCGGAACTGTCGGTGGCAGTGCTATCCGTCGCGGTGGGCCCCGCAGGCGCCATGCCGGAGCCGGTCGCGGAACTGTTCGATCGCGCGCCCGCTGCCTGGGCATGGGCGACACCAGCGCCGCCGGCCAGCGCCAGGGCGATCAACAAAGAGGAAACACGGAATGCGGTCATGAGGGAGCTCCTAGGTTGAGAAAACACACCCTCTCCATTGAGCAAGGGCCGTTCCGCCATCACCTGGTGGTGGGCACGGCACTTCAATGCCATAAGCGGGTCTAGAAGGTTCCTTGCTATAGGTGGGTGAGGCCCTACGTCACAATGCGTGGCGGATCGCTACGCCGGGTCTATACATTCATCGCTGTATGTATAATCGCCCGCACCCCCGACGCCCATCCGCCGGGGGCCAACGATGGAGCTGTTCAACGTGAGATTCTCCTTCCCGCTGCCGAAGTCGTGGCGTGCGGCCCTGTCCGGGCTGGCGCCAGACCACGCATCGGGCACCCCTTCCGATCGCCCGCGCGCCCCGGTGGCGCAGCCCTTGCCCGGCGATCCGGATGCCTGGATCGCATGCGAGCACTGCGACACACTGCATCGGCACGAGGTCATCGCGCTGGATGAAGAGGCGCATTGCACGCGCTGCGGCGTCAAGCTGTACCGCAACCAGAGCGAGCGCCTGTCGGTGCTGCTGCCGCTGCTGATCACGGGGATCATCGTCTACGTGGTGGCCAACGTCTTTCCGATTGCCGAGATGGACGGCGGCGGCAACCGCAACGCCACCACGCTGTGGGGCGCCATCGAGGCACTGTACGACTACGGCATGGTGTTTGCCGCCGTGCTTGTGGCGCTCACCACGGTGCTGTTTCCACTGATGTACATGTCGGTGTTGGCGCCGCTGTTGATTGCGCGGGTGCGCGGGCGGCAGCATCCCTCCGCCGCGCTGGTGCTGCGCGCAGCGGCCATGATCCGCCCGTGGGCCATGATCGAAATCTTCATGCTGGGCGTGGTGGTGGCGCTCATCAAGGTGGCGCACATGGTGTCGCTTGAAGCCGATGCGGGCCTGTGGGCGTTTGCCGCGCTCACGGTGTTCCTGACCATTGCGCTGTCGATCGACCTGCGCCCATTCTGGCGCGAGATTGGCCTGACGCTGCCGCCGCGCACACAGGTCGATGCGCCCACGGGCCTGGATGTGGCGGCGCGCCCTGGTGAAGCTTCCAACGGCGAGGACCGCGCATGAGCGCCGCAACCAGCCCCGCCTCCGCACAACCGGCACAACCCGCGCGCCCCTTGCGAGCCGCCGCGCGCGGTCTGGCCACCTGCGAGCGCTGTGGCCTGCTGGCACGCATGCCCCACGCCGAAGCGGCCACGCAAGCGGTTCTCACCCACGAAGATGCGCCGGCGCCGGACACCCCAGCGCCGGTCTGCCCACGCTGCCTGTCGCCCTTGCACGTGCGCAAACCCGACAGCCTCGCACGCTGCTGGGCGCTGTTGATTGCCGCGATGGCCATGTACCTGCCGGCCAACATGCTGCCGGTCATGATTACCGACACCCTGCTCGGCACGCAGCAAGACACCATCATGAGCGGCATCGTCTACCTGTGGACGTCGGGCTCCTGGCACCTGGCCATCATCGTGTTCATCGCGAGCTTTTTTGTGCCGCTGGCCAAGCTCGGCATCCTGGCCGTGCTGTGCCTGTCGGTACAGCGCCGCTGGCGCTGGAACCCGCGCCTGCGCACGCGCCTGTATGTGATTGTCGAAGCCATCGGCCGCTGGTCGATGCTCGACGTGTTTGTCGTGACGCTGCTGGCGGGGCTGGTGCATCTATCCACGCTGGCCATCATCAAGCCCGGCCCTGGTGTCGGGCCGTTTGCTGGCGTGGTGGTGCTGACCATGTTCGCCGCCCGCTGTTTTGACCCCCGCCTGATCTGGGACGCCATCGACGAGCCCGATCCCGAAGAGACCGACGCATGACCTCCCCCGCTGATCAAGACTCCGTTCCCTCGCCGCGCCGTACCAAACGCAAGCGCTGGCTGCCCTCGCTGATCTGGCTGGTGCCGATCGTCGCGCTGGCGGTGGGCGGCACGCTCATGGCCCGCGTGATCCTGGCGCGCGGCGCGATGGTGAGCGTGACCTTCAATTCGGCCGAGGGCATTGAAGCCGGCAAGACCCGCGTGAAATACAAGAGCGTCGACATCGGCGTGGTCAAGGCCGTGGGCCTGACCGAGGACCGCTCCGGCGCCGTGGTGCAGATCGAACTCACTCACGACGGCAAGGCCTTCGCCGCATCTGACACACGCTTCTGGGTGGTGCGCCCGCGCGTGGCGGCCGGCAGTATCTCGGGCCTGGGCACGCTGCTTTCCGGTGCCTACATCGGCGTGGACGGCGGCCGCTCGCACGACAAGAAATCCGAGTTCAAAGGCCTCGATATACCGCCAGCCATCTACGCCGACACGCCAGGCAAGCAATTCACGTTGCATGCCCCCGACCTGGGCTCGCTCGACATTGGCGCGCCGGTGTACTTCCGCCGCGTGCGCGTGGGCCAGGTGACGGCCTATGACATCGATACCGACGGCAAGGGCGTCACCCTGCATATCTTTGTGAACGCGCCGTTCGACAAGTTTGTTGCGCGCGGCACGCGTTTCTGGAACGCCAGCGGCATCGACCTCAAGCTCGATGCCAATGGGCTGAAGGTCGACACGCAATCGCTGCTGACGGTGGCGTTGGGGGGTATCGCCTTCCAGACGCCCGAAGAAGGCGACCACAGCCCCGCCGCATCGGATACCCAGTTTCAACTCGTGCGCAACGAAACCATGGCGCTCAAGGACCCTGAGCACATCTCGCAGACCGTGGTGATGTACTTCCACCGCTCGCTGCGCGGGCTCACGGTGGGCGCGCCGGTGGAGTTCAAGGGCATCAACGTGGGCGAGATCAAATCGATCGGCATCCACTACAGCAAGAAGCGCCACGAGTTCGTGCTGCCGGTCACGGCTACGCTGTACCCGACGCGCTTCGGCATGGACATCCGCGAAGACAACAGCGAGCACGCCGCCGAAGACGTGCGCACGCAGTTCGACGTACTGGTCCAGAACGGCATGCGCGCGCAGCTGAAGAGCGCGAGCCTGCTGACCGGCCAGCAGTTCGTGAACCTCGACTTCATCGACCCGGCGGAACGCGGCAAGACGCCGCCGCGCTTTGGCGTGCGCGACCGCGACGGCGCCTACGTCTTCCCGACCGCCGACAACCCGACCGACGACATCGAAGCGCAGATCGCCGGCATCGTGAAGAAGCTCAACAAGGTGCCGTTCGAACAGATCGGCCAGGACGTCCACAAGATGCTCGGCTCGCTGGATGCCACGCTCAAGCAGACGGAGCAACTGGCCAAGACGGTCAACAGCGACCTCGCCCCGCAGATGAAAGAAACGCTGGCCGAAGCTCGCCGCACGCTCAACGCGGCGCGCCAGGTCTTTGGGGAAGACGCCCCGCTGCAGCGCGATGCACGCGACACGCTGGATCAGGTGGCCAAGGCCGCAGCCTCCGTGCGCGTGCTGACCGACTATCTGCAACTGCACCCGGAATCGCTGATCCGAGGCAAGGCCAAGGATGCGCAATGACCCACACGAAAAAAACCACGATGCCAGCCGCAATGACACTGTCTCCCCTCCGACTGGCCGGCGCATTGGCGGCCGCCGCGCTGATGGCGGCTTGCGCCTCCCCCGAACCGACGCTGCATACGCTTTCCGTGCGACCGGCAGCTACGAATACGGAGCGCTTCCAGCGCGCGTTCCGCTTGTCAGGCGTGCGGGTGCCCGAGCGCCTGGACAAGCCGCAGATGGTGCTGCGCACGTCTGACAGCGAAGTGCAGGCGCTGGAGCAGCAGCGCTGGGCATCGCCGTTTGGCTCGGAGTTGCGCGATGCGCTGTCGGCCCAGTTGGCCGGTGCGTTGTCAGCTGTGGATGTGGGCGGTGGCGTGGTGCCAGCAGGTGTGCCGCTCTATCGCATCACCGCAGACATGCCCAGCTACGATGCGCGCCCCGGCCAGAGCGTGGCGGCGTTGGTGGCGTGGCGCGTGACGCGCGATGCCGCCAAGCCGGACGCAAGCGCCACCGCACTCACCTGCCAGACCATGTTGACGGCACCGGTAGCACCGGATGCGAGCGCGGGCGTTGACCCCATCGTGTCTTCAACGCAGCAGGTTGTGCAGCAGTGGTCTGCGCAGATCGCGCAGAGCGTGCAGGCGCTGGAATCGCACGCGGCCGCGCCGGCGGGGTGCCGCTAGGGGGATCAGGCGTTGGCGAGTTGAGCCGTCAACTCGCCCAGCAGGGCCAGCGCCGCTTCCAGGTCAGCCGATGGTGCCAGCCCGAAGCAGATGCGGAAGTAGTGATCGAAGCGGTTCAGGTTCGAGAACATCGTCCCCGGTGCAATGCGCACGCCCTGCGCGAGTGCCGCTTCGAACAAATCCATCGACGACACATTGGGCGGCAGTTCCACCCACATCGCAAACCCGCCTGCGGGTACCAGCAACCGCGTGCCGGCCGGAAAGCTCCCCGCAATCGACTCCGCCATGCGCTCGCGCTGTTCGCGCAAGGTCTGCCGCAAGGTGCGGAGGTGGCGGTCATACGCGCCCGATGCCACAAAGCGCCCCACCACAACCTGCAGCAATGAATCGTTCGGCCGAGACTGCGCGAACTTCAGCATCTGCACGCGCTCATGCCAGCGCCCGGCAATCACCCAGCCCAGGCGCACGCCGGGCGCTACCGACTTTCTGAGCGACGCGCAGTAGATCACGTTGCCCGTGCGGTCCCACGCCTTGATGGCCTTGAGGGGCGTGGGGCTGTCGGCCATCGGGCTGTAGGTGTCGTCTTCGATCAGGACGATGCGGTTGGCCTCGCAGAAGGCCGCCATGCGCCGCTTGGCCGCGTCCGGCATGATGCTGCCAAGCGGGTTCTGCAGATTCGGCACGACCACCACGGCGCGGATGTTGCCGTACGCCTGCACCGCCATCTCCAGCGCTTCGAGCGACATACCGGTGCGCGGGCTGGTAGGAATTTCCACCGCACGCAGCCCCAGGCTTTCCAGCACTTGCAAGAGCCCATAGTAGGTGGGCGATTCCACTGCCACCGTGTCGCCCGGCTGGGTGACGGCGCGCAGCGCCAAATTCAGTGCCTCGATACAGCCGTGCGTGACGATCACCTCGTCGGGTGCGATCTGCACGCCCGTGTCGAGCGCGCGGCGTGCCACGGCGGTCTGCAATTCGGAATGCCCATTGGGCGTGACGGCCTGCGTGAGCAACAGCGGATAGCGGCGCAGCACCTGCGTGGCAATCCGGTTGAGCGCAGCGGACGGGTACAGCGTGGCCTCCCCGCTTGCGCCGGACAAGTCCACGCGCACATCGGCCTGCTGCCCGCGCGCCACGATGGCCGATACACGGGCATGCACGCCTACATAGGCCGCAGGATCGGGCGTGGCGACTTCCGGCTCCTTCACCGGTGCCAGTGAGGCACGGCGCGGCTGGCGCACGAAATAGCCCGAGCGCTCGCGCGCCTCCAGCCAGCCTTCCGACTCCAGATGCCGGCATACCTGCAGCGCCGTCGAAAGGCTCACCCCATGCGTGCGCATCAACGTCCGCACCGAAGGCATACGCTGCCCCGCAGCCAGCACCCCGCTGCGGATGGCGCCGAGGTAGTGGTCGGCCAGCGTCCGGTACAGCGGCTGCGCGACGGGCGGGGTCAACTCGATGACAGACATGGCGGGCGGGAGCGCGGTAAGGTGTCCGGCACATCATGCCGCCAGTGCCACCACCGCAACAGATACAGACAACGCGAAACTGTACCGTAACAGATTGCCACGATGGCCCGCCTGTTGCGCTCCCTACGCTGGCGTCTGTGTCTGTTTTGGCGTCGCGGCCGTGCCTACGCTGCAGTCATGTTCAGGAGATCGACATGACTGCCCAAGCCTCCACCGCCCGCGCCCCACTCGAACGGCTCGCCCTTGCCGCCGGCAGCTCCAGCCTGCAATGGTTACCGGCGGGCACCACCCTTATCGTGCTGGAAGGTCGCCCGACGCTGGTCCATCCGATGCAGTGGGTGGCGAATCAGACGCTGCGCTCACGTCAGCGGCTCGGTGTCGGACACGCAATCGTGCTGGATCGCTCGGGCTGGTGGGGCCTGCACACGGACGCTGCCTGCAGCGCCCAGATGCAGGTGGTGCAGCCAGCCGTCAGTGCGTGGCGCGCACACTGGCCCGCGCTTGTGCAGCGGCTGCTGGGCTGGGCGGTGCCGCGCCAGACATCGCGCGGCTGAAGCGCCCAGCAGATCCTCGTTTCATTTGCCCGGTTTGCGCGGCGAGCGGGTGGGATGCTTGCCGTCGTCGGGGTGGATCGATGCGTTCTCGAAGTCGCCCGGGTCTTCCTCGCCCACGCCGCTCTCGCTGGGGATGGCGGGCACCACAGGGCGTTTAGCCCTCTCGCCCGGGTGGGCGTCTGCGTGGTGGCGGCCGTTGTGTTTGCCGGTGTCCTTGTCGGTACTCATGGTTGTTTGCGGCTGTTCTGATGTTGGCCCAGGTGCTGCTGGTTCTGCGGCAATTGCCCGCCATGCGCGGCGGCACGGCCATCTTCCGCCGGTGACTGCACCGGGCGCTTGCCCGATTGCTTCGTGCTGTGCGGCATCGCGGCGCGCTCAGCGCGATCGGCTTCCACGCGCTCCTTGGCGGCGTCCAACTGTTTTGCGGCGGTCGGTTTGTGCTGCGGTTGTTGCTTCATGGTCTGGCTCCTTATCGGTCACGGACAGGATCACGGGCAGGCCCGCACCCCAGCGCGACGCAACCGCCGTGCCTCCGCTGCACGGCAGGCGCCCGCTCCCCCGCCGCGCCGAACTCGGGTATCCGCCTTGCTGCGCAGACAACATCGCGCCACGCGCGCAGCACGCACGGAGACCTCTCATGGCAACCAGCAATCTGTACCGCACGGGCGAATCCCCCGCGCAAACCGGCAAGGGCCACGGCACCGACGCACTCGGCCCGTCCGACAGTTCGGATTCCGGCAGCGACGTGGTCGGCGGCCCCGGCCTGGGTAGCGACGTTGAAGACCGCTTTGACGACGATCCCGCCGTCCACCCGCACGGCAACGCGGCGAACCGCACCGCCGGCGCTGACCTGGGCGACGCCAACCTCGACAGCGACACCGATTCCACCGGCACCGGCGAGCGCCTTGCCGCCGGCCACGAGCCGGTCATCCGCGAAGGCGGGGACCTAATGCCCGACGCCGTGCACGATCTGAATGACCCGAACGCGGAAAGCCCCGTGGACGACGCCCAGTTCGAACACGCCACCGGCCTGGCCGGTGAAAACGACGACGCGGATGCCCCCGATGCCGTGGACCTGGACGACACGCCGATCGACCATGAACCCGGCACGCGCGATCTGCCGCTGCGCTCGCCCACGGGCGGCACCGACTGGTCCGACGACATGCGCCGCAGCCGGCCGACGAACAAGGGGCGGGGCGTGCCGGGGAAGCACCGCGAGTAGTTCCCTCGGCCAAGGCCCGCTCAGCACGTTGCGGCCTGCGGGCCTACACTGGCGGCGGCCCGTTGCCTGCCCGCGTCAACCGGGCACCGGGCCGCCCCGCCCATGCTTGGGCCAAACCCGCCCCAATCTCGCCATGACCCTTCAACGCTTTTCGTTCCGCACGGCCGCGTTGGTCGTCGCCATCACCACGGCCCTACCGTTGGCCGTCTCCGCGCAAAGCCAACCGGCGCCCGCACGTGTGCGTGCCACCATCAATGCCGTGCACGGCAATGCCCTCGACGTGATCGACACCGCCGGCAACAAGGCCACCGTGGCCCTGCCGAGCGACCTCACCGTCACGGAAATCGCGCCGACGGAACCCTCTGCCATCCAGCCCGGCAGCTACATCGGCACGGCCGCCGTCAAACAACCCGATGGCACCTTGCGTGCGCTGGAAGTGCATGTGTTTCCCGAAGCCATGCGCGGCACGGGCGATGGCCACCGCCCCTACGATCTCGGCCCGAACAGCACGATGACCAACGGCACGGTCGAGCAAGCCGGCGCGGTGACAGGCGTGAGCGGCGCGCAGGGCCGCACGCTCTCGGTCAAATACAAGGATGGGGAGCAGCGCATCGTGGTGCCGCCCGAGGTGCCGATCGTTACCTTCGCACCGGGCCGCCGCGATGCATTGAAAGCCGGCGCGCACGTTGTGATGTTCGTACGCGCCGATGCGCAAGGCACGCTGACCGCGCAGCGCGTGCTGGTGGGCAAGGACGGCATGGTGCCGCCGATGTGAGGCTTGAGGGCTGGCCAGGAGGCTGCGGCCCTCGCCTCTCTGGGGCCGGACCTCAGAGCTCCGGCGCTGAGATTCGGAGGTCCGAGGCCGCATCTTTAAGGTCCGTGGTAGGACCTTCCAGGCCCGAAGTCGGACGTCCAAAGGTCCGACGCCGGACCGTGGAGGTCCGGCCCTGAGCCTGGAGGCCTGCGCCGCGCGTTAGAACGGCTTGCTGACCGACACCAGGAACGTACGGCGCGGTGCAAACTGCGGCGCGCCCACGCCAATACCCGTGCCGTCGCGCAACTGGTAGCTGCGGTCGAACACATTGAGCACGCTCAGGCGCGTCTTCAGCTTGCCGACCATCGGCAGGTTGAAATCTCGTGCGGCGCCCACGTTCATCTGCCAATAGGCCGGCAGATGGTCAGTGTTGGCAAAACCGTTGCGCAGGCCGGTACCGAACAGCGCATCAGCCATCCACGTCGTTCCCCAATACTTGTACGACACGCCCGCCGATGCGGTCAGGCGCTGATCGTGGTCGAGGTTGACCCAGTGGCTGTTGATGTAGGCAAGCTCATCGGGGCCAAAGTTGAACTGGCCTGTCTCGATGCCCTTGCCCTGCGCGCGCGACACGCCCACGTTCAGGTACGCGCCGAAGTTGCCCTCGCGGTAGTTCGCGCTGCCTTCCAGCCCATAGATGCGGCCACGCTCAAAGTTGAACGCCGAGAACAGCAGGGCGTTGCCGAACTGCCCTTCGTCCTGCAGGTGGCGTACATCGCGGTAGTACGCATCCAGGCCCAGCGTGAGGTGCGGCGTGAGCTGATGCGAGACACCGAGGTCAAAGTAGTTGGAACGTTCTGACTTGACGGCGGTGTTGGCATCCGACGGCAGCGCGTTCGTCGTCCCCGCAAAGGCGGCCACCGAGGTGCTATCGAACTTCTCGGTGGGTGGCGGTGTGAAGTAGCGCGCGTAACCGGCATGCACGCGCGTGCGCGGCGTCAGGTCATACGTCAGGCCCAGGCGCGGGCTCAATTGCTGCTCGCTGACGATGGTGTTGACGTGGTCGTAGCGCGCGCCGTAGTTGACGGTCAGCTTGTCTGTGGGCTTCCACTCGTCTTGCAGGTACACGCCCAGGGTCGTGCCGCTGCCGCTGTGGTTGTCGACGATGGTGAACGGCGTGCCGCTGCTCTGGGCGCCGGTACTGTCGGCGGGGAACACGCTGGCGGTGTTGTCCGCCACGTAACGCTCGCGCTGCGCGAACACGCCGGCGCGCAGTGTGTGCTTGTCGTTCAGCTTGTAGCTGGCATCGCCCTGCAGGCCGTAGGCCTCGTTGCGGCGGGTGATGTTGGCGGCCACGCCGTTGTAGACCAGGTCGCCAATCGGGTCGGGCATGTAGTCGATGCGGCTGGCGCGGCGGAACAGCGACACCTGGTAGTCCAGCTTGGGCGACACCTTCTGCTGATACGTCAGGATCTGGAAGTCGGTCTTCTCGCGCTGGTTGGCGTTGAGCGCTTCGGACGCCGGCGGCACTGCGCCGTCCAGCGTGAACTGCGGCGTCAGCCCGGGGCGCGACGGAATCTGGAAGCGGCTGTTGGACGTGCCGAACATGAAGCTCACGCGGCTGTCGTTGTCCAGCAGGTACGAGAGCATGCCGAACGACTTGTTCTGCGTGGTGTGGTCGTGCGTGGCGTTGCGGTTGCCGGTGGGGTTCTCGATGCCGAGGTTGTTCTCGGCAAACACGCCACTCAGGTAATAGCTGAAGCGGTCTTTCTGGCCCTGGATCTGGGCGTTGACCTCGTGCGTGGCGTTGCTGCCGAGCACGGTGCCGATTTCGCCGCTGATGGCCTTCGGTTCGCCCTCTTCATCGCTGGCGGCACCCTTGGTCTGGATGTCGACCACGCCCGCCGTGCGGTAGCCGTACTGCGCCGGCAGCGCGCCGGTCAGCACGTTGATCTGGTTGGCGAAACGCGTGTCGAGCATCTGCCCGAAGCCGCTGATCGGCTCGGGGATGATCACGCCGTTGATGCGGTATTGCAGATTGGCGTGGTCGCCACGCACGTGCAGTTGGCCGAACGAATCCTGCACCACACCCGGCGCCTGCAGCAGCACCTGGTTGAGCGGGGTGGCATCGCCCAGCGGCAGGCGGGCAATGTCGTCGGTATCGAATTTATAGACGGAGCTGCCGGTATCCGGCGACAACCCGTTGCGCGCGGCGTCCAGCCGTTTGGCGGTGACGCGGGTTGTGCTGAGGTCGCGCACGTTGGTCGTGGGCGCGGGGGACGTGGTGCTGGTGGCAGCAGGCGCGGCGGCTTCCTGCGCGAACGCGGAAACGGCGGCCACAGACGGCAGGACGGCGGCCAGCGCCATCACCAGCTTGCGGGGCTGGAACGGAATCATGAAAGAACCTTTGAATCGAGCAGATGCGTCAAACAGCGGCGTGTGCACGCATCAACACAGCGCGCACGCCAGCGGCAAAGCAGGAATCAGAGGCGGAATGGAGGGTCGCGCGAACACACGGCCACCGGAAACACCGGTGCCGCTGCGTGAAAGCGGACATGGGGAAAGTGCCAGCGCCGCGTATGCGACAGGCGCAGCACCATGAGCACCGGCAACGCAGCCGCGAGCGCGGCAAAGGCGGCGCACTGCAAGCACGCGGCGTGTTCTTGCGCAGGCTGGGTGCGCTCTGCGCCGGCGGGCTTGGCTGCGCTGATGCTACCGGCGTTACCGGCGCTGAGCGCAACGACGGCGCCTTCACTCCACTCGGCCCAGTGCGACAGGGCATGCCGCAGCGCGCCCTGCTGACCGAACAGCAGCAGCACGGTCAGCAGACAAGCCAGCCAACGCAGATGGAGGAAGGAGGAGCGGAAGGAACGCACGGACAGTGGCGCAGAGGCACTGCGCAATCTCACCCTGACATTGCGTAGCCCAATGCAACTAAGTTGCGAATTCTGACACCCGCCGCAAGATTCAGCAATCCGTCAGGCGGGGGGCAGAACACGCCACGACCGTAGCGCGTCCGTATTACAAGCGTGTGTGCGCGAAACCCGGCATGAGGCCCGTCGGCACGCCGAGGCTGGGCACGGGTACACGCTTCCAGTTCGGGCGCGTCTTGCGAGCCGCCTCGGCGCGTTGGGCGGACGCGCCTATCTCGGTGGCATCGTGCAGGCTGGCAAGCCAGGCGCCGTAGTCGAACCAGCCGTCACGCACGAGCTGCTCCCCTACGCAGTTGGCGAAGGGGTCAGCCTTGGGCAGGAAGCACAGTTCGAAGCCTTCGGTTTCACGACGACCGTGCATCCAGCGGTGCGGCACCTGGTGGTTGGCCAACGCCTCTGAGAGGCGCGTGCCGTAGCGCTGCTGGCCTTGGCGGCGCGCGCCGATCACGTAGAAGTCATCCAGCAGCCGGCGCAGCCCCAGTGCCGAGCGGGCATGGCGCACTTCGGCATCGACCAGCAACTCGCGGTTCTGTGTGCGGGCCTGCAGCGCCAGCGCGGCGAAATGGTGGGCGCCCCACTCGTTCATATAGAACAGCTCGCCGCCCGCAAAATCGTAGGCGCGAAACACATTGGCCTGATCGGCGTAGCGGAACACGTGGCGCCGGTTGGCGGCAAAGTCGGCGTCGGTGCTGTGCGGAATGCGGCGGCAATGCTGATGCGCAAACACCAGCATGCTCGGAAACGAATGCACCGAGCACGGCGATTGCGCCAAGCCCGTCACCGCGCGGATGTCGATCTTGCGATGCTCGCGGCGCACGCCCACGAGCTGGCTCAGGTGATGATGCAGCGCATCCACCCAATCGGCGTGCGGCAAATGCTTCGGAAACAGTTGGTGCGCCGGCTCGGCCACGCCGGCTTCAAACAGAAACGGCACGCTCTTGTGCCAGATATCGAGTTTCCAGTGCGAGAGCGCGTCGCGCTCGGTGCGATGGTCCGTCACGGATTGCGTGACGCTGAAGGCCCGCGACTGGTGTACCCAGTGCGAAGCCGCATGCAGCCAATTGGAAACGTTCATGTCACCCCCCGGAAGACTGAATCGTTTGTTTGCGGATTGCCGAGGTCGCTCTGAATGTGTGGCGATTGTTCAGCAATGTAAAAACCAACGACTCAACCGTACCCCACTTTAGAGGGGTGCGCCATGAACTTTATTGAACTTCGTGTTAAGAAAAATACACATGACCCGTGGGGCTTTTTTCAGGCGCGCGGCATGCTGCAAGACAGGCATCCGACACCGGGAGACCGCGATGCCCACCCAACGAGACCGTTCCGAAACCGATACAACGCAGCGCCCAAAGCCGGCTCACCCCGAGGGCCAGCCGCAACCCCGTGAGCGCAAGCCTGCCGGGCCGCTGGTGCCGCGCGACACGCAGCCCGACAAGCCCGAGCAACAGGAGCCGCCCGTAGAAAACGTATGAGCCCGCCGCTCAGATCAGGCACATGTCGGACACTTCCTCGTCCGACAGGCCCCAGGTGCTGGCGTCTTCTACGGTGACGATGGAATCGTCCGACTTGGTCAGGCTGATGCGCTCGGGGCGAACGCGCGTCTTGGTGTTGCCCGAATAGAAGATGACGACGTCGGGCTTGAGCGCCGACGCCTCGTTCTGGTGGACCACCACACCGAGGCGATTGGTGCGCAGCTTGACTAGCGTCCCCACCGGGTAGATGCCCACACTGCGCGTGAAGGCCTGGAACACCGTGCGGTCGAATTGCGTATCGGTGCGGGCCATCATGTATTTCAGTGCCTGTGCCGGCGACCATGCATGGTGGTACGGGCTGCTGGAGGTGAGCGTGTCATACACGTCGCAGATGGCGCCCATCTTCGCCCACAGGCTGATGGCATCGGCCTTCTGCGCGTCGGGGTAGCCGCTGCCGTCAATGCGCTCGTGATGGTGCAGGCAGATCTCGCGCGCAATCTCGCTGAACTGCCCCGTGCCCTGCAGCAGGTGATGGCCGCCCACGGCGTGGGTCTGCAGCAGTGCCAGTTCGTCCTTGGTGAGCGCAGTGCTCTTGTCGAGCAGCGTGCGCGGCATCGCCGATTTACCGATGTCATGCACCAGCCCGCCCAGCCCGCATTCGCGGATCTCGTCTTCCGGCAGGCCCAGCGTGCGCGCGAGCGCCACCATCAGCGCGCAGACGGCAAACGAATGCAGATAGGTGTAGTCGTCTTTGTTCTTCAGGCGCGCCAGGGCAATCAGCGCATAGGAGTTGCGTGCCAGCGAGTTGGACACATCGTCCACCAGCAACAGGGCCTTGTCGGTCTCCAGCGCCTTGCCCATGCGGGCTTCCGCAAACATGTGGCCCAGCGTCGCCTTGCCGTTCTGCATGAGCTGCTGGGCGTGCTTCCACTCTTCCTTCAGGGAGGTGGGAGTGATCGGCGGGCGGGCCGCCAGGGTCTCGCGCGTGAGCGGCTCGGGCTCGGGTGCGGCCACGGGGGCCGGCGCCGGCATCAGCGCCTTGGGAAGGACGTCCTCGCCGCGCTCGGGGTCGATCCAGATTTCGGAAATGCCGGCCTTCAGGATGTCGTCGATCTGACCCTGGTGCGACAACTGGAACTGCGAACGCCAGAATGGATGCTTCAGCCAGGACCCGCCCAGCTTCATCACAAACATACCGACACGCAATTGGTTCGCATCGATTCGCTTCATACCCGCCTGCCTCGGCTCAAAGTCCGGTTTTGATTTGTGGATAGGGATGCGGCGCACCTGCCGACGCCGGTGGCGTGCTCTCTTCTCTACGTGGGTGCTCTGGGCCACAAGAGAGCCGGCCGCCCTTGGCTTATCGGCGGACTTGCGCAAAACTTGAGAAAAAAGTGGCTTGGGCGACGTGCAGTCTGCCCGGCACGGGGAACGTCGGCAATGGTAGCGGTCGAATCAAACAAGTGACGCGTCAAGACCCCCGCCCGTCGGGCTGGCGCTCGGTCACGGGCGACATACACTAGGCACCAAGGATGCGCATCCGCCATGACTCACGATCCCACATCCCAACGCAAGCAGCCCGGCCCCGATGATTTCGCGCTCAACCGCGAGGCCATCCGCTGGCTGGCGTCCTTGCCTGACGCCGTCCGCCCCATTGAACTGGGCCGCGACTACCCGCGCATCATCAACACCATCGCGGCCAAATGGGCCGATTTCATCGGTTGCCGGCGCTACCTCAACAGCTTGCAGATCGACGATCGCGGCGGCCGCCAGGGCTTCCGGTTCGAGATCGTGCAAGAGATCTGCACGCTGCGCGAGTATTTCGACTCGCTCTATCCGCCTGACAAGGACCTCTGGCAAAAGGCCATTGATGCCGACCGCCGCTAGACCCACACACATGAGCCACGGCCCGGGCAGTTTCGACCCCGGGCCGTTTTCTTTTCCGGCGATAGCGCAGGCATGGACCAAACCATGTGCGCCGCCGTTATGCTGTCGCCCCATCCCCTCGGAGACTCCCGCATGATGTCACCCCGCCCCAACATGATCCGCACACTGGCCGCCGAACTGGCTGCCGGCCGCGTCACCAGCGTCGCTCTGACCGAAGCCGCCCTGGACCGCGTGAAGCGCCACCGTGCCGCCGATGGGGCCGCCTATGTCAGCGTCAACGCGCAAGCCGCACTCGCCATGGCGCGGGCCGCGGATGCCGCGCGCGAAGCGGGCAATGTGCCGTCATTGCTGGCCGGGCTGCCGGTGTCGATCAAGGATCTGTTTGATGTGGCGGGCGAAGTGACAACCGCCGGCTCTCGCGCACTGGCCGGTCAACCGCCCGCCACGACAGATGCCGTTGCGGTGGCCCGGCTGCGGGCAGCGGGCGCGGTGCTGCTCGGCCGCACCAACATGAGCGAGTTCGCGTTTTCGGGCCTCGGCCTGAACCCGCATTACGGCACACCACGCACACCGGCCGACGGCACCCGTGCAGCCGGCGGCTCCAGCTCCGGTGCGGCGGTGACGGTGGCGGGCGGCATGGCGGTCGCGGGGTTGGGCACCGACACTGGCGGATCGATCCGCATCCCTTCCGCGTTCTGCGGCCTGACGGGCTTCAAGCCCACCGCACGCCGCGTACCGATGACGGGTGGCGTGCCGCTGTCGACCTCGCTCGACTCCGGTGGGCCGCTGGCCAACTCGGTTGACTGCTGCGCCATCGTCGATGCCATCCTCAGCGGCGAAACCTTGGACACCGACGCCGTACCGCTGGCTGGTTTGCGCTTAGGCGTCACGCAGGACTACGTTGGAGCGGACCTCGACGACACCGTAGCCACCGCGTTCAACCGCGCCGTGGAACGACTGCAACGCGCCGGTGCGCACATCGTGCGTTTCGATTTCCCCGAGCTGTTGCGACTGCCCGAAATCAACAGCGCCGGCGGCCTGCCGGCAGCGGAAGCATGGGCGTGGCACCGTCCGCTGCTGGCGCGCGCCGAAGCGCAGTACGACCCTCGCGTTGCCACGCGTATCCGGCGTGGCGAGCAGATGGGCGCGGCGGCGTATATCGACGTGCTCGATGCCCGCGCACGCATGATTGCCGCTGCCCGCAAGCGGCTGGGCAACCTCGATGCATGGCTGATGCCGACGGTGGCCATCGTGCCGCCCGAAGTCGCACCGCTCGAAGCCGACGACGCGCAATTCTTCCGCACCAATGCGCTGGTGCTGCGTAATCCCAGCGTGATCAACTTCCTGGATGGATGCGCGTTGACGCTGCCTATTCAGGCGCGGGATGAATTGCCGGTGGGGCTTTCGCTGTGCGGGATGGCGGGTGATGATGCGCGGGTTTTGCGGGTTGGGAGGGCGATAGAGGCAGTGCTGTGTTGATTGACTGTTGGTGGTCCATCCCTTGTTTCATCCCCTGCCGGGGCTGACTCACTTTCTTTGTCTTGCCAAAGAAAGTAAGCAAAGAAAGGCGCGCCCGATGCGGCGACAACCTCCTTGAATTTATGTCGCAAGGAGGGGAAGGGAAAAACTCGCTGCGCTCAAACAGTTTCCCTTCCTT
>CBJMVH010000034.1:0-44933 GCA_966433195.1 uncultured Ralstonia sp.
TAGAGTCCTCGGGTCTGGGCGTGCAAGCGCACCAGACCCAGCAGGGCATCAATCTGCGGTGTCGGCACACCCACGTGCTGACCGATCTCCCGCACCGATGCCACCAGCGCATCGATCTCCAGCGGGCCACGTCCGGCCTCTGCATCCTGCAGCATCGACGTGTTGAACACGCCGAGCTGACGCGTCACTGCACAACGTTCTTCGCCACTCTGTTCGATCGGGCAGCCGATACGCGCGCCGATCGCTTTCGCTTCTTCCATGATGCCCAGGCAGAACGCCGCCACCTGCGGATCATCGAGGATGCGATCGCACGTCGCCCCGGTCAGTACCGACACCGGGTTCATCGTCATGTTGCCCCACAGCTTGAACCAGATGTCGCGCTGAATGGCTTCGCTGCGTTCGATCTGCAGACCGGCACGTTCGAAGAGGGCGCTGACTGCATCCAGGCGCGGTGATGCACCACCTGCCGGCTCACCGAGAATCAATCGCCTGCCGAACCCATGCAGCACGTGCCCGGGTGAGCGGGTCGAGCATGTCAAATGCACCACGCAACCCAGCACGTTGCTGGTCGGGACCGCCTGCGCGATACGGCCGTGCGGATCCACAGACTGCAACCGCAGCCCTTCCAGCGGACCAGGCCGATCGAAGAACCACCAGGGCACACCGTTCATTGCCACCACCACGCAGGTGTCCGGCCCGATGAGCGGCGCGATGCTTTGCGCAACGCTTTCCATGGCGGGTGCCTTGACGGCCACGATCACCACATCCTGCACACCGAGGGCACGCGCATCGTCGCTCGCGTGCACCGGCACGGACTGCGTAACGCCGTCTTCGGTCAGTTGCAGGCCGTGTGTTTGCAGCGCTTGCAGCGTGGCGCCACGCGCCAACACGTTGATCGGTCTATCGGTTTGCGCCAGCTTCGCGCCCAGGTAACCGCCTACCGCGCCGGCGCCCACGATGCAGATGCGTGTCATTGCCCTAAGGAAGTTGATTACGTAGGACCACCAGCCACTGCATGACCGAGTTGGTGTACGGGTCGATCTGGTTGGCGTCGTTCAGCTCGATGATGCTCATCGAGGCAGATTGCTGCACGTTACCGCCGATCGCCTTGGCCTCATGGCGCACCGGATCCACTTCGACCACGAGATCACAGTGCATCGGCGTCATGCCGGCGCGAATTTCTGCCGGGTCTGACATGAAGCGATCCGCGCCGCGTGCGGTGCAGATGAGATCCCCGGGGCGGGGTACGGCGGGTGTGCGTTCGAGCACGAAGGCCGGATGCTTGAGCAGGTGATCACGCGCGTCGGTCACGTATTCCGCATGCGTGGCGCCGGTGAGGAACTGGTCGTTCTGCAAACCGGCCTTGCGCATCACCCACGAAATGAACACCGCCGACCACGCCCAGCCGCCCGTGGTCAGTTGCTGGCAGGTCGGTGTCTTGCCGACGATGCCCCAGTAGCGCTTGGCCAGCCTGCAGCCGCGCGCGGTGGCCTCGCCACCGGTACCGTCGGGGTAACGCAGACACGGCGTGGCTGGTGGTGCTGATGGCGTCGGTGCTGCCGCGTTGGTGTTCGATCCAGACATGTCAGCGCCGGCTTCTTCATCGGAAGGGGCGGGCGTCGGGTCATCGGCCGTCAGCCAGCGGCCTTGCGGTTGATCCGGAAAGCCACCGCCGGCTACGCAATAGGTATCGTCGCGCCCCACGCGCACGGTCTGGCGCCCCCAGCGATCCCATTCCGTCAGCGCGATCTCAATCATCTTCTGGCGCGTTGAGGCGCCGGGCGTGGTCTGCACGACTTCGTTATCAGGCAGCGGCTCGGCCTGTGGGCGCGCAGGTGGCGTCGTACAGCCTGCAAACCAGACGGCCGGTGCAATCAGAACAAGCGGGAGAACCGTGCGCAGAACGCGCTGAAAGGGGCGGGACATGGAGGAAGAGGGGCGGGATGGCCTGACGGGGAGACAGGCCTTTCGACGTGGTACGCCAGCACAGCGGGCTGGTCACGCATGCAAAGGCATGCCACGTCGAAGGCGTTGACCAGGTGAATCGGTCACGCCAAGGTCGTCATTGCCTTAGGCGTTGACAGCGTCCTTGAACTTCTGGCCGGCCTTGAACTTAACCGTCTTGGCCGCTTCAACCTTGATTTCTTCGCCGGTGCGCGGGTTGCGGGCCATACGCTCGGCACGCTCACCTTGGCTGAAGGTACCAAAGCCGATGAGGCTGACCGCATCGCCCTTGCCAACGGATTCCATGATGGCTTGCAGCGTCACGTTCAGTGCCTGCTCGGCCTTGGCCTTGGTCAGACCGTCTACGCCGCTGGCGATGGCGTCGATCAGTTCGGTTTTCGTCATTGCTTGACTCCCTTCAAGAGTAGATAAAACACACAACAGAGCGTCCGGGGGATGGCTCCAAGGGCGACATGATACCGGCATGCGAACAGCGCCGGCATGTGAGCTTTGTAACCGAGCATGGCACATGGGTTCCGCAAAGCCGCGTCGGGCTTGGGCTGCGCGATGGGCGCATCACATCATCAAGGCATTCCGGAAGGGTGGCGGGGTGTGGCTGGCTTACTCGTCGACAGGAGCGACGCAAGTCGATCGATGGGTTTACCTTTTTCTTTATGTATACAGATAGTAGTAGTAGATAACGGTGGATATCTTCTGTGGATAACCAGGAAAAGCGCTTTGGATTCAATAGCTTGTCGAAAGCAAAACCGATAGCACAGTGTGTGCCCCGGCGTGGATAGCTTGCCGGTTTCGTTCCATCGTCTTCCGTCCGTCGTCGCACTTGTGCCCACGCCGTCGACAGGGCAGCCACAGACAGCCAACAGGCTTTGCCAGAGGTTATCCACAGCGGGAAGCGGAGTTATCCACAAAAGCTATCCACAAGCACTATCCACAGGCCCGGTTAGGTTGCGTGCCGCACGTGTCGAGATGCCATGCTTTTGGTGTAGGCTCACGGCTTCGCTGATCGATGTCCCTGTTTGTTTTCCTGTTTGCCGCCGCCCATGACACGCTTGCCTTCCGACGCCCAACCCGTTCTGGCTGACCTGTCGCCCACGGCGCAGGCGCCCGCAAAACCGGAAGCGCAGGACAAGCTGCGCCGCCGTGATCGCATTGAAGTGCGTGAATCGGGTGTGCACGGACGCGGCGTGTATGCCGTGGCGCCCATCGCCAAGGGCAAGAAGATCATCGAATACAAGGGCGAGCACATCTCGTGGAAAGAGGCGCTGCGCCGCCATCCGCATGATCCGTCCGACCCGAACCACACGTTCTACTTCAGCCTGGAAGACGGCAGCGTGATTGACGCCAAGTACGGCGGCAACCGCGCGCGCTGGATCAACCACGCCTGCAAGCCGAACTGCGAAGCGCGTGAAGCCGATGGCCGGGTCTTCATTCACGCGCTGCGTGACATCGAACCCGGTGAAGAGCTGTTCTACGACTACGGCCTCGTCATCGAAGGCCGCCAGACCAAGGCGCTGAAGGAACAGTTTGCGTGCCGCTGTGGCGCCAAGAAGTGCCGCGGCACGATGCTGGCGCCGCCGGAAAAGAAGACCAAGAAGAAGTAAGTTCGGCTGAGCGCGGCGCTTAGACGATGGCGTCGGCCAGCGGCAGGCGCAACACGAAGCGCATCACACGGCTGCCGTCTTTCGCCACCGCGTCGTCAATGGCCACGGTGCCGCCATGCAGGCGCACGATGTCGTGCACGATGGCCAGGCCCAGACCGCTGCCCTGCGGTTGGCCGGGCCGATGATCCGCATCCCCACGGAAGAAGCGCTGGAATACTTCGGCGCGCCGTTCGGCAGGAATGCCCGGGCCGTTGTCTTCCACACTCACCACGCCCCACCAGCGCGACGCACTGTCGGCGTCCATGCCGGCACGCAACGTCACGCGCCCACCCGCGGGGACGTACTTGATGGCGTTGTCGAGCAGGTTGTTGATGGCCTCGCGCAGGAGCAGCGCATTCGCCAGCACGGGGGCTTGCAAGACACCCGGTGAGCTGCCTTCTTGCGGCCAAGCCTCGAACCCCAGATCCAGCCCGCGTGCCAGTGCGCGCGGCACCCATTCCGCGCCGGTATCGAACGCCAGCGCGACGAGATCCACCCGCATCGGCGGCCCGAGTTGATCGAGCGTCATGCCGGGTTCGGCGCGCGCGAGGGTCAGCAATTGGTTGGACAGGCGCACGGCACGGTTGGCGCCGGATTGCAGTTCCAGCAGTGCGGGCCGGGCGTCTTCCAGCGTTTTGGCTTCGACGGCGCGATCCGCGTGCAGCTTCAATGCCGTGAGGGGCGTGCGGAGTTGATGGGCGGCGTCGGCAATGAAGGTGCGCTGCGCTTCCAGTGCGTCGCGCAGCCGGGCCAGAAGTGCATTCATCGCGTTGATGAGCGGTTGCAGCTCGGCCGGCACGCGCTGTGCGGATTCCGCCGGCAGTGGCGTCACCGACTGCGCGCTCTGCTTGTTGAGCGTGTCGGCCAGCGTCTGTAGCGGCTGCAATTCCTCCTTGAGCACGAGCGAGAGGATCAAGCCGCCCACCGCCAGCAACACAATCAACGGAATCGATACCGACAGCAACACTTCCTTGGCAGCCAGGTCGCGGCGGTCGAGCAGCTCCGCGACCTCCACCACTAGGCCGTCTTCGGGCGGCACGGCATCGGGCAAGGTGAGCGGGTTGGCGGCCGGTGCAGTCTGCGCCTGCGTGGGAGCAAGGGCAGGACGCGCGGCATCGTCCTGGGGCACGGGCGACACAGGTTGGCGCGGCGATTGCGGCTTGGGCACCTCGGCACGCATGCCCGGCAGCAGCAGATGCACGGCGCGCACCTGCTTGCCGTCGATCCAGCTGTAGAACACGCGTGCCTCGCCAATGCGCACTTGGCCCGAGCCGTAGCCGAGCGGTGTATCGCGCCCGACCAGCGTGCCGGTGGGGCCGGCGATGCGCCAATAGATGCGGTCTTCTCCGCTGTTCTGCACCAGCGTCTGCGCGGTCAGCGCAATGTCGTACAGCTTGGCCGCCGGTACGTGCGGACCCGCCAGGCGCAATTGCTCGGCCAGCGTATTGGCCACGCCCACCAGCGCGCGGTCGAACACCTGTGCGGTGTAGTGGGCCGCCAGCCAATACGACAGCGCGCCTGTCCCCACGATCAGCCCGAACAGCGGCGTGGCCAAGGCGCGCAGCAGATGCAGGCGCAGGCTGACCGCACCATTGGCGGGCGCAGGGGTGGCGGGCCGGTGGCGCTTGAACATGGGAGCTGGGCGGGCTATGCCGCGGCGCGCGCCTGCAACAGATAACCAAAGCCGCGCACCGTCACAATCTCGGCTTCCGATTGTTCAATCTTGCGGCGCACGCGATGCACGTACACCTCGATGGCCGTATCGCCCACCACGTCGTGGCTGGCTTCACCGAGCGCGTGGCCGAAGCTGGCGAGGTGATCCTGTAATTGCACCTTGCTGACCACGCGGCCCTGCCGCAGCATCAGCAGTTCCAGCACCGCAAACTCGCGTGGCGACAATTCCAGCGGCGCGGCATCCACGAAGATGCGGCGCTCGACACCGCTCATGCGCAGCCGGCCGACGAGGATGTCGGGGCGCGCCGCGGGTTCTGCCGAGTCACTGCGTCGGCGCAGCAGGGCACCCACGCGCGCGACGAGTTCGAGCATCTCGAATGGTTTGAGCAGGTAGTCGTCGGCCCCGGCGTTCAGGCCATTCACTTTGTCGAGCAGGCCGTCGCGCGCGGTCAGAATCAACACGGGCGTGGCGCGATCACGTGCACGGAATTGCGATAGCAGCGTCATGCCGTCGATTCCGGGCAAGCCCAGATCGAGGATCACTAGGTCATGCGTTTGCCGTGCCAATTGCTCGGCGGCGAAGACACCATCGTGCACGACATGCACGCGGTGTCCGGCTTGCGTGAGCCCGGCGTGGATGCCACTGGCGATGGCACGGTCGTCTTCAATCAGCAGGATGCGCATGCAAATGCCGTCCGGTGTGCGGAGCAGAAAAGGAGGATCGGTGCAGTTTGGCAGCGCTACAATGCGCCGATGACCGATGCCCTGCTCACCATCACCGACCTGGAGGCCGCCATCAATTACTGGCGCGCCCGCTCGCCTTCGCAAGGCGAAGAATTGCGGCTGTGTGCCGAGGCGTCGGCGCTGGCCAAGCCATATGCGCTGATGATTGTACAAGGCGCCACCCGCATCGCTCCGGAGCAATTGAGCGACACGGCGCGGGCGGCGTATGACGCATGGCGCGCAGCCGTCGGAGGCTGAGCGCGCCAGCATTGAGGCGGCTTACTTTGCGCCAGTGGTCTTCGCAGCCTGCTCGATGAAGCGCGCGAGATCCGCATCCCGATGCGTGAGTCCGTTCGCATCATGCGTGGACAGGGTGATGTCCACGCGATTCCATACGTTGAACCACTCAGGGTGGTGATTCATCTGCTCGGCTTTGATGGCCACGCGCGTCATGAAGCCGAACGCGGCATTGAAATCAGCAAAGGTGAACGTCTTCTGGATGGCGTCGCGGTTGCTCTGCAACTGCCAGCCGGGCACTTCGGCAAACAGAGCTTTGCGTTGGTGTTCGTTCAGGGTCGGCATCATGGTGTCAGGCGGAATTTGGGTGGGAATGCGCGCAGTATAGTCAGCGCTCAAATATCCGCCGTGTCTGCCCAGCCTTCACGGTTACCGACGTTCAGCACCAGATCTCCTTCCACCACATCACCCGCACCAAAGGTCGGCAGCGCGGCGAGCTCTTCATACAGCGGCGTGAAATCCGGGCGCGTGGCATCGAACAGCTGCTCGAAGCTGTCGATCACGAAGTAGGTCTTCTGGAACGTGTCGATGCGGTAGCGTGTGCGCATGATGCGGCGCACGTCAAAGCCGATGCGGTTCGGGCTGGCCGAATCCAATGCGTACACCGATTCGCTCTTGCTCGACACAATGCCCGCGCCGTAGATGCGCAAGCCGGCCGGCGTGCGGATCAGGCCGAATTCGACCGTGTACCAGTACAGGCGCGCCAGCATGTCGAGCTGCCCCAGGCGCGCTGCCTTCAGGCCGCCCTTGCCGTACGCCTGCATGTAGTCGGCAAAGATGGGGTTAATCAGCAGCGGCACGTGGCCGAAGATGTCGTGAAAGCAGTCCGGCTCTTGCAGGTAATCCAGCTGGTCCGGGCGACGCATCCACCAGCTGGCCGGGAAACGGCGGTTGGCTAGGTGATCGAAGAACACTTCGTCCGGCACCAGGCCCGGCACGGCGACGATCTGCCAACCGGTCGCGCGCATCAGCGTTTCGTTGAGCTGGTCGAAGGACGGCACACCATCACGGCGCATGCCCAGCGTCGACAGCCCCTGCAGGAATTCATCGCACACGCGGCCGGGCAGCAGCGCTTCCTGGCGGTCGTACAGCGTGCGCCAGGTGGCGTGGTCGGCGGCGGTGTAGCGGTGCACCGGCTGCTCAATGGTGAAATCCGGGCGCAGCGTCTGGCCATCCAGGCCTTCTGCAAATTGCTCGCGCAATTTGTCCGTCAGGGTGCCGGTAAAGTCGGCGGGCGCGGCGTTTGCCGTTGCAGCGGGGGCGTTGGTTGCGATGGCCATGGTTGGATTGGGCTCGAATGCAATCAGAATCCGCCTAGTTTATTGAGGTGCCCCTGCGGTTTGTCCGCAAAACCGTCGCCCATTCCGCGTCGTGTGCGTAAATCATGCAAAATACTGGCTATCCACGCAGGAGTTTTGCATGATTTCTCTCGATGCCTTCGATCTCGCCTTATTGGAGGCACTACAGCGCGACGGCCGCGCTACGCATCAGCAGCTCTCGGAGCAGGTCCACCTATCGGCCAGCCAGGTTGGCCGGCGCCTCGCCCGGCTTGAATCGGAAGGGGTGATCGAAGGCTACCGAGTGGTGCTGTCGCCGACGGGGCTGGGGCTGGGTGTCACGGTGTTCGCCAGCGTCAAGCTTGCTCACCACGGCGATGCCATCGTCGAGCGCTTTCGCGAAGAGATCCTGCTGCTCGACGCGGTGCAGGAGTGTTTTTCCGTGGCCGGCGACGCCGATTACATGCTGCGCGTGGTGGTGCCGGATCTGCCGGCGCTGTCTGAATTTGTGATGCGTAAGCTGATGCGTGTGCCCGGTGTGGACAATGTGCGTTCCAATATCGTGCTCACCGCGTTGAAGCGGGACGGTGCGTTGCCGCTATCCCACCTTGGTGGGTAACCCCGCGCCTTGCGCCAGGGTGCGCGGCGTGTCACGCTGCACACCGATATGACTTTGTTGTACAGACGCTCGGCCCATCTCGAGCGGGAGACCCCCATGGTTGAAGGACACCCCACGCACGCGGTGCACGCACCGGCGCATCGTACTGGCGGCTACGGCATGCCGGCACGGGTTCGCGCGTGGTGGGTGGCGGCAGCGGTGGCCGGCGTGACCTACGGCGGCATGCTGACCATGGTGGCCGTGGATGTGCCGCCGGGCACGCCGCTGGCCGGGCGCATCGTTGCCCAGCCGCTGTGGAAAATGCTGATGGCGCTGCTGCTGGCGCGCGCTGCGTCCCTGCACGAAGTGCCGCGTGAACGCCGCTGGCTGATCGGCGCCATGGTGTTCTCCGCGCTGGGCGATCTGTGGCTGGCGCTGCCATGGCTGTCGTTCCCGTTCATTGCCGGCCTCGGCTGCTTCCTGCTCGCCCACCTGTGCTACTTGCGGGTGCTGGTGAGCCTGCGGGGTGCGTCGTCCCCCATCCGCATGCTTGGGGTGGGCGCAATGATGGGGGTGTCGATCGGCATGTTGATCTGGTACTGGCCGGGCCTGGGCGAGTTGAAAGGCCCCGTCATCGCCTACATGATCGTGTTGACGTCGATGGTGTGTGCGGCCTTCATGGCCCGCCTGCCGGGGCCCCTCACTGCCTGGGGCGCGCTGGCGTTTGCCGCGTCCGACGCGATGATCGGCATCAGCGTATTTGTGTTTCCCTTCACCGACCATGAGCTGGCCATCTGGTGGAGTTACGCCGCCGCCCAGCTTCTGATCAGCGCGGGGCTGCTGACGCGCCGCGTCGCGCCGCCACCGCGTCGCATCGTTCCCGCGACATAACCGCGTTCTGTTTTTCTTCGCTGCAGGAGCCCCCCGATGCTGCAGACCCTCGACGCCGCCAGCACGGCGGCCCGCCTGCCTTACGCCGCGCTGGCCGATGCCATCGCCCAGGTGCTTCGCGATGCACGCGCCGGGCGTGCACAGGCGCCGGCTCGCTTGGTGATGCCTGTGCCCGGCGCGGGCAGCCTGCTCCTGATGCCGGCCTCCAATACCGACATCGCGATCACCAAGATGATTACGGTGCATCCGCACAACCCGGGGCACGGTCTGCCTGCCATTCATGGTGAAGTCGTGGTGATGGATGCGCACACCGGCGTGCGACGCCTGTTGCTCGATGGCCCCACGGTGACGGCGCACCGTACCGCAGCGGTCTCGCTATTGGCGGCGCGGTTGCTGGCGCCCGAGCCAGCCGGTGATCTGCTGCTCATCGGGGCCGGCGCGCAGGCGAGGGCGCATCTGGAGGCCTTCCGCGTTGGGCTGGGCACACGGCGCGTGACCATCATCGCGCGTGCAGCCGCCAGTGCCGAGGCGCTCGCTGCCCATGCCCGCGCGCTGGGCATGGACGCCGTCGCGCTGGCCGGCGGTGATGCGGCCGGCGTGGCACAAGCGGCTCGCGCGGTCCTGCCGCACACATCGCTCGTCATTACGGCGACCCCTTCCTCGCAGCCGGTTTTGCCGGACCACGCCGAGCCGGGCCACCCAGACGGCGAAGTCTGGCGTCCACATCACTTCGTTGCTGCGGTGGGCGCGTTCCGACCCGACATGGCGGAACTGCCGCCGCGCCTGTGTGTGCACGCCGCCACAGTCGATCGGCTCTATGCCGATACCCTGGTCGACCTGGAGGCAGAAGCCGGTGACCTGCTGCAAGCCGGCATCCCGTGGTCGCGCGTGCGACCGTTGCAACAGTGCATCGATGCGCCGCCCGACACACTCACGCAGGGGCCACCGGCCGCGCCGGTGGTATTCAAGAGTGTCGGCAGCGCGTTGTGGGATCTGGCGGCCTGCGCGCTGGCCCTATCGAAGACGCCCGGTGTTTAAAAAGCCGGGTCGTGCTGAAAACGCCCGTGGCAAGGGCGTTTTTATTGCCGCTTGTAACAGGAAACCTCTAGAAAAGGGGTTCTAGCCACGGCAATCACACGGGATAATGGCCATCCCTTCCACCTGGGAGGAGACTGAGAACGCACCGCAAACGATCCAATGACGTTTGCCTCGGATGCGTCTGACACCAGGAGCACATACAGAGATGACCTATAAGAAAGCACTGGCGGCTGCCGCCGGGATGATCCTTGCCACCGCCGCGCACGCACAGGCTGCCGGCAGCAACATCGTCAGCCTCGGCTGGTTCCGCGTGATGCCGAACAGCTCGAGCGATCCGTTGAAGATCAACAGCATCAACGGCGCACCCGTTGGTCAGTCCGTGCCGAACACCGGCGCCAAGATCGACGACGCCGATACGCTCGGCCTGGCCTTCACGCACTTCTTTACCGATAACTTTGCGGTTGAGCTGGTGGGTGGTATTCCGCCGCGCCACAAGATCGAGGGCACGGGCAGCTTTGCCCAATACGGTGAAATCGGCTCGGCCAAGCAGTGGAGCCCGGCGATTCTGGCCAAGTGGTACTTCCTTGACGCCAACAGCAAGTTTCGCCCGTACGTGGGCGCCGGCCTGAACTACACGTGGTTCAGCGACGAAAAAATCACCAGCAGCCGTTTCCAGAACGAAGTGCTGGGTCGGGGCACGCCGGGCAGCACGAGCAGCGTGTCGACCAACAGCTCGCTCAATCCGGTGCTGAATGTGGGTGCCACCTACGCTGTGACGAAGGACTGGTTCGTTGGCTTGTCGGTGTCGTACCTGCCGTTGAAGACAACGGCCACCATCGATACGACGTTGGCCAATGGCATGCGCATCCAAAGCGAAGCGAAGATCAAGATCAACCCGGTCGTGACTTACCTGAACGTCGGCTATCGTTTCTAAGCCGCGTTTGCGCAAATAAAAAGGCGTGCCACTGCGGCACGCCTTTTTTGCTTTGGCGGGTCCGGCGCCTTATGCCACGGCCTTGACGGGGTAGCCGGCCTGTTCAATGGCCGCTTTCACGGCATCGATGGAGGCGCCACTCGCGACAGCCACGGTTTGCTTGGACAGATCCACCTGCACATTGGCGGCGGCATCGACCTGCTGCACGGCCCGCGTGACGGCTGAGACGCAATGGCCGCAGCTCATGCCTTCAACTGAAAACGTCGTCATGGTTGGCTCCTGAGAGGAAGAGTGAATCACGGCAGGAGTATGAACCTTCCCACCATGGGAAGCGCAAGCGTAAGATCAGCGCTTGACCTTACCAAGATGGGAAGGTCTAGGCTGATGTCATCTTCTCCACAGCGAATGTTTTCATGAATGCCGCATCACTTGATCTCGAAATCAGCGGAATGACGTGCGCGGCCTGCGCTGGCCGTGTTGAACGTGCCTTGCGGGCCGTGCCGGGTGTGACGGAGGCCAGCGTCAACCTGGCCACGGAGCGCGCGCGGGTGCAGGGCGAGGCGACGGGCGAAACACTGGTCGCTGCGGTGACGGCGGCAGGTTACGAGGCGCACATCGCTTCCGATGACACCGTTACGCCGACCGCTGCAGCTGCCGATTTCTGGGAAGGCCCCGGCCCGGTGTGGATTGCTGCGGCGTTGTCCGTACCGCTGGTGCTGCCGATGATCGCCGGGTGGTTTGGGGCCGATTGGATGCTGCCCGCGTGGGTGCAGTGGCTGCTGGCGACGCCGGTGCAGTTCGTCATCGGGGCGCGTTTCTACAAGGCGGGTTGGAAAGCGCTGCGTGCGGGCGCGGGCAATATGGACTTGCTGGTCGCGCTGGGTACGTCGGCGGCGTATGGGCTGTCGTTGTGGCTGTGGTGGCGCGCTGGGGCGGAGGACATGCCGCACCTGTACTTCGAGAGCGCCGCCGTGGTCATCACGCTGGTGCGTTTGGGCAAATGGCTGGAGGTGCGTGCCAAGCGCCAGACGGCCCAGGCCATCCGCGCGCTGCAGGCGCTGCGTCCGGACACGGCTCGCGTGCGCACGGCGGACGGCACGCTGCGCGATACGTCTATCGCCCGCGTGCGCGTTGGCGATGTGGTGTCCGTGCGTGCGGGGGAGCGCATTCCTGTCGATGCGCTGGTGCTCGAAGGCGCCAGCCATGTCGATGAATCCATGCTGACCGGCGAAAGCCTGCCCGTACCCAAGCGCGAAGGCGATCGTGTGACGGCGGGCGCCATCGCTACCGATGGCGTGCTGCTGGTGCGCACCACGGCCATCGGCGCGGACACGATGCTTTCGCGGATCATCCGACTCGTTGAAGACGCGCAGGCCGCCAAGCCGCCGATTCAGCAGCTGGTGGACCGCGTTAGTGCGATCTTCGTGCCGGCGGTGCTGGTCGCGGCACTGTTGACGCTGATCGGCTGGGCCATCGCCGGCGCGGAGTGGGAAACGGCAATCGTCAACGCGGTGGCCGTGCTGGTGATCGCCTGCCCATGTGCTCTGGGGCTGGCCACGCCGTCGGCCATCATGGCCGGCACGGGTGCCGGCGCGCGGCGCGGCATCTTGATTGCCGATGCGCAGGCGCTGGAGCGTGCGCAGCAGGTCGATTTTGTGGTCTTCGACAAGACCGGCACGCTCACCGTTGGCCAGCCGCGCGTGACGGCGGTGGAGCCTGCACCAGGCGTCGATGCCACTGCACTGCTCGATCAGCTCGCTGCGCTGCAGGCGGAGAACACGCACCCGCTGGCGCATGCCACGCGCGAATACGCGACGGCCCTGGGGCGCACCATCACACCCGCACAGTCGCCCGAAGTGCTGGCCGGACGCGGCACACGCGGCGTGGTGGACGGCGCATCCCTGCAGCTCGGCAATGCCCGGTGGATGGACGAACTGGGTCTCGATCGCAGTGCATTGCTGCAACGTGCTCAAGCGTTGGAAGCGCAGGGCAACACGGTGTCGTGGCTTGCGCAGAGCGGGGCGAGTGGCACGCAATTGCGTGGGCTGATCGCCTTTGGCGATGCGCTCAAGCCCGGCGCCAAGGACGCTGTGGCCGAACTGCGTCGACGCGGCATCCGCACCGCGCTGGTGACGGGCGATAACGCAGGCGCGGCGCGCACCGTGGCCGAAGCCCTTGGCATCGATGAAGTGGCCGCGCAGGTGCTGCCGCAAGACAAGGCGGCGCGCGTGTCGGCGTGGCAGCAGGGTGGCCACGTGGTGGCGATGGTGGGGGATGGCATCAACGATGCGCCGGCGCTGGCGGCGGCCGATGTCGGCATCGCGATGGCAACGGGCACCGATGTGGCGATGCAGGCCGCCGGTATCACGCTCATGCGCGGCGAACCCCGCCTGGTGAGCGACGCGCTGGACCTCTCACGCCGCACGGTCGCCAAGATCCGCCAGAACCTGTTCTGGGCGTTCATCTACAACGTGGTGGGTATTCCGCTGGCGGCATTTGGTTTGCTGAACCCCACCTTTGCCGGCGCGGCGATGGCGTTTTCGAGCGTCAGTGTCGTCACCAATGCGCTGATGCTGCGGCGCTGGCGCGCTACTGGAGATGAAGCATGACGCAAGGTCCGGTCAACATCGGCGAGGCAGCGAAGGCCAGTGGCGTCTCCGCCAAGATGATCCGCTACTACGAGAGCATCGGCCTGCTGCCGCCCAGCCCGCGCACCGAGGGCAACTACCGCATGTATGACGCTCGCGCGGTGCACGTGCTGCGGTTTATCCACAGGTCGCGCTCGCTAGGGTTCGCGCTGGAGGAGATCCGCACGCTGCTCTCGCTCTGGCACGATCGCGAACGCGCGAGCGCCGACGTGAAGGCCGTCACGCTGCGCCACGTCGCCGACCTTGATGCGCGCATCCGAGAGTTGCAGGGCATGCGCGACACACTCATGACGCTGGCCAACGCTTGCCATGGGGACGACCGCCCCGATTGCCCGATCCTCGAAGGCGTGGCTGGCGAAGGCGGCAACGAGGGCGCCTGCTGCCACTGACGAGACACGCGATTGCCCGGACTTACGGCAGGCGGCGTCTATGCCACAATCTGTGGCAATTCAAGGAGGAGACGCCGATGACGCAAGCCCCCGCCCAGGCCGTACCCGTTCAAGCACTGGAAACCCGCCAGCGCATGAAGGACGGCACGGAACTGCTGGTTCGCACATGGTTGCCCGCGCCCGATGCCGGCGAGCCACGCGGCAGCGTCATCCTCGTGCATGGCATGGCCGAGCACAGCGGGCGTTACCCGCACGTCGCCAAGGTGCTCACCGATCTAGGCTTGCGCGTGCGCGCCTTCGACCTGCGCGGCCACGGCAAGAGCGGCGGCCCGCGCATGGCGCTCGATGCGCCGGACAACTACCTCACCGATCTCGCAGAAATCGTCGACGCCGCCGTCGGGGAATGGCACGAGATGCCGTTTGTGCTGGGGCACAGCATGGGCGGGCTGATCGTCGCGCGGTTCACCACGGCGCGCATTCGGCCGGTACGTGGCGTGCTGCTGTCTTCGCCCGCGCTGCGTGTGAAGTTGCCGCCGGGGGCGGGCATTGTGCGAGGGGTGCTCTCAGCCATCGCGCCGCGTTTGCCGGTGCCGAATCCTGTTGATCCGTCCAAGCTGTCGCATGACCCGAGCGTTGCGGCCGCGTATCGCGCGGACCCGCTGGTGCAGAGCACGATCAGTGCGTCTGTGCTGGAATTCATGCTCAATGCGATCACGCAGACGCAGCAGGATGCGCCGCGCCTAGAGGCGCCCATGTTGCTGATGGCGGGTGGGGCGGATTCGATTGTCGACCCGTCTGGCAGTCGGGATTTTTATGCGAACGCGCCGGAGGATTTGCGCACGCTTGCTTGGTTTGATAGCGGCTATCACGAGATCTTCAATGAGGCCGAGCCGTTGCGTAGTGAGGTGTTTGGGAAGATGACGGAGTGGCTTGCTTCGCGGATTTGAGGCGTTGGATTGGGGCTTGGTGGTTTGCTGCTGTTTCGTCCCCTGCCGGGGCCGACTCACTTTCTTTGTCTTGCCAAAGAAAGTAAGCAAAGAAAGGCGCGCCCGAGATGGCGAAAGACTCCTTGAATTTGCGTAACCGGGCGGAGGCCGGGAAAACTCGCTTCGCTCAGACAATTCCCGGCCTTTTTTCCTCCCGCTTACGAAAATTCAAGGCGCCATCAAGGGCAGGAACGTCAAAGGCCAAACCGACGTGGCTCGCACGTGAGCGCCGAGATGTGTGTTGGATGTTGAGAGTGGAAGACGAAGTAGTGCACTGGCAAGAGATGGTGTGCTTTGCCCTTGCCCTATGCGGCGCCTTGAATTTCTGTGAGCGGGCGGAAAAAAGAAGGAGGCCTGTTTGAGCGAAGCGAGTTTGCCTCCTTCTCCGCTCGGTCACATAAATTCAAGGGGAAGTCGCCGCATCGGGCGCGCCTTTCTTTGCTTACTTTCTTTGGCAAGACAAAGAAAGTGAGTCAGCCCCGGTAGGGGATGAAACAAGGGATGCACCACAAGCAACAAAACAAAAACCAGCAACACCCAAAAAAGCACGGAGACATGGAAACCTACGACTACATCATCATCGGCGCAGGCTCCGCAGGCTGCGTCCTCGCCAACCGGCTGACGCAAGACCCGGACGTCTCCGTGCTATTGCTGGAGGCAGGCGGCAAAGACGACTACCACTGGATCCACATCCCCGTCGGCTATCTGTACTGCATCGGCAACCCGCGCACCGACTGGCTCTACCGCACGCGCGAAGAGCCGGGCCTCAATGGCCGTTCACTCGGCTACCCGCGTGGCCGCGTGCTCGGCGGCTGCTCGTCGATCAACGGCATGATCTACATGCGCGGCCAACGTGAGGACTACGACGGCTGGGCCGCCATCACTGGTGATGATTCGTGGAAGTGGGATGCCGTATTGCCGCTGTTCAAAGCCAGCGAGAACCACCACGGCGGCGCTAACGCATGGCACGGCGCCAACGGCGAATGGCGCGTCGAGCCGCAACGCCTGCACTGGCAAGTGCTGGAGACGTTCATTGAAGCGGCGGTGCAGGCCGGCATTCCGCGCACAAGCGACTTCAACCGTGGGGATAACTTCGGCGTCGGCTACTTCGAGGTCAATCAGAAACGCGGCATCCGCTGGAACACGGCCAAGGGCTTTTTGCGCCCGGCATCGCAGCGACCGAACCTGACCATCATCACCGGCGCGCAGGTGCGGGCGCTGACGTTTGACGGCAAGCGCTGCACGGGCGTGACCTATCGCGGCGGCGGTCAGGACCACACCGTGGCTGCGCGCGAGGAAGTGATTCTCTCCGCGGGCGCGATCAACTCTCCGCAATTGCTGGAGCTGGCAGGCATCGGGCAGCCGGAGCGCTTACAAGCATTGGGCATTCCGGTGCGGCAGGCGTTGCCGGGCGTGGGCGAGAACCTGCAAGATCATCTGCAACTGCGCAGCGTCGTCAAGGTGAACGGCGTGCCGACGCTCAACACGCGCGCGTCCAACTGGTGGGGCAAGGCGCTCATCGGCATGCAATACGCGTTCAACCAGAGCGGGCCGATGAGCATGGCGCCGTCGCAGCTGGGCGTGTTCGCGCGCTCCAACCCGCACGTAACGCGGCCGGATGTGGAGTACCACGTGCAGCCGCTGTCGCTCGACAAGTTTGGTGATCCGCTGCATGCGTTCAATGCATTCACGGCCAGCGTGTGTAACCTGCGGCCGACCTCGCGCGGCACGGTGCACATTACGTCGGCGGATCCGTTTGCCGCACCGACCATCGCGCCGAACTACTTGTCCACAGAGGAAGACCGCAAGGTCGCGGCCGATTCGCTGCGCTTGACGCGCCGCATCGTCGCGCAACCTGCGTTGGCCAAATACAAGCCGGAAGAGTATTTGCCTGGCGTGGCGTTCCAGACCGACGAAGAGCTTGCCCGGGCGGCAGGTGAAATCGGTACGACGATCTTCCACCCGGTCGGCACGTGCCGCATGGGACGTGCGGATGATGTGAACGCGGTGGTCGATGCGCAGTTGCGCGTGCGCGGCATTGACGGTCTGCGTGTAGTGGATGCGTCCGTCATGCCGACCATCACCTCGGGCAATACCAACTCGCCGACGATCATGATTGCGGAGAAGGCGGGGGAGATGATCCGGGCTGCGCGCAAGGCGCGTGCGCGGGGCGAGGCGGTGGCGGTTTGAACGCCAGTGACACGGGCATGACACACCGCCCGTGTCAGATGCATAGAGCAATCCGTACCACCCCGATACGTAACTCTACGTAAGGCTCGGCGACCGGCCGGAAAGCCAATACCGGTGCGGGTTTCCGGGCCTTAAGCGGGGTGTAATCGTCTCGGTACAAACCCCGATGTTTTGCAACGCAACAGCCGTTGACAATCATCCGCTACATAAGAAAACGGCGGGAGACAAGAGGGAATCATGGCGCAGGACATCATTCTCGAAACGCGCGGACTGACCAAGGCCTTCAAGGGCTTTACCGCCGTGTCCGACGTCAACCTGCGCGTGCAGCGCGGGTCGATTCACGCGCTCATCGGCCCGAACGGCGCCGGCAAGACCACCTGCTTCAACCTGCTGACCAAATTCCTGGTGCCGACGCGCGGCACCATTCTGTTCAACGGTGTCGATATCACTTCGGAAAAGCCGGCGCAGATTGCGCGCCGTGGCGTGATCCGGTCGTTCCAGATCTCGGCGGTGTTTCCGCATTTGTCGGTCATGGAAAACGTTCGCGTGGGGCTGCAGCGCCAGTTGGGGTCGGCGTATGCGTTCTGGCGCAGCGAGCAGTCGCTCAACACGTTGAATGACCGCGCGATGGAGCTGCTCGATCAGGTGGGCCTGACGCAGTTCGCGCACACCGTAACAGTGGAGTTGCCCTACGGCCGCAAGCGCGCGCTTGAGATTGCGACCACGCTGGCGATGGAGCCGGAGCTGATGCTGCTCGACGAGCCCACCCAAGGCATGGGCCACGAAGACGTGGACCGCGTGACGGAGCTCATCAAACGCGTCGCGCAGGGCCGCACGATCCTGATGGTCGAACACAACATGAACGTGGTCTCGTCCATCGCCGATAAGATCACGGTGCTGCAGCGCGGGCAGATCCTGGCCGAAGGCCCGTACGAGGAAGTGTCGAAGAACCCGCAGGTGATGGAGGCCTACATGGGCACCGCCGACGCGGCACTGGAAGGCCACTGAGCCAACGACGGCCGGCGCAGATCGGCCATCGATGCAGCAGTTTGCTGCGTCACCCGAACGCTAGACCCGAACACACGAGAACACTGCATGAGCACGCCCGCGCTCCAGATCAAGGACCTGCACGCCTGGTACGGTGAATCGCACATCCTGCATGGTGTCGACCTGACCGTGAACCGCGGCGAGGTCGTCACGCTGCTCGGCCGCAACGGTGCGGGCCGCACCACCACGCTGCGCGCCATCATGGGCCTGGTGGGCTCGCGCAAGGGCTCCATCGTCGTGCACGACGCCAGCGGCCAGGGCGTGGAGACCATCGACCTGCCCACGCACAAGATCGCGCATTGCGGCATCGGCTACTGCCCGGAAGAGCGCGGCATTTTCTCCAGCCTGTCGTGCGAAGAGAACCTGATGCTGCCACCGGTGCTCAAGGGGCAGGTAGCCAAGAGCGGCAATGCCGGCATGAGCATCGACGAGATCTACGAGATGTTCCCCAACCTGAAGGAGCGCCGCCAGAGCCAGGGCACGCGCCTGTCGGGTGGCGAGCAGCAGATGCTGGCGGTCGGGCGCATCCTGCGCACGGGCGCGAACCTGTTGCTGTTGGACGAGATTTCCGAAGGGCTGGCCCCGGTGATCGTGCAGGCGCTGGCCCGCATGATCCTGATGCTCAAGAAGCGTGGCTACACGGTGGTGATGGTGGAGCAGAACTTCCGCTTTGCCGCGCCGCTGGCCGATCGCTTCTATGTGATGGAACACGGCCGCATCGTCGAGCGTTTCGAGGCGGCGCAGTTGCAGGACAAGATGCCGGTGCTCCACGAGCTGCTCGGCGTGTAAGACGTTTTCCCCATCGATTTGCAAGACCCATGCGCCAGCGCGATCCGCGGCGCGCACGACACAGGAGACGAAACCATGACACTCAAGAAGCTGGCTGGTGCATTGATGGCGGTAGGACTGGGCGCAGTGGCCTTCGGCGCGCATGCGCAGGTGAGCGGCGACAAGGTGAAGATCGGCTACATCACCGATCTCTCGGGCCTGTATGCCGACATCGACGGGCAAGGCGGTGTCGAGGCGGTCAAGATGGCCATCGAGGATGCGGGCGGCAAGGTGCTCGGCAAGCCGATCGAACTGGTGACGGCCGATCACCAGAACAAGGCCGACATCGCTGCATCGAAGGCGCGCGAGTGGATGGATCAGCAAGGCATCGACATGCTGCTGGGCGGCACGAACTCCGCCACCGGTCTGGCGATGGCCAAGGTGGCCGCCGAGAAGAAGCGCGTGTTCATCGACATTGGCGCCGGCACGGCACGCCTGACCAACGAGGAGTGCACGCCGTACACGATCCACTATGCGTATGACACGGTGGCCCTGGCCAAGGGCACGGGCAGCGCGGTGGTCAAGCAGGGCGGTAAGTCGTGGTTCTTCCTGACCGCCGACTACGCCTTCGGTCACTCGCTGGAGAACGACACCGCTGCCGTGGTCAAGGCCAATGGCGGCACGGTGGTGGGTTCGGTCAAGCATCCGCTGTCGGCATCGGACTTCTCGTCGTACCTGCTGCAGGCGCAGTCGTCCAAGGCGCAGATCCTGGGCCTGGCCAATGCCGGCGGCGACACGATCAACTCGATCAAGGCCGCCAAGGAATTCGGCATCACCAAGTCGATGAAGATCGCCGGCCTGCTGATGTTCATCAACGACGTGCACAGCCTGGGCCTGCAAACCGCCGAAGGCCTGCTGATGACCGACAGCTGGTACTGGGACATGAACGACGCCACGCGCAAGTTCGCCAACCGCTACTTCAGCAAGATGAAGAAGATGCCGAGCAGCTTGCAGGCGGCGGATTACTCGGCCGTGTCGAACTACATCAAGGCGGTGGCCGCCGCCGGCACGGATGATCCGGACAAGGTGATCGCTCAGCTCAAGAAGACGAAGATCGACGACTTCTACACCAAGGGCTACATCCGCCAGGATGGCCGTGGCATCCACGACATGTATCTGCTGCAGGTGAAGACGCCGGCTGAATCGAAGAAGCCGTGGGACTACCTGAAGGTCGTGGCGACGATTCCGGGCGAGCAGGCGTTCACCACGCCGGCCGAGTCGAAGTGCTCGCTGATGAAGAAGTAAAAGCGTAGGCAATCCGGCGCCGCCGTCCGTGTGGAGGGCGGCGCCATCAACGTTGTGTTGGTGTTCTTCCCCTGACCGCGATGGAAATTTTCGGCGTTCCGCTACCGGCCATGCTCAGCCAGCTGCTGCTGGGCCTGGTCAACGGTTCCTTCTATGCGATGTTGAGCCTGGGCCTTGCGGTCATCTTCGGGCTGCTCAACGTCATCAACTTTGCGCACGGTGCGCTGTTCATGCTGGGCGCGGTGCTCACGTGGATGGGCTTCTCATACCTCGGCGTGCCGTACTGGGCGATGCTGGTGCTCTCGCCGCTGGTGATCGGCCTGCTGGGCGTGGTGATCGAGCGCACGCTGCTGCGCTTCATCTACAAGCTCGACCATCTCTACGGCCTGTTGCTCACGCTGGGCGTGACGCTCGTCATCGAGGGCGTGTTCCGCGCCATCTACGGTGTGTCGGGCTTGCCGTACAACACGCCGGAACTGCTGCAAGGGGCGACTGACCTTGGGTTCATGGTGCTGCCCAACTATCGCGCCTGGGTGGTGGTGGCCTCGCTGCTGGTGTGCTTTGCCACGTGGTTCATGATCGAGAAGACCAAGCTGGGCGCCTACCTGCGCGCCGGCACCGAGAACCCGAAGCTGGTCGAAGCGTTCGGCGTGAACGTGCCGCTGATGGTCACGCTCACCTACGGCTTTGGCGTGGCGCTGGCGGCGTTTGCCGGCGTGCTCGCGGCGCCCGTCATCCAGATCTCACCGCTGATGGGGCAGAGCATGATCATCACCGTGTTTGCGGTGGTGGTGATTGGCGGCATGGGGTCGATCCTCGGTTCGATCGTCACCGGGCTGGGCCTGGGTGTGATCGAGGGGTTGACCAAGGTGTTTTATCCACAGGCGTCATCCACTGTGGTGTTCGTGATCATGGTGCTGGTGCTGCTGGTGCGTCCGGCGGGCCTGTTCGGTAAAGAGAAATAAGCGAAGCGGCACTATGCAAAACACCTCTTCCCTCAAATATGTTCTGTACGGCCTGCTGCTGGTGGCGCTTGTTGCCGCGCCGCTGGCGGGTGCGTACCCGGTGTTCGTCGCCAAGCTGCTGTGCTTTGCGCTGTTTGCGTCGGCGTTCAACCTGCTGCTCGGCTATACGGGGCTGCTGTCGTTCGGGCATGCGGCGTTCTTTGGCGGCGCGGGCTACGTGGCGGGCTACATGATGCGCGACCTGCATGTCACGCCGGAGCTGGGCCTGCTGGCCGGCACGGCGGCGGGCGCCTTCATCGGCCTGGTCGTCGGCCTGCTGGCCATCCGCCGCCAGGGCATCTACTTCGCGATGATCACGCTGGCGCTGGCGCAGATGCTGTATTTCTTCTGCCTGCAGGCGCCGTTCACCGGCGGTGAGGACGGCCTGCAAGGCGTGCCGCGCGGCAAGCTGTTCGGCGTGCTCGATCTGTCGAGTGACCTGACGCTGTACTACGTGGTGCTCGCGATCGTTGTGCTGGCGTTCCTGCTGATCGTGCGCACGATCCACTCGCCGTTTGGGCAGATCCTCAAGGCCATCAAGGAGAACGAGCCACGCGCCATCTCCCTCGGCTACGACACCGATCGCTTCAAGCTGCTCGCGTTCGTGCTGTCAGCCGCGCTCACTGGTCTGGCCGGCTCGCTCAAGACGCTGGTGCTCGGCTTCGAGACGCTGACCGACGTGCACTGGTCGATGTCCGGCTCGGTCATCCTGATGACGCTGGTGGGCGGCCTTGGCATCCTGTCGGGCCCGCTACTGGGCGCGGCGCTGGTGATTGCGCTGGAAAACAAGCTCGGCGATATCGGTGCCTTCCTGGCGGGCACCACCGGCATCGACGGTTTCAACGTGCTGGGCGAATCGGTGACGACGGTCACGGGCGCGATCTTCGTGATCTGCGTGTTGACGTTCCGCCGCGGCATCATGGGTGAAATTGCGGCACGGGTGCCCTGGCTGCGGCGTTGACGGCACAATGCGCGAAGTTGTCGGCAAGTTTCCGCCGAACGGCTGATCTTGGTGCTTAATGCACCGTAAGGGTTTGCTCTAGTTGCTGCATTGCGGTGCATCTTTTACAGTCTCGTTACGGTTTTCGCACGAGATAAATGAGGCGGGAGCGAGGAGACGACAGCACACACCGCACGAAACGGTGGAGATGCTAAATAAAACAGAGGCCCTGCCGGGTGATCCCCGGCAGGGCCTTTTAGTTTGTGGCGGTTGCCAGGAGAGCTCGGCCCCGGGCGCTGATGGTCACCCAATGCGTGCCGGGCAAGCAGTCCACCAGCCCATCGCTGCATGCATCTTCCCAGATCGACAAGCGCGGACATGACGTCCGCCATGTCTCCACGACTTCCGCATAGGGCCTGGGCCGCTCGGCCAGCGACTGCAGCAATTGCAGGGTGAGGGCGCGGGTGGGGTCGGCCATGGCGGGCTCCGTTGGCAGGTTATCCACATACCCACAGTCTCGTCGCCGCGGGTTCACAAGAGAAATGCATTCGGTGTCGACGCCTATGCGCCCGCTGCATGACAATGGCGCCTTCGCTTCGAGCCGCCCATGACCCTATCCACCCGCCTTGCCATGCCGGATGACCGGCCGCGCCTGTTGGCCGCCATCGCATCGAGCGCCTCACCGCTGCAATTGGCGCATGCCGTCGATACGCTGCTCGCATACCCGAGCGTGCATCCGTGCTTCCTTGTTGAGGAAGACGGGGCATTGCTTGGCGTCACGCCGATCACGCTGGTCCCGCACTTGGCGCTCGGTGGGTTGGTGGCGTGGCTGCCGGTCGGCGTGATGCTGTTTTCCGATGACGTGGCCACGCGCGATGCTGCCTTGGCCGCCGTCAATGAGTACGCCCGCGCACATGGCATACTCCACGTCCTGCTGCCGCCCGCGGCGCTTGCCGCGTATGACGCCACCGCGCTTGGCTTTGCGCCGGATGCGTCCGGCTGCTGGCGCCGCAGCGCGCGCCCGTCGCCCAAATCGCTGGGCTGATCCTTCCCTGTTTCTGTTTCCCTGATGGAATTCGCTTTACTCGCCGTGGCTGGCTTTCTGGCTGGCCTGATCGATGCCGTGGCCGGTGGCGGCGGTCTGGTGCAGATTCCCGCATTGTTCTCGGCGTACCCAAACGTTGTGCCCGCCACGCTCATCGGCACCAACAAGGTCGCGTCGATGGCGGGCACCGCCACGGCGGCGGTGCGCTATGGCCGCACGGTGCGTATCTATTGGGGCGCGACGGCGCCGGCGGTGGTCACGGCATTTGCGTTTTCGCTGCTGGGCGCCTGGGCGCTGACGCACATTCCGGCTGAGCCGCTGCGTCGTGCGCTGCCGTTCGTACTCGTGCTGCTGCTGGTCTACACGGTGGCCAAGAAGAACCTCGGCGCCGACCACGCCCCCAGCCTCAGGGGCTGGCGGGAGCGCGCGGCGGCATTGCTGGCCGGCGCCGCCATCGGCTTCTACGATGGCGTGTTCGGCCCCGGCACGGGCAGCTTCCTGATGATCGTGTTCGTGCGCGTGTTCGGATACGACTTTCTGCACGCCTCTGCATCGACCAAGATCGTCAACCTGGCGACCAACGTGGCGGCCTTGCTGCTGCTGGCCGCCAAGGGCCACGTGTGGTGGCAGCTTGGCTTGGTGATGGCGGTGGCCAATGTGGCCGGCAACCAAGTCGGCAGCCACCTTGCGCTGCGGCACGGCAGCCGCTTCGTGCGCAAGGTGTTCATCGTGGTGGTACTGGCCCTGATTCTGAAGACGGCTTACGACGCCTTCATCCGTTGAGCTGCGTCTCGAGCGCCACGGTGCGCTCGGTAACGACGTCGCCCGTGTGCTGCGTGGTCACGGTTTCGATCAGCATGATTCCGCATTCTTCATCGGCAACGGGGAAGTGCCGGACGCCGCGCGGCACCACGCAGAATTCGCCGGGGCCGAGGTCCACATCGGCACGGTCTTCGAAGGCAATCTTCAGGTGGCCATATACGACGAAGAACAGCTCGTCTTCATTCGGGTGGTCGTGCCAGACGAATTCGCCCTTGAGCTTGGCGACTTTGATGTACTGATCGTTGACTTGGCCGACGATGCGCGGCGACCAGTAGTCCGTCACCTGTTCCAGCGCCTGTGCGACGCGCACGGATTGTCCTGCGAGCATGATGCGCTCCGATGTGTGGGGAGCCATGAAGATAAGGGCGCGCACGGTGCATTCCCAACCAAACTTTCTAATCGGACAGATCACGCGCGCTAATGCGCCAGGCGTTGTCACTGGTTTGACGTACTCCCGAGCTACGCTGCAGGGTTCTGCGTTTCCTTTCTGCACAGCCCATGGCGCTCAGCCTCGACGATATCCGCACGCTCTTCGAGCGCCACGGCGACATCGCCTACAGCGGCGAGCCCGTCACCCAACTCGAGCACGCGCTGCAGACAGCCGCGCTGGCGGAAGCGGGCGGGGCATCGGATGCGCTTGTCACCGCAGCGCTGCTGCACGATCTTGGCCACCTGCTGAATTTGCAAGGCGACACGCCCACAGCCCACGGCATCGACGATCAACATCAGTACTTCGCGCTGCCGTTCCTGCGCGCGGTGTTTCCGGATGCGGTGCTCGAGCCGATCCGCCTGCACGTGGATGCCAAGCGCTGCCTCTGCGCGATGGATGCGCACTACTACGCGCGCCTTTCGGCCGACTCCGTGCGCAGTCTGGCGTTGCAGGGTGGTGTGTTTTCGGCGGAGGAGGCCGAGGCCTTCATGCAACGTCCCTACGCCGCGGACGCACTGCAATTGCGCCGCTGGGATGACCTCGCCAAAGTCGCCGGCCAGTCGACGCCTGATCTTGCGCACTTTCTCGCCACGGCCGCGCGGGTGTCAGTGGCAGCCTAGGCTGCGCAGCGACGCGCCCACGGCTTCGTCCCACGGCGTGTGCGGCTCGGTGCCGAGCGCCTGCACGAGCTTGGCGTTGTCCATGCGCACCGGGTGCTGCCACAGGTAACGCATCTCGCGCATTTCGCGCAGCATCTCGGAGAACGGTGACAGCAGCGGCAGCACCCACCACGGGAACGGGCGCGTTTTGACCGGGCGGCCCACCGCACGGCCGATCGCTGCGGCCATCTGCGTGCCGTCGGCATCCCAATGGCCGCGCATGTGATAGACCGCGAAGTCGGGCAAGCGGTCGCCTAGCTCGATCAGGCGCAGCATCGTTTCGGCCACATCCGGCAGATATGCCCACTGGTGCCCCACGCCGCGTTCACCCGGGTAATTGAGTGTGCCCACCGCTTTGCCCGGCCGTACCAACGCGCCGCCAAACCACGTGTTGCCGGAATGTGATCCGCCAAAGAAGTCGCCCGCGCGCACGATCAGGCTGCGCACGCCGTCAGCGCTGGCGGCCTGCATGCGGCGCTCCAGCTCTGCGCGGATCTTGCCTTTGCGCGTGAGCGGCGCTTGCGCCGTGCTTTCACGCAGCACTGGGAACGTCTCCGGCGCAAAGTTGTACACCGTACCCGGCAGCACGATACGGGCGCCAGACGCCCGGGCTGCCGCGATGGTGTTGTCGATCATGGGCAGCACCTGGCCGGCCCAGTTCTTGTAGCCCGGCGGATTGACGGCGTGGACGATCAGCTCTGCGCCGTGGGCCGCGCTGACGACGTCCTCGCGCACCATCGCATCCCCGCGAATCCATTCGAATGCGGTGTTGCGGCCGGTGAGGGCGTCGGGATTACGCTGCAGCGCCCGCACATGCCAGCCGCGCGCCGCCAGTCGACGTGCCACCTCGCCACCGATGCCGCCTGTGGCGCCCAGTACCAATGCGATGCGTTTTGCCTGTTCCATGACCGTGCTCCTAGCTGTGTGAGCGTTGCGATGGAAGGCATTCTGGCGGCGACTGTGCTTCAATGGAATTGTTGATGATGAGCGTGCAGCTATACGAATTTGTATGAACGTGAAACCAGAACCGGGCTGGGAACTGTATCGGACCTTTCTTGCCGTGGTGCGAGAGGGTTCGCTGTCGGGCGCGGCGCGCGCGCTGGGGTTGACGCAGCCCACGGTCGGCCGCCATGTCGACGCGCTGGAACGGGCGCTGGGCATGTCGCTGTTCATCCGCACCCAGCAGGGGTTGAGCCCGACCGAGGCCGCTTTGTCGCTACGGCCGTTCGCAGAGTCGCTGGAAGCGACCAGTGCCGCTTTGCTGCGTGCCGCCTCCAGCCAGGGCGAGGGTGTGCGCGGCACCGTGCGCATCACAGCCAGCGAGGTGGTGGCGGTGGAAGTGCTGCCGCCCATCCTCGCCGATCTGCACGCCGCCTATCCGGAGCTGACGCTGGAGTTGGTGCCTTCGAATCGCATGGAGGACCTGCTGCGCCGCGAGGCGGATATCGCCGTGCGCATGCAGCCGCCGAGCCAGCGCGTGCTGGTTGCGCGCCACCTTGGCGGCATCGAGCTGGGGGTGTTTGCGCACAAGCGGTATCTGGCGCAACGCGGCACGCCTTCCACGCTGGAGGATCTGGCTGCTCACACGTTGATCGGCTACGACAAGGAGAACGCCTTCCTGCGCAGCGTGCGCGCGCAGTTGCCATGGGTTCAACGCAACCGCTTCGCGTTGCGCACCGACAGCGATCTGGCCGCGATTGCCGCGTTGCGTGCGGGCTTTGGCGTGGGTTTTTGCCAGGTTGGCCTGGCGCGGCACAACCCAGATCTCGTGCGGCTGTTTGCGGGGCAGGTGTCGATCACGCTCGATACCTGGCTCGCCATACACGAAGATCTGCGGGACAGCCCGCGCTGCCGCGTTGTCTTTGATGCGTTGGCGGCAGGGCTGCAGCGCTACATTGACGGCGCGTGACCGGTCGCGTTTATTTGTTCTGGCGCAGTGGGTCGAGCAGGCCCTTCAGGCCGTTGTGATCCAGCTCCTGCATCAGCGCCAGCAAGCGGCCGATCTGCCCCGGCGGAAAGCCCTCGCGCGCGAACCAGTTCAGGTAGTGGCCCGGCAGGTCAGCAATGAGCCGGCCCTTGTATTTGCCGAATGGCATTGGTGTGGTGACGAGGCGTTGGAGGTCTTCGGGGTTCATCGTGCAACGAGCGTGCCGAGCTGTAGTTGGACCGATTCGCCGATGCCGAGCTCGCAGCATGCATGATCGTTAAACGGCGCTCGTGCTGCGAGCCCGTTTAGCGTCCAGCTATGGAGCGAGACGCGGGCACTGTCATGTCTACGCAATGCAGTCCAAAGGACAGACATCGAAAGTGATTCCTCTTCGGGCAGTGTCTGCCCGGTGAGTTGAGAACCGTCAGAGGCAATGAAGTCGAACGTATATTCGGCTCGCAAGAGTGGGCGTTTTTTTAGCTCCGCGACCATTTCCGTAACCGGCGGCATTTGCTCATAGTCGAAAGGCTCTTGTGATTCCCCGTCCGACAATTCTTCGTTGGTCTTACCCTGATGCGTGGTTGTGCCTTGATCGAGCAGAGACACCGTGATTGTCTGGCCAGCGCGGAGTTGCATCAGATCGATCCACGTGCGATGAGTATCTTCACCCTCTTCGGGATAGTTGCCGCCGCTGAGATTCAGCGTTGCGAACTCTTCGTCGATCCGTGAGCCGCTCACGTGAAGACTGAGCATGTTGTATCCATCGTCGCTTGAGACTGTCGCGAGAAGCTGGCCATCTACAGAAACGGAAAGCGCAGGCATGGCAGGGCAGAAGGGTAGGTAAACGCACTAGCTTAGCCGACGCGTCAAGCTGAGAGGTGATCGCCGTCTTACTACTGCGCAGACGCCGCAATCAACCCCGCCAACACCACACACAACGGCGAATACACCCACGTGTCCCGTTGCGCAAACACACTGCCGCGCACCCGCTTGAAGAAGCCGACATAGCGGAAATCCCCCACCGCGCGCAGCGCAAAGATGACGGCAAGCACAAAGGCGCCAATGCGCAGCACGTCGCGTGGAACCGGCGTTGCCAGATTGCCGGAAGCAGCCGCCACCCAGGCCGCCATGGCGAGCAGGATCACCGCGACCAGCGCCGTGCCAATCGCGCTCGGCCGGAACACCGGCGTGCCGCCTACCGATGGCAGCGCGGCCTGTTTGCCGGCGGTGCCGCCCACCGCCCAGTACAGATGCGTCGAGCCAAGGAAGGTAAGCACTGCACAAGCGATACGACCTGCAACAAGGGCGAGGAGCATGATGATGGCTCAGGGGAAGGTGACCCGAGTGTAGTGGGCCATGTCGCTTGCGGCGATGGCCGCAGTGTCGCACCTAGGCCGGGACACGCGCCTCGACCTGCTCCAGCAAATGCGCCACAAAACTGGAAAGCTTCGGCAGCGGTCGCCGATCCTGTCGATACACGATGTGAATCGGCCGGGGCTCCGGCGCATACGCCTGCAGCACGCGCACGAGCCGGCCATTCGCCAGGTCTTCGGCAACGAGCACTTCCGGTTGCAGTAGCAGGCCAGCACCCGCAATCGCCGCCATGCGCAGGCCATGTCCATCGTTGCACGTGAAGGCGGGGTCGTCGCGCCACGGTGTGCCGCCGTCCCAGCCCGCAAGCTGCCACGCATTGCGGTTGTTCCACACCATGTGTGAGAGACAGCGGTGCTGCGGCAGGTCTGCCGGCGTCTCCGGGCGACCGTGCCGCGCGAGGTAATCGGGCGACGCGCAAATGACCATGCGATACACGCACAACGGCTTGGCGACCAGATCCGCATCGCCCAGCGGCCCGATGCGAATGGCGAGGTCGAACCCTTCGTCAACGAGGTCGACCATGCTGTTGCTCAGGTTCAGTTCCACGCGCACCTGGGGATGCGCTTGCTGGAATGTCGCGGCCAGCGGCGCGACGACGCACGCGCCGAACGTGGTCGGCGCGCTGACCTTGAGCGTGCCGGAGGGCGACGCGCGCAGCCGCTCGACGGACGTCTCCGCCCAGCGGACTTGTTCGAGCACGCGCTTGGCATCTTCGTAGAACACACGGCCGGCGTCCGTCAGGCTCTGGCGGCGCGTGCTGCGCTGGAGCAGGCGCGCACCCAACTGCGCCTCCAGCGCGTTCACGTACTTGCCGACCATCACTGCCGACATTTCGAGCCGCGCCGCCGCCTCGGTGAAGTTGCCGCCTTCCACCACGGCGACGAAGGTTTCCATGCTGCGCAGCTTGTCCATATTCCGAACCAATGATTAGGAATTGGCGAATCTATCACGGCTTTATCACACAGCGAGTTCGGCGAAGAATGCATACCATTCCAACCGAATCAGCAAAGGAGTTGAGCATGAAGATCGTCGTGATTGGCGCCAGCGGCACGCTTGGCCGCGCCGTGGTGGCGGAACTGGAGCAGGGTGGGGTGCACGAAATCATTCGCGTCGGCCGCACGCAGGGTCAGCATCAGGTGGATATCACCAACGCCGACAGCGTGGCTGCGCTGTTCGACAAGGTGGGCCGTGTGGACGCCATCGTCTCCACCACGGGCAATCTGTTCTTCGGCAAGCTGACCGAGATGACAGCCGCCGACTTCAACATCGGCCTGCAAGACAAGCTGCTGGGGCAGGTGCGCTTGGCGCTGGTCGGCCAGCATTATCTGAACGAGGGTGGCTCGATCACGCTCACCACTGGCATCGTCGGCCAGGAGCCGATTGCGCAGGGTGCCAACGCAACCGCAGTGAACTCGGCGGTCGAGGGCTTCATGCGCGCCGCCGCATGCGAGCTGCCGCGCGGTATCCGCATCAATGCCGTAAGCCCGACGGTGCTGACCGAATCGATGGATGCATTTGGGCCGTTCTTCCCCGGCTTTGAGCCCGTGCCGGCGGCGCGCGCAGCGCTGGCGTATCGGCGCAGCGTGGAAGGGGTGCAGACCGGACGGGTGTACCGGGTGGGCTAATTCGGACCGAGATTCGGTGAAGAGCAAGGTTCGGGGAATGTCCCCCTTGCTCGGGCAGCGTGACTTCTTCTAGACTCCTTCATCCCCGACCAAGCGGTCGGTCAATCTCAGACGCAGGGCGGGCGCAGACCCGCCGCACACTCCAGGAGACGGCATGAAGGTTTCGCGCGCTACCCGCATTGCACTCGCCGCGACGGCGCTGTTGGCCGGCACTGCATTCGCCCAGGTCAAGGTCGGCATCACGGTGTCGGCCACGGGGCCGGCAGCATCACTGGGAATTCCTGAAAAGAACACCGTGGCGCTGCTGCCCAAGGAGATCGCGGGTAAGAAGATCGAGTACATCGTGCTCGACGATGCGACGGACTCCACCACCGCGGTCAAGAACACGCGCAAGCTCATCACCGAAGACAAGGTTGACCTCGTGATCGGCTCCACCGTCACCCCCAACTCCCTTGCGATGGTGGATGTGGCGGCTGAGAACGAAACGCCGATGATCGCGTTGGCCGCCTCCGCGCGCATTGTCGAGCCGATGGACGCCAAGCGCGCGTGGGTGTTCAAGACGCCGCAGAACGATTCGCACATGGCCACTGCCATTGCTGAGCACATGGCCAACCACGGCGTGAAGACCGTCGCGCTGATCGGCTTTGCCGATGCCTACGGCGAATCGTGGTCGCAGGAGTTCGACAAGGTGGCGACGCTGCGCAAGCTGAAGATCGTCGCCAATGAGCGCTTTGCGCGCACCGATACGTCGGTGACGGGGCAGGTGCTGAAGATCCTGTCGGCCAATCCGGATGCGGTGCTCATCGCAGGCTCGGGTACGCCGGCCGCGTTGCCGGAGCGCGCACTCAAGGAGCGCGGCTACAAGGGCAAGCTGTATCAGACGCACGGGGTCGCCAATGCCGATTTCCTGCGCGTGTGCGGCAAGGACTGCGAAGGTACGTTCCTGCCCGCGGGGCCGATTCTCGTGGCCGAGCAACTGCCCGACAGCAATCCGGTGAAGAAGCCGGCGCTGGCCTACAAGACGGCCTATGAGAAGGCGTATGGCGGCCAAGTCTCGACCTTCGGTGGCCACATGTGGGATGCCGGCTTGTTGCTCGCCAATGCGATGCCCGCCGCGCTGAAGAAGGGCCAGCCCGGCACGCCGGCGTTCCGCAAGGGCCTGCGGGATGCGCTGGAGGCGACGACCAATCTGGCCGTCTCGCATGGCGTGATGAACATGAACCCGAAGGATCACCTGGGGTTGGATCAACGCTCGCGCGTCATGGTCGAGATCAAGGACGGCAAGTGGAAGCTGCAGAATTGAGGTAACGATCTTCCGTCCTTCGCCTCACGCAAAACGCACGGTTCGCGCCGTGCGTTTTGCTTTTGGGGCTCAGGCGTTGACCAGGCTTTGCGGCACTGGCGATGCCGTGGTCTCGGGCAGGGCGGCCTGGATCTCGGCGAGGTCCGTGTCGGTCAGTTTCAGGTCGGCCGCGCCCAGCAGGCCATCGAGCTGATCCGGCCGCCGCACGCCGACAATGGCCCCGGTGACCACCGGATTGCGCAGCGTCCAGGCGATGGCGACTTCCGCGGGCGTCTTGCCATGCCGTGCCCCTACGTTGCGCAGCACCTCCACCAACGCCAAGTTGCGCGTCAGGTTCGGCTCCTGGAATTCCGGGCTACGCTGCGCACGCCAGTCGTTGGCCGGCAACGCCGCGATGCGCTCGCGCGTCATGCGCCCGGACAACAGCCCCGATTGCAGCGGCGAATACACGATGGTGCCGATGCCGTGCGCTGCCGTGTACGGCAGGATCGATTCCTCAATGCCCCGCATTAGTAGCGAGTAGGGCGGCTGCAGCGCGGCGATTGGCGCGACGGATTGCGCCCGCGCCATCTGCGCCGCATCGAAGTTCGAGACGCCGATGTGGCGGATCTTGCCCGCCAACCGCGCCTTGTCGAGCGCCGCCACGGCCGCTTCGATCGACTGCTCCGGCGCCCCCGGCGGGAAGGCCGGCCAGTGAAGTTGGTACAGATCGATCGCCTCCACCTTCAACCGGTGCAGGCTGTCGTCGATTTCACGTGAAAGCGATGCGGGATCGAGCGAATGGGAAATCCGGCCCTGCGCGTCCCAAATCAGTGAGCCCTTGGTGAACACATACGGCCGCCGGCTGGCGGGCAGTTCGCGCAGTGCGCGGCCGACCACGGTTTCCGCATGGCCCAGCCCATAGGCGGCGGCCGTGTCGATCCAGTTGATGCCGGCGTCGGCTGCTGCGGCAATGGCGGAGATGGTGTCGCGATCATCCTGCGCGCCCCAGCCGTATTCCCAGTTGCCGCCACCCGAAGCCCAGGTGCCGAAGCCGAGTGGGGAGATGTACAGATTTGATTGTCCGAGTTGGCGCGTCTTCATTTGGCGATGTCCTTGTCAGAGGAGAGGGGGGGAGTCGCCAGTCTAGGCAGCCTGATCCTGCGGATTAAGTGGATAGAATCGGATGCACTATGAAGGCTGAATTCACAATCGATCCAGACCTGCTGCCCGCGCTCGACGCCCTGCGACGCGTGGCCGAGGCGGGAAGCTTCACGCATGCGGCGGCGGCGCTGGATGTCTCCACATCAGCGTTGTCGCAGACGATTCGGCGGCTGGAGTCGGCACTCGGCGTGCAATTGCTCGCGCGCACCACGCGGCAGGTCAGTGCCACCGAAGCGGGGGAGGCGCTGCTCGCTGTCGTGCGGCCGAGCCTCGATGCGCTGTACGGGGCGATGGCAGAGGTGGGCGAGCGTGCAACCGAGCCGCGCGGCATGTTGCGCGTGACGGCCTCGCGCGTGGCGTACCAGGTCGTGCTTGAACCGGCGTTGGCGGATTTTCTCTCGCGCTATCCACGCATTGAGTTGGAACTGTCGGTCGACGATGGTCTGTCGGCCATCGTGGCGGATCGCTTCGACGTCGGCATCCGCTTTGGCGAGCGCGTGGAGCGCGACATGGTGAGCGTGCCGATCGGGCCGGCGCGGCGGATTGCGGTGGTGGGCAGCCCTGCGTATCTGGTCGCGCACGGTACGCCCGAGTCGCCGGACTCGCTGCGCGAGCATCGCTGCATCCGGTACCGCTTTCCAAGCAGCGGTGGCCTATACGCCTGGGAATTTGCGGAGCCGGGGGAGGGTGGTGCACTCCAAAGCGTCGATGTGGCCGGCGGCTTCATCGCCAATGATGTGCTGGCGATGGTTGCGGCAGCACGGCACGGCATCGGCCTGGCGCATGTCCTTGAAGAACTCGTAGCGGAAGACTTGGCGGCAGGGCGGTTGGTTCGGGTGCTCGACGCGTGGTGCCCGCCGATGTATCGCTTCAATCTCTATTTCCCGCGGACGCCCCAGATGCCGGGCAAGCTGCGCGCGTTCATCGACTTCCTCCGTGCACACTCCGATACGAGGCCCGCTGCCTGATGTGTTTCACGTGAAACACAACGGGAGCGAAACAAGCGGTGCATGTTTCACGTGAAACACGAAATGCGGCTGAATTTCATCCCGATTGCCGCATGGTCGAACTGCGGGGTAGCTGCGCGACTTATAATTCCGCTTCTCCAAATTTCCTGATGCCTCCACGCGAGGAGGAAGCCATGCTGTATCCAATTGAATTCGATGTGATCGTGGTGGGCGGCGGACACGCCGGCACCGAGGCCGCCTTGGCGGCGGCGCGCATGGGTTGCCAGACCCTGCTGCTGACGCACAACATCGAGACGCTGGGGCAGATGAGCTGCAATCCGTCCATCGGGGGCATCGGCAAGGGCCATCTGGTCAAGGAAGTGGATGCGCTGGGCGGCGCCATGGCCATCGCCACGGACGAGGGCGGTATCCAGTTTCGCATCCTGAATTCCAGTAAGGGTCCGGCTGTACGCGCGACCCGCGCCCAGGCCGACCGCGTGCTGTACAAGGCGGCGATCCGCCATCGCCTGGAAAACCAGCCCAACCTGATGCTGTTCCAGCAGGCCGTCGAAGACCTGCTGGTGGAAGGCGATCGCGTGGTCGGCGCGGTGACGCAGGTGGGCGTGCAGTTCCGCGCACGTGCTGTCGTGTTGACGGCCGGGACATTCCTCGACGGCAAGATCCACGTGGGTCTGAACAACTACACCGGCGGCCGTGCGGGCGACCCGGCGGCGGTGTCCCTGTCAGCGCGTCTGAAGGAATTGGAGCTGCCGCAAGGGCGCCTGAAGACGGGTACGCCGCCACGGATTGACGGCCGGACCATCGATTTTTCGGTGTTGGAAGAGCAGCCAGGCGACCTCGATCCGGTGCCGGTGTTCTCCTTCATGGGCCGTGCGGACATGCATCCGCGCCAAGTGCCGTGCTGGGTCACGCATACCAACGAGCGCACGCACGACATCATCCGCGCCGGGCTGGATCGCTCGCCGATGTACACCGGCGTCATCGAAGGGGTAGGGCCGCGTTACTGCCCGAGCATCGAAGACAAGATCCACCGCTTCGCCAGCAAGGACAGTCACCAGATCTTCCTGGAACCGGAAGGCCTGACAACCAACGAGTTCTACCCGAACGGCGTGTCGACCAGTCTGCCGTTTGATGTGCAGCTGGACTTGATCCACTCGATGCGCGGGCTGGAAAACGCTCACATCTTGCGCCCCGGTTACGCCATTGAGTACGACTACTTCGACCCGCGCGCGCTGAAGGCTTCGCTGGAATCGAAGGCGATTTCCGGGCTGTTCTTTGCTGGGCAGATCAACGGCACCACCGGCTACGAAGAAGCGGCCGCTCAAGGTTTGCTCGCCGGCATCAACGCCGGCCTGCAGGTGCAGGGCAAGGACGCCTGGACGCCGCGCCGCGACCAAGCTTACCTGGGCGTGCTCGTCGACGACCTCATTACCCGAGGTGTGACCGAGCCGTACCGCATGTTCACCAGCCGCGCCGAGTTCCGCCTGAGCCTGCGCGAAGACAACGCCGACATGCGCCTGACCGAATTTGGTCGCACGCTGGGCGTGGTCGACGATGCGCGCTGGGACGCATTCAACCGCAAGCGCGACGCTGTTTCACGTGAAACAGAGCGTCTGAAGTCCACCTGGGTGAACCCGGCGATTCTTCCGTTGGAAGACGCCGAGCCGGTGCTGGGGAAGGGGATCGAACGCGAATATTCACTGGCTGATCTGCTGCGCCGCCCCAACGTGACGTACGCATCCCTGATGGGCATGCAAGGCGGCAAGTACGCGCCCGAAGAGGTGCTGGCGGAGGATCCGCTGGAAGCCGAGTTGATCCGCGAGCAGATCGAAATCGGCATCAAGTACCACGGTTACATCGCCCGCCAGGCCGATGAGGTGGAGCGCCTGGGCGCGAACGAGAACACGCGCTTGCCTGCGGACTTCGATTATTCGCAGGTGCGCGGCCTGTCGATCGAGGTGCAGCAGAAGCTCGCCAAGCATAAGCCCGAGACCATCGGGCAGGCGTCGCGTATCTCCGGCATCACGCCGGCGGCGGTGTCGCTGCTGCTCGTGCATCTGAAGAAGGGTGTGCTGCGCGGCCAAGTCGGCCCGCGCCCGAGTGCGGAAGGCGAGGCGGCTTGATGGCGAGCGCACTGACCGACGCCCGATCGGAACTGGAAGCCGGCGCCCGCGCCCTGGGCCTGTCGCTGGATGATGTACAGGTGGATCGCCTGCTTGCGTACCAACGGCTGCTGGCGAAATGGAACCGCGTCTACAACCTGACCGCCATCCGTGATGCGGGCGACATGCTCACGCATCACCTGTTGGATTCGCTGTCGGCGGTGTCGCGCATTGCCGAGTTGGCGCGCCGCGCGCAGCCTGAGGCGCCGCGCGTGTTGGATGTCGGCTCGGGCGGCGGCTTGCCCGGCATTCCGTTGGCGATTGCGTACCCGGACGTCAGCGTCACGATGGTCGACATCGTCCAGAAGAAGACCGCGTTTCTGACGCAGTGCCGCGCCGAGCTTGGCCTGATCAACGCGCAATCGCATTGGGGCCACGTGGAAAAGCTGGCCGACGCGACTGGCTACGGCGTGATCACGTCGCGCGCCTTTGCCGAGTTGGTTGATTTCGTGAACCTGGCTGGCCACCTGCTGGCGCCGGGAGGTCGCATGGTCGCCATGAAGGGTGTGCGCCCGGATGCCGAAATCGAACGCCTGCCCGCCGGCTGGACTGTTGAAGCCATTGAACGCCTGACCGTGCCGGGGCTGCCGGCTGAGCGTCACCTGGTCATCCTTGCGCCGTCGGCGTGAGTCATTCACCGCAGAGGAGTCATGTCGAATATTTTCGTGATCGCCAATCAGAAGGGCGGGGTCGGCAAGACCACCACCACGGTGAATCTCGCCGCAGGCCTGGCCGCGCAAGGGCAGCGCGTGCTGCTGGTTGACCTCGACCCGCAGGGCAACGCCTCCATGGGCTCGGGCATCGACAAGCACACGCTGGAATTCAGCGTCTATCAGGTGCTGGTTGGTTTGGCGACCATCCCGCAGGCGCGCCAACGCTCCGAAGCCGGCCGCTATGACGTGCTGCCTGCGAACCGCGACCTGGCGGGCGCCGAGGTTGAACTGGTCGACCTGGAGGATCGCGAGAATCGCCTCAAGCTGGCGCTGGCCGAGGTGGATGCCGAGTACGACTTCGTCCTTATCGATTGCCCGCCGTCGCTGTCGCTGCTCACGCTGAATGGTCTGTGCGCCGCGCATGGCGTCGTGGTGCCGATGCAGTGCGAGTACTTCGCGCTTGAGGGATTGTCTGACCTCGTCAACACCATCAAGCAGGTACACGCTAACCTGAACCGCGATCTCAAGGTCATCGGCCTGCTGCGCGTGATGTTCGACCCGCGCGTGACGCTGCAGCAGCAGGTGTCGGCGCAGCTCGAATCACACTTCGGCGACAAGGTCTTCAAGACGCTGATCCCGCGCAATGTGCGCTTGGCCGAGGCGCCGTCGTACGGCATGCCCGGCGTGGCGTTTGACCCGGCATCAAAGGGTGCCAAGGCCTACCTGGATTTCGGCGCCGAGATGATCGCGCGCGTGCGGCACATGGCCGAGCTGCCGGCCTGAGCGCAAGAGGAACAACATGAGCACGATGAAGAAAAAAGGACTGGGCCGCGGCCTTGAAGCGCTGCTGGGCAGTCCCGCCGAAATTGTCGAGACCGCCAAGCAAGAGGGCACGCCAACCGTACTGAAGCTCGAGCAGATGCAGCCGGGCAAGTACCAGCCGCGCACCCGCATGGACGAGGGCGCTTTGCAGGAACTGGCCGCGAGCATTCGTGCGCAAGGTCTCATGCAGCCGATCCTGGTGCGCAAGGTCGAGTCCGACGGTCCGAAGCCGAAGTACGAAATCATCGCCGGCGAACGCCGCTTCCGCGCTTCGCGCCTGGCCGGCCTGACTGAAGTGCCGGTGTTGGTGAAGGATGTGCCGGACGAGTCCGCCGCAGCCATGGCGCTGATCGAAAACATCCAGCGCGAAGACCTCAACCCGCTGGAAGAAGCGCAGGGCATTGCGCGCCTGGTGCGCGAGTTCCAGTTCACGCACGAGCAGGCGGCTGAGTCGGTCGGGCGCTCGCGCAGTGCGGTGTCGAACCTGCTGCGTCTGCTCAACCTCACGCAGCCCGTGCAAACCATGCTGATGGCTGGTGACATCGACATGGGCCACGCCCGCGCACTGCTGGCCGTCGACAGCGCCACGCAGATCCTGTTGGCCAACCAGATCGTCAACAAGCGCCTGTCGGTGCGCGAAACGGAAAAGCTCGTTGCCTCGACGCTCAAGCCGTTCGAACTGAAGTCACTCAAGCAGAAGGGCGGTCACCAGGCTGGCCGAGACGTCGCCCGCTTGGAAGAAGAATTGGCGGACTCGCTGGGATTGGGCGTGCAGATCAAGCTGGCGGCCAAGGGGCGCGGCCAGTTGACCGTGCAGTTCGCGAGCCTCGATGAGTTCGATGGGCTGCTCGCGCGTCTGCGTCCGGATGGCGAAGACGAAGCGGCAGTCTGAAGCGGCGCCGCAGCCGCGACAGTTTGTCGCAGATATGCTCGACCCGCGTAGCTGCGCCATTTTTATGCGCTGATCCGCACCGACTTGGTGCGATTACCTTCCATGTCATCGACGCTCTGCACCGCGAGCGCCATCATGGAATCGACGGGGCACCGCCGCAGCAGGCAGATTCGGTGCCCCGTCCGCAGCACGTCATTGCAGTGGAAGCGCGGAACGCAACCATTGAGAGTGCTGTCGAAGGCGCCCGCACGACCGTTCGCTTGCGCGTTGACTGGCGAACATCATGTCCCGTAAAATCGTGCGGTTTTAAATCCGCCTGACCCAAAGCGGTGCGGCATGATGAAAGACCATTCTTCCATGCAGCCAGCCCAGCAGTCAGCCAACCGTCGACGGTCCGATTCTTACGCTTCGTTAGAAGCCGCCCGATCTCAGTCGGCGCAGGCTCCGAAGCCTGCTGATTGGGACGACGACGCAGAGAAGGCGGAACCGCCGGTGCATGTGCTTTCGCATGACGAAGCGGTGGCCATGTTCGGCGAGCAGGCACTGCGGGCTTCGCGTATCACGCCGCTTTCCATCGTGCTCGGCCAGGTGGCCATCACACTGCTGTGTGCGCTCGGTTGGTATGTCGGCAGTTGGTTCGCAGGCACGGGTGCTGCGTCAGCCGGCGAGGCCGCGCTCTCCGCTCTGTTGGGCGGCGGCGTGTGCGTGGTGCCTTCGGCATGGTTCGCGATGCGGCTGTCGACGGCCAAGGGGTTCGAGTCCATCGCCCGACTGGTGGTGGGCGAAGCGATCAAGGTGCTGGGCACCGTCGCGTTGCTGGTGATTGTGGTGGTGACCTTCAAGGGGCTGCATTGGCCGCCCTTGCTGATCACCCTGATCTTGGCACTCAAGATGTACTGGGTCGGTCTGGCGTTGCGATGACGGACCCGAGCCTGCAGCCATGCGGCAGGCGCACGGAAGGTGTTGGAACACGGCAAGCGTGCGAGGCAGGAGAAGCCCGCATTCATTGCGCTGACACCCCGAACGAATAAGGTGGCGCGCTCCAGTCGCGTGCAGTCCGCGATCTCCGGGGAAACCTGTTGAGCATCGGGCGCGAGCTGGAGCGGGTCACGAAGAATGTTTCGCAATATTGGACTGAATCATCATGGCAACTGAAGTCGCAGAAGCCGCCGGCCACGCCGCCGAGCACGCTCTCACGCCTTCCGCGTATATCGCGGAGCATTTGCAGAATTTCAATAGCATCGGCGGCAAGCAGGCGTCGGTGGTCGACTTCTCCGTCATCAACTGGGACACGATGTTCTGGTCCGTGCTGATGGGCGCGATCGGCATCATCTTCCTGGGCATGGCTGCGCGCCGTGTCACCTCCGGCGTTCCAGGCCGTTTCCAAGCCTTCGTTGAACTGGTTGTCGAGATGGTCGACGACCAAGCCAAGGGCATCATCCACGGCGATCGTTCGTGGATTGCGCCGCTGGCATTGATGGTCTTCGTGTGGGTCACGCTGATGAACGCGGTCGACTTGATCCCGGTGGACTGGGTAACGGGCGTCAACCATCTGCTGGGCTCCTTCGGTCTGCACGTGCCGCACCACCGCGCGGTGGCCACGGCCGACCTGAACGGCACCTTCGGCATGTCGTTCGCTGTGCTGATCCTGATGATCTACTACAGCTTCAAGATCAAGGGTGCGGGCGGTTTCGCACACGAACTGTTCTCCGCTCCGTTCGGCGCCAAGTGGTACCTCGCGCCGTTCAACCTGATCCTCAACATCATTGAATTCCTCGCCAAGGCTGTGTCGCTGGGCATGCGGTTGTTCGGCAACATGTACGCGGGCGAACTGGTGTTCCTGCTGATCGCGCTGCTTGGCTCGATCTGGACGTTCGGTGCCGATTTCTCGGCGCTGGGTTTCGTGGGTCACGTGGTGGCCGGTGCAGTCTGGGCGATCTTCCACATCCTGATCGTTCTGCTGCAAGCGTTCATTTTCATGATGCTGACACTGGTGTATATCGGCCAGGCACATGATCACCACTAAGTAGCGGTTCAGGTTCTCCGGTTCCGTTTGGTTTTTTCAAGTTCCTAAGTTCTTAGTCTTTCACGTAAAAGGGAGTCATCATGCAAGCATTTCTCGCCAACATCCAAGGTCTGACCGCCATCGGTATCGGCATCATCATCGGCCTGGGTGCAATCGGCGCCTGTATCGGTATCGGCCTGATGGGCGGCAAGTACATCGAAGCCTGCGCACGTCAGCCTGAACTGATGAACCCGCTGCAAACCAAGATGTTCCTGCTGGCTGGCCTGATCGACGCGGCATTCCTGATCGGCGTTGGTGTGGCCATGCTGTTCGCGTTCGCCAACCCGCTGCTGTCGGTCATCAAGTAATTCTTTTCGGTCTGCATGATGCCGGAGGCGGCCAGGGTGAGCGCACCGCGTGACCCTCGCCGCTTCGTGCATTGATCCGTAGTCTCAATACCGAAAGGAACACACCATGAACCTGAACGCCACACTCGTCGCGCAGATGGTCGTGTTCTTCATCCTGTGGTGGGTTGTTGCCAAGTTCATTTGGCCGCCCCTGGTGAAGGCGCTCGACGAACGCGCGAAGAAAATTGCCGATGGCCTGGCCGCTGCCGATAAGGGCAAGGCTGAGCTGGAGCTGGCCAACAAGCGGGTCGAGCAGGCACTGACCGAAGCGCGCAATGAAGGCGCGCAGCGCATCGCGGACGCAGAAAAGCGCGCCCAGATGACCGCTGATGAGATCAAGCAAAACGCCCAGGCAGAAGCTGCGCGCATCATCGCGCAAGCCAAGGCCGAAGCCGAGCAGCAAACCGTGCGCGCGCGTGAATCGCTGCGTGACCAGGTTGCGACGCTGGCCGTCAAGGGTGCCGAGCAGATCCTCAAGCGTGAAGTCAATGCGCAGGTCCACGCCGATCTGCTCAATCAACTCAAGGCTGAGCTGTAATCATGGCAGAACTCGCAACCGTTGCCCGTCCGTACGCAGAGGCGCTGTTCCGCGTGGCGAAGGCCGGCAATCTGGGTGCATGGTCTGAGCTCGTGTCGGAAATGGGGCAAGTCGCCGCCGTGCCCGACATGAAGGCAGTCGCCGATGATCCGAAGCTCTCCAAAGCCGATGTGGCGGGGATCTTCCTGTCGGCGCTGAAATCTCCGGTATCGCATGAGGCGAAGGAACTGGTTGGCCTGCTGGTGGCCAACAAGCGCCTGTCGCTGCTGCCGGAAATTGCCGCGCAATTCCATGTGCTGCGGAATGCCAGCGAAGGCGCCGCCGACGTCGAGATCACCAGTGCGTTCCCGCTTGAGGGCGCACCCCTGGCCGAACTGGTCGCCACGCTCGAACGCAAGTTCGGCAAGAAGCTGCAAGCTCACGTGAGCGTCGATCCTTCGTTGATCGGCGGCGTGCGTGTGCAGATTGGCGACGAAGTGCTCGACACCTCGGTGCGCGCGCGCCTGACGCAGATGCAGTCTGCGCTGACCGCCGCGTAATGCTGTTTCGTGTGGCCGGCTAAATCGACGAGACGCCGCCCGCGAACCAGATTGAAGAATTAGGAGCATTCGATGCAACTGAACCCCTCCGAGATCAGCGACCTGATCAAGACCCGTATCGAGGGCTTGAAGGCTGGCGCTGACGCAAAGAACACCGGCACGGTCATCTCCGTGACGGACGGTATCTGCCGCATTCATGGCCTGTCGGGCGTGATGCAAGGCGAAATGCTGGAATTCCCGGGCAACACGTTCGGCCTCGCGCTGAACCTCGAGCGCGACTCCGTCGGCGCCGTGATCCTGGGTGACTACGAGCACATTTCCGAAGGCCAGGAAGTCAAGTGCACCGGCCGCATTCTGGAAGTGCCGGTGGGCCCGGAACTGCTGGGCCGCGTGGTCAACGCACTGGGCCAGCCGATCGACGGCAAGGGCCCGATCAACGCCAAGAAGACGGACGTGATCGAGAAGGTCGCTCCGGGCGTGATCGCACGTCAGTCGGTGAGCCAACCGGTGCAGACCGGCCTGAAGTCGATCGACGCGATGGTGCCGATCGGCCGTGGCCAGCGTGAGCTGATCATTGGCGACCGCCAGACCGGCAAGACCGCCGTGGCTGTCGACGCGATCATCAACCAGAAGGGCAAGGGCATCTTCTGCGTGTACGTGGCAATCGGCCAGAAGGCTTCGACGATCGCCAACGTGGTGCGCAAGCTCGAAGAGCACGGCGCGCTGGAATACACGATCGTGGTGGCTGCTGCCGCTTCGGACTCCGCTGCAATGCAGTACCTGTCGGCCTACGCCGGCTGCACGATGGGCGAATACTTCCGCGACCGCGGTGAAGACGCCCTGATCGTGTATGACGATCTGACCAAGCAAGCTTGGGCCTACCGTCAGGTTTCGCTGCTGCTGCGCCGCCCGCCTGGCCGTGAAGCTTACCCGGGTGACGTGTTCTACCTGCACTCGCGTCTGCTGGAGCGTGCTGCTCGTGTGAACGCTGACCACATCGAAAAGATCACCAACGGTGAAGTCAAGGGCAAGACCGGTTCGCTGACCGCGCTGCCCGTGATCGAAACGCAGGCGGGCGACGTGTCCGCGTTCGTGCCGACCAACGTGATCTCGATTACCGACGGCCAGATCTTCCTGGAAACCGACCTGTTCAACGCAGGTGTGCGCCCCGCTATCAACGCCGGTATTTCGGTGTCGCGTGTGGGTGGTGCTGCTCAGACCAAGGTCATCAAGAAGCTGTCCGGTGGTATCCGTACCGACCTGGCCCAGTACCGTGAACTGGCTGCGTTCGCGCAGTTTGCTTCCGACCTGGACGAAGCGACCCGCAAGCAGCTCGAGCGCGGCCGCCGCGTGACCGAACTGCTCAAGCAGCCGCAATACCAGCCGCTGCAAGTGTGGCAGCTGGCCGCGTCGCTGTACGCAGCCAACAACGGCTTCCTCGACAACGTGGACGTGAAGGACATCCTGGCTTTCGAAAAGGGCCTGCACGACACGCTGAAGACGAAGTACGCCGATCTCATCAACCGCATCGAAGATACGAAGGATCTGTCGAAGGACGATGAGGCCGCTCTGCGTGCCGCGATCGAGGATTTCAAGAAGTCCGCCGCGTTCTAACCGCGTCATTCCTGGAACTGGCCACCGAGGTTGAGAAATTCGGCCTGCGTGGCCAGGTCTGAACGGAGAGGAAGGAAGAAATGGCCGGAACAAAAGAAATCCGCACCAAGATCAAGAGCGTGCAAAACACGCGCAAGATCACCAAGGCGATGGAAATGGTCGCCGCATCCAAGATGCGCAAGGCGCAGGAACGGATGCGTGCTGCCCGCCCGTATGCCGAGAAGATCCGCAACGTGGCAGCGCACATGGCGCAGGCTAATCCGGAGTACAAGCACCCGTTCATGGTGGAGCGCGACATCAAGCGCGCTGGCCTGATCGTGGTGACGACGGACAAGGGCCTGTGCGGTGGCCTGAACACCAACGTGCTGCGTGCCGTCACCAACCAGCTGCGCGACCTGCAGAACAAGGGCGTTGAGACGCAAGCCACCGCCATCGGTACCAAGGGCACGCAGTTCCTGGGTCGTATCGGTGCAAAGGTTGTGTCGAACGTCGTGCATCTGGGCGACACGCCGCATCTGGAAAAGCTGATCGGCGCGATCAAGGTTCAGCTCGACGCATTCACCGCGGGTGAAATCGACGCCGTGTATCTCGCATACACCCGCTTCATCAACACGATGAAGCAGGAGCCGGTGGTTGAGCAGCTGTTGCCGTTGACTGCCGACAAGCTGACGCAGAGCGCCGCCGAAAAGCAAGCCTACTCGTGGGACTACATCTACGAGCCGGACGCGCAAACGGTGGTCGACGAGCTGCTGATCCGCTACGTTGAGGCGCTGGTGTACCAGGCGGTGGCCGAGAACATGGCCTCCGAGCAATCGGCCCGGATGGTGGCGATGAAGGCGGCTTCGGACAACGCGAAGAACGTGATCGGCGAACTGCAACTGGTCTACAACAAGACCCGTCAGGCAGCGATCACGAAGGAACTGTCCGAAATCGTCAGCGGCGCAGCGGCAGTCTGATAGCCACGGCAAAGAATCAAGTTATTGGAGATACAAATGAGTATCGCAAACGGAAATATCGTGCAGTGCATCGGCGCCGTGGTGGACATTCAGTTCCCGCGCGACGCGATGCCGAAGGTCTACGACGCGCTGGTGCTGGAAGAAAGCAACGACGCCTCGTTCGCCGAGAAGGGCCTGACCTTCGAAGTGCAACAACAGCTGGGCGACGGCGTGGTGCGTACCATTGCGCTGGGTTCGTCTGACGGTCTGCGTCGCGGCATGCGCGTGGCCAACACCGGCGCGCCGATCTCGGTGCCGGTCGGTCACGGCACGCTGGGCCGCATCATGGACGTGCTGGGTCGCCCGATCGACGAAGCCGGCCCGATCGCTTCGGATGAGAAGCGCGCGATTCACCAGAAGGCCCCGAAGTTCGACGAACTGTCGCCGTCGGTGGACCTGCTGGAAACCGGCATCAAGGTGATTGACCTGGTCTGCCCGTTCGCCAAGGGCGGTAAGGTGGGTCTGTTCGGTGGCGCCGGCGTCGGCAAGACCGTGAACATGATGGAGCTGATCAACAACATCGCCAAGCAGCACTCGGGCTTGTCGGTGTTTGCTGGCGTGGGCGAGCGTACCCGTGAGGGCAACGACTTCTACCACGAAATGAAGGACTCCAACGTGCTCGACAAGGTGGCCATGGTGTTCGGCCAGATGAACGAGCCGCCGGGCAACCGTCTGCGCGTGGCGCTGACCGGCCTG
>CBJMVH010000035.1:0-44043 GCA_966433195.1 uncultured Ralstonia sp.
AAGGCCTTGAACACGGTTTCGATCTGGTGGTGCGCGTTGACGCCGCGCAGGTTGTCGATATGCAGCGTCACGCCGGCATGGTTGACGAACCCGCGGAAGAATTCGATGGACAGGTCCACGTCAAAGTTGCCGACGCGCGCGCGCGTGAACGGCACGTGGAACTCCAGACCCGGACGGCCGGAGAAATCAATCACCACGCGCGACAGGGCTTCGTCCAGCGGCACATAGCTGTGGCCGTAGCGCACGATGCCCTTCTTGTCGCCGATGGCCTTGGCGACGGCCATGCCCAGGGTGATGCCGACGTCTTCCACGGTGTGGTGATCGTCGATATGGGTGTCGCCAGTGGCCGTGACTTCCAGGTCAACCAGGCCGTGACGGGCGATCTGGTCGAGCATGTGGTCGAGGAACGGGACGCCGGTGTTCAGCGTCTGCTTGCCCGTGCCGTCCAAATCAAGGGCGACGCGGATCTGCGTTTCAGAGGTGTTGCGAGTGACCTCGGCACGGCGGCTCATGGGGCTTCCTGCAGCGATGCGGCAAAGGCATCGAGAAATTGCGCGTTTTCTTCGGGATTGCTGACCGTCACGCGCAGACAGTTGGCCAGCAATGGGTGCATTTTACTGACGTTTTTGATGAGAATCCGCCGATTGAGCAGGCGGTCGAACAACGCCGCCACATCAGGTACGCGCACTAGGATGAAGTTGGCGGCGCTCGGGAAAACTTCAACACCGGGCTGGGCGCCCAGCGCATCCATCAATTTCGTGCGCTCGGCACGCAGGGTGGCTGCCTGGGCATCGAGCACATCGACGTGTTCGAGCACGAATTGGGCGGTTGCCTCAGTCAGCACATTGATGTTGTACGGCGGACGCACCTTGTCCAGCTCGGCAATCCACTTCGGGTGGCCGGCCACATAACCCAGGCGGATGCCCGCCAGGCCCAGCTTGGAAACGGTGCGCATCACCAACAGGTGATCGAAGTCGCGCAGGCGCGGCATCCAGCTGTGCTGCGCGAACGGCTGATAGGCCTCGTCGACCACCACCAGGCTCTGGCACACCGGCCCGCGTGCGGCCCGGATGATGGCATCCATGTCGGCGGCGTCGAACAGGTTGCCAGTCGGGTTGTTCGGATAGGCCAGGTAGATGACTGCGGGCTGGTGCTCGGCCATGGCGGCCAGCATCGCGTCGCGGTCGAGCGTGAGGTCCGCCTTGAGCGGCACGCCGACGAACTTCAACCCTAGCAACTGCGCCGACATCGCGTACATCACGAAACCCGGCACCGGCGCCAGCACGGTCGCGCCGGGCTTGGCCGCGGCAATGGCGATCAGGCTGATGATCTCGTCCGAGCCATTGCCCAGCAGCACTTCCGCGCCGGCTGGGACGTGCATCACGCGCTTGAGCTGGGCTTTAAGCGCATCAGCCGTCGGCACCGGGTAGCGGTTGAGCGCGACATCGGCCAGACGCTTGCCCAGCGCGTCGCGCAGCATCGCGGGCAGCGCGTACGGGTTCTCCATCGCGTCCAGCTTGACCATGCCGGTGGCGTCGGGCACGTGATACGCGCCCATGGCACGCACGTCGTCGCGCACGATGCGGGCGAGCAGGTCGTCAAGAGAGGGCTGGGCTGGAGCGGTGGTCATCGTGTACAGCAGGCGTTATTCGGACTTGGGGGCGAGGCGGTACTCGGCGCTGCGGGCGTGGGCCTGCAGGCCTTCGCCGTAGGCCAGTTCGGCGGCAATCTCGCCCAGCATCTGGGCGCCGGCTTCGCTCACCTCGATCAGGCTCGAACGCTTGATGAAGTCGTACACGCCCAGCGGCGACGAGAAGCGCGCCGTGCGCGAGGTCGGCAGCACGTGGTTCGGGCCTGCGCAGTAGTCGCCCAGCGATTCGCTGGTGTACTTGCCGAGGAAGATCGCGCCCGCATGGCGGATACGCTCGGCCCACTGGCGCGGGTTCTCGGCGGAAATCTCCAAGTGCTCGGGCGCGATGTCGTTGGCGATCTCGCACGCCTCTTCCATATCGCGCACCTTCACCAGCGCGCCACGGCCCGACAGCGATTCGGCAATCACGCCCTTGCGCGGCATGTCTTCGAGCTGGCGGTTGATGCTGGCTTCCACCTGCGCGATGAACTCGGCGTTCGGGCACAGCAGGATCGACTGCGCCAGTTCGTCGTGCTCGGCTTGCGAGAACAGGTCCATCGCCACCCAGTCCGGGTCGGTCGTGCCGTCGCAGATGACGAGGATTTCGGACGGACCGGCAATCATGTCGATGCCAACCGTGCCGAACACGCGGCGCTTGGCGGCAGCCACATAGGCGTTACCCGGGCCGACGATCTTGTCGACGGCAGGAACGGTATCGGTGCCGTAAGCCAGCGCCCCGACAGCCTGCGCGCCGCCGATCGTGAACACGCGGTCCACCCCGGCAATGCACGCCGCAGCCAGCACCAGCTCGTTGCGCACGCCACCCGGCGTGGGCACCACCATGATGATTTCCTTGACGCCGGCCACACGTGCCGGAATCGCGTTCATCAGCACCGACGATGGGTACGCTGCCTTGCCGCCCGGCACGTAGATGCCCACGCGGTCCAGCGGTGTGACCTTCTGGCCTAGCACCGTGCCATCGGCCTCGGCGTATTCCCAGCTATGCGTGCCGCATTCGAGCTTCTGCTTCTCGTGGTACGCACGCACGCGGGCGGCGGCGGCCTCCAGCGCGGCGCGGCGCTTGGGCTCCAGACCGTCCAGCGCGGCTTGCAGCACGGTGGGCGACAGTTCCAGCGCAGCGATGCTCTCCGCTTCGATGCGGTCAAAGCGGCGCGTGGCTTCGAGCACAGCAGCGTCACCGCGCGCTTTCACGTCGGCCAGAATCTGCGCGGCGGCACGGTCGATGGCTTCGTCTTCGCTCGCCTCGAAAGCGAGCACCTGGCGCAGTTGCGCCGCGAATCCGGCGTCGGCCGAATCCAGCTTACGGATGGTCAGGCTCATGCGGGTTCCCCAACGCGCTCGCTCTTGGCGGAGGCGCGCTCGAAAGCGTCGAGGATCGGCGCCAACCGCTCGCGCTTCAACTTCAGCGCAGCCTGGTTGACGACCAGTCGGGACGAGATCTGCACGATCTCCTCCACCTCGACGAGGTTGTTCGCGCGCAGCGTGCCCCCGGTGCTGACCAGGTCGACGATGGCATCGGCCAGGCCCACCAGCGGGCCCAGTTCCATCGAGCCGTACAGCTTGATCAGGTCGACGTGCACGCCCTTCTTGGCGAAGTGTTCACGCGCGGTGTTGAGATACTTCGTCGCCACCGACAGGCGCGCGCCCTGGCGCACCGCGTTGGCGTAATCGAAGCCCTTGGGCACCGCCACCGACATGCGGCAGCGGGCGATGTTCAGGTCGATGGGCGCATACAGGCCCGCCATGCCGTGCTCCATCAGCACGTCGCGGCCTGCCACGCCGAAGTCCGCCGCGCCGTACTGCACGTAGGTCGGCACGTCGGACGCGCGCACGATGATCACGCGCAGCGCCGGGTCGGACGTCGGCAGAATCAGCTTGCGCGAGGTTTCCGGGTCTTCGGTCACCTCGATGCCGGCGGCCTTCAGGAGCGGCAGCGTCTCTTCAAAGATGCGGCCCTTCGACAACGCCAGCGTGAGCTGATTGGAGGCGGACTGGAATGCGTTCATGGCCTGCTTACCCTTGGATGCGGCGGATCTTGGCGCCCACGGCGGAGAGCTTGTCTTCGATGCGGTCGTAGCCGCGGTCGAGGTGATAGATGCGGTCGACCAGCGTCTCGCCCTGCGCGATCAGGCCGGCGATGACGAGGCTGGCGGAAGCGCGCAGGTCCGTCGCCATGACGGTCGCGCCCGAGAGTTGCTCAACACCCGTCACCACGGCCGTCTTGCCGTCGATCACGATGTTGGCGCCCAGGCGGTTGAGTTCCTGCACGTGCATGAAGCGGTTTTCGAAGATGGTCTCCGTCACCGTGGCGGAGCCCTCGGCGATGGCGTTGAGCATCATGAACTGCGCCTGCATGTCGGTCGGGAACGCCGGGTATTCCGAGGTGCGGAAGCTCACGGCCTTCGGGCGGCCGGTCATCTGCACGCGAATCCAGTCGTCGCCGGTGGTGAGCGTCACGCCCGCCTCGCGCAGCTTGTCGAGCACCGCATCGAGGATGCCCGGCGGCACGCCGCGCAGCGTCACGTCGCCGCCGGCTGCGGCCACGGCGCACAGGAAGGTGCCGGCTTCGATGCGGTCGGCAATCACCGTGTGCTCGGCGCCGTGCAGCGCTTCCACGCCCTGGATGACCAGGCGGTCGGTGCCGATGCCTTCGATGCGCGCGCCCATCTTCACGAGCAGGTTGGCGAGGTCGGTCACTTCCGGCTCGCGTGCGGCGTTTTCCAGCACGGTCTCGCCATCAGCCAGCGCGGCGGCCATCAGCAGGTTTTCGGTGCCCGTGACCGTCACCATGTCGGTGACGATGCGCGCGCCACGCAGACGCTTGGCGCCGTCAGCCAGCTTGGCTTCGATGTAGCCGTGTTCGATGACGATCTCGGCGCCCATCTGCTGCAGGCCCTTGATGTGCTGATCGACCGGACGTGCGCCAATGCCGCAGCCGCCCGGCAGCGACACACGCGCATGACCAAAGCGTGCCAGCAGCGGGCCCAGCACCAGAATCGACGCGCGCATGGTCTTCACCAGGTCGTACGGCGCTTCCGGCGTGTGGATCGTCGCGGCGTCGAGCTTGAGGTTGTGGCCTTCCAGCGCGCCTTCCACGCCCATCTGGCGCAGGAGCTTGAGCATCGTGCGCACGTCCTGCAGGTTCGGCACGTTGGTCAGCGCGAGCGGCTCGGGCGTCAGCAGCGCGGCGCACATGATGGGCAGCGCGGCGTTCTTGGCGCCAGACACGCGGATTTCGCCCGACAGCGGGCCGTTGCCTTCGATCAGCAGTTTGTCCATGAGCGAGACGTCTCGTCGAGCACTTTGGGAAGGGCGCTCAGCGAGCGCAAGGTCGGAATCGGATTCAGCGAAAACTTCAGCGGTTACAACGGTGGGATCAAGCTCGGCCATCAGGACTGCCACTCCGCCGGGGTGAGCGTCTTCATGGACAGCGCGTGGATCTCCGCACGCATGCGGTCACCCAGCGCCGCATAGACGAGCTGGTGACGCTGGATCAGGCGCTTGCCTTCAAACTGCGCGCTGACGATGGTGGCGAAGAAATGCTGGCCGTCACCCTCGACTTCGAGGTGCTGGCACGGCAGGCCGGTTTCGATGTACTGCTTGACTTGTTCGGGTGTGGGCAACATGGCCTTCCCTCTCCTGCAAAACGTTAGGGTGGTGCGTCGTGTTGGTGTTATTGACGCATCAATGGCGCAGCTTGTAGCCCGTGCGCAGCATCTGCAGGGCAATCCCCCCCACCACGACCAGCGCGATCAGCATCACACCGAGGCTCGTCGCCACCGGCACATCGGACACGCCGAAGAAGCCGTAGCGGAAGCCGTCGATCATGTAGAAGAACGGGTTGGCGTGGGACACCGCCTGCCAGAACGGCGGCAGCGAATGGATTGAATAGAACACGCCCGCCAGGAAGGTGGCCGGCACGATCAGAAAGTTCTGGAACGCCGCGAGCTGGTCGAACTTCTCGGCCCAGATGCCGGCGATCAGCCCCAACGTGCCCAGCACGGCAGCGCCCAGCACGGCAAAGATGATGATCCACAGCGGCTGCGCAAAGTGCAGATGCGCAAACCACGTCGTCACCAGCAGCACGCCCGTGCCCACGGCCAGACCGCGGATGACGGAGGCGCACACATACGCACCGAACATCTCCCAGTGCGACAGCGGCGGCAGCATGATGAACACCAGATTGCCGGTGATCTTCGACTGGATGAGCGACGACGAGCTGTTCGCAAACGCGTTCTGCAGCACGCTCATCATCACCAGACCAGGCACCAGAAAAGCGGTGTAACTGAGTTGATCGAACACCTTCACGCGGTCTTCCAGCACGTGGCCGAAGATCAGCAGGTACAGCAGCGCGGTCAGCACCGGCGCGGCCACGGTCTGGAAGCTCACCTTCCAGAAGCGCAGCACTTCCTTGTACAGCAGCGTGCGGAAGCCGACCCAGCGGCCCGGCAGCGTCTCAGGAATGGCGTTCATGCGGCAGGCTCCAGCGCAGTCTCGGGTGTTTGCGGTACGGCGGAGATGCCGCCTTCGCGGCGCATGATCTGCACGAACACGTCTTCCAGGTCGGCCTTGGCGATTTCCATGTCATCGATCTCGCAACCGGCTTGACGGCAGGTGGAGAGAATCTGCTCAACCTCGCCATAGCCCGACAGGCGCAAGCGCACGCTGCGCTCACCGTGGTTGCCGGCCTGACGCAGGTTTTCAAGCGACGCCGGCAGTGTGCCGCGCGAGAAGCTCAACACCAATTGCAGCCCGGCAAATTGCGATAGCAGATTCGCCGTGCGATCGAGCGCCACCACCTCGCCAAACTTGAGCATGGCGATGCGGTCGCACAGGGATTCGGCTTCTTCCAGGTAGTGCGTGGTCAGCACCACGGTGTGGCCTTCGCGGTTCAGGCGCGAGATGAACTTCCACAGCGTCTGCCGCAACTCGACGTCCACGCCGGCAGTCGGCTCATCCAGCACGATCACCGGCGGGCGGTGTACCAAGGCCTGCGCCACCAGCACGCGGCGCTTCATGCCGCCCGAGAGCGCACGCATGTTGGCGTCGGCCTTGTTGGTCAGGTCCAGATTGGCCATGACCTCGTCGATCCAGTCATCGTTCTTGGTCAGACCGAAATAGCCGGACTGCAGCCGCAGCGTCTCGCGCACCGTGAAGAACGGATCGAACACCAGCTCCTGCGGCACCACGCCGAGCTTGCGGCGCGCCGTGCGGTAATCGGAGACGACGTCGTGGCCGAGCACGCGCACCGTGCCGGAATCAGCACGGTTCAAGCCCGCCAGGATGGAGATCAGCGTGGTCTTGCCCGCGCCGTTGGGGCCCAGCAGGCCGAAAAACTCGCCCTGCTCGACAGACAGGCTCACGCCCTTGAGCGCTTGCAAAGATTTGTAGCGCTTGCGGACGTCAGCGATTTCGATGGCTTTCATGGCCGACAAAGTGAACTACTCTGCGCATCTCGCGGTGTAGATCGACACGATCATCACAGCCGCGGACGCCGCACACAGCGGCGGCAGAGCGACAAACCCAGAATTATAGGGGAACTGCACCAACAGACGTCGGCCCGGCTAGCAGCGCCGTGCCGAGGCCACTGTGAGCGCGGCATCGCGATGCAGGGCAAACGCCTCGCACCGGACGCCGCCTCAATGTCGTGCGTGATGGGGTGCGGCGGAAGATGCCGGCGCGATGGCCAGCAGCGATTCCACGCCGTACAGCGTGGCAAGGTTGGACAGCGCCTGCGGGGCGCCTGCGATATCAAGCGCAATGCCTGCCGCCTGGGCCGAGCGCTGCCACGACAGCAGCACCGCCAGCGCCGACGAATCGACCTGCGACAAGCCCGCGCAATCGACGCGCAGCGTGGCGACACCCGCCCCGCGCGCCTGGCTAAGCTGAGCCTCGCCCTCGCGCAACACGCGCGGCGCTTCAAGCTGAGTCAGCGGGCCGGACAAGGTCAACATGGCGAAGGGAGGTGCGTCAGAAAAAGAAACAGCGGCCAGAGTCGACCGCTGTAAGGATTCTACCGGAAGGCCGCTTACTTTGCCGGGCCCTTCTCGAGTTGCGCGTTGCGTTCGTTCAGGAAGCTGACCAAGCCGGCGACGCCGCCACGCTTGCTGATGACATCGGCAAACTGGTTCTTGTACGTCTCCGACAGCCACAGGCCGCTGATGTTGATGTCGTACACCTTCCAGCCGTTGCCCGTCTTTTCCAGGCGGTAGTCCAGCGCCACCGGCTCACCGTTGTTGTTGACGGTCGAACGCACCACCACATCGGTGTCATCAGCCGCGGCACGGAACGGCTTGTACGACACGGTCTGGTTCTTCACGTTCGACAGCGCACCGGCGTAGGTGCGGACCAGCAGCGTCTTGAAGCCGTCTTGAATCTGCTGTTGCTGCTCGGGTGTCGCTTGGCTCCAGAAACGGCCCATGGCGATCTGCGTGGTGCGCTTGAAGTCGGCGCGCGGCACGATCTTCTGGTCAACCAGCTGATAGACCTTGGCCATATTGCCGCTGCGCAGCTCGGGGTCACCCTTGATGGTAGTAAGCACATCATCCACGGCCGCCTTGACGGTCGATTGCGCGTCAGCCTCTTGAGCGTGGACCGGCGCGGCGGACACGGCAGCCGTCAGCGCCAGGCCAGCAAACACGGAGCGGAGGAAATTCTTCAACATATCGCGTCCTTCTTATGTGGTTCTTGGTTCGCATACGGCCAGGCCGCTGCGAGGATTGGGGTGGCTGTTAGAACGGGGCATCGGCATGCGAGTTCGCGAATCCCTGCCCCGTTTTACGCCTTATCACGCTTGAGGCAACGTTGTTACGAACGGCCGATCAGCGGCGAAACACCGGCCAATTGGGCGTAAAGCGGTGGTACGGCGAGACCGTTGCATCACCCGTATCCGGGGACTTCTGGCCGTCCTGGTCTTCCGGCAGATTGCCGTCATAGATCAAATAGCGACGGCGTTGGAGATAAGCGTCGCGCACGAAGGTGTACTTGTCGACGGCAGCCTGCTCCAGCACGTTCGTGGCACCGAGCAGGTTCGCACGCACGTCCACCACGCGCAGGGCAGCCAGCGAATAGGTGATCGCGCTATCGTTGAAATACGTGAGCGGATCCATCTGCCAGTCGACCAGGAAGCCGGCGGTATCCCGAACGGTGCTCGGCCCCAGCAGCGGCCACACGACATACGGACCAGCCGGCACACCCCACACGCCCAGCGTCTGGCCGAAATCTTCCTTGTGCTTGGGCAGGCCGGCGTCCGAGGCGATGTCGATCAGGCCACCCAGGCCCAGCACGGTGTTGATCGCCACGCGCATCGTGTCTTCCAGCGCGGCGGTGCCCTTGAGCTGCAGCAGGTTGTTGACGGCCGAATAGACGTCGCCCGCATTGGAAAAGAAGTTCGACACCGCGGTGCGCGCCGGCGACGGCACCACGTCAACATAGGTTTGCGCAACCGGCTTCAGCACGCCCTTGTCGAGGTCTTCATTGATGCGGAAAACTTCGCGGTTGAACGGCTCGATCGGGTCGGCCGGATTGGCATTCGGCCCCGTGGCGCACCCCGCCAGCAGCGAGGCGCCCGCAGCCACTGCCAGCGCAAAGCCGCGCAGCGTACGGATAGATGTTGTTGTTTTCATGGTTTATTGACTCCCACTGCCCCCGGCGGGCTTGGCGCCGCCGGCACTGCCGCCGTTGCTGCTGCCGGCACCGGCATCCGCCGCCTTGCTGTACAGGAACTGGCTGATCAGGTTCTCCAGCACCACTGCCGACTGCGTCATGGTGATCTTGCTGCCGCCGGCCAGCATGGCCGAATCGCCGCCCGGCTCCAGGCCAACGTACTGCTCGCCCAGCAGACCCGACGTCAGGATCTTGGCCGAGCTGTCTTTCGGAAACTGATAGCGCTGATCCATGTCGAGCACGACCGTCGCCTGGTACGTCTTGTCGTCAAACAGGATCTGCGACACGCGCCCCACCACCACGCCGGCACTCTTGACCGGCGCACGCACCTTCAGGCCGCCGATGTTGTCGAAGGCGGCCTTCACCTGGTAGGTCTTGGCGAACGAAAACGCGCTCATGTTGCCGGCCTTGAGCGCCAGAAACAGTAGCGCCACGATGCCCACCAGCACGAACAGTCCGACCCAGAAATCGAGGAGGCTCTTACGCATGATCTTTTCTCTTTGAACGACAGCCAGGCGGCGGCTGTTTAGCTGAACATCAGCGCCGTCAGCACAAAATCCAGCGCCAGCACGGCCAGCGATGCGATCACCACCGTGCGCGTGGTGGCGCGCGATACGCCCTCAGGCGTCGCCTTGGCCTCATAGCCCTGGAACAGCGCGATGAAGGTCACGGCCACGCCAAACACCACACTCTTGATGACGCCGTTGACGACGTCGTCCATGACATCCACGCCGGCCTGCATCTGGGACCAGAACGCGCCAGGATCCACTCCGATCAGGCCGACACCGACGAAGTATCCGCCGAGAATGCCGACGGCGCTGAAGATGGCCGCCAGCAACGGCATGGCGATAAAGCCCGCCCAGAAACGCGGTGCCAGCACACGGGCCAGCGGGTCGACGGCCATCATTTCCATGGCGATCAGTTGTTCACCGGCCTTCATCAGGCCGATCTCGGCGGTGAGCGACGTGCCGGCGCGGCCGGCAAAGAGCAGCGCGGTCACCACCGGCCCCAGTTCACGCACGAGCGATAGCGCCACCAGCAGGCCCAGCGCCTGCTCGGAGCCATAGCGGTTGAGCGTGTAATAGCCCTGCAGTCCCAGCACGAAGCCGACGAACAGCCCCGACACCGCGATGATGATGAACGAATCGTTGCCGATGAACCGCAGTTGCTCGATCACCAAGCGCGGACGGCGCAACACATCGCCCGACGCCGCAAACAGCGTAGCCAGCATGCGCGCACCATAGCCAAGGCGGCTGATGAGCGTGCGAACCAAGGAGCCGATCGTCGAGATCATTGCGTGCTCCCACCCTTGCCCAGGCCGAAATCATCGACCAACGACACGCCCGGATAGTGGAACGGCACGGGGCCATCCGCCTCGCCGTGCACGAACTGGCGCACGAACGGGTCGGTGGAAGCCATGAGGTCTGCCGGTGCGCCCTCGGCGGCAATACCACCGTTGGCGATGAAATAGACGTAATCCGCAATATGGAACGTTTCCTGCACATCGTGCGAGACGATGATGCTGGTCGCGCCCAGCGCGTCGTTCAGCTTGCGGATCAGCGAGGCGGTGAGGCCCAGCGAGATTGGGTCCAGCCCGGCAAACGGCTCGTCATAGAGAATGAGCGACGGGTCCAGCGCAATGGCACGCGCCAGCGCTACCCGCCGGGCCATGCCGCCGGAAATCTGCGAAGGCACGAGATCGCGCGCGCCGCGCAGGCCAACGGCGTTGAGCTTCATCAGCACGAGGTCGCGGATCAGCGGTTCAGGCAGTTCGGTGTGTTCGCGCAGCGGAAACGCCACGTTGTCGAACACGGACATGTCGGTGAACAGCGCGCCGAACTGGAACAGCATGCCCATCTGGCGGCGCGCCGCATACAGTGCGGGCTTGTCCATGGCACCAATGTCCCGGCCGAGCACGCGGACCGTACCCGCCGCAGCCCCGACCTGCCCGCCGATCAAGCGCAGGATCGTCGTCTTGCCGCAGCCTGAGCCGCCCATGACCGCCACCACGCTGCCCTTGGGCACGCGCATGCACAGGCCGGACAGGATGCGCCGTTCGCCAGGCTGGTAGGCGAAATCGACCTGGTCGAGCTCGACAACGGCAGTGGAAGGCTGGGTGGACACGGTGGCGTTCAGGTACGGGAGGCTCGGTTATCTCAGCGGCGGGGATGCGCGCCGCGTCTTATTGTGTTCGCTAGCCGTACCGGTTCGGTACGGGCCGCCATTATAGGTGGAAACCCGCGTAGCCCGTCAGTCACGCAATGCTTACCGACAGTTTGTGTGGCTGAAGCGCTGCGTGGCGGTATTTCCGCCTTGCGGACCGCTGAAAAGCCTGCACACGCGCGCTTGGATGTGACCTATTCGCCGCGACTCAGGCGTAGGTCGGCTTGGTGGACCAGCGTCTGCCAATGATTGGCGTCTCGGCGGATAGCCTGAGCGAAGGCGTCGGGGGCATCCCACTCCGGCTCGAAGCCGCCGGCGCGCAGAGTGGCGCCCACATCGCTTGCGGTAAGCGCGCGCCGCAGCTCACCGGCTGCCCGGATCGACAGAACCTTCGGTGTGCGCGCCGGCATGAACACCCCCACCCAGGCACTGCGGTCGAATCCCACCAGCCCGGCTTCGCGGAAGGTGGGGACATCTGGCGCGAACGGCGAACGCGCCGCGCCGGTCACCCCGAGCAAGCGCAACTGCCCGCTCGCCACGCCCATCGCCAGGCTGGGAAAGCTGGCAAAGCACGCCGTCATGCGCCCGGCCAACACCTGCTGGACCACCCCGGCTTCGCCCTTGAGCGCGACGTGCGGCGCGTGGATCGCGTAATCGCGGACGAACTGCTCGGCGACGAGATGCGACCACGTGCCAAGCGCTTCCGACCCGCAATTGACGCTGACGGATTCCGCACGTGCCAGAGCAACCAAGTCGGCCACGGAGCCGATCGGCAGGCGGGCGTCAACGGCGAGAAAGAGCGGCAGCGTCGCGACCATGGCGACGGGCAGGAAGTCGCGCAGCGGATCGTAGGGCGCGGGCTCTAGTGCCGGTTGCGTGACGAAGGTGGTTTGGTGGAGCAGCCAGGTGTGACCATCGGACGGGGCGCGCGCGACCGATTCGCCGGCTGCCATGCCATTGGCGGCCGGGCGGTCCTCGACATTGGCGGGGCGACCGAGTTGCTGCTGCAGTTGCACGGCCAGCGCACGGGCGAGCGCATCAAATACGCTCCCCTCCGCAGCCGGCACAACAAGGCGCAGCGGCTGCGACGAATAGCCCAGCAGCTCGGCGCGGGCCGGCAGCGTGAGCATGGCTGGCAACGCCGCGAGCCAGGCCATGGTGTGGCGTCGGCGCATGTCCGGCGCGTCGGAGACATCTGCGGGCACAGTGCTGGCGCAGGCTTGCATGGGGCTTGGGGGGCTCGGGGAAATCTCATTCTAGAAATCTGCCCATCCGCCCTGCACCCATGTAAACCATGTCGATGTAAACCATGAAGCAACGGCAGCCCCAAAGAAAAAGGCCCGCCGAAGCGGGCCCTGGGACAGCCGGTCAGCCACGTGGTCAGCGCGGCAGTTCCGTATGGCCCATGAGAAACGCGTCCACCGAGCGGGCTGCCTGGCGGCCTTCGCGGATGGCCCACACGACCAGCGACTGGCCGCGGCGCACGTCACCGGCGGCAAACACCTTCGGCACGTTGGTGGCGTAGGCGTTGTCGCCTTCGGTGCTGGCGCGAGCGTTGTTGCGCGCGTCCTTGGTCACGCCAAAGGCATCTAGCACGCCGCCGACCGGGTTGGTAAAGCCCATCGCCAGCAGCACAAGGTCAGCCTTGAGCGTGAACTCGCTGCCCGCGACTTCGCTCATCTTGCCGTCCTTCCACTCCAGGCGGACCGCCTTGAGACCCGTCACGCGGCCGTTCTCGCCGATGAGCTCCTTGGTGGCGACCGACCAATCGCGCTCGCAACCTTCGTCATGCGACGACGACGTGCGCAGCTTGATCGGCCAGTACGGCCACACCAGCGGCTTGTTCTCTTCTTCGGGCGGACGCGGCAGCAGTTCGAACTGCGTGACCGATGCAGCGCCGTGGCGGTTGGACGTGCCCACGCAGTCCGAACCCGTGTCGCCGCCGCCAATCACGATGACGTGCTTGCCATCGGCGCGGATCGGGTTGGGCGCGTCGCCGGCCACTTCCTTGTTCTGCGGAATCAGGAATTCGAGCGCGTAGTGCACGCCGTCCAGATCGCGGCCCGGCACCGGCAGATCGCGCGGCACTTCCGAACCGCCCGTCAGCACCACGGCGTCGAATTGCTTGAGGATGTCGTCAGCGGAGATCATCTCGCGGGCATCGTTGCAGATGCCGGCGGGCACGGTCTTGTCCCCGACGATCACGCCGGTGCGGAACGTCACGCCTTCGGCTTCCATCTGCTGCATGCGGCGGTCGATCTGCGCCTTCTCCAGCTTGAAGTCGGGGATGCCGTAGCGCAGCAGGCCGCCCACGCGGTCGTTCTTTTCGAACAGCGTCACGTCGTGGCCGGCGCGTGCGAGTTGCTGCGCAGCGGCCATGCCTGCCGGGCCCGAGCCCACCACGGCCACGGTCTTGCCCGTCTTGTGCTTCGGCACTTGCGGCGCAACCCAGCCCTCTTCCCACGCCTTGTCGATGATGGCGTGCTCGATCGACTTGATGCCGACGGGCAGTTCATTGATGCCCAGCGTGCAAGCCGCTTCGCACGGTGCCGGGCAGATGCGGCCCGTGAACTCGGGGAAGTTGTTCGTCGAGTGCAGCACCTCGATCGCGGTCTTCCAGTCCTGGCGATACACCAGATCATTGAAGTCCGGGATGATGTTGTTGACCGGGCAGCCGTTGTTGCAGAACGGAATGCCGCAGTCCATGCAGCGTGCGCCCTGGATCTTGGCTTCGTTGTCCGCCAGCGCGAACACGAACTCCTTGTAATGCTTCACGCGCGCTTCGGGCGCTTCGTATGCCTCGTTCTGGCGGGGAAATTCGAGAAAACCGGTCGCCTTGCCCATAAATATCCTTCCTAACCCGATGCTGCCTGTGATGGCGCATCGGGGTTCTCTTGTGAGGTTGCGTTGTCGTTGACGTGAGACTGACGTGAGGCTTAAGCCGCGATCTGTTCGCGGGCGGCTTCCTGCTCGCGTTCGTACATCTCGGTCAGCGCGCGCTTGTACTCGGTCGGGAAGACCTTGACGAAGCGACGGCGTGCGTTGTTCCAGTCGGCCAGCAGTTCCTTGGCGCGCTCGGAGCCGGTGTAGCGGAAGTGCTTTTCCACCAGCGCCTTGAGCAGTTGCTCGTCGAGCACGCGCTCGCCACCGACCTTGTGCCAGGTCGCCGGCGTGTGCGCCTTCTCCTGATCGGCCGACGACAGCACCGACTCCAACGCGACCTGCGCCGTGTTGCAGCGCTTGTCGAACAGGCCGTCTTCGTCATAGACGTAGGCCACGCCGCCCGACATGCCTGCCGCGAAGTTGCGGCCGGTGGCGCCCAGCACGACGACGGTGCCGCCGGTCATGTATTCGCAACCGTGGTCGCCGGTACCTTCCACCACGGTGGTAGCGCCGGAGTTACGCACAGCGAAGCGCTCACCGGCCACGCCGTTGAAGAACGCTTCACCAGCCAGCGCACCGTACAGCACGGTGTTGCCGACGATGATGTTGCTAGTCGGATCACCACGGAATTCATGCGGCGGGCGCACGATCACGCGGCCGCCCGACAGGCCTTTGCCCACGTAGTCGTTGCCGTCACCCACGAGGTCCAACGTAATGCCGTGGGCCAGGAACGCGCCGAACGACTGGCCGGCCGTACCTTGCATCTGCACGTGGATCGAGTCATCAGGCAGACCTTCGTGGCCGTAACGCTTGGCCACCTCACCCGACAGCATCGCGCCCACCGTGCGGTTGACGTTGCGCACCGGCTGGATGAACGAGACGCGCTCGCCCTTCTCCAGCGCTGCCTTGGCCTTCTCGATGAGCTGGTGATCCAGCGCGCGATCCAGACCGTGGTCTTGCACATCGACTTGGTAGCACGGCTCGCCTTCCTTCTTGGCCGGCTGATAGAAGATGCGCGCGAAGTCCAGACCGCGTGCCTTCCAGTGCTCGATGCCAGCCTTGGTGTCGAGCAGATCTGCGCGACCGATCAGCTCGTTGAACGAGCGGATACCCAGTTGCGCCATGATTTCGCGCACTTCCTCAGCCACGAAGAAGAAGTAGTTCACCACGTGCTCGGGCTTGCCCGAGAACTTCTTGCGCAGCACCGGATCCTGCGTTGCCACGCCCACCGGGCAGGTGTTCAGGTGGCACTTGCGCATCATGATGCAGCCCTCGACCACCAGCGGTGCGGTGGCGAAGCCGAACTCATCCGCGCCCAGCAGCGCGCCGATCACCACGTCGCGGCCGGTCTTCATCTGGCCATCAGCTTGCACGCGGATGCGGTTGCGCAGGCCGTTGAGCATCAGCGTCTGCTGCGTTTCGGCCAGGCCCAGCTCCCACGGCGTACCGGCGTGCTTGATCGACGACCACGGCGAAGCACCGGTACCACCGTCATGGCCAGCGATCACCACGTGATCGGCCTTGGCCTTGGCGACACCCGCGGCCACCGTGCCCACGCCCACTTCGGACACGAGCTTGACCGACACGTCCGAACGCGGGTTCACGTTCTTCAGGTCGTGGATGAGCTGCGCCAGATCTTCAATCGAGTAGATGTCGTGGTGCGGCGGCGGCGAGATCAGGCCCACGCCCGGCACCGAGTAACGCAGCTTGCCGATGTAGTCCGTCACCTTGTGGCCAGGCAGTTGACCGCCTTCACCGGGCTTGGCGCCCTGGGCCATCTTGATCTGGATCTGATCCGCAGACGCCAGGTACTCGGCCGTCACACCAAAGCGGCCCGATGCCACCTGCTTGATCTTCGAGCGCAGCGAATCGCCCTCTTGCAGTTCCAGATCGCGCTCGACCACTTCGCGGCCGATCACGTCCGACAGCTTGGTGCCCTGCTTGATGGGAATGCCGCGCAGCTCGTTGCGGTAGCGGCGCTCGTCTTCACCGCCCTCACCCGTGTTCGACTTGCCGCCGATGCGGTTCATCGCCACGGCCAGCGTGGTGTGGGCTTCGGTCGAAATCGAGCCCAGCGACATCGCGCCGGTCGCAAAGCGCTTGACGATCTCCTTGGCCGGCTCCACTTCTTCCAGCGGAATGGCGCGTGCTGGGTCCACCTTGAACTCGAACAGACCGCGCAACGTCATGTGGCGCTTGCTCTGGTCGTTGATCAGGTTGGCGTATTCCTTGTACGTCTGGTACGAATTCGCGCGCGTGGCGTGCTGCAGCTTAGCGATCGAATCCGGGGTCCACATGTGCTCTTCGCCGCGGACGCGGTAGGCGTATTCGCCGCCGGCATCCAGCATGTTGGCCAGCACCGGTGCATCGCCAAAGGCGTCACGGTGCAGGCGCAGCGCTTCTTCGGCCACCTCGAAGATGCCGATGCCACCCACGTTCGATGCGGTGCCGTGGAAGTACTTGTCCACCAGCTCGCGCGACAGGCCGATTGCCTCGAAGATCTGCGCGCCGGTGTACGACATGTACGTCGAGATGCCCATCTTGGACATCACCTTCTGCAGGCCCTTGCCGATTGCCTTGGTGAAGTTGTAGATCGCCTTCTCGGCGGTCAGGCCCAGGCCCGGCGCCAGCTCGGCCAGCGTTTCCATCGCCAGGTACGGGTGCACGGCTTCTGCGCCGTAGCCGGCCAGCAGCGCGAAGTGGTGCACTTCGCGGGCCGAACCCGTTTCGACCACCAGACCCGTGCTCGTGCGCAGGCCGGCATCCACCAGGTGATGGTGGATGGCCGACGTGGCCAGCAGTGCCGGAATGGCGGCCTGCTTTTCGTCCACAGCGCGGTCCGACACGATCAGGATGTTGTAGCCCGACTTGACGGCGTCCACCGCCTCGGCGCACAGCGAGGCCAGGCGTGCTTCGATGCCCTCTTTGCCCCACGCCACCGGGTAGCAGATGTTCAGCTCGTAAGCCATGAACTTGCCGCCGGTGTAGTGCTCGATGTTGCGGATCTTCGCCATGTCCTTGAAGTCCAGCACGGGCTGGCTCACTTCAAGGCGCATCGGCGGGTTGATGTTGTTCAGCTCGAGCAGGTTCGGCTTCGGCCCGATGAACGAGACGAGCGACATCACCACGTTTTCGCGGATCGGGTCGATCGGCGGGTTCGTGACCTGCGCGAACAGCTGCTTGAAGTAGTGATAGAGCGTCTTGTTCTTGTTCGACATCACCGCGAGCGGCGAGTCGTTGCCCATCGAGCCGATCGCCTCCTCGCCTTGCTGCGCCATCGGCGCCATCAAGAACTTCAAATCCTCCTGCGTATAGCCGAACGCCTGCTGGCGATCGAGCAGCGCGGCGGCCTCGCGACGCTCCGTGGCGACGTCCTCTGCCTTCGGCTCGATTTCGTCGAGCTTGATGCGCACGGCGTCGATCCAGCTCTTGTACGGCTTGGCGTTGGCCAGGTTGTCCTTGAGCTCCTTGTCGTCGATGATGCGGCCCTGCTCCATGTCGATCAGGAACATCTTGCCCGGCTGCAGGCGCCACTTCTTGACGATCTTCGATTCGGGAATCGGCAGCACACCCGCTTCCGACGCCATGATGACGAGATCGTCGTCGGTGATCAGATAGCGCGCCGGACGCAGGCCGTTACGGTCGAGCGTCGCGCCGATCTGGCGGCCGTCGGTAAAGCAGATGGCGGCGGGGCCGTCCCACGGCTCCATCATCGCGGCGTGGTATTCGTAGAAGGCGCGACGGTTGTCGTCCATCAGCGTGTGCTGTTCCCACGCTTCCGGAATCATCATCATCATCGCCTGGGCCAGCGGGTAGCCAGCCATCGTCAGCAGTTCGAGGCAGTTGTCAAACGATGCCGTATCCGATTGGCCCGGATAGATCAGCGGCCACAGCTTGTGCAGATCATCACCCAGCACCGGCGACGAGATGCCGCCCGTACGCGCATTGATCCAGTTGACGTTGCCCTTGACGGTGTTGATTTCACCGTTGTGCGCGACCATGCGGTACGGGTGCGCTAATTCCCAGGCCGGGAACGTGTTGGTCGAGAAACGCTGGTGCACCAGCGCCAGGGCCGACACCGTGCGCGGGTCAGCCAAGTCTTGGTAGTAGCGACCGACCTGTTCGCACAGCAGCAGGCCCTTGTAGACGATCGTGCGCGCCGACATCGACGGCACGAAATATTCCTTGCCGTGCTTGAGCTTGAGCGCCTGGATGGCGTGGCTGGCGGTCTTGCGGATCACGTACAGCTTCCGCTCCAGCGCGTCGGTGGTCATGATGTCGCGGCCGCGCCCGATGAAGATCTGGCGGATCACTGGCTCGGTCTTTTGCACCGTGGGCGACATCGGCATGGTCTTGTCGACCGGCACGTCGCGCCAGCCCAGCACGACCTGGCCTTCTAGGCGCACGGTGCGCTCGAGTTCTTGCTCGCACGCGAGGCGCGAGGCGTGTTCCTTCGGCAGGAAGATCATGCCGACGCCGTATTCGCCGGCCGGCGGCAGGTTCACGCCCTGCTTGGCCATTTCTTCGCGGAAGAACTGATCGGGAATCTGAAGCAGGATGCCTGCGCCGTCGCCCATCAGCGGGTCGGCACCGACGGCGCCCCGGTGGTCGAGGTTGTGCAGGATGCGCAGGCCTTGCTGGACGATCTCGTGGCTCTTCTTGCCCTTGATGTGAGCGACGAAGCCGACGCCGCAAGCGTCGTGTTCATTGGTCGGGTCGTACAGACCCTGGGCCGACGGCGCGGCAGAGGAGGAATGTTGTTCCACGGCGATCTTCCGAGGTTGTCGGTACAGCGCGCCGCGAAATCCTCACATGGCCCCTCGCATGGATGCAGGGCGTGAGTGAGATGAACAAACCAATGGCGCGCCGCACCATGAATGCGGGGTGAAACGAATATAAAAGAGCGTTCCGTAACACGCAAAAGGTTTTAAATGGGGTCGGAGTAAATTTAGAAATGCACGTTCTCAGTGCGGGTTTATAAATGGGGACAGATTAATTTGGTGCGAACGAATACGGTTGTGGCACGAGGCTGGCGCACACCGTTATTCCGCCAGCGCTGCGCCCTCTGCCCCCATTTCTGCAGCTTTGCGGGGCGGCCGCCCTTTGGGTAGAGGCGCAACGCGCCGCCCCCCGGCCCGCGCCAGGGTGGTTAGGAACGCCTCGCCCCCCAGCGGCCAACCGCTGTGCACATGCTCGCGGATCGTCTTGAGCTGGTCCGACGCAAGCCCTTCATGCCACAGGGTCCGATAGCGCGACTGGCGCTCAAATGGCGTGTTCCCAAGCCGCCAATAGCAGTAGTGATCACTCACCCACGGAATGGATTGAATACCGACATGATGGCGATAGGAGCTCCATCGATCCTCCTCCGGCGTGGCGACCACGCCGCCCCGGACCGCGTTGGACTCGACATATAGCAGCATCGGCAGCACCCATTCCGCCGGGTCCAGCACGGTCGAGCGGAAGCGCCCCTCCCAGAGCGTGCCGCTGCGGTCGGCCGCCGCATTGAAGTACCGCGTATAGCGCCGCCCCACCGCCTGAAGCGTGCGCGACAAGCTGTCCGCCACCTTCGGCGTGCCCACTAGGTGCACGTGATTCGGCATCAGCGCGAAGGCGTGAATGGCGAAGTCGTGCTCGCGGGCGGCCATGCGCAGCGTGTCCAGGTAGAACGCGTAGTCCTCGTCGGTACGGAAAACCGCCTGCCGATTGTTGCCGCGCTGCAACACGTGCACAGGAACGTCGATGGGACTGAGGCGAGGCAAGCGGGCCATGGGCAGGGACAGGGGCAGAAAGCGCTCATCCTAGCGCGACCCCATCTTTTCTGTCCCCATTTATTTTCGCAGCAAACGGTTGCGGAGAGGTTGTCGCCGCAGTGCAACGAGAATGGGCTGCCTCCCCTAGCGGATTTGCGTGCCGTCAAATCGGCGGCCGTGGACGCATTCGGCATCGCCCGGAAATTGATCCGGCGCAAATCGATCGGGCGACTTCCCCGCGAGACTGGCTTCCATCACATCCACGAGACAACAACACAGGGAGCGTTTCATGGCTTTTGTTCGCCTAGCCGCCGTAGCCGCAGCCGCCGGGTTCCTGGCCGCCGCCGTCAGCCCGACCGCCTTTGCGCAGAGCAACGATCTGCCGGCAGCAACGGGTAACTGGATGGTGCGCCTGCGCGCCGTCAACCTGACCGCCGCCAACAAGTCCGATGCGGTCCCGGCGCTTGCCATCCCGGACGACGCCATCCAGATCAACAACAAGGCGTTCCCTGAGCTGGATATCTCGTACTTCTTCACGCCCAACATCGCGACCGAGCTGATCCTGACGTACCCGCAGCAACACGACGTGACCGTCATGCAAAGCGCGCTGGGCGGTCCGACCAAGATCGGTAGCTTCCGCCATCTGCCGCCGACACTCACGCTGCAATATCACTTCACGCCGGAAAAACGCTTCAAGCCGTACGTCGGCGCGGGCATCAACTACACCCGCATTTCGAACGTGGACCTGCAGGTTCCGGGCGTCGGCCCGCTGGAAATGAGCAAGAACAGCTTTGGCCCGGCGCTGCAGGTCGGCTTCGACTACCGCCTGACCGAACACCTTTACTTCAACCTGGACCTGAAAAAGACCTGGATCAGCGCCGACGTGAAGCTGGCCGGCCAGACCATCAGCAAGGTCAAGGTTGACCCGTGGCTGCTCGGTGTCGGCGTGGGCTACCGCTTCTGAGGGAGACGATCAGCAAAACACACGTCTTCTGATCGACTTTCCGACGTGCCGCAGGGGTCGTCGACGGCGGGGGCGCTCGTCGACGGTGGTTGGCACGTTCGGCCCGGCATGCGTTGGGGCGGCCGGGCATTTTTTTTGGGCGCTTACTTTGTGAGTGACGCCGGGTCGAACTGCGTCACGACACGGCCTTCCAGCGGCTGGGGCTTGCGGAAGTTGTCGGCGTAGAAACCGCGCAACGCTTCGAGTTGCTCAGGCGATGCCGTGATCGGTTGCTTGAGCACATACCACTCGACGTTTTCCGTCAGCGGCGGCGTGGTCAGCGACCCGAGGTAGTGATAGTAGGCGTCGCTCTCGGGCAGCAGCGCGCCGGCGTCAACGGATGCCACAGCGTGTGCTTCGCCCTTACGCGCGGCTTGCAGCACCGCTTCGAGTGCGGGGTTGGCTGCGCCCGGCTCCAGCATCACGCCAAGCACAGCCATGCGGCCGTCCTTTGCGGTGTGCACCAAGTGGACTTCCGCCGGATACGACTTGCCGTTGATGGTGTGCTCGCTGTGGGCGTGAAAATGGAATTGGCGCAGCGTGAAGTGGCGGCCGCGGATCTTCACGTCGCCGCCGGGCACGTTCACTTGCAGCGCATGGCCCGTGTCGACCGCGGTGGCTCTGACCGAGCCATAGCGCTGTTGAATAACGTCCGGCTCGTCCTCGTCTGCCGCGACAGCGTCAGCGGTGCGGATGTCAATGGGCGACTGAAACGCATCATGCACTGCGTGCCATTCGGCCTGGTGCTGATAATCAAAATGATCGGCCGGGCTGGCCGCGTGAGCACTGAACGCGAATGCCCCCAGCAATGCGAAAAGAAGACGTGACATCAATGGCCCCAGGGAAATGAACCTCGCCATCGTAGGTTCCGCCTCGGGGCAGCGTCACTCAGAATAGTCCGATATCCAGCTCACACCGTATCGACCGCAAAGATGCGGCGATGCTCCTTGATGGCATAGCGATCCGTCATGCCGGCGATGTAATGCGCGATCCAGCGCGGCTGCTCTTCTGGGCTCGACTTCGCCTGATACTGCGGCGGCAACAAGCGCGGATCGTCGAGGAAGGCGCAGAACAAATCATCGATGATGCGCCGCGCCTTGGCCGACATCCGCATCACCAGGTAATGCCGATAGAGGTTGTCGAACAGGAAGCGCTTGAGCACGCGCGCGTCTTCGCGCATCGGTTCCGAAAAGCTGACGAGCGCTGGAGCTGCACGTACGTCGTCGATGTTCTGCGGCGCAGCTTCTGCGATGCCAGCACGCGTGGTGGCAATCAGGTCCACGATCAGCGCATTGATGATGCGGCGAATGGTTTCGTTGATGAGGCGTCGGCCGCCCACATTCGGGAAGGCGGCCTCGGCATCGCGCCGGTGGATCGCCCACAGCGGCACATCCTCCAATTGCTCCAGCGTGATCAGGCCGGAGCGCAGGCCGTCGTCGATATCGTGGTTGTTGTACGCGACCTCATCGGCAAGATTGGCGAGTTGCGCTTCCAGCGAAGGCTGCTGTCCTTCCAGAAAACGCCGACCCAGGTCGCCCAGCGCGGCAGCGTTGTTGCGTGAGCAATGTTTGAGAATGCCCTCGCGCGTCTCGAACGTGAGGTTCAGGCCATCGAACCCGCCGTAGCGCTCCTCCAGCCGATCGACCACCAGGAGACTCTGCAGGTTGTGCTCGAAACCGCCGTAGGGCTTCATGCAGTCGTTGAGCGCGTCCTGCCCGGCGTGACCGAACGGCGTGTGGCCAAGGTCATGCGCGAGCGAAATCGCCTCGACGAGGTCTTCATTCAAGCGCAGGCTGCGCGCAATGGAACGGGCGATCTGCGCGACTTCCAGGCTGTGCGTCAGGCGCGTGCGGAACAGGTCGCCCTCGTGGTTCACGAAGACCTGCGTCTTATATTCGAGCCGGCGGAACGCGGTACTGTGGATGATGCGATCGCGGTCGCGCTGGAACTCGGTGCGGGAGGTCGACGGCGGCTCGGCATGCACACGGCCGCGTGTCTGCGCCGCATGCGCGGCATATGGCGCGAGGTGGCCCTCAAGATCGAACGGTGCAGGCGGCAAATCGAGTCGATCGTTCATCGGGCCGTATCTCTTCTAGTGTCAGGCGACAGGGGCTTCGGTGGGGGGACGCAGCACGGCGTGCTGCAAGGTGGAACGCAGGTCAGCATCGGGCACCGTGGTCACGAAGGCCTCGCCCAACTTGCGCAGCAGCACGAACTTGATCTCGCCGGCTTCGGCTTTCTTGTCTACGCGCATCAGGTCGATAAAGCGATCGACGCCCAAATCCGGCGCGACCGTCGGTAGGTTCGCCGCGCGCGTGAGCGCGGTGATGCGGTTGCGCGTGTCGACATCAATGAAGCCCAGGCGATGCGACAAATCCGCGGCCATCACCATGCCGCAGCCGACGGCCTCGCCATGCAGCCATTCGCCGTAGCCCAGGCCTGCCTCGATGGCATGGCCGAAGGTGTGGCCGAAATTCAGGATCGCGCGCAAGCCGGATTCCCGCTCGTCCTGCGCAACGACCGACGCCTTGATGCGCACGGAGCCGCGCACGGCCTCGGCCATCAGGTGGGTATCGCAGTTGTTCAGGCCGGCGATGTTCTGCTCGATCCACGCAAAGTAATCCGCATCGGCAATCGCTCCGTGCTTGATGACTTCCGCCATGCCGGCCGCCAGTTCGCGCGGTGGCAAAGTGCGCAGCGTGTCGATGTCAGCCAGCACCGCCTGCGGCTGGTGAAACGCGCCGATCATGTTCTTGCCCAGCGGGTGATTGATGCCCGTCTTGCCACCCACGGACGAATCCACCTGCGAAAGCAGCGTTGTCGGCACCTGGATGAACGGCACGCCACGCATATAGCAGGCAGCGGCAAAGCCGGTCATGTCGCCAATCACCCCACCGCCCAGCGCAATGAGCGTGGTCTTGCGATCTGCCCCCGCCGTCAGCAGCGCGTCGAAGATGCGGTTGAGCGTGTCCCACTTCTTGAACGACTCGCCATCAGGCAACACAACCGTATCGACGGCCTTGCCCAGCGAACGGATGCCCTCTTCCACCTTGGCCGCATACAACGGCGCAACGGTTTCGTTGGTGACGATCACGGCACGCGCACCGCGAATATGAGGAGCAAACAGCGCACCCTGGCTCAGCAGCCCCGACCCAATATGGATCGGATAGGCGCGATCGCCGAGGTCGACATCAACGGTAATCATGACTGGGGAGAGACTTGCGGGGAGGTAGAGGAACCTGCGGGTGGCGCGACGATGCCGGCCATCTCGAGCTGCATCAGCACCATATTAACAAGCTGGGCAACGGTGGGCTTGCCGGTTTCAATGACGAAGTGCGCCACCTCGCGGTACAGCGGATCACGGATGCTGTGGAGTTCTTCAAGCCTGGCACGCGGGTTTTCGGTCTGCAGCAGCGGACGGTTCTTGTCGTGGCGGGTGCGCAGGTACAGGTCATGCGGATTGGCACGCAGATAGATGACCGTTCCACGCTGGCGCAGGAAGGCGCGATTCTCGGGCCGCAGTACGGCACCGCCACCGGTCGCCACGACCACGCCGTTGCGCGCGGTAAGTTCGTCGATTACGTGGGTTTCGCGATCACGGAAACCTTTTTCGCCCTCGTGCTCGAAGATGACGGGTATGCGAACGCCGCAACGCGCTTCGATCTCGTGGTCGGAGTCGAAAAACGGCAGATCGAGCCGGCGGGCAATGGCCCGGCCGACCGTGGTCTTGCCGGCGCCCATCAGGCCGACGAAAAAAACGTTGGGAACAGACAAAATCGCGTGGAATCAGGAGTTTGAGCCTGATTGTAGTGGCATTTGCTCACCATCCCGCACAAACCGGACCGCAGGACACAAAAAAGCCCGGCGCTCCACACAGGAGGCCGGGCTTGACGGAAGAAATTCCGGGTTACTGATTACTTCAGCGAGAGCTGATCGGACAGCACGCGCGGCGTCAGGAAGACCAGCAGCTCGGTGCGGTCGTTCGTCTTGGCCGTGCTCTTGAACAGGTTACCCAGCACCGGGATATCGCCCAGCAGCGGCACCTTGTTCACGTCGGTCCGCTCGTTCTGCGTGTAGATACCGCCGATGACAACCGTACCGCCATTTTCGACCAGCACCTGCGTCTGCACGTGCTTGGTGTTGATGGCAAAGCCGTTGGTGGTTTGGATCCCCACGCTGTCCTTGTTGACATCCACATCCAGGAAAATGTTGCCATCCGGCGTGATTTTTGGCGTCACTTCGAGCTTCAGGTTGGCCTTCTTGAACGACACCGAGGTCGCACCGGATGAGGTCGCCTGCTGATACGGGATTTCGGTACCTTGTTCGATCAGTGCCTTGACGTTGTCAGCGGTCACCACACGTGGGCTAGAGACGATCTTGCCGCGGCCGTCAGCTTCCAGCGCCGACAGCTCCAGCGCCAGGAAGCGGCCAGCGCCGGCATTGAACAGGCTCACGGCCACGCTAGCAGCGTTCACACCGTTGATGCCGTTGGCCGGGAAGCTGAGCGCCGGGCTGTTATCCCACGTCGCGTTCTGCGTCACAGGCGACAGAACGTTGGAGTACGTGTTGCCGTACCCAGCACCATTGGTCTTGGACGCAAAGCCCAACTTGGCACCGAGGTTGCGGCTGAATGTGTCATCCGCCTCGACGATACGCGCCTCGATCATCACCTGGCGAACCGGGATGTCGATCTTCTGGATGAAGGACTGCACCTCCTCCAGCTTGCTCGGGATATCCGACACGAACAGCTGGTTAGTACGGGGGTCCGACGTCAGCGAACCACGCTTGGACAGAACACGTGAAGTCGTCCCGCCCCCCACAGCACCACCACCTGCGCCGCCGGTACCCAGCAGCATGTTGCGCACGTCATCCGCACGCTGATAGTTCAGGCGGAACACCTGGCTACGCAGCGGCTCCAGCTCGGTGACTTGCTGTTGCGATTCGAGCTCGGCCTTTTCCTTCGTGGCCAGTTCGCCACGCGGTGCGACCCACAGCACGTTGCCGTTGCGGCGCGATGCCAGGCCCTTCGAGTCCAGCACGATTTGCAGCGCCTGATCCCACGGCACGTCCTTGAGACGCAGCGACAGGGTCCCCGTCACGCTATCGCTCGTGACAATGTTCAGGTTGGTAAAGTCGGCAAAGACCTGCAGCAGCGAACGCACGTCGATGTTCTGGAAGTTCAGCGACAGGCGCTCCCCGCGGTAGCCCGGGCCGGAGATCAGCTTGTTCGGGTCTTCCTTCGTCGGACGGACTTCCACCACAAACTGCGTGTCGGTCTGGTACGAGCTGTATTGCCAGTTGCCGCGCGGCTCGATGATCAGGCGTGCGCCGGTGCCATTGTCGGTGGCGCGCATGGACTGCACGGGCGTACCGAAATCGCTCACGTCATAGCGGCGGCGCAGCGATTGCGGCAGCGTGGCGCCGACGAAATCGACCACGAGGTTCTGACCTTGCTGCGCGATGTTGATGGCCGAGTTGGCCGTCGACAGGTCGACCACCACGCGGCCCGCCAGATCCTCGCCGCGGCGGAAGTCAACGTTGCGCACGGCCGGACGCTCGGCGCCAGCCACGGGCGTGGGCGCGGAGAAGGTGGGCGCTGCCACGGCAGCAGCAACCGGCGCGGCTTCCAGCGTCAGCACGTACTGGTTGCCACGCACTTCAGACTTGTACTGCGTCTGGCGCGCCAGATCGAGCACGACACGGGTGCGATCACCGATCTGCACAACGTTGGCCGAGCGCAGCAACTTGCCACCGTACTGGTAGTTTGCGCGGCCCTGGGCAAAGCCGGCACCGAAGAAGTCGATGGCGATGCGGGCAGGCTGCTGCGTGCTGAACTCCACCGGCTTCTGGGTGGGTGCATTCTTCAACGTGACCGTCACGATGGTGGATTCACCGGCCGAGGCCTGCTCCACCTTTTCGATCGCGTTGCCGGATGCTGCCACGGGCGTTGTCGCAGCTTGCTGCGCCATTGCCTGACCGGCCATGATGAACATGCACAGCGAAAGCCATGCGGCTGCGCCCCCCCGGGCCACTCGGCTTGCCTGCGCGAGGCCGCCCTTCACAAGACGCATCGTCATTGCGCGCTCTCCTGAACTTTCAGGGTAGTCATTTTTTCTTTCCATTCGGCCGTGCCTTCGCGCACCAGCTCACGCAGGGTGAGTTCCTGGTCTCCGATGCGGACGATGCGGCCATAGTTTTGTCCGATGTACTGCCCCACATGCACATGCTGCGTCTTGTCCCCGACAGACAGGACGGCTTCCGCCTCACCGTTGCGCTTCATCGTCCCGAGCAGCTTGAAGGCTTCCAGCGGATAGTCTTCCAGCGGTTCGCGACGCCGATTGGGCTCCGGCGATTCGTTCTGGGCGCGCGACAGTTCGGCCACCTTCTGCACGCTGAACGGATCAGTCTGCTTGGTGGTCGTGTATTCACGCGGCGCGTAAGGCTTGAGTTGCGGCAGCGGCGGCACGGTCGTACTCACGTGCTGACGCGCTTCCTGCATCCATTGCTGCAACTCGTCGTCTTCGCTGGCCCCGCAGGCCGTCAACACGGCAGCCAGGCAAAGCGGTGACAAGCGCACGAGATGCGACATCCGGCGGCGGCTCATGGTGCGGCCCTTCATTTGGCGCCTCCCTTGCCGGCTGCACTGGCCTTGCGCTGGGCGGCCTGCTCATCGGCGTCGAGCGCGCGGTAGGCCTCGGCACGGGCTTCCATCACCATGCTGCCGTCCTTGTTGCCGGTCAGGGCGATGTTCTGCAACGTGACGATCCGCGACAGCGCGGCAACGTCGGCCGCAAACAGGGCCATGTCGTGGTAGCGGCCGTTGACCTTCACCGCCACTGGGATCTCCGCGTAGTACGGCTTGATTACGGCAGCGGCGGGCCGGAACAGATCGAACGTCAGGCCGCGCGCAATACCGGCGTGGTTAACGTCAGCCAGCAGCGCGTCCATTTCAGTCTTGTTCGGCAATTGCAGCTCGAGCTTGGCCACGCGCTGCTCCACCTCGGCCTTCTGCTTGCGCAGCGCTTCGAGGTTCACCACCTGAGCCAGCTTGGTCTGGTACGCGCTCTTCAGGGTTTCCTGTTCGCTGCGCTTGGCATCGCGTTCGTCAAACTTGCCGCTCCAATACAGTTGCCAGCCCAGCCCGATCACCAGCACGGCGGTCAGGATCATGAACAGGATGCGGGGCGCGGTGGGCCAGGTTTCCGGCTCGTTCAGGTTCAGGCCACGGAACTGGCCGACCAGGTCTTCCAGCGAGATTTCGGTCGAGAGAGCCATGGTTATTTCCCCGCCACTGCGCTGGCCGCGCCGGGCTTGGCCGGCGTTTCCACCTCAGCTTTCCACTGGAAGCGGATGGTGAAGTTGAACAGGCGACGTTGTTCCTTGAGGTTGTTCGTCATGGTGGTGGCCACCGACTCGCCGAGTTCCGCAGAGTCGAGCCAAGGCACCGCGCCGATATTGCGCAACAGGTCCGACACGCGTTCGTTGGACTGCGCGACACCCGATACGGTGTAACGGTCGCCTTCCTGCTTGAGCGACGTCAGGTAAATGCCATCCGGCACCTGGCGCACCAGCTCTTCCAGCAGCTGCACGGGGCGGTTGCGCTGGTTCTGCAGGCTCTCCACAGCGTGCTGACGCTGCAGCAGATCTTCGATGTCCTTTTTGAGGGTATTGACCTCGGTGATCTGCTTATCCATCTCCGCGTTCTTCTGCGTGAGGATGTTGTTGATACGTTGCGCCTCTTCGGTCTGGTGATCGATCACCATGCCGCCCAGGAACACCACCACAGCACCCGCAGCAGCCGCGGCACCGAGGCTCATGAACACCTTCTTGCGCTTACCCGCACGCCGCTCGGCGTGATACGGCAACAGGTTGACGCTCGGGAGTGCATTCACGGCAGTCGCGCTTTCATTTGCCATGGCGCCTCCTTATTGCAGCCCGCGCAGGGCCAGGCCCGCGCTGACGATGTACGCCGGCAGATCGCGCTGCAGATACCGCGCGTTGACGTTCTTGGCCGCGCCCATGTTGGCGAACGGATTAGCCAGCGTCGTGTTGATCTGCGTCTGCTGCTGGATGGCAGTCTGCACGCCCAGCAGCGATGCATGACCGCCAGACAGGACGATCTCATCCACCCGGCCGACGCTCGAGGTCGACATGAAGTTCTGGATCGCCTGGCTGATTTCCATCGCCAACGTTTCGAGCGATGGCTTGAGGAGCTGGCTGCGGTACTCGTCCGGCAGCGTGTTCTTGCGCTTCTTCACCTCGGCCTTGAGCAGGTCGAGGGAGAACAATCGCGAAATACTTTGCGTGAGCTGGTCACCCGAGCCGGAGAGCGGCTGCTCGTACAGCTCCTTCCAGCCTTGATAGAACAGCGCGTGCGAGTGTGCGCCGCCCAGGTGGAACATCGCCACCACGGGCATGTCGCGCATTTCGGTCTCGGTGGCGTCGTGCTTGACCGCCAGCATGTGCGTCATGGCACGCTGGATGGCGTTTTCTTCCACATCCATGACGATCGGCTTGAGGCCGGCCATCTCGGCAGCAGTCACACGCTCTGTCACGCGTTCGGACACCGTAGCCGTCACGCGCACGCCGACCCCGCCTTCGGTTTCGGACGGGCCGATCACGACATAGTCGAAATTGACGTTTTGCGAGGGCGGAAACAGCCGATTGGCTTCGCTCTCGACCTGCACGAAGAGCTCGTCTTCAGTCAGGTTGTCGGGCAGGCTGACGGTTTGCGATTCCGTCAGGCTGGACGGAATCGCAAGCACGGCCTCCTTGCTGCGGATACCCGCCTTGGCAATGGCACGCTTAAGCGCATTGCCCACCGCATCGATATTGACCAGATTGCCGTCCGCGACGGCACTGCGTTCAATGAGCTCGCTTGCGCATTTCTCGAGTCGGAAATCCCCCTGCTTGCCGTTGGCGGACAACTCCACCACCTTGACGCTGGAAGACCCGATATCTATCCCGACGATATTGCGGCGCAGCAGGCCGGACAACAAACCCCGTCGCACAGAGACACCCCACCGTTTATATATTTTTGAACCCTGGCGCCCGACCTACGTCCAACGTGCGCCATAGCCTGCATGGATTTGCTGCTGGATTCTCACAAAATCCTTTAGAACAGGCAAACGCTCCGACTGGCCGCGAAGCATTTCGCAGGCGCCGGTTCGTAAAGCGTTGTCAAAACCCCACGGTCGGGGGATACCCCTTTCGTCTGACTTGCTTTCCGCTTCGTCTACTTCTAACGGCGGATTCTTCGACACCTTGAATATTGGGGCGCCGAGCGCACACCTCATCCGCCAATCGTGCTGCATGGACCGCAGAAGTGGCAATGACGCTACCGGCGTGACAGCGGTTACGCGCTGTTACGCCCGCACGTCCGGAGGGCGCGAGTCCCAACGATATAATCGCGGCCACGCTGACTGACACCCCCGGTGCCCCTGTAATGGCTACTGCCCAAACCACCCCAGCTTCGCCCAAGCCGCCCAAAGCCCGACGCCCGTTGTGGGCGCGCCTGCTCCTCTGGATGCTCGGCTTGTTCGTTGCCTTGGGGGTCGTCGGGGCGCTACTGGTGGGCTATGCCCTGCTGGTGGCCGCGCCCAATCTCCCGTCGCTGGACGCCATCACCGATTACCGCCCGAAGATTCCGCTGCGCGTGTACACCGCCGACAACGTCCTCATCGGCGAATTCGGTGAAGAGCGCCGCAGCTTCGTGCCCATCACGCAGATGCCCGACGTGATGAAGCGCGCCGTGCTGGCCATCGAAGACGATCGCTTCTATGAGCACGGCGGCGTGGATTTCATTGGCGTGCTGCGCGCAGGGCTCGCGAATCTGCACGGCGGCCTGTCGCAGGGCGCGTCGACCATCACCATGCAGGTGGCGCGCAACTTCTTCCTGTCGAGCGAGAAAACGTACACGCGCAAGCTCTACGAGATGCTGCTCTCGTACAAGATCGAGGCGAGTCTGACCAAGGATCAGATCCTCGAGCTGTACATGAACCAGATCTACCTGGGCCAGCGCGCGTATGGCTTTGCCAGCGCCGAGCAGATCTACTTCGGCAAGAACATCAAGGACATCACCCTGGCTGAGGCCGCCATGCTGGCCGGGCTGCCCAAGGCGCCGTCGGCATACAACCCGGTGGTGAACCCGAAGCGCGCCAAGGTGCGCCAGGAGTACATCCTGCAGCGCATGCGTGACCTGCACTACATCACGCCGGAACAGTACGACCAGGCCATCCATGAGCAGCTGCCCGTGCGCAGCGAAGGCCATGAGTTCGACGTGCACGCCGAGTATGTCGCCGAAATGGTGCGCCAACTGATGTATGCGCAGTACCACGAAGAGACCTACACGCGCGGCCTGAACGTCTACACCACGCTGCGCAAGGGCGATCAGGATGTGGCCTATCAATCCGTGCGTCGCGGCATCCTAGACTACGAGCGCCGCCATGGCTATCGCGGGCCGGAGGCGTTCATCGACCTTCCCGCCGATGCCGATGAGCGGGAACAAGCCATCGACGATGTGCTGCTCGAACATCCGAGCAGCGACGATCTGCAGTCGGCCGTGGTGGTGAGCGTGGCGCCCAAGCTGGTGCGCGCAACCATGCTGTCGGGCGAGACGATTGACCTGGCGGGTGACGGCCTGCGCTTCGCACAGGCTGCGCTGTCGGCCAACGCGCAGCCGAAGATCAAGCTGCGACCGGGTGCCGTGATCCGCGTGATCCAGGACGCCAAAACGCAGAAGTGGTCGATCACCCAACTGCCGGAAGTGGCCTCGGGCTTCATCTCGGTAGACCCGCAGACGGGCGCGATCTACTCGATGGTCGGCGGCTTCGATTTCAACCGCAGCAAGTTCAACCACGTTACGCAGGCGTGGCGCCAGCCGGGGTCGAGCTTCAAGCCGTTCATCTATTCGGCGGCGGTGGACAAGGGCTTCTCGCCGTCCACGGTGATCAACGATGCGCCGCTGTCCATCCCGACCGGCGACACCGGCGGCCAAGTGTGGGAGCCCAAAAACTACGGCGGCGGCTACGACGGCCCCATGACGATGCGCCGCGCGCTGCAGAAGTCAAAGAACTTGGTGTCGGTGCGTATCCTGCGCGCGATCGGCACGCAGTACGCGCAGCAGTACATCACCCGTTTCGGCTTCGAGGCGGACAAGCACCCTGCCTACCTGCCGATGGCACTGGGCGCAGGCTCGGTGACGATGCTGCAGATGGCGGGTGCGTACTCGGTGTTCGCCAACGGCGGGTACCGCGTCAATCCATACATCATCGATCGTGTGGTGGATGCGCGCGGCACCGTCATCCAGCAAGCGCACCCGATGACGGCCAATAAGGATGCCGTGCGCGTGATCGACCCCCGCAACGACTTCATCATGGATTCGCTGCTGCGCAGCGTGGTGGCCAATGGTACGGGCTACCTTGCCAAGCAAAAGCTCGGCCGCAGCGACATGGCCGGCAAGACCGGGACCACCAACGACTCGTTTGACGCATGGTTCTGCGGGTACACGCCCAAGCTGGTCGGGATTGCCTGGATGGGCTACGACAACCCACGCAGCCTGGGCGACCGTGAAACCGGTGGCGGCTTGGCCCTGCCGATCTGGATCAATTACATGGGCTACGCGCTCAAGGGCCAGCCCGAGACGGATCGCCAGCCGCCGGAAGGCGTCGTGCAGATGGCCGGCGACTGGGCCTACGAGGAATACGCGAATGGCCAGGGCGTGGCTTCGGTAGGCCTGGGTGATGCACTGCCGGGTGCCCAAGCGCCGGCCGGCGATCAGCAACCGCAGCAGCCAGGCATCAATCTGGCGCCGACGCCGGAGCAGGAAAAACAAAAGATCCTCGACATGTTCCGCGGCAACTGAAACGCGTCGCGCATGAAAAAGCCGCCCTTCGGGGCGGCTTTTCTTTTGGCGTGGCGGCCCTGCTCAGTTGGCGGCCAGCGTCACATCCACGTCGGACTGTTGGCTGACATAGCGTGACAGCGCCACGTACAGCTCTTCCTGGCTGCGCGTATCGAGCCATCGGCCGTCGTCACCGCGGCGAAAGTGGAAACCGCCCGCGCGCGCGGCCACCCACAGCTCTTGCATGGGCGCCTGGCTGTTGACGATGATCTTGGAGCCGTCGTCAAACTCAAGCGTCAGCACGTTGCCGGTGCGGGTGACTTCAATGTCGGCTTCGGCTTCGTTGGCGGCAATTTCAACAATGCTTTCGATGCGGGTGAGTTCGGCATCGGCCAGGGCCAGGAACTCCGATTCGCTCAGGGGGGGCATGCTACACTCCAAAATCTTGCGCGGCGGCCGTTCTGGCCCGCGAGCGCCTCGCCTCTCATGTGACTCACATCGCCGCAAGGCCGCAGCCTTGAGGCTCTTTCCGCACCATCATCCGATGATACGAACCGCCGCCATTGTAGCCATTGTCGGCCTGACCCTGACGGTCGCAGGCCTATCCGGCTGCGGGATTCGCGGGCCGCTGTACATGCCCAAGGTGCCGCCTGCACCGACCGCACCCGAAACGACCGATCCGGGCATCGCCGGCCCGAATGCCGCGCCTCAACCGCCGGTGCCGGGCACCAAACCGGCCGCGGACGCCGCCAGCGCGGTGCCCGCCAATCGCTGATCCCGCCCTTTTTGCTCAACCGGTGCCACTCACCCAGCCTGAAGTGGCGCCTTGAATGTTCCCGCTCATGTCCGAGTCCCTGATCCGCCAGCAAGGCGCGCTGATGATGGAAGGCGTCGCGCTCGACGCGATTGCCGCGCAGTTCGGTACGCCCACGTATGTGTATTCGCGCGCCGCGCTCACAGCCAACTATCGCGCCTACGCCGCCGCGTGCGAGGGTCGCAATGCGCAGGTGCAGTACGCCATGAAAGCGAATTCCAACTTGGCCGTGTTGCAGGTGTTCGCGCAGCTTGGCGCGGGCTTCGATATCGTTTCCGCGGGTGAACTCAAGCGCGTGCTGGCGGCTGGCGCGCCGGCATCGAAAGTCGTGTTCTCGGGTGTGGGCAAAAGCGCAGACGAAATGCGCATCGCCCTGGAAGCTGGCGTGGCGTGCTTCAACGTGGAGTCGATTCCCGAGCTGCACCGCCTGAACGACGTGGCGGCATCGATGGGCAAGACTGCGCCCGTGTCGCTGCGTATCAACCCGGACGTGGACGCCAAAACCCACCCGTATATCTCGACGGGCCTGAAGGGCAACAAGTTCGGCGTGGCCTTCGACGAAGTGTTGCCGACCTACCGCGCCGCCGCGGCCATGCCCCATCTGCGCGTGGTTGGCATCGACTGCCATATCGGCTCGCAGATCACCGAGGTATCGCCGTACCTGGATGCGCTGGACAAGGTGCTCGACGTGGTGACCAAGCTGGACGCCGAGGGCATCCGCCTGTCGCACATCGACGTGGGCGGCGGCCTTGGCATCACGTACACGGACGAGACGCCGCCCGACATCACCGCCTTTGCTCGCACGCTGCTGGATCGCGTCGAGCAGCGCGGCTTTGGCGACCGCACCGTGCTGTTCGAACCGGGCCGCTCGCTGGTCGGTAATGCCGGTTTGCTGCTCACGCGCGTCGAATACCTCAAGCCGGGCGCCAGCAAGAACTTCTGCATCGTCGATGCGGCCATGAACGATCTGGCCCGTCCCGCAATGTACGAGGCGTACCACCACATCGTGCCGGTGCGGGAGGGCGAAAGCGCGCCAGTCGTCTACGACGTGGTGGGCCCGGTGTGCGAATCGGGCGACTGGCTCGGCCGTGATCGCTCGCTGGCGGTGCAAGCCGGTGACCTGCTGGCCGTGCTGTCGGCCGGCGCGTACGGCTTCACGATGAGCTCGAACTACAACACGCGCAATCGCGCGGCGGAAGTGATTGTCGACGGCGACAAGGTGCACTTGGTGCGCGAGCGCGAGTGCTTTGAAGACTTGATCCGCGGCGAGCATCTGTTGCCGGTCTAAGCCAGCGTCATCCCAAGCAAAAAGGCCGCGACGGGTTGCTCACCCGCGCGGCCTTTTTCGTTGCACGTTGGCGCAAGCCTCAATCGCCAGATGGGACGGCGCCACGCGGCACGACCGTCTGCCGCGAGCCGCGCCACGCCCACCACACGCGCAGCCCCAGCAGCACCGCCATCACCGCCGCATAGATCGACACTTCGGCAAAGTCATGCTTGCCGGCCTTGTGCCACCAGTAGTGCAGGATGCCCAGCACACCCGTCACATACACAAGACGGTGCAGCCACTGCCAGCGCTTGCCGCCGAGGCGCCGCACCATCGCGTTGGTGGACGTCGCCGCCAGCGGGATCATCAGCACGAAGGCGGCGAAACCCACGGTAATGAAGGGCCGCTTGACGATGTCTTTCAGCATCGACGCCGGATCAAGCCCGCGATCGACCAGCAGCCAGATCAAAAAGTGGATCGTGCCATAGAAGAACGTGTACAGCCCCAGCATGCGGCGCAGTCGGATCAGCCAGTTCATGCCCGTGAGCCGGCGCAACGGTGTGATGGCCAGCGTGCAGCACAGCAGCACCAGCGTCCACGTGCCGGTCGAGCGCGTGACGAACTCCAACGGGTTCGGCCCGAACTGGTCCGTCGCGCCGAGGAACACGATGCGCAGAAACGGCACGAGCGCAACCAGCCACGCGGCAATCTTCACCACGCGTAGCACCTTGGGCGAGAGCATGGACGGCAGACGTGTCATCTCGGCCTCAGAAGTTCTTGCGCAGATCCATGCCCGCATACAGCGGGGCGACCTGATCGTAGCCGTTGAACATCAGCGTCTTGCGCTTGGGTGCGAACAGGCCGCCAAACCCGCCCTTGTCTTCGCCGATGCGGCGCTCGGTGGCTTGGCTCCAACGCGGGTGATCCACGGTCGGGTTCACGTTGGAATAGAAGCCGTATTCGTTGGCGGCGGCGATGTTCCAGCTGGTGGGCGGCTGCTTGTCGACAAAGCGGATCTTGACGATGGACTTGGCACTCTTGAAGCCGTACTTCCACGGCACCACCACGCGCACCGGCGCGCCGTTCTGGTTCGGCAGCACCTGGCCGTAGAGGCCGAAGGTCAGCAGCGTCAGCGGGTGCATCGCCTCGTCCAGACGTAGACCTTCGCTGTAGGGCCACTCCAGCACCGGGCTGCTCACGCCGGGCATCTGGCGCTTGTCCGCCAGCGAAATGAATTGGATGTACTTGGCGCTGCCCTGCGGCTCCACGCGCTTGATCAACTCGGCCAGCGAAAAGCCGACCCACGGAATCACCATCGACCAGCCCTCGACGCAGCGCAGGCGGTAGACGCGCTCCTCCATCGGGGCGAGCTTCATCAGATCGTCTAGGTCATACGTCTTGGGCGTCTTGACCAAGCCCTCCACGCTGACCTGCCACGGGCGCGGACGCAGCGTGCCAGCGTAGCGCGCTGGGTCGGCCTTGTCGGTGCCGAACTCGTAGAAGTTGTTGTACGTGGTGACCTGGTCGTACGGGGTGGCTTTCTCGACCGTGGTGTAGGCCGGATTGGGCTTGGCGGCCAGCTTGGCCAGCGGCGCATTGGCGGCAAACGCCTCGCGCGATGCCCATGGCGTGAGTGCTGCGCCGGCGGCGCCCATGGCCGCTGCAGCCAGGAAGCGGCGGCGCTGCTCAAAGATGTGCTGGGGCGTGATCTCGCTGGCGGGGATATCTTCGCCGTGCAGCCAGCGGTCGGTCTTGATCAGCATGATCGGTGGTCCTCGTTGTGCGGGAACGCTGTCCCATGTGCGTTGGTCGTGCCCAAGCCGCCAACCTGACAGCACGAGCAAAAAAAATGTGGTGCTATTCCTTCTTGGGCGCCGGGGCGGTGAACTCGCTGTATTGCCGGTAGACGGCCTGCGCCACGTCCAGCAACTGCGCGCGCGACAGCGGCCCCGAGACTGCAAACCCCAAGCCGTGATCGGCCCAGTAGAACGCCATCGGCGCGGGGTGATCGGCGGCCGGGTGGATCGCCTGCAGCACGCGGTTGTCCGGTGCCAGGGTCTCCAGCCGGAAACCGGTGTCGCGGTTGTTTGGCATGCGCCGCAATTGCACGGAGATGCGCGTGCCGCCCGGCCCTTCGTACATCAACATGGCTGTGGGCATATCCGCCGATACGGTCTGTCGCCCGCCCACCAGCCGATAGCCGAGCGGCGTCAGGTCAGGAATGTGCAGTTGCGCATCCAAGCGGCGCGACAGCCAAGTGACGAGATGCGCTTCTTCATTGGCCGGCACCTCCACCATGTGTTTCGACTCGGGAGAGAAGACAACGTGCGATACGAGGGCATCGTTGGCAAAACGTTGCATCGGCACCGTGCGCTCCAGAGCACTTCGACCGAGCCAGCCCGCACCAGCACCCACTGCAAGGCACGCGACGCCCAACGCCAACGCGCCCCAACCGCGCATCGCACCAAACCCAGTCGCGGCCGGGCGCCGTGCGGCCGTCAGAATCGCCGACGGAATGCGGCGCTGCGGCACCGGCTCGTTCAGCAGCGGATCGAGCGCACGATGCAGTTGCATATCGACTTTGCGCCACGCCGCTACCTCGGCAGCGGCGGCCGGGTGCGCAGCCAGATATGCCTCCACGGCGGCGCGGCGTGCGGCAGGCAGACGGCCGTCGGCGTAAGCGTGGAGTTCGTCGATGTGGATATCGGCAGACATGGTCGGCCTCACTTCACGCGGTGCAGCGCCGGGCTGCTGTCAGCGAAGGAACGGGCGGCAGCGCCGCCCTCGAGCGCCAGTCGCATGCGCTCGCGTGCGCGCGACAGCCGCGACATCACTGTGCCCAGCGGTACGCCCAGCACATCGGCGGCTTCCTGGTAGGCAAACTGCTCCAAGCCCACCAGCAACAACACGGCACGCTGATCTTCGGGCAGCGTCGCAAGCGCGCGCAGCAGGTCACGCCGCAGACCGGGGTCGTCTTCGACGGGGATGTCGGGCAACACATCGGTCAACTCGATGCGGTCGGGCCGACGCACGGCATTGAGGTGCAAGCGATGCATGATGGTCAGCAACCACGCGAACAGCCCATCGCCCTGCCCGCCCGCGCCAAGCGGCCCGAGCCGCGGCCGGAACTGGAAGCGCCAGCGGTAGCGCCAGGCGCGTTCCAGCGTGTCCTGGACGAGATCGTCGGCGCGGCTGGCGTCGTGGACCAGACCACGCGCATGCCGGCGCAGGCGTGGCGTGAGCGCAATCAGCCGGCTCGCCAGATCGGACATGTCGGCGCGAACGAAGGCGTTGCGCTTACGGCTTGGCGATGTGCCAGACGTTCATGAAGCCATCACCGGTCTGGTCGCCAGGCATCTTGTCCTTGCTCCAGAGATAGAGCGGCTTGCCGTGGTAGGCCCACTGCTTCTTGCCGTCGTCGCGGGTGATGATGGTGTAGTCGCCGGAAGGCTGGTCGGCGTCATTGGCGGCCAGCGGCGGCCAGTTGTCAGCGCACTTGCCGTTGCAGGCGCTCTTGCCAGCGGCGGCGTCGCGGTCAAACGTGTACAGCGTCATGCCGTGCTGGTCCGTGAGGGTGCCGTTGGTCACCTTGACGGCCGACGGCGTGGACGCCCCCATGCCCATGCTGCTGCAGCCGGCCAAACCGAGCGCGGCGAGCAGGACGGCGCCGGCCAACGCCATGCGCGGATGGAACGACTGGGTGGAAGCTGCGGACTGGCTCATCTTGTTCTCCTTGGGTGGAGGGGCACGGGGTTGCGCCCTCACAGAGCAGTAAACACGCTAGACGCGTCTTTATTCCAGTCCGCCGAAGAATTTTTGTGACTTACAGCTCGCCGTAGCTGTGCAGGCCCGACAGGAACATGTTCACGCCCAAGAAGGCGAACGTCGTCACCAGCAGACCGATCAGTGCCCACCATGCCGCCATGCGCCCACGCAGTCCCTTCATCAGGCGCATGTGCAGCCACGCCGCGTAGTTCAGCCAGACGATCAGCGCCCAGGTTTCCTTCGGGTCCCAACTCCAGTAGCCGCCCCAGGCATCGGCCGCCCACAGCGCGCCCAGGATGGTAGCGATGGTGAAGAACGCGAAGCCGACTGTGATGGCCTTGTACATCACATCGTCCAGCACTTCGAGCGAGGGCAGGCGGTCCACCAGCATGCCGTGCTCCTTGAGCAGGTAGGCCGCGCCCACCATGGCCGCCAGGGCAAACGTACCGTAGCCAATGAAGTTGGCCGGCACGTGGATCTTCATCCACCAGCTTTGCAGCGCGGGCACCAGGGGCTGGATCTCCTGCGCGCCGCGCGACACCGTGTACCACAGCAGAAAGCCCACCGCCGCCGACACCACCAGCATCACGAAGGGCCCCAGCGCGCGCGTCTTGTAGCGCTGCTCGTAGTACAGATAGAACAACGAGGTGATCAGCGTAAAGAGGATGAACACCTCATACAGATTCGAGATGGGGATGTGGCCGATATCTGCGCCCACCAGATACGACTCGTACCAGCGCACCAGCATGCCGGTCAGGCCGAGCACCACCGCCGCCCAGCAAAGCTTGCTACCAATCGATCCGCCCGCCTCCCAACGCAGCATCAGCCCAGTCCAGAAGAACAGCGTGGACAAGAAGATCAGCGCGCTCATCCACAGGATGGCCGACTGGCTCGCAAGGAAATACTTGAGGAAGAAAGCGTGGTCGGCGCGAGCAAGCTCCGGGCCATTGGCGCCGCTGTACTGCGAGATGCCGAACAGCGCCAGCACGGCGATGCCGATCATCAGCATGCGCACCGGTTTCCACGTCCAGCCCAGCCATGCAAAGGCCGGCACGGCGGCAACGAGGATGCCGCGCTCGTAGCCATCCATATAGGCGCCATAGCGCGAGAAGGCATACCCCGCGCCGCCCGCCAGCAACACGGCGAAGAGCCAATCGAACCAGCCCAGTCGGCGGAAGTACGATGGGCGCTCCAACGCACCCAGATCAGCGTTCCCTACGGTCGCTGCGGATAGTTTGGGAGGATTGGTCGCGTCCATCACCTGCTCACTTCGTTGATTTGGGGGGGGCGTCTGCCGCGGAGGCGTCGCTGCTTGTATCCGTGGCGCCCGCGGCATCGCGGACGTCTTGCTTGAGGCGCTCGAACTCGCGGTCGAAGTCGAGCGTGCGGCGCGTGGTCGACATGGCAGTCAGCACGTGTGCGCCGGACGCGCCCGAATGCGGGCGGACCCACAGCCACCAGCGGCGCTCCCGCACGTAGAACATGGAGAACACGCCCAATACCAGCAGCAACGACCCAAGATACACGATGTTTTTACCCGGCGCACGTGTGAGCTGGAACACGCTGGCCTGCACCTGCTGGAAGTCGGTGAGCTGCAGATACACGGGCGCGCCGTAAAAGAAACTGTCCGAGATCGAATTGATTGCGCTCTGCAGCCACTGGCTGCTGGCTGCATCCACGGCAGGCGCGGGCAAGCCATCCTGCGCTCGCGCCAGTTGCCACAGCTCCCACATCGAACTGTTGATGATCTTCATCAGCACGTCGGCCGCCTTCTCGCGCTCGCCTTCTGGCACGGATTTCTGCAGGAAGGTCGCCATGGCAGCAAAGCCACCCTGCCCATCGGCGGGTGCGCCTTTTTCGGCGATGGCCGCGGCCCCGGCAAACAAGTCGAGCGCGCGCTGGGCACTTTCCGTCAATTGCTGGCGCAGCGTGGCGCGGTCATCGCCCGGCATGGAGAGCAGCGCAAATCGGCGGGCCGCCTCGGCTCGCAACGCTGGGTTCTGCAGCGCGGCGCGCAGGCGCATCCACTCGTTCACCGTGCCCTGTGCATCTGCGGGAATGCGCAGATAGCGGAACGGTTCATCAGGCTGCGTGCGCACGCCAGCGAGAAACACCGACTGCCCATCCAGCGTGATCGGCAGCATGTAGTTGCTGAACTCGCGCGCCTGGCCGTTGGCATCGCGCAGCTTGTACTGCACGGACGGGCCAACGTTACGCAGATCACGATCGTGCGTCATCTTGGTGACGTTGCCGAGCTCAGCGCGCAAACCGCTCTCCGCCGCGCCCTTCTTGCCGACACCACGAGCATCCGGTTTGCCGGAGGCGTCCGTCACCGTCTCGATGTTCATCAGGCGGAAATCGCTGAACTCAACGGTGTAGTCGGCGCCGTGGCCGGTGAGCTTGGTGTTTTGCCCTACGGTGCCGGACAGCGCGAAGGTCTTCGCGTTGGCACCCTGCATGGGGAAACCCGTCAACTTGAGCTTGGAGCCGCCGTCTTCAAAGCTCGACTGGTAGATCGCCACGCCGTCGACCACAAACGGCTTGTTCACCTCGACGCGCGCTTCGGTCTGCTTGCCGGTGCGGCGGTCAGTCACCACGATGTCGCTGGCGAACAGCTTGGGCATGCCGGTCGAGTAATGCTCCACCGTGAACTTCTTGAGCGTGATCATGAACGGCAGGTCTTGGATCAGGGCGCCGTCTGCGATGTTCAGGATCGCCGTGCTGACCGTCGCCCCCTCCGGCACAAATGCATTGCCGCGAAAGCCCGGGTTGGACGTCGACAGACGATGCTCGGGCCCGATCTCGCTGATGACCGCATTGCCCTTGATCGGCGACTTGCCGCCAAACCACATCTGCGCACGGATCATCATGTCGCCGTCCAGCAGCCCGCCAATGCAGATGATGACGATGGCCGCGTGCGCCAGGATGTAGCCGATCTTGTTACCCGCACCCGCCTTGGCGGTAATGAGCGTGGCGCCGCCCTCGCGTGCAAACGCCTTGATGCGAAAGCCACGGTTCTGCGCGAGCGCCGCCAAGCGAGCCGTCACGGTCGTCGTATCGCCCGGCGCATCGAACTCATCCTTGTGGTGGAACGCGCGCAGGCTACCCTCGCGCACGTTCTCGCGCCAGGTGCGCATGTCGGCCAGCATCTTGGGCGCATTGCGCACAATGCACAGCGACGTCGACACCACCAGAAACGCCAGGATCAGCAGAAACCACCACGCGCTATAGACCGTGGGCAGCGTCAGCGAGCGGAACACATCGGCCCAGAACGGCCCGAACTGGTTGACGTAGTTCGGATACGGCTCGTTTTGCTTGAGCACCGTGCCGATCACGCTGGCAATGGCGATCACCGTCAACAGGCTGATCGCAAAGCGCATCGACGACAGCAACTCGACCGTCTCGCGCAGCGCGCGGCGGCGGGTGCGGATCTGGACGCCGGAGGTGGAAGCAGAAGACATGCGGGACAACGCTATTCAGAAACGAAAACAGGGTGGCGATGCCAGGCGCATTGCCACCCTGTTCTCCTTGTTGATTGTGCGACCGTCAAACGACGGCCGGGTGCGGCGGATTAGCGCAGACCAGCGATGTAGTCAGCCACAGCCTTGATCTGATCGGCCGTCATGCGCCCAGCCAGATCATGCATCTGCACACTGTTCTTGCGGGTGCCGTTCTGGAACGCCACCAATTGCGCCTCGGTGTATTCGGCAAACTGGCCGGCAATACGCGGGTACTGCGCAGGAATGCCAGCACCGGTCGGGCCGTGGCAACCGGCGCACGCTGCGATACCGCGCTTGGCATCACCGCCGCGATACAGCTTCTGGCCGAGCTCGATGGTGTCCTTGTTCTTGGCCGAGCCCGGCTTCCAGGCGGCCTGCTTACCCAGGTAGGCGCCGATGTCCTTCATGTCCTGATCGGACAGCGCACTGGCGTACAGCGACATGACCGGCTGGTTGCGCTCGGTCTTGGCCTTGAAATCCTTGAGTTGCTTCTCGATGTACTCGGCGTGCTGGCCCGCGAGCTTGGGGTTGACGTTCATCGCGCTGTTGCCGCCGGCACCGTGACAGCTGGTACACGCTGGCACGCCGTTGGCAGGAACGCCGGTATTGAAGAGGGTCTCGCCGCGCGCCGCATCGGCCTTGGCGACTTTATGTTCTTCAGCATGGGCCACGGAGAAAGCCGATGCCAGGGACAGCGCTGCAACAGCCAAAACGTTCGCGATGCGGTTCATTCGCACACCTTGTTAGATTGTTTTCGAATGCTGCGTGCGCCGCCTAATGCTGGCCTCTATAGCCGAAATATGCGGCGCCGGGCATCCCCCTCTCCTTGTGCCAGTTCCGCGCATGAAAACGGACCGGCCCGGGCCTCGGGGCGGTCCTGCGACGGGTCTGTTGGGGACGTCCGTAAACCGGCGTATTGTACAATAAGCCTTCTGCAATGCGACCTCGCGGCGCAGCAATCCACGCAGTCTACAAGCATCGCCGCGTATGTCGCTCCTCCATCAAGCCCGTTTCTTTACCACCGTCAATCATCTGCGTGATTTACCGGCGACCGCTGTGCCGGAAGTCGCGTTTGCCGGACGTTCCAACGCGGGCAAGTCCACCGCCATCAACATCCTGTGCAACCAGAAGCGACTGGCGTTTTCCAGTAAGACGCCCGGGCGCACGCAGCACATCAACTATTTCTCGGTAATGCCGGCCAAGGCGGAAGACCCGCTCGGCTTCCTGGTCGACCTGCCCGGCTACGGCTATGCCGAAGCGCCGGGCGAGACCAAATCGCACTGGGTCCATCTGCTGGGCGACTACGTGCAGGCACGCCAACAACTCGCAGGCCTGGTCATCATGATGGACGCGCGCCGCCCCTTCACCGACCTCGATTGCCAGATGGTCGAGTGGTTCCTCCCGACGGGCAAGCCGATCCACGTGCTGCTCACCAAGGCCGACAAGCTGACCAACAACGACGCGTCGCGCGCGCTGATGGCGGCACGCAAGGTGCTGAAGGACTACCAGGCGCAGATCGACGGTGATGTGTCGCTCACGGTGCAGTTGTTCTCGAGCCTGAAGCGCCGCGGCATCGAAGAGGCGCAGCGAATTGTCGCAGGCTGGCTGTGTCTGCCCGAGGCCCTGGAGCCGGCCGCACAGACGGAACAGGCAAAAAAAACCCCGTCGCCAAACGCGCAACGGGGGTAACGACCCCATCGAGCCATCGATGGGAACCCGCGTCAGGGAGGAGCCGCGGGG